>CAWHWV010000035.1:0-27428 GCA_963833085.1 uncultured Pseudomonadota bacterium
ATGCGGGTGCGAGCGTTCACCCAGGATGATGGACACGTCTTCTGCACCGAGGATCAGATCACCGAGGAATCGGTGGCCATCACGAAGCTGATCCTCGACATCTACCGGGACTTCGGCTTCGATGACGTGCGCATCAAGTACGCCGACCGGCCGGCGAAACGCGTCGGCAGCGATGCGGTCTGGGACCGGGCCGAGGAGGCGCTCAAGACCGCCTCGCGCGCCGCGGGCATCGACTACACCCTGAACCCGGGCGAGGGGGCCTTCTACGGCCCCAAGCTCGAGTTCGTCCTGCGCGACGCCATCGGCCGCGATTGGCAGTGCGGCACGCTGCAGGTCGACTTCAATATGCCGGGCCGGCTCGGGGCGTATTACATCGACGAGCACAGCCAGAAACGCACCCCGGTGATGCTCCACCGGGCGATGTTCGGCTCCCTGGAGCGCTTCTTCGCCATCCTGCTGGAGCACCATGCCGGGCGGCTCCCGGCCTGGCTGGCGCCTGTGCACGCGGTGGTGATGAGCATCACGGACCGGCAGGACGAGTATGTCCGCTCGGTTACGGAACTCCTGAAAAATCAGGGTGTTCTGGCCGTGTCCGACTTGCGGAACGAGAAAGTGGGCTTTAAGATTCGCGAACACACGCTGCAGCGTGTTCCGTATCTATTGGTCGCTGGCGATAAGGAGGTCGCCGCACATCTATTATCAGTGCGCACCCGAAGCGGCAAGGACCTGGGCACGATGACCCCGGAGGCATTTGTCGAACGCCTCCGCATCGAGCTCTCGAGCCGCGGGCGCCGTACGTTGGAGGATTGACGCATCGCCAGTGCAACAAAGCGGGTCCGGCGTAACGAGGACATCGTCGCGCCGCAACTGCGAGTGATCGCGGCCGACGGGTCGCAAGCCGGAGTGATGTCCCGCTCCGAAGCCCTGCAAATGGCAGCCACTTCGGAACTCGATCTGGTAGAGGTATCGCCGACGGCGGAGCCGCCGGTGGTGCGCATCATGGACTACGGGAAGTTCCTGTTCGAGCAGAACAAGAAAGCCCACTCCGCGAAGCGCAAGCAGAAGCAGATTCAGGTCAAGGAAGTGAAATTTCGTCCCGGTACGGGAGAGGGGGATTACCAGATCAAACTGCGTAATCTCATCCGCTTCCTGACCGAGGGCGACAAGGCCAAGGTGACACTGCGTTTCCGCGGCCGTGAGATGGTGCACCAGGACATCGGACGCAGGCTCTTGGATCGGGTTTCCACCGACCTCGCTCCCCACAGCGTGATCGAGCAGAACCCGCTCATGGAGGGCAAGCAGATGATCATGGTCTTTGCACCCAAAAAGAAGTAACGCTTCCGGGTAGTTGATCTACCTGGGATCGTTCGCCCGTAGCGGGTGTCTCGCTGAGACGCCTGGCGACCGGGGCTATAGCAACGAAGTTGAGGAGTTTCAGTCGATGCCCAAGTTGAAAACCAACCGGGCCGCGGCCAAGCGCTTTCGCAAGACGGCGAAGGGCTTCAAGCGGTACGCGTCCAAACGCCGCCACAACCTCGGCCACAAGGACCGCAAGGTCAAGCGTCACGCCCGCTCGGGCGGTACCAGCCTCGTGCACGAGACCGACACCGGTCGTCTCGAGCAGCTGCTTCCGTACCACAAGTAACGCACGCACGAGGTAATCCAACATGGCAAGAGTCAAGCGTGGCGTGACGGCCGGGCGCCGTCACAAGAAAGTTCTCGGCAAGGCGAAGGGCTATTACAACGCCCGCCGCAAGGTCTATCGCGCAGCGAAGCAGGCCGTCATCAAGGCAGGGCAGTATGCCTACCGCGACCGGCGGCAGAAGAAGCGCGAGTTCCGCGCGCTGTGGATAGCGCGCATCAATGCTGCGGCGCGCATCTACGGGCTGTCGTACAGCCGCATCATCAACGGCCTGGGCAAGGCGGGCGTCGAGATCGACCGCAAGGTGTTGGCGGACATCGCTGTCCACGACACCGCGGCGTTCGCCGCCATCGCGCAGCAGGCCAAGACCGCACTTGGCATCGCCTGACCCAAGGCGGGCCTTGCTCCATGCAGGACCTGACCTCCCTCGTCGGCGAGGCGCTGGGCGAGGTGGCGGCAAGCGCCGACCTCGGCTCGCTCGATGACGCGCGGGTGCGCTGGCTCGGAAAGAAGGGCACCCTCACCGAGCAGTTGAAGTCCCTTGGCGGCCTGCCGGCCGCCGAGCGGCCCGCGGCCGGCCAGCGAATCAACGAGGCCAAGGAGCGCGTGCAGGCCGCCATCGAGGCTCGGCGCGAGGCGTTGGCGCGGGCGGAGGTCGAGCGCGAGCTCGCCGCCGGACGCGTCGATGTCACGTTGCCGGGGCGGGGCGAGCAGCGCGGTGGATTGCATCCGGTCACTCTGGCGCGGCTTCGCATAGAGGAGATCTGCCGCCGCGCCGGCTTCGAGGTCGCCACCGGGCCGGAGATCGAGGACGATTTCCACAACTTCGAGGCGCTCAATTTCCCGCTCAACCACCCGGCGCGGGCAATGCACGATACGTTCTACTTCCCGGACGGACGGCTGCTGCGCACGCATACCTCACCGGTGCAGATCCGCGCGATGCTGAGCCAGGGCGCCCCGATTGCCATCGTTGCGCCAGGGCGCGTCTATCGGTGCGATTCCGACATGACGCACTCGCCGATGTTCCACCAGCTCGAGGGATTGAAGGTGGACGAGAACATCAGCTTCGCCAACATGAAGGCGGCGCTGCACGGGTTCCTGCAGTCGTTCTTCGAGCGCGATCTCGCCATGCGGCTGCGGCCTTCCTACTTCCCCTTCACGGAACCTTCCGCGGAAGTCGACATGTCCTGTGTGTTCTGCGAGGGCAGGGGCTGCCGCACCTGCAAGCACACCGGGTGGCTCGAGATCGCCGGCTGCGGCATGGTCCACCCCAACGTGCTCAGGGCGAGCAACATCGATGCGGAGCGCTACACCGGCTATGCGTGGGGCATGGGCATAGATCGCCTGGCGATGCTGCGCTACGGGGTGAGCGACCTCAGGCTCTTCTTCGAGAACGATCTGCGTTTCCTCGAGCAGTTCCGGGCGCTGTGACCATGAGGATCCCACATTCATGGCTGGCCGAGTGGGTGAGCGTGCCCTGGAGTCCACAGGAGCTGGGCTCGCGGCTCACCATGGCGGGTCTCGAGCTCGAGGCGTTGCAGCCGGCGGCGCCGGCGTTCTCCGGGGTGGTGGTCGCTGAGATCCTGACCGCGGAGCAACACCCGCAAGCCGACAAGCTGCGCGTGTGTCGCGTCTCGACCGGGCAGGGCGAGCCGCTGCAGATCGTCTGCGGGGCGTCGAATGCGCGCGCGGGATTGAAGAGCGCGCTGGCGGTGGTGGGAGCGCAGCTGCCGGAGGGTCTCACGATCAAGGCGGCGAAGCTGCGGGGTGTGGAATCCGCGGGGATGCTCTGCTCTGCGAAGGAACTGGGTCTTGCGGACGCCTCCAGCGGCATCGTGGAGCTGCCGGCGGATGCGCCGGTAGGCAAGGACGTGCGAGAGTACCTCGCGCTGGACGAGATGATTCTCGAGCTCAACATCACCCCCAACCGCGGCGATGCGATGTCGGTCATCGGTGTCGCGCGCGAGGTGGCGGCGCTGTCTGGCGGGCGGGTGAAGGGACCGGCCCTGCTGTCTGCGCCTTCTGTGTTGCACGATACGTTTGGCGTGCATCTCGATGCGCCGGCCGGATGCCCGAAGTTCGTTGGGCGCATCGTCCGCGGCGTCAACAACAAAGCCGCCACTCCCGTCTGGATGCGGGAGCGTTTGCGGCGCGCGGGTGTGCGCTCCATCAGCCCGGTAGTAGACGTCACCAACTATGTGATGCTCGAGCTGGGTCAACCGATGCACGGCTATGACCTCGCGAAGCTGAACGGCGAGGTGCATGCCCGCTTTGGTCGTGACGGCGAGAAGATCACCCTTCTCGACGGAAGGACAGTCGACGTACAGCCGGATGTGCTGTTGATCACTGACGGTGCCGGGCCGATCGGTATCGCCGGCATCATGGGCGGGGAGCGCACCGCAGTGAGCGCTGAGACTACGGACGTCTTCTTCGAAGCCGCGTACTTTGCGCCCGACGCCGTTATCGGGCGTGGTAAGCGCTGGGGGCTGACGACGGAAGCCAGCCAGCGCAACGAGCGCGGTGTGGACCCGTCGCACCAGGAACGGGCGATAGAGCGTGCGACGGCCCTGCTGCTGCAAATAGCGGGCGGGCAGGCCGGACCGGTTTCCGTGAAGCAGTCCGACGAGCATTTGCCGGCACGGCCGGCAGTGACATTGCGTCGCAAGCAGTTGGCTCGCCTTCTGGGTATCGGGTTCGAGGACGCACGTGTCCACGCAAGCCTGGAGGGACTGCAGATGCGTGTCGAGTCAACGCAGGAAGGTTGGCGCGTAACGCCGCCGCCCCATCGCTTCGACATTGCGATCGAGGCCGATCTGATCGAGGAAGTCGCGCGAATCGTCGGGTACCAGGCGATTCCGGAAGCGGATGCGCTGGTGCCACAGCGCTTCGGCGGCCTGCCGACTGCGCGCCCATCGGAGCGTGCGTTGCTCGAGACGTTGGCGCTGCGTGGCTATCAGGAAGCCATCACGTATGCGTTCGTCGATCCTCAGCTGCAGGCGCGGCTCTTCCCCGAGGTCGCCGGAATCGCGCTCGCCAATGCGATCGCCAGCGACCTGTCGGTCATGCGGGTGTCGCTCTGGCCGGGGCTTCTGAAGGCGGTTCTGGAGAATCAGCGGCGACAGCAGGATCGCATCCGGCTGTTCGAGCATGGGGCGCGCTTCCTGGCGACCGGGGCTCAGGGGCTGGGCGCGACGCACGAAATCGACACCCTGGCCGGCATTGCCTGTGGTCACCGACTGCCGGAGCAGTGGGGCCTGCCGCGCGATATGCGCGAGCCGGTGGATTTCTTCGATGTTAAGGGGGATATCGAGGCGCTCCTTGCCGCCACGGGTGCCCAGGCGGAATTCACCTTCGAGCCGCGTGCGCTCTCGTGTCTGCACCCCGGCAGGGCGGCACGGCTGCTGCGCAAGGGCGCGCCGGTCGGCTGGCTGGGGGAGCTGCACCCCTCTCTGGTGAAGGCGCTCGAGTTTACATATGCCCCGGTGCTCTTCGAGGTCGACGTCGAGGCGGCCCTGGGGATCGAGCTGCCCGCTTATAGTGAGATTTCGCGCTTTCCGCAGGTCAGAAGGGACCTTGCGGTGGTGCTGGATGAATCCGTGGCTTTAAGTAGCCTCACTGAGCGTGTAACCTTCACGGCTTCAAGCCTTTTGCGTGATCTCCGCGTTTTCGACGTGTATCGCGGCCCAGGCGTAGAAGCAGGTCGAAAAAGCGTCGCTTTGGGCTTGATTTTTCAGGACATTTCTCGCACTCTTACCGAGGACGACGTGGCCGGCATCATGGCGGCGGTCGTCGCGGATTTGCGCGTGAGCTTGAACGCAAAAATACGAGAATAAAGAGATGGCCCTGACCAAGGCGGAGATGGCGGAAGCACTCTTCAACCAGCTCGGGCTCAATAAACGGGAGGCACGGGAGCTGGTGGACCTGTTCTTCGAGGAGGTGCGCGCGGCGCTGTCGAGAGGGGAGCAGGTGAAGCTCTCCGGCTTCGGCAATTTCGACCTGCGCGACAAGAACCAGCGTCCTGGGAGGAATCCAAAAACCGGGGAGGAGATACCGATCACCGCACGACGGGTGGTGACCTTCCGACCGGGACAAAAACTAAAGGCGCGGGTCGAAGCCTATGTTGGAGCCAAAGAATAACTCGCAGCTGCCGGCCATTCCCGGTAAGCGTTATTTCACCATCGGAGAGGTCAGCGAGCTCTGCGGGGTGAAGCCGCATGTGCTGCGCTATTGGGAGCAGGAATTCCCGCAGCTCAAGCCGGTGAAGCGACGCGGCAACCGCCGCTACTACCAGCGCCAGGACGTCATCGTCATCCGCCAGATCAGAAACCTGCTCTACGATCAGGGTTTCACGATCGGGGGCGCCCGCAACAAGCTGACGGGCGAGGAGGCGCGTACCGATGGGTCGCAGAGCCAGCAGATCGTCAAGCAGGTGAGGCTCGAGCTCGAGGACCTGATCAAGGTCCTGCGGCGCTGAGACCTAAAGGTCTCGCGATCGCTGCCGATGAGTGCGGGAGGACACTCTCCCCAGGCAGCCTCCGTGAGCAATACTGAACGGTACCGGGCGCAGCACGCCGAGATCCTGCGGCTTGCGACCGACTTGAAGCGACAGCTCTCTCCGGCCACTCTGGCCGCCGACGCGGGTCCCGCCCGCCACATCCTCTCCGAGCTCAGCGGTAGGCTCCTCATGCACCTGGCCGCCGAAGACAACGTGTTCTACCCGCAGATGCTCAAATCCGCGGATGCGAAGACCCGCGCGCTGACGCAGCGATTCGTCGCCGAAATGCATCCCATCTCGCACGCATTCAAGCAGTACGCCGTCCGCTGGGGCAACGCCAGAGCGATCCAGGCCAATGCCGAGTCGTTCGTCCGGGAGACGCAGCGCATCATCCAGGTGCTGGGTGAGAGAATCCGTCGGGAGCACGTGGAGCTCTACTCGCTGGCCGACAGCCTGAGCCTGTAGGGCCTTTCTCGCCCGGTGATTCCGGGTCTATCGGCCTTCAGGCGAGGCTCGAGCTGCCGGGCCTGCGCCGCTGAAGCGGCAATCGCTAGCGATCCGGGTTATGATTAGCGTTCGCGCGAGACGACCCCGCTCGCGCCGTCGCAAGCTTGGAAAACTAAATCGTCGGAGCGTGGCGCAGTCTGGTAGCGCACTTGCATGGGGTGCAAGGGGTCCCGAGTTCAAATCTCGGCGCTCCGACCAGCTTTTCAGAGCATGCCCAAAATCCCCGGTGGTCCCATGAGTGGTCCCATTGCCCACGGCCACCGCGCGAACGCCCCCGATTCCCATGAGTAGTTTGCAGCCGCACTCTAGAGGCTCTTGACTCCTCGGCGTCTCGCTCGATCTGGCGCGCGAGCTCGACTGGAACACGATGCAGGTCACCCTCGATGACGCAAGCGAGCCGAACGAGGAGCGCTGGATCGGCTTCGCGCCCAAAGCTGATCGCCTTTACGTGGCGGTCTACACCGTCCGGGACGAAGACACGATGCGCATCATCAGTCTGCGTGCCGCGACCAATACCGAGATTCAACGCTATGAGCAGCAGCAAGGCCGTAAGCAAGGGAAAATTCAAGCGGAACAACGGCGCCCAAGACGCGCGCGTCAAGGCCGGCATGAAGGCCGATCCTGATACCCGCGAGCTGACGGCGAAAGACTTCGCCGAGTCGGTGCCGTTTGCCAAGATGATGAAGCGCCGGCGCGGTCGGCCGAAGGCCGCGAGTCATAAAGTGCCGGTGACCGTGCGTCTCGAGCCGGATGTCGTAGAGTTCTTCCGCCGCTCGGGTCCGGGGTGGCAGACCCGTATGAACGACACGCTCGCGCGGTACGTGGCGAGGCAACGGCAGGGTCGGTGAGGTTTATGTCTGAATGATCCTCACCGACCAATCACATTCTCGAGCTCATGGTCAAACCCTCAGACTAGATAGCATCACCGTGTCCGATTTCCGGAAGTAGGCTAACGCTCCGGTCGGGCGCGGCGCCACTCGTCGATAACCTCGACAATGGCGTCGCCGGGGCCTTCGTCCGAATGCCACTCGGGCAGGGGGCCGGCGTCCATGAGCAGGCGTCCTACGCGGGCGTATTCGGCTTCGCGGCCTTGATGCGATCGCGCTCCTTCTGCTGCCCAGATCAAGGGTGGAGCATTGAATTCGCGATCACGAACATCGGTCGCGGCGCCGTGGTCCAGAAGGACGCGCACCGCCTCTTCGTGCCCAGCCATCGCGGCGCAATGGAGGGCTGTCTTGCCGATTTCCTCATCGCCGCGGTTCGGATCGAACCCGGCGGTAAGTAATGCCTCGAGCGCCGCCGAATCACCCTGGTCGGCGGCACGATACAGTGTTGCGTAATGCTCGTTACCGATTTGCGCTCGCAGATCGGGCTCTGCGGCCAACATCTTCGCCACCGTCTCGCGGTCGACGCGACTGCAGGCGGATACGAGCCGGTCCACAGGCCGCAGGATCCCCGCCGCGCCGCGGCTCCGCAACCAGTCAGCGACAGCGTGGTTGGCATTGAGCTCTGCGATCTCATAGGGGGTGCGGCCATCCACGCGCCTACGCGTTGGGTCAGCGCCGCGGGCGACGAGCGCCTCGGCGAGCGGTACATCCCAGCGCTCGGCGACCACGTGTAGCGGCGTTTCGCCGTTACTGTCATAGATGGGGTCTGGCTCCGCCCCATGCTCGAGCAGCCAATGTGGCCCAACCGGTGTTCCCGCCCAATGCAGAACGGCGTACAGCGTCGCGGCGCCGTCGGTGGCCCAGGGTTGATTTGGGCTGGCGCCGTGGGCGAGAAGAAGGTCGAGTGCGGCTACGTCACCAGCTCCGGCGGCGAGAGGCAATGTGACGCCGTCGTTGGGGTTCGCGCCGGCCTGGAGCAGCACGTCGACCAACGGCAGGAACCGGACCACGAGCGCGGCTCCCCACAGCACCGGGCGTCGCACGGCGTGATGCACCCAGGGAAAGCGCGTGCCGGGGTGCGTGCCGAGCTCCAGCAGCCGTCGGGCAATTGCGACCAACCCATCCGGGTCGGCGGCAGTGCCATGGCGCAACGATGTATGGCAAACGTAATGGATGGCTTCCCAGCCCCGAGGTCCGCCGGGCTTGTGAGCGAGCTCGGGGTTTTTCGCAAGCCATTCAGTCGCGCGCTTGGCATCGCCTGTGACGAGCGCGACAGGGAAGCTCGCGCCGACGATAGCCGGGTGTAATCGCAGCAGGCGCTCGGCGCGATCCTGACGGCCATCCGTCGCGGCTTCAATGAATTCGCGCACGGCATCAGCGAGCTCGAGTGTCAGTAAGGTGACGTGCTCGCTCAGCGCTTTCCACGAAGAGAACCCGTATTCGCGTGCAATCGCCGATTGCGCATCATGAAGCGCAACCGGCGCGCGTCTGAGTTGCTCTTCGCGGAAGGCTCTAAAGGCCGGCAACAGGCGAAATCGCTCGAGTGCAGCGGCATCTCCGCCTCTCGCAGAGCGCAGCAGCTCCTTGGCCTGTCGCTTGAGTTGATCGAGATCGGGATGATCGGGCAGTACGGAGTGGGGCACGATGGTTCTCCATGCTCACGCCGGCTGTCCGCAGGCTGGCTAACATGGAAGACGAGATGTGCCGTCACCTGTAGCTCTGAAAGGGTGGACTCCGTCCTTCGCGCGGACCCGCGAGCGCCCCTTAGCGCGTGAGCGATCATGCTACCGCGTATAGCCTACGTCAAGCGTTAGGGGGATTCGGTCGTTACAAAATGCTGCGAAACTGTTCCGTGCACATTCGCGGCATGACCTTCGGTGGCAGTCGGTGTACAGTTGTGCAGTGAACTTGAGGGAAGTCGCGTGAACGCTCGTGAGCCTTCCACATGAACGCCAAAGCGCCGATCTCGTCCGAATGCCCGAAGTGCCACCAGGAGCGTGCGGTCACGTACACGCGCGACGAGCTGGCCGAACTGCTGCGCACCGGGTCTGATATCGAGGTCCTGTGCATCAGTTGCGACGAGACCTGGCCGCTCTCTACCGATGAACGAGCGGACATTGCCCGTGGTCTCGAGCGCGGACAGTGACGGGATCACTGGCCCCAGGTGTTCGGGCCCGCAGCCTGGGGTGGATTTCCACCAAGGTCAGTGACCAGAACCATCGATCCTGGCTGGCTTGAGCATGTTATCGCTGAACGTCCCAAAATAGCCGGCACCGTTCATCACAACTACGCCTTGACCGCCGAGCTTTCCGTCCTTGAAGTGGCCAACATATACGCCAGGCGACGCGAACCTCACCTGCGCGGCCTCAGGAGTCCCTACTGCTTTAACCTGGAGCATGCCGATGCCTCCCGGCAGGCCACGTGCGAATTCACCGCGATAAACATCGCCGTTAGAGAATCGGCACGTACCAACGCAATTCGTCCAAGCTGCGGATATGTCCCCCAGACATTCCCTCGGCGTTATGTCGGATTGCAGAATGTTGTTGTTAAATGTGCCTGCATAAGCCGTTCCGGATCAGACGATTAGCAGGCCATAGCGGGGGAAAAAGCATATGAATGCGAAGTTGCTCTTCAGAGGCATGCTCCTGCTGATGGTGGGAGTGGGATGTGCAGTGGCGCAGACGCGGATTCCGAGCACACCCGCCGGAGAGACGCTACGGGCGTGGCTCGACGCGTTCAACAGTGGCGATCGTGCTCGCATGGAGGATTTCGTAAAGACCGTGGACCCGGCGTGGAGCCTGGACGCAATGACTTCCTTTCGCAGCTCCACCGGAGGATTCGATCTCCTTTCGATCGAGCGGAGCGAGCCGCTACGCATATGGTTTCTCGTGAAAGAAAGAGATGGCGCCACCCGGGCGGTCGGCGACCTTCTGGTAAGCGAGGGTAAGCGGCCCACCGTCGACTACCTCCGGCTGAGGGCGCTCCCCCCGGGAGCCTCACCGGTGGCCGTTACGCTGGACTCCACACTGCGCAAGCGCGTCATCGATGGCGTGGCGGCGGATCTGACGCAATTCTACGTGCACCCCGCGGTCGCCTCACAGATGGTTGCCGCCCTACGCGCCCACGAGAAGGCGGGCGCCTACCGCGATCTGAGCGATGGCTTTCAGTTCGCTGACCGCCTCACCTCGGATCTACGTGCCGTGAGCCATGACATGCATCTGCAGGTCGGATTTCAGCCCTTCAGGACTCCGCCGCCGGCGCCACCCACCGCGCAGCAGCTGGCAGGGATGCGCGAACAGGCCGAACGCGGCAACTGCGGCTTCGAAAAAGTGGAGGTTCTGCCCGGCGACATCGGCTACGTGAAATTCAACGGATTCATGCCGCCGGACGGTTGCGCCGGAACCATCGAGGCGGCGATGGCCTTCGTAGCCCACACGCGCGCCCTCATCTTCGATCTGCGGGAAAACCACGGCGGGGCACCCGTGACGATTGCCTTCATCGCCAGCTATCTCTTTGATCGTCCCACCCACCTGAACGATATCCATAACCGCCCCGACAACACGACGACCCAGTTCTGGACGCTGCCGTCCCTTCCCGGGAAGCGGATGAGCACGCAGCCTGTCTTCGTACTGACCTCCCACAGTACTTTCTCCGGTGCCGAGGAGTTCTGCTATGACCTGAAGAACCTTAAGCGCGCCATCATCGTAGGCGAGACTACCGGCGGCGGCGCCCATCCCGTGAACGGGTACCTGGTTGCAGATTATTTTCAGGTTGTGGTGCCGATCTCCGAAGCCATCAATCCGATCACTCACACCAACTGGGAGGGAACGGGCGTCCTGCCGGACGTGAAGGTACCAGCAGCGGATGCCCTGAATGTTGCCGAGCAGCTCGCGACCAAGGACATTCAAGCAGCGGCGGCCAAGAGCCGCCCAACTGGGGCGCAGGAGACCGCAAGGGTGGCGCCAAGTCCGGGGACGGAGGCTAATCTGCGCCGACAAATCGAGGGGTGGGAGAAGGGACGGCCCGATTATGATGACATGGGCCCGGGGTTGCAGGAGGCGGCGCTGCAGCAGCGTGTCCAGATACAAGGAATATTCACTCGCTTGGGCGCGCTGAAGTCATTGACCTTCGTCCGGGTCGGGGGAGACGGTTGGGACGTGTACGACGCCAAGTTTGCGCACGGTAGGGAGCAATGGAACATCGAGCCGTTGTCTGCGGACGGCAGGGCTGATGGAGTGTTCTTTCGCCGTCTGCCCTTGACCGGCAACGTTCTCCGAGCGCCATCACGGCCCTGAAGCGATCAGATGTCTGAAGCGTCCGCGTGCCTGGAGCGGCCGCCAGATAATCTGCCCGGCCGTCGCCGCCCGCGCGGACGATTGGCTGATTGAACGCGCTGCAAGAGGCAATCTGCGGTGACGGCACGGCTGCGCCAGCTGCACTCCGCTACTGGAATTCGTCGCAGACCTGCTTCTCGGCAAGTTGGATAGGCTGCCAGCCGTCTTTGATCGGAATCCACGCATCGCTCGAGCGTGGGATCGACCCCGCCTGGTTGATGAACCTATGTTCTCTGAAGGTGTGCCGCTGGCAGTCAATATCGAGGCTGGAGGACGCCCATTGCGCGGAACCCGGTGCCCAATTGCCGTCACGTTGAACGAAACCTCCGCCAACCCACACGTAGTAGACGACATAGTCGTAGTTATAACTTGAAGTCAGGTCAATGACTGCGCTGACGGGCCCGACTCCCAGGGGGCTTGGATATTTGCCCAGGAATTCCCATTTCCAGGGCGGTGCGGGCGAATTTACCGTCGCCACAGCGGCGACCGGGCGTGGCGCCGGCGATACGGCAGGCGGGGCCTGCGTGGTCGTCATGCTCACCGTGTAGCCGCGCGCCTGAAGGCAGGCGCCCATGGCGCGCCGGTACTCAGAATGGCTGACGGTACTCTCGGCTGGTGGCACCCCACCTGGGTGAGTGATCGGGTCAAACCCCGTCTGATCCGTGGCCCAAGTCGCGCACGCGTAAAGGTCAAGCTCAGTCTGCGTCTGCGTTTGGGTACTGTTCGCGAGGATGTGCAAGCCGTCGGCGATGATCACCGATGCCCGGGCCGGGTTGCCACCTATGACGAAAAGGGTGGCCGGCATTCCGAGGCGAAACTTCCTTGTCGTCACAATTGATTGCGTGCGGTACGGTACTTTTTGCGCGTTCATTTCGGAATCCCCAGGTAGGCCGTCATGGGCGACGCAAGCCTGGCATAGCGCGGCATGAGGATGGCGTAAATGAAGATCATGATGGGCAGATCCGTGCCAAAGAGGTGGAGCACGAACGACAGCGCGCCACCGAGCAGTTGCTGGTGCGGCGTCAGCTGCAGAATGGTGTGGCTTTCTCTGAGGTCCAGCGCGCAGCCGAGCGCCAACAGGACCACGATGATCAAAATGTCGTTCTTCAGATTCGATGACTTGAGGTTGAGCGCTGCATTCGAGTAGCCGCGCAGACGGAAGACCACGTAGGGCACCAATGAAAGCAAGACGCCGTTATAAGCCGCCCATGTGAAGAC
Source organism: uncultured Pseudomonadota bacterium (assembly GCA_963833085.1). Taxonomy (GTDB): domain Bacteria; phylum Pseudomonadota; class Gammaproteobacteria; order Steroidobacterales; family Steroidobacteraceae; genus 13-2-20CM-66-19. The sequence continues at coordinate 13,084 of CAWHWV010000035.1, forward strand.
TTCCGCGGGAGACTGCACGCGCGTCGCGCCCATGAGTGAGCCGTTCAGATGCAGCGCGATGCCGGCACCGAAGAAGTGCCTGCCAAGGAACTGCCCCGCGACCAGAACAGCGGCGACATACACCCATAAGCCGATGATTTCGCGCGCGGCCGTGGAGCGATCCGGCGCACGCTCACCGAGATTCGGAAACGGGCGATGGCGCGCGAGCAGGGAGGCAAGAGCAATGCCCAGAACGACGAGTACGAGATAGGTGGAGCTGCCGGTGGACTCGCCCCGCATATTGGGGGCGCCTTCGAGGCGCGGCATGCTCGGCCGAGCAAATAGGCCGCGACGCTGAGCGCTATCCAAAGAAGCACTGCAACGTACAGGCTGCGCTGTCGAAAAACATAGCCCAGCCTGGCGGCGATGGATGCCATTGTCATGTCACATTTGCTTTGGGGAGTGATGTTGCCACCGGTGGGCGGCTCATGCAATCCAGGTGGCCGCGGACCCAGGGGAGTTCGGGTGGTCCACCGGGCCGCACTTGGTGTACAGTCGGGGTATTCCGATGAAATTTTGTGACTGGGCACGGACCGCGCGTACGTTGTGCGAGAAAATATGAACAATTGTGTACGTCGCGGCCGGATTTTCCCATGGCTGGGCGTAATTTGGCTCGTCATCCCCATCGCCGCGCTGGGTCAGGCCGTCACCGGCGTCGGATTCGCCGCGATCGAAGTCCATGACCCGGTCAATGGCGGCAACATGTCGGGCTACGTGTTCTATCCGTCCGCAACAGCGAAAGGCGTCAGTTGGCGTGGGCCGTACGGCCTTGACGCCACCGCGAACGCGCCGCCAATCTCTGGCGCCAAGCCTCTCGTGATGATCTCCCATGGACATGGCGGGTCCGATCTTGGCCATCATGACCTGGCAACTTATCTCGCGAGCCACGGCTTCATCGTGGCGACCCTCACGCATCCCAAGGACAATTTCCGCAACAGCAGTGGCGATGGACATGCTGTCGTGCTGGTCGGCCGGCCCATACAGATCGCCGCTACGATCTCCTTTCTGCTGCAGAGTCCCCGGTGGAAGCCGCTCATCGATCCCAGGCGCATTGGCGTCGCCGGATTCTCGAACGGAGGCTATACCGCTCTGCTTTTGGTAGGCGCCGTGCCGCGATTTACCGACCTCACCCGCCATTGCAGATTGCATCCCGACGACCGGAACGTTTGCGTTCCTCTCGCGAAGCTCGGGGCGGGGTCGGGTCGACACGGCGGCAACGCCAAACAAGCGATGGAGGCCCTGCAGCACAGTCTACATGGGTGGGGAAACACCGACGATCCGCGAGTGAAGGCAGCGTTCGTGATGGCGCCGTTCAGCTCGGTCTTCGATGCGGCCGGCCTGGCACACATCGATCGGCCGGTGTTTCTCTACTACGGCCAGCACGATCAGGTATTGCTGCCGCGCTACAACGTCCTGCACATCGCGCCGTTCATCAGGACGCTCGTCGGAATCAGGATGATTCCCCATGCGGGGCACTATGTTTTTCTCGCTCCCTGTTCTCGTGAGTTGGCTCGGGGCAATGCCGACATTTGCGAGGATCCGTCTGGCGTCGATCGGGCTGCCCTACACCGGGAAATCAATGCCGCGGCACTCGCTTTCTACCAAAAAACGCTGGGTATCAGATGATCGTTCACCTTGTCGACGGCACGTACGAGCTGTTCCGTCACTTCTACGGCCTGCGAAGATTCAACAAGGGCGAAGATAAGCCGCTGGGCGCCGTTGCGGGCGTAGTGACGACCGTGGTCCAGATGGTGGAGAAGGGCGCCACGCACCTCGGTGTCGCTACCGATCATGTGATCGAATCCTTTCGCAACGGGCTGTGGAGCGGCTACAAGACGGGTGATGGCATCGACCCGGCGCTGTGGGCGCAATTCTGGCCTCTCGAGGACGCGCTGCGCGCGCTTGGGATCGCCGTGTGGGCGATGGAGGAGCTGGAGGCAGACGATGCGCTCGCGTCGGCTGCGCGGATCGCCGGTGATGACCCGCAGGTGCAGCAGGTATGCATCTGGACGCCAGATAAGGATCTGGCGCAATGCGTACGAGGCGATCGGATCGTGCAGGTCGACCGCAAGACCAACGTGATCCGAAACCAGGATGGCGTGCGCGCAAAGTTCGGGGTTGATCCAGAGCGGATTCCCGACTACCTGGCGCTGGTCGGCGATAACGCGGACGGCTACCCGGGAATCGATGGCATCGGCCCGAAGGGCGCAGCGGGGTTGATCGCACGCCATGGCCCGATCGAGGACTTCCCGCAGCAGGCGCTCGGTGAGCGACGCGACTTGGCGCTGCTCTTCAAGAAGCTGGCGACTCTGCGGACGGACGCTCCTCTTTTTGCGGAGGTAGAGGAGATCCGGTGGCGAGGGCCCACGAGCCAGTTTGCGGATTGGGCGCAGCGGTTGGCCGCGCCGAAGCTGCTCGAGCGGGCGCAGGCTGCCGCTGCAGGGCTGAAGTAGCTCTAGCCGGCTTCACCGTCCGGACTGGCAACCACCACGACATAGCCGTCGAGATCGCGGAGCCAGATCTCCATATGCCGTGGCGCGGGGTTGAAGTGAGGCCCCTGGACGATCTCAGCGCCCAAGCGGCCTGCCCGCTTCACCGCGGTGTCAAAATCGTCCACCTGGAACCAGATCACGACGCCATGTCCGACGGGCGCCGCGTCCGCGTTCACGAGGTTGGGATGATCTTCCTCGTCCCACGCGTGGAGCTGAAGAACCAATTGGCCCGAGCACGTGATTCGATCGTAGAAGTCGCGATGCTCGTGGTCCGGAAGAGAGTCCGCGCCGAGGAGCTCGGCGTACCAGCGGCTACTGGCTCTTACATTGCGCACCGCAATGAGCGGCTGAGCCTCGACCCTGGGTTTCTGTGGGGCCATGTTCGGTTCCGTTGGTGAGTCCGATTCACGGCATGCTACCCCACGCGAGGCATTCGCGTCAGTCCGCCGCGGCGTAGTCAGCCGAATCGCCGGCCTGGGAGTTGTAGCCGGGGCTGGCCTTGAGCATGGTGGCGAATTGCTGCGCGGGTACGGGCTTGCTGTGCAGGTAACCCTGGGACTGGTCGCAGCCGAGCTGCCACAGGGTGTCCAGCTGCTCCTGGGACTCCACGCCCTCGGCGACGACCACGAGGTCGAAAGCGCGCGCGATCGAGACGATGATCGATACCAGGCGCTTGCTGCGCGCATCCGCGGACATCTCACTGATGAAGCTGCGGTCGATCTTGAGCGTGTCGATCGGCAGGTGCGCCAGCCGGCTCAGCGAGGAGTAGCCGGTGCCGAAATCGTCGATCGCGATGTTGACGCCGGCCGCGCGCAACATCTTCAGCTTGTTGATGATCGCCGAGGAATCGTCCACCAGGGCGCCCTCGGTGATTTCCGCATCCAGCCCGCAGTTCGGCGTCGCCCAGGGGTGGACGTGCTTGAGGAAGCGGCCGACGAAATCAGGCTGGCGCAGTTGCAGCGGCGCAATATTGACCGCGATACGTATGGGTGGCAGTCCCTGCCGTTGCCATTGCCGGCACTCGAGCGCGGCACGCTCGATCACCCAGTCGCCGACGTCGACGATCAGGCCGCTCTCCTCGAGAATCGGCAGAAACTTCGCCGGCGAGACCAGGCCAGAGTCCGGATCGTTCCAGCGGATGAGTGCCTCCGCGCCCTCGATGCGTCGCGTCTTCACGCTCATCTTGGGCTGATAGTAAAGCTCGAACTGTTGCCGCTCGAGCGCCACTCGCAGCTTTCTCTCGAGGGCAACGCGTGCAAGCGCTTCGGCGTGCTGCTCCGCGCTGTAGTGACCGCGGCGTTGGCCGCTCTCCTTGGTGCTGCGCAGGGAGGCCTCGGCGCGGTTGACCAGGGTATCCGGATCATTGCCGTCCTCGGGATACAAGGCGATGCCGCTGCGCGCAGCCACGGGCACGTCCTTGCCTTGTAGCGAGAAGGGCTCCGCGAACAGCTGATCGACATGCTGGTTGAGCGCATCGAGCGCCGCGGCTGCCGAGCGCTCCACGGGCTGCACCAGCGCGAATGTCCCACCGGCGAAGTGCGCCAGCAGCTCGGTGTCGGTGAACCGCCGCTTGAGGCGATCGGCGAGAAGTTGCAACAGCTGATCGCCCGAGTGGCGCCCGAATGCGTCGTTGATGGCGCTGAGATTCTGAATGTCGAGCACCGCGATGGCGTGGGACGAGCCGAGGCCACCGGTAGACTCACGGAATCTCCGGCCGAGACGCTCGCAGAACAGGGAGCGTTTCGCGAGGCCGGTGAGCACATCGAAGTACGAAAGCAGCCGGACCTTGCTGTCCTGCCGCAGGTATTGCAGCGCGAAAGAGAGGTTGGCCGCCACCTCGCGGAGCATGACCAGCTCTTCTTCCGCGATCGCGCTGTGATCGCGCGGACACACCCCGAGAACGCCGACGACGGTCTTGTCGACGATCAACGGCAGGCCGATCACGGCAGCATGAGTCGCACCGGCGTCCTGGCAAATGAAAGGCGCGGCAGGATCACGGGGTTTGTTGCGGCCGTGGCCGTCCGGCGCCATCTTGCTCTCCAGCAGCTCGCACAGCGTATGCGCAATCAACGGATCCGCGCCCTGATGAGCGACCGGCTCGAGCCGCTGCGCCTTCGGCTGGCGCAGGGCCACGAGAGCCGTGGGATAGCCGCCGACGGTGACGCCCAGCCGGCAGGCCTCCAGCAACAGCTCGGTGCGGTCGCGGATCCGCACGACCGCGCCGTTGATCCCGCTCAGCATGCGCAGCACACCGGTGAGGCGGTTGATCTGCTGCTCCTGACGGCGCCGCACGGTACGGGCTTCCGCGTCCTGCAGCGCTCGCAGCACGGCCGAACCGAGGCGGGTGAGATTGCTCTTCAGGACGTAGTCGGCCGCACCGCGGCGCAGCGCCTCGATCGCGCGCTCCTCGCCGATCGTTCCCGAGACGAAGAGGAACGGCACGTCGGGGGCGCACTCACGCGCGACGTCGAGAGCGCTCAAGCCGTCGAAGGCCGGTAGGCTGAAATCGGACAGGATGATCGTGGGCTTGAATTCCCGCAGCGCCGCGCGCATCGCAGCATCGGTCTCGACGCGCTGCACCAGATGCGCGATACCGTGCTTCTTCAGGTGGTGGCAGGTGAGCTCCGCCTCGAACTCCACGTCCTCGACCAGCAGGACGCGGATCGGGTCGCGGCGGTCCAGCTCGCTCCTGCTTTTCTCAGCCATGACGCTTGCTCTCCGAGCCCTCGCAGAATCAAAAAGATAGCACGCGAGTTTGGGGCAAAAGTGTGAGCTTGTTCACCTCCCGGGCAAGAGCGTTGTGTCAGAGGAGGGGAGAGGCCTGGCGCCGCATGTCAGTTACGCGTGTATGTTTTCGAAGCCCGTCTATTTCGAGCGGTCCATCGCAAATAGAACGGAAACCAGCGGCACGTGCCGCGGTTGACCCAGCGCCATGCCGATATCGCCCTGGTATACGCCGTAGACGCAGAGCAGCCGCCCCGCTGTGTACGGGTGGTACATGCTCGCAGGTGCGTCCGGCTGCTGCTGCGCCTCTTCCTGTTTCTCCGTGTACTCCGGCGTCTCGATGGCCTGCACCTCGCTGCCGTCCTGCAATGTCAACGACCAGACGGAGCCGCCGGAGGGGAGCGACTGGCCGGCCCTGATTTTTCCGGTGAGGAACACTTCGGAGGACTTCGACAGGCTCGCCGGCACACCGGATGTGATGTACGTCATCCTTTGATTGAAGGGACCGGCCTTTATGTCGGGCGGCCGATTCCACCGCATCGCGATCTCGAGGTCGTGGCACGATTTGGCCTGCTCGAGATGGTCGTAGACCAGTCGCCCGTTCGGGCCGCCCTTTGCCTGCGACATGTAAGCAATCGCCTTCAGCTGTCGCGGGGTTGGCAGCTGTTTGGATTGTGTCGGTTGACCGCCAAGCCCGAGCTTGTCGAGGCTCAGCTTGTTGCAGCCCGCGAGCAAAACGGCGAGTGCAACGGCGGTGCCGACGGATTTCACGATAAGGCTACGCATGCGGTATCACAACGATCGAGACGGAACGGTTGATCCATGTCGAGCCCGTTGTTGGGCTTACTGCTACGCTCACGTATCGCTCGAGCGGAAGCCGATCCTGGCGTGCGTGCCGTCGCAGAATGGTTTGCTGCCGCTGCCTCCACAACGACACAAGCGCGCTTGCGTGACGCGCGCCACCACACGGCCGGTGCCGGAGATGATCTCCAGATTGCCGCGCACGCGCAGCGGACCGTCGCTTTCGGGCTCGATCGCGAGAACACCGTCGCGCGCCGCGAGCATGTCTGTTTTCCCCGAGGCCGGCTCGCCGGATGCGGCGAACTGCACCTCGTTGTGTGAGCCATCGCAGAAGGGCTTGTTCTTGGAGGCACCGCAGCGGCACAGGGTGGCGCGGAACACGCCACGCTGACCGTTCAACTGCATATCGGCGCGCACCGCATACGGACCGTTCTCGCGGATCGTAATGAGGTTCACGAGCGGCGCCGACTCGTCAGGCTTGCCATCCTTGCGCCGGTAGCGGATCGCGCCCGACGGACAGACATGCGCGATCTCGACCAGGCGCTCGACCTCCATGGCGTCGGGATGGATCCAAGGGCCTTGCACATTGGCCAGAAACACCTGCGGCGCCCAGGTGACGCAGAACCGTGAATGGATGCACTTCCTGGAATCGAAGAGCAGCGTCAGCTCCTTGCCTTCGATCTCGTCGACGCCGGCGACCGTTTTCGGGGCGGGCGGCGCGGCAGCGGTACTCGGCGCGGCACTCGGGATCGACGCCGCCGGCCCGGAAATCGCAGCCGATGCGGCGTCGAAATCACGGTGGGCGCGCGCGGCGAGATCGTTGAGCAAGCGCGACGCGCGGCTGGTGCGCGCGTCCTCGGTGTCGATCGTCGCCGCGCCCTTGGCGAGCTCGTCGAGTCGCTCGATGAAGAAACGGTGCGCCGCCGCGCCGGGAGGAAACGGCGCCGAGTCCCGCAGCGTCACGAATGTCACGCCGGCATGGCATTCCGGGTTGGATGGGCCGGCGGGCAGGCGGGCGGCGCGCTCTGCCAACAACGTCATGGCCGCCATCAGGCCGATGCCGAGATCGAGGGCCACCGCCTTTGCCGGAGCGGGGCGCGCCACGCCATAGGAGTAGGCGATGAGGCGAACCATCAGTCCGTAGGACGCATTGGCGAGATCGACGCATTGGGCGGCGTCCTCGTTCTCGATCCACACGCGGCCCTCCGGGCGGGGCGGGCGGCGCAGCACGGGATTGATCGCCGCGGGGAACGCCGGCTGAAAGCTCCTGTTCGCCTCCTTGAGCGTGCGCAGCTCGCGGCGGATGGCGGAGAATTTCTGGTAGTGGGAGCCTTCGCTGTCGGCCGGCGCTCCCTCGCCCTGGCGCACGATCGCATCGAAGGCGGCGAGCACCGTCTTGGCGCAAATGACCGGCTTCGCGCCCCCGAGGTCGATCTCCGCCGGCGACAGCTGCAGCGCCGGATCACCACAGAACGCCGTCTTCTCGCCCACTCGCTCGACGAAGCGCGTGACGCTCTCGCCGAGCGAGGCGTAGAAATCGCCCACCGTGTCGTAGTCGATTCCCATCGGCGTCAGTCGCGGCGCCGGGCCGCCGCGCTGATACTTCACCGGCGGCTCGAAGCCCGCGCCATCCGGTTCGGTCGAACCCTTGGGGCGCTCGAGGTAGATGAAATGCTGCAGCACCGCCTCATTGAACGGCGCGAGCTTCACGACCACGCCCGCCGGCAGGTAGCCGGGATCGAGCGGGAAGTTGCCCCGGCCGAAGCGCGGCGCGGCGCCGAGCGCGGCGGTGATATTCCACACTGCACAGAGATGTCCCATCTCCTCGATGGCGACCTCGATGATGGCGCGCCGCCAGCGCGCCGTGGCCGCGGCCTGGTCGGGTGAAAGGCCGTCGCCGGCATCCTTCAGGCTGAAGGCCGCGTAGAGATAGGTGCACATCAGGTTGTGCTCGAGCTCCGCGGCTTCGTAGAGCCTGTGGATCAGCTCCTCGCGGGTAGGCCGTGCGATTTCCAAAGTGTCCTCCCGGAACGGCGTCGAGCGGTGCTAGCCGGAAATCAGCCCGGCCGTGATGTTGATCGCAAAGCCGAGTATAGCGACGTTGAACGCGAACGAAACGATCTCGTGCAGGATGACGACCCGGCGGATCGAGGCCTCAGTGGTGGACACATCGGCGGTCTGGCAGGCCGCGGCTATGGTGAAGGAGAAGTACGCGAAGTCCCAGAACGCCGGCATTTCCGTGCGCGGGAAATGCAGCGGGCGATTCTCCGCCGCGGCGCTGTAGAACATGTCCGCGTAGTGCATGGTGAACATCGTGGGCACCAGCAGCCACGAATCGATCAGGGTGATGGCCGCGAGCGCGAAGCCCCAGGCCCGTTGGTCGTACGCGGCGTGCCGCAGCGTGACGAGCGGCTCGACGATCGCGATCAGGCTGAGGAGCGCCGCCGCTGTGATCGCTAGCAAGATCACCGGTCCGGAAGGATCTTCCTCGATGTAGTGCGAGCAGATTTCCTTGGGAGTGAAACGCCGCATCCACAGGTAGATCGCGATCAGAAAGAAGGTGACGCCGCAGTCCCAGCCGATCAGCATGCGGCTGATGAGTGGCTGGTGCGTGGGAAGAATAAAGAAGACGGCGATGCCGACGGCCAGAGCGATCCAGATCCGCAGGTGCCTCGGGCGGCCACTTGAGCGCGCGCGTGCGACGCATTCAGGGCCTCGGCGCGGACCTGAGCATCGTGGCGGTGTGCATTATGTGAAGTCCCCGTGAACCTGGCCCGAGCCGAAGGGAACTCACCCCGGCGGAATATCCGCGCCGAGCCGGGCGCTCTTCGGCAGATGCATCTTCATGCGTTCGCACGCTGTCGCGCACACTTCAGCCGTGCGCGTAACGGCGATGTAACAGCAGCGTAATCGCGGCTCGAGCGCAGCAGCAGCTGGAGCCCGAATGGCGAGGCAGCTTACTCTGCCTCAAGCGGAAGCGCTATACTCGTGCCAGAGACGTTGCAGCGGGAAACGTCCGCGCAGAAGGGGCGCGCCGCGCGCAACGTTAGAACAAAGCGTAATCAACTCCAGGGATACATTCATGCGTCTTCAAACATGCCTTTTGACGGCAGCGTGCGCCGCGGGATTCCTCGGTGCCGCTTCCGCCGCGACCAATCAACCGTTCAACGCTCAGAGTTCCGTAACTACGTCCCCCGCCACCAACATCACGACCGCCATCATCCTCAACGTGACGAACCCGCAGGGCCTGGAGAACTTCGTCGCGCTGACGAGCACGCCGGGCAGCCCGCAGTACCATCGCTTCCTCAACGTCAACCAGTTCGTGCAGCGCTTCGCGCCCTCGAACAGGCAGATCCAGCCAGTTCGTCCAGTACCTCGAGTCCTTCGGGATCACGGTGGACAAGGTCTACGCCGATAACCTGGATATCACCGTCACCGGCACGGCGGCGCAGCTCAGCGCAGCCTTCTCCACGCAGCTGCGCGATTACACGCCGCAACGGCCAGACGTTCCATCGGCCGGCATGGAAGTTCGTCCTGCCGGGTCAGTTCTCCTCGCTCGTGCTTTCGGTTCCGGGCCTCAGCAACGAGGTGGGTGATTTTCATCCGAAGAACATTCGCCTCGGTCAGGGCGCAAACGCCGCCGGCAACACCGGCTGCGGTCACATGGCCCACGAATGGGACCGCCACCGGCATGCCGCGGGACTACACCGTCGGCGATACCGCGAATTTCTACGACTTCAATCCGCTCTATCGCGCGGGTATCCAGGGCCGCGGCCAGACGATCGGCATCATGACGCTCGCCAACTTCAACCAGGCTGACGTGTATGCCTACTGGCAGGACATCGGACTGCAGGTGAAGCCGAACCGCATCACCGTTGTGCCGGTGGACGGTGGCACGCCGGTGGCGGCAGGGGTCGGGGACAATGAGACCTCACTCGATGTCGAGCAGTCAGGCGGGCTCGCGCCGCAAGCCAACATCCGCGTCTACGTTGCTCCCAACACTCTCGGGGGCTTCCTCGACGTGTTCTATTCCGCAGCCTCGGACAACATAGCCGATACGGTCTCCATCAGCTGGGGCCAGGCGGAGGAGGACTACTTCGCCGCGACGAATGGCGGGGTGGACTACACCGACCAATTGACAGCGATCCATCAGGCATTGTTGGAGGGGGCCGCGCAGGGCCAGTCGTACTTCACGTCCGCGGGTGATGCCGGGGCTTACGACGTGAACGACTCCAATAATGCGCCGGTGCCGTTCTTCTCCGCGCAGCTGACCGTGGACGCCCCGGGCAGTGACCCTGCCATCACCTCGGCAGGCGGCACGACGGTCGCGGCTACCCAGCCCGGCATTCCCGCGGCCGGCTGTCCGGCCATCACCATCACCCAGGAGCGGGTATGGGGTTGGGACTATATCGCGCAGGACTGGGCGGGCTGCCTGGCGAACCTCGGGCTGACGGCGCAGGACCTGTTTCCCTCGGGCGGCGGCGGCGGAGTGAGCTCCTTCTGGCGGATTCCCTACTACCAGCAGTTCACCTTCGGCACGCAGCGGACGCAGCCCGGACAGACGCTGATCTTCTACCCGAACTATCCCAGCCTCAGCGGCGCGGAGGTCATCAATACGCTGCCGGCCGATTTCCCGGGCCGTAACCAGCCAGACCTCTCGTTCAACGCCGATCCGCAGTCGGGGTACATCGTAGTCGACTGCACGGACTTCCCGGCGGCCACCAACCCGGGTTGCGCTGAGGGCGGCTGGGGCGGCACGAGCTTCGTGGCGCCGCAGTTGAATGCCATGACGACGCTGATCGATGAGGCGTCCGGAGGCCGCGTGGGTCTGCTGAACCCGACGGTCTACGCCTTGGCGCAGGGCGGGTTCTTCGCCTACGGCCGAGGCGGGCCGTTCAACGACATCACCGCGGGCGACAACTGGTTCTACTTCGGCGTGCGCGGGTACGATGACGGCTCGGGCATTGGCACCGTCAATGCCGCGAATCTGGCGTACGAGTTCATGGCGCTCTCCGAGTTCCGCTTCTAAAAGAGAGAGACGATCGCTCCAAGCCTCTTCCCGGTTCGCCGGGAAGAGGCTTTTTTTTGCTAGAGTGCGGGGCCGTGCAATCGAAGCTCATACCCGGCCTATTCGCGACGCTGGCGCTGACGATGGCGTCCATCTCCCTCGCCGGTGACCTTCTCCTGCCGACGCCGTCGCAGCTCTACGGCCCGCTCTTCGTCCGCGTGCAGATGGCTGGTCTGCATCCGGGCAATGACAATTTTGTCGACGCTATACCGAAGGCGTCTCCCCGCGTCATCATGGAGCGCTACCGTGCGGCCGACCCGCGCTCGCCAGAAGCGCTGCGTCGCTTCATCGAGGACAACTTCACCTTCCCGGTGAGGCCGCGCACGCCGCCCATCCCCGCTGACCGCACGGTCGCGGCGCACATTGCCAGGCTCTGGCCGCTCCTGACCCGGGCCGCCGTCGTGCCGCCCGCATACTCATCGCTGCTCTACGTGCCGAAACCCTACGTCGTGCCGGGGGGCGCTTTCCAGGAGTTCTACTACTGGGACTCCTACTTCACCATGCTCGGCCTCATTCCCGATGGGCACAGGGATCTCGCGCGCGATCTGGTCGATGACTTCTCTTATCTGATCGAGACGTACGGCCACATCCCCAATGGGGCGCGGACCTTCTACCTGTCGCGCTCGCAGCCTCCCGTCTATTACCTGATGGTCGGGCTGTTGAATCCCAACCCGGAGCGGGCATGGGCGAGCCACCTGCGGGACATCGAGCTCGAGTACGCCTACTGGATGAAGGGAGCTGGAGGGCTTCATCCCGGCGAGGCACGGCGCAACGTCGTCGCGATGCCTGACGGCTCCATTCTCAACCGCTACTGGGACGACAGGGACACGCCGCGGGATGAGGGGTATCGCAATGACGTGCTGACGGCGCGCGCCGCCGGAGGCCCTCCGGCGCAGGTGTATCGCGATATCCGGGCCGCTGCCGAGAGCGGCTGGGACTTCAGCTCGCGCTGGTTCGGCGACCAGAGCCACATGAGCACGATCCGCACCACCGACATCGTGCCGGTGGATCTCAACAGCCTGCTCTACGGCATGGAGGAGGCCATCGCCCGCGGTTGCGAGGAAAAGCACGAGCTCGCCTGCGAGCATGACTTCGATGCGCGCGCGCACCGCCGCAGAAAGGCCATGGATCGCTACCTCTGGGACGACCGGGCGGGCTATTTCAAGGACTACGACTGGCGCAGCAGCACGCGTAGGGATGAGCTCAGCGCCGCGACGCTTTACACCCTGTTCGTGGGACTCGCGACGCCGCGACAGGCGGCGCAGGTCGCCGTGGCCGTGCGATTGCAGTTGCTGCAAGGCGGCGGCATCGTGACCACGACGATTCATTCGGGTCAGCAGTGGGATGCGCCGAACGGCTGGGCGCCGCTGCAGTGGATCGCCGTGAGCGGGCTGGCCCGATACGGTGATGATGCCCTGGCTCACGATATCGCCCGGCGCTGGGTTGCGACGGTGCAACGCGTCTACGCCAACACCGGGCGGATTTTCGAGAAATACGACGTCGAGCATGCTCTGCCCGGCGGCGGCGGCGAGTATCCGGTGCAGGACGGATTCGGCTGGACGAACGGTGTGACTCGCGGCCTGCTGCATCTCTACCCGGACCTGCGATCGGCCACGGCCCGCCCGCCGCTATAATCGCGGCGCCGCCCACGAGCAGGAGCGCCGCGATGCATCACTCCCGACTTTGCGCGATCTTGATCGACTGCAACACCGCCGACGTCGATGCGGCGGCGCGCTTCTGGGCGCAGGCGCTCGGCCGGCCGGTCGATTCCGATCACGCCGGCAGCCGCGGCAACTATCGCATGCTGGAAACGCCGCCTGATGAGCCCATCGTGCAGATCCAGCGCGTATCGCACGAGAGCCGCGTTCACCTCGATATCGAGGCCGACGACATCCCCGCGGAGGTCGCGCGCCTCGAGAAGCTCGGCGCCACCGTGGTCGAGCGCCTCGAGCGCTGGGTGGTGATGCAGGCTCCGACCGGCCAGCGCTTCTGTATCGTGCGGGTCCAGCGGCCGGGCTATCCGAAGAACGCCAACACCTGGGCGTGACGGCACCCGCCAGATCATGTGCGCCCGCTATCAGACCCCTTCGCAAGCCGCTGCCGAGCGGTACTGGCGGGTCATCGAGCCGCTCTGGCAATTCGAGCCGAGCTGGCGCGTCCTGCCGACGGACCCGGTGCCTGTCGTCCTCAGCATAGGCGGCGCGATCACCGGCCGGATGATGCGCTGGGGGCTCTTGCCCCATACCGGCGAGCCCAATTTCCCGCTCATCAATGCGACCGTCGAGAAGCTCGAGACCTGGTACGCCTGGAAGCAGCCGTGGGAGCGCCGCCAGCGCTGCATTCTGGTGATGGCGGGGTTCTATGAGCCGCACGTCTTCGAGGATGGCCGCAAGGAGCCGTTCTACGTGCACCTCGCCGACCGTCCGGTCTTCGGCGTCGCGGGACTCTGGGACCGCAAGAGGCAGGCGGATGGCTCGCAGGTGCTGTCATGCGCCCTCATCACCCTGCCGCCGAACAGCCTGATGGCGGAGATCCACAACGAGAAGCAGCGGATGCCGGCCGTGCTGCGCGAGGAGGATCACGAGGCTTGGCTGCAGGGCAGCCCGCAGGAAGCAAAAGCCTCGCTGGTGCCGCATCCGAGCGACACCATGGTCGCGTGGCAGGTCAGCCGCCGCCTCTACGCGGTCAAGACGCCGAACGATGCGGGGCTCATAGAGCCTGTCGCTCGATGACGCAGCCGCGGTACCGATCACGTAAGTTCGCCCCCGGCTGGCCGCCGAAGGGCGTAATCTTCCTTGCCATCCGCGAAGAAATGGGGGCGTCGCTGATGCCGGACGACCATGCGATCTTGACTGCCACGCTGCCGGCGAGTCTGCCGGCGGGAGTCGACCTGCGGCGTACCGCCGCCAATCCCGATTATTGGTATCCCCTGGCTTGGTCCGATGAGCTCAAGCCCGGAAAGATATTGGGGCGGCGGTTCGCGGGTGACCCCATCGCGCTCTTTCGTGGCGCGAGCGGACGGGTGGTCGCGCTCGAGGACCGCTGCGCGCACCGGCAGGTGCCGCTGCATCTCGGGGTGATCCAGGGCGATGGCATGAAGTGCCACTACCACGGCTGGGCGTACGACTGCAGCGGCAAATGCATTGACGTGCCATACCTCGGCAGGGAGCGTGTGCCGAATGGTGTCCGCTCTTATCCGGTCCGCGAGGTGGATGGGCTCG
>CAWHWV010000036.1:0-131079 GCA_963833085.1 uncultured Pseudomonadota bacterium
ACGTGTTCTCGTTGACGCTATAGTTGAAATTCATGGCGTAGTCCCAACCCCCGTCGTTGCCGGCAAAGGTGAGGAGCACCCGTTGCTCGGTATTGATGTCGTCCGTGTAGCGGTTGTTCGTGGGATCGGTCCAGCCGGCCACGATGGGATCGGTCAGATCCGGCGCGCCGGTGCAAGGACCGCTGGTCACTACGTTGCTGTCACACGTTGACTCCGCGGCCGTTGGGAAATAGGTCGGGTCGGCCTGCGGTGTCATCTCGAAGGAAAACGACTGCGGCCCGAACCATTGCGTGACCTTGGAGCGGGTGTAGAAATACTCGACGCTCAGTGTGTTGTTGCCCGATAACGCTTTGGTGAAGGATGCCAAGCCGGACGTCTCACTCGACTTGGGGAGCAGATCCACGGCGGCGGAGTACAGGTACTCGCAATCGCCTCCGTCCCTGGTCAGGTACGGATTGCCCGCGCACGCCGGATAGCCGACCTGCCAGAGATTGCTGTTGCCGTCCGTATAGCTCCCGGGCCAGGTCGCCGTCGCCCCGTTCAGGTTCGCCAGGTGCAGCGCCGGATCATAGCCCGTGGCCGCGAACGACCTCTGGTATGCCTGCAGCTCGTTTTGCTGGCTGTAACTTCCGCTGATCATGAAGTTATATCCATCGTCCGCCAGGCTGCCATGTCCAAAAGTGAAGTTCGCATCGCCCGAGGCGCCGCCGTTTTCCTGCGGGCGGTCCAGGTTGACGCTTATCTCGCCACCCTGGTAATCCTTCTTGGTGATGAAGTTGATGACACCGCCGATCGCGTCCGAGCCGTACAGCGCCGAAGCGCCTTCCCTCAGGACCTGAACGCTCTCGATGGCCCCGAAAGGGATGCCGCTCAGATCCACGCCGCTGCCGATGACCACGTTGTCCGCAAGGCGCTGACCGTCCAGCAGCACCAGTGTGCGCCCGGTACCCAGGTCACGCAGGTTGGCGTAGGTGCCTCCTCCTGTAAAAGCCGTAACGGATTGGGTGATATTGGTATTGCTGGGTATGTTGGCGGTAATCTGGTCCACCGACTGCTCCACATTCACGACGCCCATGTCCTGAAGGGAGCTCGATTTGATGATCGTGACGGCCTCCGCGGTCTCGGCCGCCGGCCTCGCGATCAGGGTGCCCGTGATGACGATGGTTTGAAGCACCGGGGCAGGTGAGGTCGTGCCGGTGGCCGGTGGAGGCGTCGTCTGCGCCAGCACAATCGGCGCCCTCGCAGTGGCCGCTTTCGCGGAGGTCGCCTGCGCAAGCTGGCTACGCGACTTGGCCTTCGCGGCTGTCGATTCCAGGATCTGCTCCGGCGGCTGGCTCCCAGGCAGCCCGGGCGCCTGTTGCGCTGCGGCCGGCAGGCAGGCTGCGATCATGCTCGCCGTGGCGAGCCAGCCGAGCAGCCCGTGCAACATCCGTCCGGTATAACAACGCCACGTGGTCTTGCCACTCGTATTCATTTTCGAGCCCCTACGCTGCGCGCCCTCAGTGCGCCGGTAACGCACTTTCACTTGTGACGTGTAGCCTACGCAGGGTTAAAAGGGGCGTGGCGCGTTATGTGACGAAGCATGGGAAATGCGTGACGAGTATGTGGGCTCATGAGGTCCAGTAGACGGTGCGGGCCTTGATTGCATTCGGAGGTTCGGCGTCAGTTTTTCGCAACACCCCCGGTCGTGGAAGCTGACCAAATGTGGCCCGCGTATGAGTCGATGGCCACGACAAATCGGCGAAGCTAGGACCCAACATTATGCCGTAGGTTAGGTTAGTCGATGTCTCCGCCTTCAATCTGCAAGGCTTCTCCGCCCTGGACCTCCTCGTACGATCCATTGAGGGTAGTAAATAAAGCCACTGCGCAGAGAGGAGCTGCTCAGGGCGATTGAGCGCCGCTGGTCGCCAAGGTGTATGCGCAGCTTGCCGACGACGAGTTCCACTCCGGAGAGCTCGCTATGCTGCCGCCGCGGCGGTGGATAGGGCCGTCAGCGAATCCCGCGCTGTGGTCGACCAGACGCCCGAGCTCGTCATGACAGGAGGCGGTACGCGGGGACTGCGGCCCTTGATTCGTACCGCAAGTCAGCTCGTGCCGGATCTCGCGCTCGAGGGGCTGGCGGCGTGGTGTGTCGGTGCTCAGGGACAGGAGTCGGTCTAGAATCGCGCGGTGCGCGTGACTCAAAACGTCCAGACAACGGTTCGCGAGCGCACGGAACCCCATCGTGCATTTCCGCGCAGATGCGGCACTCGCCAGAATATTTGGCTGCCACGTCGCACGAGGTGGCCGCGCACATGGTGCAAGCGCGGACCGCGCCGGCCTCGGGTCGGGTCACCGCCCGGCGGCAGGTCGCGGAATTCCGGTAGCAGAGGGGCGCAGACCTCAATATGCTCCAGCAAGGTCGGCTTTCCGGCCCTTTGACGCGCGCGATTCAGTCGTTCGCGCGAAAGCGGCCGTCGCGGCAAGTTCACTCGCGTCGCGAGAAGCAGAAACAGAGTCAGCAGCATGGGAATATCCGACGCGACCGTGCCCAAGGCCTGCTGCCATACTGCTTCCCTTTGCGATGAGGTGATCTCCGGCCGCGCGTAATACTCGGCCCAGGTCTTCTCATAGCGAAAACGAAAGCATCGGGCGAGAACATCGTCCTCCGGCCGCGCTTCGTCCACGACGCCCCTGACCTCTGAGACGCGCATATCCGGTCGCACCGGCTCTTCTCCCGAAGCCGTGTCAAAGTCGAAGTAGGCTTCAACGCTGCTCGCCAGAACCTCCGCGTCCTCGTCGAAGGTCCAGAACGTTCGCATCACACCTCGACGTCCGTCGGATGAGGCACGAACATAGACTCCGCGACGACCACTCCATTGACAGTCGCCGTTGAGACGAAACCCATGTTGCAGCAGTGCGCGGTGCCATGGCTCACTGCACCACTCTATCCAGAATGCGTCTGCCGGAGCGTGCAGCAAGTCTGCGCACTGGACGGTGCGAGCGCCCTTGGAATACGCAAGCTCGCTGCACAGGCGAACGAGCTCATCCTGCAGCACATATCGAATCGGGCACTGAGCGATGGCGTTTGCCCAGTTAGCAGTGTTGTCCAGGGGCCACACGGCGCCCGTGCCGTCTTTCACCAGGGACGGCGCGCTGCTTCGCGCGACACGGTCGGCCAGAAACATGTGCCGTACGGTAATGAGGGTGCTCGCGCGCAGGGCGCAGCTTGTGATCAAGACCCAGGAAATAAGGGTCAGTGCCCGTGATCGCGGGACGATGTTTCTAGTGGTTGGTGCGCGACAGGAGTCACTGCCCCCTGCTGCGCAGCGAATAGACAACGGATCCGACGGTGGCCGGGCGCCCAATCCGACCCGTGCCTCGTCCCGACACTTCAATGCCTTGACCCGCTTTTACACAATCTCGTCACATATCGCACCAGCGCTGCTTCGCGGCTGCATAAGCTAGTAACCGAGCCTACGAATCGAGGTAAATCGGCGTCGCGGGTGCGCAACAAAGAGCTCAAGCACGTCTGTCAACTCTCCGGGGCGCGAGCCGGCGGAATGCAGACACGGGAGAACGAATCCTACCATTGACCGACAAGACCGAACTACATCGGGAAGACGGTCGGGGCGCAGCGGCCCAGACAACCGCAGCTGCCGATTGCCGCCGTCACCGGGGGAGATTTCAATGAGATTGAACTGCAATCTGGTACTCGCCGCCAGACGAGCGCTTGCTAGTTGCGTCATTGCGCTCTGCTGCGCAGCTGGCATGCCTGTGTATGCGGCGCAAGCGAGCACCACGCAAGCGAGCACCACGCAGGCGAGCACCACGCAGGCGAACACCGCTCAGGCGAGCAGCACGCCGGGAAGCGCCGCGAAAGCCGCGACCGCACCAGGCGCCGACACCAAGAAGACAAAGCAGGCGCCCATCCTGCTTGCGCAAACGACGCCGCCGCCCAGCGGCAACAGCAGCGCCAGTGCGTCCCCCGTTCAGCTCGAGACCATAGTCATCACGGGTACCCTGATCGAGAGACCGGCGGCGGAGACTTCGGAGGCCGTCACCGTCATCAGCGCGGATAGCATCAGGGACTCGGGCCTGGTGGATGTGGAGCAGGCGGTCGACCAGATCAGCTCGAACGTACCTTCCTTGATAAACCTCGCGCAGTCCACCACCCAGTACACGGGCGGCGGCTCGTTTGCCAACCTGCGCGACCTGGGCTACTCGAAGACCCTCGTGCTCCTCGATGGCCAACGGCTCGCCAACAACGTCGTCGTCGGCAGTTCGGTCGACTTGGAGGGCATCCCATTCTCAGCCATCGAGAGCGTGCAGGTGCTTCGCGAAGGTGCCTCGTCGCTTTACGGCTCGGACGCCATCGGAGGTGTCATCAATTTCATCACCAAGAAGAATTATCAGGGAGGTGAAGTGCAGGTCGACTTCAACCGCCCGCAGGAGGCCGGCGGCGCCTCGGGCAACGCGAGCTTGACCTTCGGACATGGAGATCTCGCGAGCGACGGCTACAACTTTATGATCACGGCAAGCTATACCCGGCAGCAGGAGCTTACCGCCTCCCAGAGATCGTTTGCTGCGACCGGTTTCGATCCAACGCGGGGACTGTCGAATACGAACGGGCCTACGGCAACGTTTCCCGCGAGCTATACGGACGCCAACGGCAATCTCTGGCAGGTCGGCTATCCGGCCTGCGCCGGCAACCCGGAGCTCACCGAGTACTACGGCGACTGCGCGTATCGATACTCCGCCGTGGTGGATCTGATGCCGAAGTCGGATGAAGCGTCCGGCTTGGCAGCCTTCACCAAGACGCTGCCGGACAACAACCAGCTCAGCCTGCAGTACTTCTATACCCGCTCCACATCGGTCGCCTGGTTCGGCCCGCAGTCGTACTCGTTCAAAATGAACCCTGGAGAGCCATATTTCCCGACGGCTGCCGATTCGACCTGCTACGGGACCTGCAGCGCTCCGCCGGACCTCGTCGCACCCATTACGGTCGGCTGGAGCGACCCCACCGACAACCGCTATACGGGAAATGAGAACGTCGAACAAAGGATCCTGCTCACCTTCTCCGGGCAGAACGCCGGCTGGAATTACTCCACCGACTTCGACTACAGCGTCAATGAAAACACTCTCGACGTCGACGGCGGCGAGGCCAATTACGCCATAATCGCGCCCAACAGCGTCCTCAGCCCGCTGATCAATCCGTTTGGCCCCTATAGTACGGCCGCACAGGCGCTGATCAACAGCGCCTACATGAACGGCCCGCTTGCAACCGGCAAGCTGCAGCATTTCGACATCGGTGGCAATGCCAACCACGCTCTGGGCGACGCCTTCGGAGCCGGTCGGCCGGCGGTGCTGGCACTCGGCTTCCAGGCGACGAGTGAGCGCATCGCCTTTGAATCAACCCCCCTGGCGACTACCCTGTACACAGCCACGTATTATCCGACGTCGTCGATTTTCGGCAGCCGCACAGCGCAAGCGGTCTTTACCGAGCTCGACGTGCCCATGTCCAAGAGTGTCGACCTCGATATATCCGATCGTGAGGACCGATACAGCGATTTCGGAGAGACAAACAACGGCAAGCTGTCGCTGCGCTACCAGCCCTTTCAGGCCCTGACCTTCAGGGGAGCTGCTTCGACCGGGTTCCGCGCACCGTCGCTGTTCGATCTGTATCAGCCGGATATCTTCGGTGCGGACGCCGGCAGCACCATTCCCGGTCCGCCTTGCGCTGCAGGGGCCTACACGACGGTGTTCAGCTACACCGTCTGCAATTCGCAGGGGCTGGCACTGGCCGGCGGCAATAAGAAGCTGCAGCCCGAGACGTCGGAGAACTTCGACTTCGGCGTCGTCGTCGAGCCGATCTCCGACCTCGGGATCACGCTCGACTACTATCGAATCCTCATCAAGAACGAGATCCAAAGCATCCCGGATACCGTGATCTATGGAAATCCGACTGAGTTTGCGAATGATTATGTGCTGAACGCGTCCGGGACATTGACTCCGGCGCCTGAGTCCAATACACAGTGTCCGACCTATACCGCGCCGACCTGCGGATATATCATCCAGACGACTCAGAACACGGGCGGCATCACGACCGACGGGTTCGACCTTAGCGTGCAGTACCTCATCCGGACGCCCGTGGGCGCCTTCCACGTGGACCTGGAAGGTACGGCGATTACTCATTTCCGGCTGCAGGAGTTTACCGGTGGACCGCAACTGGACCTGGTTGGGTGGCTCAACGGCGGAAATCAGCCCGCAATCCGTTGGCAGCATAACCTGACATTTAACTGGACGAGCCTGGGCAGGAAATGGAGCGCCGGAATCACCAATCGTTTCTTTTCGTCGTACATCGATCAATATCGGACCGACGGCACGCCGAGCGGCTCGCCCGATGCGGGCAGCGGTAAGCAGCTCATTGTCGGTGACCAATCGACGTGGGACGTCTTTGGGTCTTACAAGCCGATTCAGCCGCTCACCGTGCTGGTCGGCGTTCGCAACGTGCTGAACACGGTTCCGCCATTTTCCAATCAGTCGAATAGCTGGACGGCCGGCTACAACTCGATATTTTCCAGCCCATTTCTGCGGACGTTCTACGTCAACCTGAAGTATGACTTCTGATAAGAGCTGCGGATGCCGACGTGGAGTGCGGGTGGCGAACTCGCACCCCCTGTCGACCGCGTTGCTCGCAACCGTTACGGTCCTTGGGTCCGGGTGTGCCGCTCACCCGGCCGGCCGCACTGCAAACGCCGGTAGCTCGGCCTCGTCCTCACTCTCGTCCGAACTGACTCTGCTTCAGGCGGCAAGCGACCTGGGCTACAGTCCGACGGTTGTCGAAGGCAAGACCGTCTTTTGCAAACGCGAGCAGCTGACTGGCTCAATGGTCCCGAGCACGTTTTGCGTTGACGGCGACGCCGTGATGGCGCAAGCACGGACGCAAAAGCAAAATATCGAGGCCCTGAGCCAGCAACCGACTCCTGGAAAAATACCCACCCCCATGAATGGCTGCTGATATTCCTGTGATGTCGCAGGAATTGAGCTACGAGCAGTTTCGCGCACTTCACGAGCGTCCGGGCGCGTTCATCATGCCAAACGCGCGCTGGCGAGCCTTGGTTGTGCGCCGCATCAGCCTCGGGGATGCCTTATACCGGGTTCGGCGTCAGTTTTTCGCAACACCCTGGTAACCCGCGCGAGCCTGCCCGAATCCGCGACCGCTGCGCTACAATCCACTCCATGCCAACACTCCAGAGCCGGACGCGCATCCTCCTCCGAAGCTACGCGGTCTCGGTCGCGGTTTGGCTGCCGCTCTCCCAGGTGATCGGCTCGCAGGTCTATCTGATGGACCGCAGCCATAATCTCCCGGTGGTTTTGCGGGAGCTGCTGCTCACCTACGCCGTCCGTTATCTTTGCGTGGCCATCCTCACACCGCCGTTCTTCTATCTCGCGGTTCGGTGGCCGCTCACCGCCGCGTGGCGCCGCAGCGGGGCGTATTGTCTCGGATACGTGGCTTTCTCGTGCATTTTTGCGCTGCTGCGGTGGCTGTTTCTGCCGCCGTGGGTGGATGAGAAACTTACCTTTGCCCCCCGGTTCTCTGGGTGTCCTTCTGAGCTATGGCTACGGCACTTTTTCCGATCTGCTGCTCGCCTACGTCGGCATCGTGGTCGTGGCCCATGCCTACACCTACTTTGTGCGCGGGCGGCGCCAGGAAATCGAGCGCATCGAGCTGCAGCGCAGTCTCGCCCAAAGCGAGCTGCAAGCTCTGCGGGCGCAGCTGCATCCACACTTTCTCTTCAATGCACTTCAGGGAATCGATGCACTCATCGAGAGCGATCCGCCGCGCGCGCACCGGATGTTGACTACGCTGGGATCGTTGCTGCGTACGGTTCTCCGCCACGGCAGCGCCGATCTCATTCCTCTGGGCGAGGAGCTGCAGTTCCTGCAGGCGTACGTCAGTCTCGAGCAGATGCGGTTGGGTAGCAGGTTGAAGGCCGACTGGCATATCGAGCCTGCGTCTCTCTGGTCGTTGGTTCCTCAGCTGCTGCTGCAACCGTTGGTGGAAAACGCAATCGTGCACGGCGCGGCGACCGCTCCCGAGGGCGGCTCGCTCGAGTTCCGTTCCTGGCTCGAAGATAACCGCCTCCGAGTTCAAATCACCAACACGCTGGGCGACTCAGCCCAGCGCGGCCTCGGCTTGGGATTGGCGAACACGCGGGCGCGTCTTCGGTATCTCTACTCGGACGACGCCCAGCTGGAGTTCGCAGTCGACCCGAACGCGCGACGCGCCGTCGCGTCCGTCTCCTTGCCCGCCTTCTGCAGTCACGCTGCATCACCCGAAACGGAAGTTTGTACCGTCTCGCGTGAGGTCGCATGAGGGTTCTGGTCGTCGACGACGAACCGCTGGCCCGAACGGCCCTGGGAAATCTTCTGGTGCGACGAGCCGATGTCGACGGATTCGAGCTGGCGGAGAATGGTTCGCAGGCGCTCGAGAAGCTGCGCACGCAGCTTTACGACGTCATGTTGCTGGACATTCAGATGCCGGGCGTATCGGGAATTGAGCTCATCGAAAGCCTGAGAACGTTGAGCTGCCCGACGCCCGCGGTCATCTTCGTTACCGCTCACCAGGAACACGCGGTGGCGGCGTTCGAGAAGCGGGCGCTCGACTACATCCTGAAGCCGTTCGTGCCGACGCGCGTCCACGAGGCGCTTGATGCGGCAATACGGCGCTCCTCACAGGAGCGCGCGGAGCGGCTGGTTCATACGCTGGAGGAATTGAAGGCACAGCCGCCGAAGGCGACGACAATTGCCATCAAAGACAAGGATCGTATCGTGTTCGTCAACGCCGCGGAGATTGTATCCGCCGAGGCGCACGGCAATTACGTCATTCTCCGCGGCAGCACCGGCTCGTATCTGCATCGTGGGACCATTGGGGGGATCGAGGAAAGGCTCAAGAATTACGGCTTCATTCGCATTCACCGCTCGGTACTCATCAACGCCGCATTCGTCGCGACGATCCAGCCCGGTGTTGGGAACGATTACATCTTGCAGACGAAGACCGGCGCGGAGTATCACGTGACCCATACCTATCGGCACAACCTTGGGGCACTCGCCAACCTCTGGCTGGGTCCCGAGAGTCCTGGCTCGAGAAGAGCCACGGCTGCGCGCAACCGCCACAAGTGATCTGGGGCCTTCGCGGATTCGTCCCAAATGTGGTGCTCTTGAGCACTGCTGCCGATACAGCAGTGGGTTACCCGGCGCCCAACTCCAGGAACTGCGCCACATGCTCGTTGATGAACTTCGCATCCGCCGGCGATGCGCCGGCTCCCGCGGGGTGTCCCCATAACGAGGGAATCGGCATCAGCTGACAATGCGGAATGAAGGCGGCCTCGTAGCGGGCGTCGGTCACCGGAAAGTACAGGTCGGTGGCGGAGGGCATGTACAGGACCGGCACCTTGATGGAACGCAGCGCGGCTTCCACGTTGCCACCGAACGGCGGGGTGTTGCCGACGTCGTTGCTCTCCCAGGTGCGCATCTGCAGGATGAGATTGTTGGCGTCCGCACCGGGTATGAAGTGCTTTCTGAAATGATCGATGACCTGGGGCAGGGTGCTCCCGAGAGAAGGATCGGAGCGCCACAGCTCGCGCCGCCACCACTCCTGCGAGAACAGCCACGCCGTCCAGACCAGGGAGAATGCCTGGATGCCCCTCTCGGGCTCGACCTTGTAGTCACCCCCCGCAAAGGTGGGGTCGGTCGTCAGGGCGGTAATCTCGCTCTCCAGACGGACGATCCCATGGCCATAGGTTTTTGCCGTCCCCGACGTGGCGACGATGCGGTCCATGAAATCCGGATAGCTGACTGCCCATTGAAAGGCCTGCTGGGCTCCCATCGAGAAGCCGATGACTGCGCGCAGGTGATGGACGTGCAGCTCCTTGGTGAGCAGTTCGTGTACCGCTCGAACGTTGTCGCGGATGGTCATGACCGGGAAGCGCGGTCCGGAGAACGGTTCCGGCGTGTTGCTCGGAGAGGATGAGCGGCCGTTGCCGAACAGCTCGCTCGTGATCAGGAACAGCTTGCCGGGATCGAGCGCCTTGCCCGGTCCGATGAGCCAGGCATAGCCATGCATGTCGGCCATGTAGTGTGAAGGCAGCAGGATGGCGTTGTCGCCAGCTGGGTCCAGATGGCCGTAGGTGCCGTAGACGACCCGCACCTCGGGCAGCTCTACGCCGCCTTCTGTCTTGAAATGACGAATGCGGTATTCGTGCTGGACCGGCTGCGGCTGCTGGGACCAGACCGGCGCACCGCCGGCGAGGAGACCGAGCGCGCAGAGTGCTGCGCCGATGAGACCGTGCGGCGATCGTGACATGTCGTGACCCTCCCCGAAGCGCCTGATGGTAGCCGTTTCGGGCCGTCTCTAGTCGGGGTAGGCGCACCAGCTTACGACGGGGCTATGTTTATGCGCAGTTGCCAGGAGACTCAAGCGGCTGATTTAAAAAGGAATATATGTCCTGCGGCGTCAGGCCGAAAACCCGCGTGAGCTGCGTTCAGTGCAACGCTCAAGCTGCTGGGCTAGAATCCAAAGGGGCTGTCCGAACAACAATACAGGGGGTCACGCCCCGCTAGGTCGCTCGCACTCCGTGAACACGCCCGAATCGTGCGCACGGAATCTGGCCACCCGCGGTGCCGTGTAGCTACGCGATGAAGACAACGCTCTCGCCGCTTGGGCGCAACCGGCGGATACCTCGAACCACCCACAAGGGGCGAAATGCAGTCGTTCTGGCGGCTGCGGTCGCACTTTTCGCGCCGATGTTGCCTGGTTGCGCAGTCGACCCTGCGACGGGTCAGTACAAGTACGTAGGACTGCCGCCAGCGGACCCGTGTGGTAATTCCAACGCGTTTGCAGGGGCGCTCGTTGGCGCGCTAGCCGGGGTCGCCGGAGCCTATGCCGCCAAGGCTCTCAATCATGGCCGCATCGCGCCGGCCGCCAAAGCGGGTTTCATCGTCGGTGGGGCTGCCATCGGTGCCGCCATAGGCCATGACGTTGATCGAAGACGCTGCGAATACGCGCAGATTCAGAAGAGGTATAACCTCGATATCGAGGTCGCGAGCATCAAGGCGTCGTCCTCCAGCGTCGTAACGGTCACGCCTCCTGCGCCGGCGCAAACCGCTTATACCGCGCCGCCGGCCGATACCGCTGGAGCGACCACAATAGGCCTGTCCGTCAACGTCGTGGACGATGGTTCGCAGTTCGCCTCCGGGTCCGCCGAGCTTTCTCCACAAGCTCAAACCTACTTCACTGAGTTGGCCCAGCAGTACTCGTTCAGTTACCAGGAGCAGCAGCTCCAGGGAAAGCAGGGCGTAACGCAGGACCAGCGCGATGCGGTGAACGCACTGCGGGACAAGAACATCTTTCTCGTAGGGCACACCGACGATACGGGCGACTCTCGGCTCAACGCCGATCTCTCCGAACGGCGCGCGCGGGCTGTCGCGCAGGTTTTCGCGGCTCAAGGTATCGACGCAAGTCACATCTTCTATCAAGGGGCCGGCGAGACTCTGCCAATCGCGGACAACCGCACCGCGGAAGGTCGCGCGAAGAACAGAAGAGTCGAGATCGTCGATGTCACCAGCTTCCAGGCCTTCAAGAGCTACCTCGCATCGCGCACATCGGATGTGGCGGATTTCCGTCCCGTCCCGCCGCATTCAACAGTGCCGGGCAAGCGCCCTGCCGTACAGGTTGCGGCCCGAGTCAACGGCGCGCCGCCGACGACAATGATGGCGTCAAATGGGCCGTCCGCATCGACCCGCCGAAAACGGTGGCGCGGCTTCGATTTCGGCGGAACCCCAACCACGACCCAAGGGACCGCCGCACAGTACGGCCGGCCGATACGCGAGAGCTCGTTCTCGATCTTCCCCACCGCTTACGCTTCCGAGAACTCTCTGGTCGCCGGTGCGTGCACCGCCGACCGCCCGCGGATCGCTGACGCGGTAAAATCGCTCGCCAGTGGGCAGGTGATCAATGTTTCGATGACGGAGTACCTGCCAGGGCTCTATGGCACCTCCTGGCTGGCCACGCTGAACGGAAATCTGGTCGGCCTGCGCCATGTCGCAGTGCTTCGCGACGGGGGCAGTCCGGCAAGCAACCCGGATGTGCTCATCTATCGGCACTATCGACCGGGCAGCAACGCGCGGCCGGATTTCCTTGCGGCGGCGCAGGTCAATACCTATCGGGGCGACCAGGCGCTTCTCTACCGTGTCTTTCTGCAAGGCCCGATCACTTGCATGGACATCGTCTTCCCATACAACAACTCGGGTGTCGCTGACCCCTCCAGCCTTTACTACGAGCGCAGGGGAACCCTGCTGGTCGTGCCGTTCAATCCGCGCATTCCGGGGCATTAACACCAACAGCGGCGAAGGGAACGCCTGATCCAAAGGATTCTGCCTATGAACTCCATAATCACTCTGATTCAACAGAATCTGTCGATCCTCTCGTCACTGGTCTCGCTGGGCGTTGCGATCGCGCTTTTCATTGCGTTTCGCACCCAGATCACCTACGCGTGGATGAACCTTTGCTATGGGATCCCGTTTATCGGCAAGCTCGCGCGGCTGTCGCGCGATACCACCCCCGGGGACCTGGCGGGTTGGCTGCACTCTGAGCAGACCCTGTGCGCCGACTACGCCGAGTACGTGCGAATCGCGTCCAAGGAGCAGTTCGTCCAATCGCTCGAATACATGAGCAAGGCGCAGGACCTCGGCCGCCGGCCGCTGCCTGCCTGGATGCTGCTGCTCCTCGTCGTTCTCCTGGTGGCCGAAGGTCTCGGGTTTGCCTACTTGGTCAGTGACATCATGGCGAGCGAGGGAAGCGCCAATCAACACATGCTGCTCACCTTCGCGATCTCGCTCGTGCTGTGCATCATCATGATATTTGTCACGCATCACGCGGGACACCAGTTGTATCGCACCGGGCTCATTCATCGCTGCAACAAGGAGTGGCGTGATCGTGGTCAGGAAGGTGCCTTCCGCACGGCGGCCGTAAAGCTGCAGGACGTTCAATCGATAGACGACGGCGCTCCCGCCTACTCGCAAACCGTCAACCGGGTGGGTGTATCCGGCGGCTATGCGATGTTCGTCGTGGCAGTCGTTGCAATCGTCACGATCGGCACGTTTTCGACACTGATGCGAATCAAGCATATGAACGGATCGCTGCTGAGCGAGACCCAAGTCACCCCGGCGGCAAATATCTTCGCCTCGGATCCGTCCAACGCCGCGCCTCCGGACCTTGCCGGTCCCCAGAAGGCCGCTGACGACAAGATAACAGCCGAGACTTTGGCCGACGAGAAGCAGGAGGCCCTTTTTGGGTTTGGAGTGCTCGGTGTCCTGTTCGTGATCACGCAGATCGTCGGCATCAGCGCCGGGATGCAGTATGGGTTCGCCGGCAAGGAGAGCGACGCCGCTTATGGGCAAACCCTCGGCTTTGCCACCTACGATGCTTACCTCGACCACGTCGAGCCCATAATTCGGCAGGCTCAGAGCCGGCTGCAGAACCTTCACCTGAAGATCGGCGCCGGACCCGGGAACGTCAAACTGAATTTGACCAAGACCTTCAACGACTTCCTGATAATGCGACAGGTACAGCGTGCCTCGCGGAGCGCCGCTGCGTCTGCAGTGGTCGTGCCACAGCCTGGCGCGCAGGCACAGGAGCAGGCGACCACATCGATGACACTGGAGGCCGCTGTCCAGCAGATCGCCGCGCTCCCGACGGCGGATCAGAAGAAGACGTTCGTGACAGCCCTCCCGGAGGAGCTGCGCCGAAAAGTCGTCACTCATTTGAAGGAAGCCAAGGCGCGCGAGGAAGAGACGAAGGCCAAGTCGCTGAAGGCGGACCTCGATGGTTTGTTTTAAGGCACGGCGCCTGTGGCGCGTGACTCGCCTCGCGTGCGCGGCGACTCTTCTGCTCCTTTCGACGGCTGCGTTTGCGGACAATGCCGTACCAAGCTGCTACCACGCCACCGGGCTTCAGGCCCCGGCCATGCCCCCGGATCGGGAGCTCTTCATCCTCATCGACCAGACGACTATCTTCGACGCGACACTCAAGCGCACCGCCGAAGAGAATGTTGCTGCCTTTCTCGGGCCGAACTCCTCATATCAGGTGATCGTATTCTCTGCGTTCTCACAAGGCCGCTACACGACTCCGGTCATACAAGGCACGATCGAGCCGGCCTTCCCGGCGAAGGAGCGCGACTCGGTGAGTGAGCGGCGGCTTGCCGCTCTCGACAAGTGCCTGGCCGCACAGGAGCCGTGGGCCAAGCGGCAGGCCGTAGAAGTCATGGGGCGTTCCTTTGCGCAGGCGAGCCCGGACCTCGCCAAGTCGGATATCCTCGCCGCGATACGTGATGTTGCCCGGGCTATGGCGGCCTCGCCTGCGAAGCGGAAGGTGCTCTTTATCGTCTCGGACATGCTGGAGAACTCCTCCATCAGCAGCTTCTATGGTCCAGGCGGCAGGGTCCGGTTGCTCGCTCCAGAGCGGGAGCTGGCACTAACGGCCAAAGCGGACATGTTCGCTGCGCTCAACGGGGCGACCGTAGACGTGCTGGGCGCGGGGCTCCTCGCTCCGAATGTGAGCAAGCGGGCAGGTTACCGAGACCCGAAGACCATGGAGGCGTTGCGCACGTTTTGGCTGCGCTATCTGGTGAAGTCCGGCGGAGTGCCCGATCAATTCGGTGAACCGGACCTGCTCGCGCCGATCAAATAGGGCACGCGAAGGACGCTCAAGTCCAAAGCTCCCGCTGACGGTTACTTTTGTCGTACGGCCACGGGGGTGGCAGCAGCACCGTGTTGCCTACCGACCACGCGCGCCATGTTGCGACGGAACCTTTTGTGGCCAAAGCGCCACGATTTTCGCCCGTACACCGGTGCGGAAGCCAACTGGCCCATACAAATCGTCCCAAACTGGTACTTGCAGTCGAGTTAGATCGCGGCTACGCGGCGTCGTGGCGCAATTGGATGGGGCGTTGCTGCGTTGTGAGAGGGAGAGATTGCCGAGGGGAGGCGCCGGAGTCGAGGTTGTAAACCCGTAGACAGCCTTTGCGTTATGTACTATGGTTGTATCCAATCAAGGATAACCAGTCGAGATAACAGGCGCCCGCAGTCACAGCGCAGGTCAGTTGCGGCCGGCCGCAATGCTGCACGCGAGCATGGTCTCGAGTCGCGAGGAACTGTCTCCGAGCCGGCACTCGCAACCGGCGGGGATCGGCGCGGTCGGGCTGCGGGCGAATTACCAGCTCGAGGGAGAAAAACATGAATGCCTGCCGGAAACGCGTAGTCCCCGTATCCATGTGGGACGGTCATTCATCGAGATGGCGGCGATGGTCACCGATTCCCGCCTTGGCGGCGATGTGCGTGTTCGCCGCGTGCGGCTCGGCTCACGCCGCCGACGGGCAGTATATCGCGAACAACACGCCGACATTCGTCGCGACCGCCAAGAACCTTGGCGCCGCTGACGAATCGCAGCGCATCGAGGTCAGCCTTTGGCTGAAGCCGAGCAATCGGGCCGCAATGGATGCGCTTGCGCTGGAACTCTACGATCCCAAGTCGCCGAATTACCGGCATTGGCTCAAGCCGCAGGAAATCGCCGCGCGCTTCGCCCGACCGCCGCGGCGGCACAGGTCGTCAAGGAATTCCTCGAATCCCACCAGTTGACGGTGTCGGGCATCGGGCCGAATAACTTCTATGTGCGCGCCAGCGGAACCGTCGCGCAGGTCGAGCAGGCGTTTGCGGTACAGATCAATAATTACACCGTCGCCGGACGAACCATGCGCGCGAACGCGGCGGATCCCTATGTCGAGGGCCCGGCGGCGGCATTGATCCAGGGAGTCTCGGGGCTCGATGACGTCGCGTTCCAGAATCCGGGCGTGTTCCCGTCGAGGGTCGTGTCTTCCCTGGGGCGTGGGAGTGTTAATCGACCACTCGCTCCCGCAGCCGCCGGATCCACGGTGGCCGGATTTGAGTCGCAGTGTTTCCCGGGCGTCGTTACGCAGCACGCGACGACTTTCGGCGGCTACCCGAAGGCCACTTACACCGGTAACGAGTACGTCGGAAGCGGGGGTGGTTGCGCTTATGCACCGGCGGACATTCGGGCCGCATATAACCTGGACGCGCTGTATGCGGAAGGCTACGACGGGGCGGGCCAGACCATCGTGCTCATCGAGGATTGCGGCTCGCCGACGCTACTTGACGATGCGAACACCTTCTCTGAGCGCTTTGGCCTGCCGCTGCTCACGCCGTCCAATTTCACGATCACCAGCATGGGCCCCTCGACGTGCGGCGGCTACTACCCGAACATCAACGCAGATGTGGAATGGGCGCACGCCATCGCACCGGGGGCGGCCCTGGCAATCGTATACGCGTTGTCAGATGGTCCCGAGGATGTCGACGAGGCGATGTTCTACGCGGTGAACTATGGGCTCGGCAATGTCATTAACGATGACAATGAATTGCCCGAGTTCCTGATGCCGGAGGCGGAGGCGCTGAAGGAAAATCTCATTTCCGAGATCGCTGCGCTCGAGGGTATCGACGCAAACTATCCGGAAGGAGTAGGTGGAGGCTCATTTTACTTCCAGGATCCCGTGGCGCCAGCCGATGGCCCGTACGCGACCGGAATCGGCGGAATCACCCTGGCGCTCGATGGCGACGATTCAGTCGAGTTCGAGACCGCCTGGGAAGACCACGTTAGCGAGGTACTTGCGCAGGGCGCGATTTCCGACCCGGCCTTCGTGCCGATACCTGGTGGTTACATCTACGGAGCGGTCGGAGGCCACAGCGCCTACTTTGCCAAGCCCGCCTTTCAGAGCGCGGCGGTAACCGGTACCAAGCGCGGAGAGCCTGACTTTTCCTGGCTGGCCGATCCATACACCGGACTCCTTACAGTGGCGACGACGTCGACGCAGGAGCCACCCCAGGCCTGGTTCGCGTACGGCGGCACCGGCGTCGCGACAGCGATGTTCTCCGGGTTATGGGCGATCGCAATCAGAAGGCCGGCATTGCCTCGGCCAGGCGGCACGATATATAGATACGCTGCCGGCCACGGCAGTGAAAGACATCGTGATCTATTACTCCGCTAACGATGTAGCAGCCACGGTGCAGGAGACGAGTGGCTCAAGCGCCAAATAGAACGCAGCGCAGACGATGTGCCTGCCGCGTACACGGCGTTGTTTGGGCCTTTTTACAGTGCATTGTGGCAGAACCCGAACGGCGACGAGGACACGACGCTGGTGCTCTCGTTTGGTGAGGACTGAAATAACAAGGCGACGGTCGGCTGGGATGCGGTACGGGCGTGGGCGCCCCGAGGGATGCGAAGGCATTCGTGGATGCGGTGGGGAGTAACAATCAATGAGCGTTGCGACAATGTCATGGCGCTGGTCCGTTCGGGCGACGGCAATGGCCGCGGTCCTGGCGGCGACGATGGGAGTCGTGCTGCCGAGGTGCCAGCCACGCTGATCATTTCGCATAACACGCCGCCTTACGTATCTGCAAACGCGTTTGTGAGGGCGGAGGATCGCGCGTCGGCCATAGATGTGACGATCTGGCTGAACTCGCGCAATCGAGCGCAAATGGATGCGCTTGCGCGACAGCTTTATGACCGGAACTCCACGAATCCGCCGCTGGCTCACACGCTAGGAGATCGCCGAGCGCTTCGCTCCCACGGCGGATCAGGCTGCGACGGTGCGCCAGTTTTTCCAGTCGCACAACCTCCAGGTGGTGCTGACGGGCAACGACAACTTTTTCGTGCGCGCGCGGGGCACTATGGGCGACGTCGAGCAGGCGTCAGGTACAGCTCAACGACTATCAGGTGCATGGGAAACTGGTGCGAGCGAACGACGGGATCTCAGCATCGAGGGACCAGCGGCGTCGCTGGTGCGGGCGATCTAGGGTCTCGACGGGGGCGTGTACACTCATCCGGTCGTCGTGCGTGCAACGCCGCACCTGTGGCACCGGCGGCAGGCGCTCTTGCCCGGAAGCTGCTGCGTCTGCGCAGTTAACCTTCTATGCATCGAATTGCTCACAGTTGCCAAGGAGACGCTCTCGACGAACGATGACGGCGAGCTACCACGGCGACTATAGCGGAGAAGAGCTGAATCTGCAGACGCTGACGAGCGCGGGTTGTGCTTATACGCCGGCTCCCATCCAGACCGCGTATCACCTCAAGGAGCTCTATGCCAAGGGGTACGCCGGTCAGGGACAGACGATTGCGATCATAGACTGGTGCGGCTTTCGACCATCGAAAGCGATGCGAATGCGTTCGCCGCGAAGTTCGGGCTGCCGAAGCTGACTGCGTCCAATTTCCAGATCATCTACACGCCCACCCCGAGTGAGCGCAAGGAGGATCAGGCGGAGATCAACCTGGACGTGGAGTGGGCGCATGCCATCGCCCCCGGCGCCGACATCGCGTTGATCGTGCCGCCGTCGGATTCGCTGCAGGACGTCGACGAGGCGGAGTTCTACGCGGTGAATACGGGGTCGGGAACACGATATCCGGCAGCTTCGGCTCACCGGAATCCGAGACCCAGCCTCCTACTGGACACCGAGAACCTGATCGCAGAGATCGCGGCGCTCACCGGCATCTCGACGAATTCTCCACGGGAGACTACGGCGATACGCCCCGGTCCTGTCGGCGCCAACGGTGACGCGCCTGCCGACCGCCGGGCCACGCGGGGGCGGGTCGTCGGAACGGGAGAGAGGGAGGGGGGGAAGAAAAGGGAAGAAGGAGAAGAAGGGGAGGAGGGAGAGGGGAGAGAAAAGGAAAAGGGGACAAGCTGCCGGGGAAGGTGCGGCGCCTTCCGGACGTCTCCTGGCTCGCGGATCCGTTCACCGGCGTAGCGATCGCCATCAGCATTCCCGGGCAGGAGCCGGCGCAGGTTTGGCAGGTGGTGGGAGGCACGAGCCTCGCATGCCCGATGTTCTCCGCGCTCTGGGCGATCGCCAATCAGGCGGCGGGAGCGCCGCTGGGCCAGGCGGCACAGTACCTTTACTCGATGCCCGCATCCACGCTGACCGACGTAGTTCCGGTCGCCGGCGGACACAACGTGATAGCCACCGTCCAGGATGCGAGTGGCACCGAGCACTACACGGCGGCACAGTTGCTGGGAAGCCAGGCGCCGCAGGCGTTCGTGAGCGCGATCGCTAATTTCCTCAGCAACAACGGCCAACTGTCGCCGTTTTCTTCGGCATCCGACGTCATCTCGTTCGGGACCGACTGCTCGGCAGTTCCTCTAAGCGACCTTGGTGGGACACCCTGCACGAGCGCAACCGCGCTGCACACCGCAGTGGGCTGGGATGACGTGACGGGCGTTGGCACGCCGAATGCGCTTGCGTTCGTGGAATACTTCATTCCGGGCGCCGACAACTCGCGCTGATGGTGAGGCCGCGGTGGTTGGGTGGTGTGGGGGGGGTGTGGTGTTGTTTTTGGTTTGTGGTTGTTGGTTAGTGTTGTTGGTGTTTTTCGCTCTGGCGGATACGCGGCGGGTTGGCGCGCTGGCGAGGGGATGCGACGGTGAAGGAGTTGGCGGACCTGTGAGCGTGCGCGTTAGCATCTGAAGGTGCTGAGGCGCGGTTGTTCGCAGGGCGTGATTGCAGTGGCGTCGCGTCATTGGAGTGGCCGTGGAGAGGTTGCGAATGGCTCGATGACTATCGGCGTTTTGGGATGTAGCCTCGACAGTCTGGGTGAGCATTTGCGTCGCTGCAGTTGCAGAGTGCAGGACCAAACGAGTCCCGCGCGCCGCGAGCCGACCGGTGGTACAGGAAAGAAGTGGTGACAGTGACCATAGATGTCAGCGTCGTCGACAGGCCGGTGATCGTATCACGCGTGATTTCGATGCGCCACGTGAACTGGTGTGGAGGCCATCACGGACCCAAGCAGGTGCGTGTGGTATGGGGGACCTGGCTTTACCAATCCGGTCTGCGAGATGGACCTGCGGCCGGCGGCGCTGGCATCACGTCATGCAGGCGCCGAATGGGCGCGCACACGATCGACAGCGTTTCGAGGAGATCGTCGAGCCGGAACGCTGGTGTGGAGAACATCAGAGATCCGAATCGCAATCCGCGCCGCCGACCTCGCTCAACACGATCACGCTGAAGCGCGCGGCGAGCGACGCGCTGGAAGCTGGTCTCGCTGTTCGACTCCATCGCGACGCGACTGTCCGCAAGATGGGCTTCGGCCAGATGATCAGCATGGGTACCGAGGCCGCACCCGCGCCCCCCCCCCATGCGCCCCCCCTTCCGCCCCAACACCAACCCCCAGTGAGTCCTGCAGCGTACGCGGAGGGAAGAATGTATTAGGCCGCGGGGGTGCTGCAGTGCCTGCGGAACGGGCAGCTTCGGGCGCTCATTCCTGTCATTTGCGATGCAAGCTATTGATTCGTAAACCCATGTAGCCAGGCTGCATCGCTGCAAGCGCTCATGCCCTGACGAATTCCCCATTCACCCGTCTCTAGACGACAAACGAAGAGCCGCTCGAACCGATCGCCGAGGCCCTTTGGGGCGTTTCAGCGGTTGCCAGGGCCTGCGGAAAGTCTGGACCGCCCCGCATTACCAAACGAATTCAGGGGGAATCGTGTTCTCGAAATTAATCTACCTCGTACTCCTGGCCGGGATCGCTTTTGGCTGCTGCTATGCGGCGTTTCTCCTCCAGAAGCATCGGGACACCCTGCCGCCCGATTACGAGACGTTTGGCAAGTTCTATCCCGCGGCCATCAAGAAGCAGGCCATCTGGCTCGGAGTCGCAGGGCTCGCGGACCTCATCGGCGGCTTTGGCTTCGGGTTCATCGTGCTGCTTTTCGCGGTGGTTCCCTGGGTCGCATTCAAGCCCGGATACGTAAAGTTTGACGCCAGGAAACTGGAGCCCAAGGCGAAGGCCAAAAACGATCAGTGGCTCGCCGGTCTCGGCCCTAATTGGACCGAGCGCGCGAAATCGATCCAGGCGCTATTCGAGCAGAAATCCGCGACCATCAAGGCCACTGAATATCAGAGGTGGAGCGACAAAGTACGCGACGCCGCCCAGGCGGATATCAATTACTACATCTTCTTCGAAGCGATGCGCAATCTCGCGGCAATGAGTTTCCAGGAGCGCGTGGCGCTGGAGTTCGCCGAGCACCTGAACAGCCTGGCGAATGGCCCGGGCGGATTGCTTCCCCCGAACCCGCTTTACGGGCGCTGGCGCTCGTCGCTCGTGTGGGGTGACGGCAAGGGTCAACTGGGCGCGGACGGCGTCGAGTACAAGGGCTTGGACTCGGGCAATCCCATCGGAGAGTACCTGGCCCGGATGCAGCTCAGCGTACCTGCAGTCATCAACCAGATCACGATACACGCCGGGCAGATGCAGAACGACCAGAGGCAGCCCAAGGAAGTACGGGACATATGCCAGAACATACTCGAGAGATTCGTCAGCAGCGCTGCCTGAGATCTCGAAGGGCGACCGCGGCAGTTGCGCGTGCTCTCCAAGCTTCTGCACCGGGATCCGAAAGCCGACACCATCCAGGCGAGTCAGGATTGGCTCGCCTCTCTAGGCGCCGATCCTGCGGCGCGCGCGCCCGCGATCGATGCTCTGTTTCAGGAGCGCTCCAAGAGCGTTCTTGCTGCGCACTTCGACGTGTGGGCCGGCGGCAGCCCCGAGGACTATATCGCGTTGCGGGTGACGCGCAGTCTCGCCGCCATGGCGCCCGAGGAATACGCCGCGCTGCGCTGTGCCGAGCATCTGAACAGCCTGATGAGCGGCAATCTCAATCTGTACGCGCGCTGGTGCACGGCGCTCGTCTGGGGGGACGGCAAGGGTCAGGTTCTCTCGATAGCTTCTCAGGGCCTGAACCCGGACGATCCTGTTCGTGATTACCTGGTCAAGTTGGGGCTGGGTACCGTCGAGGAGGCGACTCGAGCGGTGTTCGCGCATATCAGGGAGGTCAAGAACAACCCGCAGACACCGGATGACATACGGAAATTCTTCGATGCCCTGATCGTCACCGCGGAGACGACAATCCAAGCGGCTGCCGCGAGGCCCGCGGCCGTCGCACCGCACCCGTCAGCACAAGGGACACCCTCGATGGTTTCATCCTCTCCGTTTGCTGCCGCGGGCGCCGCGGGAGCGATGCCGGGTGGACTCATGGGCAATACGCCCGGCTTCCTCCAGTCGTCCGCCGTGCAGCAGACCTGCTTTGCGACCAAAGGGCCGCACGCGATCTATCTCGGAACATTTGACGACGGCAGCTGGCTCAGCTTCTCCGGCGCCGGGGCACTGGTCACGATCGCTCCGCCGGGCTCCGGCAAATCGCAATGCCACGTCATCCCGAATCTCCTGCAGTGGAAGGCCCCGGCGGTGGTCCTGGACGTGAAGGGCGAGATCTATGCGCTGACGAGCAAATGGCGCGCCGCCAATGTCGGTCCCGTGTATCGCTTCGCGCCGACGGATGCTGCCCGCAGCCATCATTACAACCCACTCGCCCTGGTGAGCGACGCGGCGGATCAGGTCTGGCAGGAGTCACGGTTCCTCGCCGATATGTTCATCGTGCCGAGCGCCGGTGCCGGCGGCGAGAACAACTTCTGGGATACCAGCGCCAAGTCGCTGGTGACTGCCGCTATCGCCTATGTGTGCCATATGTTACCGCGCGAGCGGCGCAACATGTCGGAGCTGCTGAACGTGATCCACGGCGGTGAACCGTTCAAGAAGATGATCACAGGGCTGCGCGCCGCGGTCGACGTCGCTCCCATGATGCGCGCTGGCACCTCCATTGCGGAGATGGAGCCCAAGACGAAGGCCAATATTCTTTCCACGGTACAGACGAGCTTCCAGGCGTGGGAGGACGTGCCGATCGAAAAGGTGACCGATCGCTGCGACTGGTCGCCCCTCGATCTTCGAAACGGCACGACGAGAGGTCATCCCACGGTGTACATCTGCCTGAAGCCCCACGAGATAGAGGCATACATCTCGATCCTGCGGGTCTTCATCGCACAGCACATCCGCGTGCTGACGAGTACCGAGCCCACCGAGCGCGACCGCAGCAAAGTGCTGCCAATCCTCTTTCTGCTCGATGAGCTGCCACGCCTCGGCAGGATGCCGCCGGTCGCTTCCGCGATCGAGATTGGCGCCAGCTACGGCTTGCGGGTGTGGATGTTCGCCCAGAGCCTGGGGCAGCTCCAGGAAGCCTACCCGAACGCCGACGGCATGATCAGCAGTTGTGCCGTGCGCATATACCTCAATCCGAGTGGAGCAGATGGTCTTGCCGATAAATTGTCGAATGA
This sequence comes from uncultured Pseudomonadota bacterium, assembly GCA_963833085.1. Classification (GTDB taxonomy): domain Bacteria; phylum Pseudomonadota; class Gammaproteobacteria; order Steroidobacterales; family Steroidobacteraceae; genus 13-2-20CM-66-19. The sequence goes on from CAWHWV010000036.1 coordinate 23,266, forward strand.
GCTCGGCGGCGTCACCAACCTCGCCGACGGTACGCAGAAGCCGCTGGTAGCGGCGAACGAGCTTGCCGGGCCCAAATGGGCGGACAAGCAGCTGGTGTTCGCGGCCGGAACCCGCCCGGGGCGCATCAGGAAGATGTTCGCCTACGAGAACCGCGAGTTGAACTCGCGGATGGGTGCCCTCGGCTCGTAGTGCCCGTGGCCCGAGCTATTTCTTCGCGGAGTGTGCGATGTCGAATCCATTCAACCGTCTGGAAGAGCTCGATCAGGAGCTCGGGGCGGCGCGGGCCCAGCTCAAGGAAGTAAACAGCCAGCTCGCGACGCTCGGTCCACCTCCGTACCTCGACTCGCCTGCCAACGTCTCTCCGGATCCGGTGCCCGGCGAAGTCCTGAGCAAGCAGGTTCCGGCGTTGACTCCGGAGGAGCAACAGCAGAAGGCAGAGCACTCTCCGAACAAACTGGAGCTGTACACGACGCTGTCAACGGAGAAGGACCGGCTCGAGCAGGAGGTCGGCAGCCTCGCGGCGGAACGGGCCCACGTGGAGGGCCGGATGGGCAGGATTACGCAACTGGGCGGCGAGCTCGATCACGTCGATGGCCAGATCAAAGAGGCCAAAGCCGAAAACATCGAGGCGCTCAAAGCCTACGATGACAAGATAACAGACTTGAAGGATGCGACCGATCGCCGCTACACCGTACGCGACCTCGGCGACCTCAAGGATCTCGACGGTAAGATAGACCAAGTCCAGGAGCGCTTGAGCGACCTCGAAGGGCGGCGTAACGACGTCGTGATGGCAATCTGCGATGCGTTCCACGGCAACACCGACCTGGGCCTGGGTGAGCCTAACACCGGCGCTATTGGCACAGAGGCTCGCCCCAGCAAGTTGGAGATCGGTTCTTCCGGGGAATTGAGCGAAAGGTCGGCTAGTCTGGAGGATAAGAAGCAGGAGGATATCGTGCACTTGGGTAATGAGGTCATGGACGCCGCGAAGGTAACGGGACAGCAGCTCGAGGAGATCGGGAAGACCATCGATGAATCACCTGTTCCGTATCCGCCTCCAACGCAGCAGACCATTGGTATCTGCGAGCCCACGGGGGAATTCATGTCGCAGGCTTCTGCCATCACGGATCCGTGGCTGCAGGCCGTGCTCGCTATGGGCGCGGTTTGCACCGCCGCCAAGGGTATTTACGACCGGCTCGAGAAGGAAGACCCCGACAAGAGCCACACGCGCGAAATCAAGCAGTTGACGCGGGACTATTGCGACGACATGCGCGACCTCGGGAACCAGCAGCAGGAGGAGCGGGTGGCGCTGGTGGAGTCACTGCAGAGCAGGCACGCCGACGAGCCGACCATCGAGAGCCAGACGGCAAAGCAGGGCGACTTGCACGCCGATCAAACCGACCAGCGTCAGAAGGAGTGGGACGAGAAATTATCCGACATGTGGAAGAAGCAAGAGAAGGATCTGACACCCTACGATAGGGAAAAGCTGGCCGCACCGAGCCAGGTTCAGGAGAGAATCAATGAATGGGAGAAAAGTGGATTTCAGCAGATTTTGCAGCGGGAGCAGCAAGCTCCGGAGCGTTGAAGCCTACTCTTGCGCCAGCGGCAGTTCCCGGCTCGAGGCGACGAAGCCTGCCCAGTAGTAGGGGTGCTCGTACGGGTGACGTCCGTCGACGACCAGCGCGCGTAGGCGCCTCTGAGCCTGTTGCAATGCGCCTGCAACGTCGGCGCTGTTGGCGGCAAGCGCGAGATACATCCCGTGCATCAGCTGGGCGGTGCTCTCATCCTCGACGCGCCACAGGCTGGCGACGACTTGCTTCGCGCCGCGCTGTTGCACGATGGCGCTCAGGCCCTCGATCTCGCGTCCGTCATCGGTTTGTCCGCCGCCCATCGCGGTCTGGCACGCGGACAGGGTCACGAGGGTAAGGTCGGTGAAGTCGAGCCCGGCGAGCGCATCGAGCGTCAGGTGCGATCCGTCTCCCAGCACCAGAAAGGAACGCATCGCGTTGCCGGACCGCAGGCTGAAGTGAGTCCCCACGTGCAGCACCGTGTAGGAATGCGGGGCGTGCAATGAAGTCTCGAATCGTTGGGCGGTGAACGCACGGTCGGCGAAGCCCTCACCCGGCAGCGCCCCAGCACCCGCGGCGGCTCCCCTACAGGCGGCAGAATGTGTCGCGAGCCCCGCGATGGGCCCGTCGACGACATAGCAGAGCTCGTCAGCCATCCCCGGCAGGGGCTGCAAACCGGCCACCGCTTGCGTCACTCCAAAACCGAGCACGCGCAGGGCCGCGGCTTTCCCGGGCGGTGTGGGTGCAGCGGCGGACTGCGCGGCAGGCAGGCCGATGCCGGCCAGCATCTCGATCGCGTATCGATCGGCGAGGTAGCTACCGTCGGGGGCCTTGAGTGCGCCAAAAGGCACGTAGCGCAGCGGACCGTCCAGCCATAGGAAGAGATGAGTGACCTTCTCCTGCCGCGCGACCTGATCGAGCGGGCGAGCGAGCGTGTCGTAGAGCGCGCGGGCGGGCGCGTCGACCGATGCACGCTGTCCGATGAGGTCGAGGAAGTAACCGATACGGCGCTGCAGATCGCGCGCGTCCACTGATACTGGAATCTCGAGCTGCGTGTGGCGCGTCGCAATGAGCAGGCGCATCCGCTTCTCCGTGAGCACATAGATGGCGATCGCGGAGTCGGCAGGTGCACGTACGATTGCGCGCTCGAGGCTCTTGGCGTCGATCCGCGCGGTCGTGCTCGCGGTGCCGCCGATCTTGCCTGCTCTCGCGTTGGAGGCAATGAATTCCCCAATCCGCCGGGCGCGAGCACCCTCGGCTTGCTGAGCCCGCTTCAGCAGCGCATCGAGCCGCTCGCGCTCCTGCACGGTGATGCGGGACCGATCCTGAAGGCTGCGCAGGCGATCGATCTCTTCACCCGCGGTGGCATCGGCACGCAACACCGTCGCATAGTTCTGGTCCCAGGCGCGCTCGAGATCGTCGAGCGCGGGACCGTTCCCGCGCGCATCCCATGCCGCGGCACGGGAGGTGAAGTCGTAGAGCTCCTGGGCTTTGAGGAGCTGCAGCACTTCGAGACCCTCATCGATCCGTCCGCTCCCCATGAGCCAGTCCGCGACCGCGCGATACATGGCGATCTTGTCGAGCAGGAAGCCGCGATCGAGCCGCTCGTCCTCGCCATTGAAGGACTGGCGCTGCCGCTCGACCTGTGCGATCGCACGCTTGCCGAAGAAGATGGCAAGCGCAGTGCGCCCCTGCGCATTCAGGGCGCGCGCGGTCACGAAGTACGCTCGGGCCAGCGGCTCGGGCGTACCGACGCCTTCTGCGGCGGAGACCGCCGACGCGGCAAGCAAGACGGCGTGCTCGATATCACCGTGCGTGCGGCTGAGCTCGCTCAGGTTGTCGTACACTGCCGCGCGCAGCGCCGGGTCGGCATCCCGCGTGCTCGTGAGACGGGCGCGCGCTGCGCCGCACTCTTGATCGGCGGCGGCCGCCTGCTCGCGGATGTCGAACCCGCAAAGCTCGTTCGCCACGCGCAGGATCGTCGGGTGACTGTCCGGCAGGCGCGAGCCGAAAAGTGCCAGCGCCTGCTGATAGTCGGCGCGGCTCTGCGGGTCCTCGCGGCGCGCACTGGCCTGTGCGAGCGTCTCCATCAGGTAGCCGCGCTGCAGCACTAGTGCCGGTTCCGCGCGCGTGGCGTCGAGCCCCGCGTCGAGGGCCGCGAGCGCATCGTCAACATTTCCGAGGTCGAGCTGCAAGTTGGCGAGGCCGCGGTAGTAGGACACTCGAGTGGGCAACTCGACGTCCGTGGCGTTCTTCGCGACGATCTGTCCCATCTGCTCATAGAGGTGCCAGGCCTGCGCCAGTTGACCGAGCGCGCGCCGAACGTCAGCAAGGGTCTGAAGAGAGGTCACGAGGGAGGGAGCGTCTGCGCCCAAGGTGGTCTCGCCAAGCGCGACGGCCTGCTCGGCTAAGGGCAGAGCCTCGCGGGGCCGGCCGCGCGCATCAAGCAGCTCGCCGAGCTGGGTGAGGGCCGTGACCTGATGGCGCTGCAAGGGGCCGCCATGGGTGGTCTCGGAGAGCCGGATCGCCTCGCGCGAGGCCGCTTCGCTACCGTCATAGTCCCCGAGCCGCTCATCGATTTGCCCCAGGAATACGTAGGCCGGAACGAACTGTCCGATGCCGGCGCGCAGCTGCTTCTCGATCGCGACCTGCCGCTCGGCGTGCGCCTTCGCCTCGGAGAATCGCTCCTGGCGAAACGCAAGATTCGTGTAAACGTTCTCGACGGCCGCGCCCGCTTCACTCACGAGCTCGCCGTTCTCCGCCAGGATGTCGTGCTCGCGCTGCAAGGGGATGCGCGCCTGCTGCAGCTCGCCGCGGTCTACCCGGATCAGGGCCAGTCCCACGAGCACTTTCTGCAGCTCGATCCGGCGCGGACCCGGGAAGTGCTCGCGGATCCGAAGTGCCTGCACCCACTGCTGCTCCGACTCGGCATTGCGGCCCTCCCGCTGATAGATCCAGGCGTATGCGACATGAACGTCGGCGAGTTGCACCGCCTCCTTACCGTAACGACGCTCCAGAATCGGCTGCGCAAATCGCAACAGCGGCTCAGCCGCGGCGAACTGATTCATGTAAGCGATCATCGGCATGGTGAGCGAGTTGACCCACCAGGCGAGCTCCGGCGATTGTGCACCGTATTCGCGCGCGACCCGGGGGATCGCCATGCACATGATGGCGACCGTCGCGTTCGGATCCGTCTCCGCCTTCGCCTCGACTTCGCGACGCAGCGCGGGAATCGGAGTCTTGAGATCGAGGGGTGCGGCGGCCTTCGAGCAAAACGCGGGCAGCTCCACGGCGTGGGAAGAGCCCATGAAGAGGAGCAAGCTGGCAGAGCCGACGAGCGTGCGCCACATCATCAGCATCGGTCCGCGCATCGGGGCTTGCTCAGGGTTTGCTCGGCGCAGTGATCTCGATCCTGAGCACGCCGTTGCTGGGCACGCTCAGCTGCCGGCGCGAGAGAACTTCGCGCACCTGCGGCGGCACCGGTTTCGGCAGGTTCGCATCGATGCCTTCGACACCCAGTTGCTCGTAGCCCGTGGCTCGGACGCCGGCGGCGCGCAACTCATCGAGAATCTGCATTTTCAGCGCCGTCGGGTCGGCCGCTTGGATGCGGATCACGTGGTCGCCTGCGGCCCGGAGATGCTCCGTCGGGTGTACGCTGCGGAACAACAATAGGGGTGCCACGGCGATGGCGGCAATGCCTGCTGCGAGCGCCACCCAGTGCGCGATTCCGGGTCGCGTGCGGCGGCGCGCGCGCAGCGCCAGCTGCGCCGGATCGATCAGCCCCTCGCGTCGCGCGCGCTCGAGGAGCTGCTCCTCCCGCTGCGCATCCCGCTCAGCGACCGCCACATCGGGTGCGCGCACGTTCCGTTGGATATGATCGCGCAGCCGCCGCGCCTCACGGGCCGCCGCGCGGCGCGAGCCTGCCGGCGAGCGGCCGGCGAGTGCATCGAGCCAATCCTGGTCGTCCTGCTCCTCGTCCGTCATGCAGTCTCGCTCGTGCCGAAGGCAAGCTCGTACCACTCCGCGAGATGCAGCCGCGCGCGCTTGCGGCACTGGGAGATGAACTCGCGTGTGGCGCCGGGAGTGCGGCCGAGCAGCTCGCCGATCTGCTCGTGCGTGAGGCCATCCTCGACGATCCAGGCAATCACCAGGGCGTGTGACGGCGATGCGGCCTCGAAACGCCGCCAGCAGCGCTGGAAGCAGTCGTCGAGCTGCGCTCGCGCCGCCTCGGAGTCAGGTCGCGGAATGATTTCCTCCGACAGCTCCGCGATCCGCAGCTGTGGCTCGCCCGCCTGATTCTCCGCGGTCTCGATGGCAATCTCGCCTCCAGGCTTGCGCAGGCGATCGAGCAGCCCATGCCGCAGAATGGCTTTGATCCAGGGCAGCAATTCCGAGTCGCCCTGGAAGGTGGCGCAACGCAGCCACACCTTGATGAAGGTATCCTGGACCAGGTCGCGAGCGGATTCGGGATCGTGCAGGCCGCGCAGCGACTCGCGGAACAGTGGGCCGTAATAGCTCTGATCGAGCAGCCGCAGGGCTCTCTCGATAGCCACGCCTCCCTCGCGGCACGCGCGCATGAAGGCATACCGGTCCACAGAGACCCCAGTTCACCGGGTGTATTCTTCTGATCATAGCCTACGCCTAGCCCAGAGTCCCTGCAAAGGCGAGGCAGAGCCAAGCCACGGCGGCACGGCCATGATTATCGAGCCTTTTTGCGACTTTGCCTGAAGCCTAGGACGCATCCGGACGGCGATCGTCAGGGTACTGGGGCCGGACCGGCGGGTGCCGCTTGTGCCAGTGGGTCTCACGCTGAAATGCCATGGCCGCGCGCAGCAGGGTCGTTTCGCAGTGCCTCACCAATTGAAAACCGATCGGCGCGTCGTCCTCGCTGAAGCCTCCGGGCAGTGTCACGGTTGGATGTCAGGTGAGATTGAACGGAGCCGTGTAACGCTGCAGCTTCAGGATGAGATCGTAGCTGACGGGCGACCGGGCACGACCGCGGGCGGCAGAAACGTCTCAGCGACCCAGGAGCCATCGGGTTGGCAAGGATGAGCAGCGGATTGGGCGGCACCCAGGTGGCAACGTTCGGGGCCGTCGCGGCGTCATAGAACTCGACGGAGTACTGCGACGGAGAACGGGTGGTGAAACTCACCTGGTAGGCATTGCCTACCTGAGTCACGGCAGAGGGCTTGACGCCATAGGCTGACGGCAGAATGCGCACCGCAGGCTGCTTCCAGGCAGGCGAAGGAGCGATCATGCTGACCTGGACGGTGACGGGCGGTGACGGGGCTTGCCACGAGCCGGGGAAATCGAACGACGTCCACGCTGTGGTCAGCTCGGAACGGATGTTCCACCCGTGATCCTGCCAGTTGTATTGCGCGAGTCCGATGTTGGTGACCCGATAGACGAAGGAATCGTGCGCCGATCCCGAGCGACCGATGCGCATGTCTAACGTCGAACACCTGTCAGCCACAACGGAGACAGTCAGGATCTTCACATTTTTCCATTACAACGGTCAGTCGTGGCACACGTTTACAGGCATGCTCAATTCGCGAGTTGCGCGCAAACCTGCTATGTTTTCAGCGGCTTATGAATCTGTAAGGCGCAATGAACGTCATCCTCTTCGGCGCAACCGGAATGGTGGGGCGTGGGGTCCTTCGGCAGTGCCTGCTCGATCCCGAGGTGCAGTCCGTGCTCGCCATCGGCCGCAAGCCTTCCGGCGTCTCGCATCCGAAGGTGCGCGATCTCGTGTGCGCGGACATGTTCGACTTTGACGTGAACGCTGGCGAGTTGAGCGGCTACGACACGTGCTTCTTCTGCCTCGGGGTGTCCTCCGTACGCATGAGCGAGGCCGAATATACCCACCTCACGTACGACCTCACCATGGGTTGGGCGCGTTTGCTCGCAAGTGCAAATCCTGCGATGCGGTTCCTCTATGTCTCCGGCATGGGCACCGGCGGCAAGTCGATGTGGGCGCGCGTGAAGGGCCGAACGGAGGCAGATCTCCTGGCGCTACTGCCCGGGGCGATCATGATCCGCCTGGGCGCACTGCGTCCGATGCATGGCGAGCGCTCGAAGGCGCCGGGGGGCGGCATACTGCTCACGCTGGTGTCGCCTTTATGGCCGATGCTCCAATGGCTCTGGCCCAACGGCGTCATCACGACCGAGGAGCTCGGGCGCGCGCTGATCCTCGCTGCCAGCAAGGGTGGCACCAAGCGCGTTCTGGAGAGCGCCGACCTGGTAGCCCTGGGGCGACGGGCGCAAGCGACGCACTAGCGGTCACTCGGCTCGACCGGGGACTTGCTATTCTACGGATGATCGGCGGGCGAATTTCGCGGAGGGGTGAATGGCGGCGAAATCGAGCGGATCGGGAACGTCCCGCCGGACTATTCTCGCCGGCATGGCTTCCTGGGGCGTCAGCCTGCCGCTGCTTGCAAGTGGCACTCGAGACTCTCGGCCAGGCAAAGTCCGCGTTATTCTGCGGACCGCGCTTGGCGCCATCGAGGTTGCGGTCGATCTGGCGCACGCACCGATCTCGGGAGGCGACTTCCTGAAGTACGTGGATCGCGGGCTCTTCGACGGCAGTGCGTTCTACCGCACCGTGCGACCGGATAATGACATCAATCCCGTAAAGATCGACGTCATCCAGGGTGGCCTCATGAATGACAAGAAGCTCCTGCCTCCGATTCCTCACGAGCCGACGAGCAAGACCGGACTTCACCACCGCGATGGCACGATTTCGACCGCGCGCGATAAGCCGGGTACGGGCTCAGCCGGCGCCTTTTTCATCTGCATCGGCGATCAGCCGGAGCTCGACTTCGGAGGCAGGCGCAATCCTGATCGGCAAGGCTTTGCGGCCTTTGGCCAGGTCGTACACGGCATGGACGTGGTCCGGGCAATCTGGAAGTCGAAGACCGGCGCCCCGGACGGCGGCATGGGCGCACAGAAGCTCACGCCGCCGATCGAGATCGTGAGCGCGAAGCGGATCTGATTCGAACCAAACCCTCTCATTTTGGATATTGGCTCATGCACTACCGATCGACCCTCGTAGCAATGACCGTTCTAGCATTGGCAGGTGCCGCATCGACGGCCGACGCAAAAAACGTTTCGCCGAAACTACAACCCTTGAGTATTGCCGTCGGCACGTGGCTGTACAAAGGCGAGGACTTTGCGACTGCCGACCAGAAGGCGGCCAAATGGACGTGGTGGGAGAAGTGCAGATGGTCGGATAATCAGGCGTTCATCGCCTGCAGTTTTGTCATGAACGGAGCGGACAGCGTCGTAAAGTCGCTCGCCGTCAGTACATACAACGAAGGGGACAAGAGTTATTGGCACTACGAAGCGTTCGATTCGGGGGGCGATGGCGGCCATCCGTTCATCGCGCGCATGACCGTTGCAGGCGGCACGTGGACATACGATGGCAAGGCCGGGAGCCAAACATATCGCGTCATCTATCACTACGACTCGCCGGTAAAGGTAAGCCTTCGCATCGAACTGTCCAAAGACGGCGTCCACTGGACGACTGTCGCACAAGGAGAGGGGCACAAGCAGTGAACATCTCTGGTCCGGGTGCTCTGCAGGGGGGCGTGCGGGCCGCTCCTCGGATCGAGACGGACCGGTTGATACTGAGGCCGCACCGGACCGAGGACTTTCCGGACTGCGCGGCCATGTGGCGCGATCCGCAAGTCGTGAAGTACACGATCGGCACCGAATCACCACCGCAACGGACGTGGCAGCGGCTGCTGGCGTACTGCGGTCATTGGGCGTTGCTGGGATTCGGATACTGGGCGGTCGAAAGCCGGTCCACCGGGCGATACATCGGCGAGCTGGGATTCGCCGATTTCCATCGGGATTTGCCGGAGTCCGTTCGAGGCTTCCCCGAGATCGGCTGGGCCCTTGCGGTGGAGGCGCATGGCCGAGGTTATGCGACTGAAGCCGTTGGCAAGGTGCTCGAGTGGGGCGATGCGAACTTCGAGGGCGCAACGACCGTTTGCATCATTCATCGAGAAAATCATCCCTCGGTCCACCTGGCCCGTAAATTCGGCTATTCGACCTCGGTCCGCACCGCGACGGACAGCGACCCGAGCATGCTGCTCGCTCGCAGCGTCCGGCGTGCGGGCAGTTAATTAACTGCGGTAACGATCGTTGCCAACCAAGCGGAAAAGCCGCAAGCGCGCCCGGCCAGCGCCCGAAGAGACCCGGGAGGGTACGTCGAAACGCATGCGCATTCTGGATGCGGCCTTTACCGCCTTCATGGAAAGCGGATACTCCGACACCAGCACACTCGAGATCGCCACGCGCGCCAAGGTCTCCAAGCGCGAGCTCTACGCTCTGGTCGGCGACAAGCAGGACATACTGGTCTCCTGCATCACCGAGCGTGCGACGCGGATGCGCTCGCAGCGGGCCGACATCCCGAAACCGCAAAGCCGGGAAGCTCTCGAGCGACTGCTCGAGGCCTACGGGGTACGACTCCTCACAGAAGCGACTCACCCTACGGTGGTCAGCATGCACCGCCTTGCGATCGCCGAGGCGACCCGATCCCCGGAGGTCGCACGTGCGCTGCAGTCCATGGCCCGCCAGCCGATCCGCGCGAGCCTCAAGGCAAGCCTCCTTGACGCGCGCTCCCAGGGCCTCTTCCGCGGGGATCCGGCCGATATGACCGAGCAGTTCATTGGACTCCTGTGGGGAGATCTCATGATGAGCCTGTTGCTGCGTACCGTCGAGACGCCGAGCGCTGCCGAGCTCAAACGTCGCGCCGCGTACGCCGCCAGGGCCCTGCTGCTGCTCAACCCATCCTAGAAACCGGGCGGCATCGCACCGCCGGAATACGCTTGCGTTCTTCGGTACCGCATGGTACCGTACGTGCCGTAAGCGGTACTGATTAGTACCAAAGATGTTGGCCAAATGGCCGCAGCGGATTCACATGTCGCCAGTAATCATCTTCGAGACACAGCTCGCTTTGGGTTACGTCCCGTGGCTGCTCTTTTTCGGAGCATACGCGTGGCCGCGGCTCAAGACGATGAGCCCGGTCGATGCGCATCGCGCCATCGCCACGCTCCACAGCTTCCGCTTCTTCGGGCTCGTCTTCATCCTTCCCGGTGTCGTCGGCCCGAATCTTCCCGCCGGCTTCGCCACCTTTGCCGCGTACGGCGATTTCGCAACGGGGGTGTTGGCCATGCTGGCGCTCTCCGCCGTGAGAATTCGCGCACTGTTCTGGCTGTTGGTCGTCGCGTTCAATGCGGTGGGCACGGTCGACATCCTCGTCGACTACTACCACGGCAGAACTCTTGCCATTCCTCCGGGGCAATTGGGTGCCACCTACGTGATTCCAATCGTCTACGTGCCGCTTCTGATGATCACGCACATCGTCGCATTTTATTTGTTGCTGCGCCCGAGGTCGGTACTCCCCGCCGCCCGGCCCGCTTAGCGAATTGCGCGCACTCGCGGATGCCACTGTGTCTCCGTCATTGCGCCGGAGGTGGCCGCGGGTTTTTCTCTGAGCACGACTCTGGCCAGCTTGCGAACGGACTCGTCGATGCTGCCGGTAGCCACGCCGCCGTAGCCTAGAATCAAACCGCCGCGCTGCGGCGGGCTCAGGCAGCAAACGGAGAACGCGGTGCACGCGATGCCGGCCGCCGCTGCCCGGGCGGTTGCCGCCCTGTCGTCGATACTCCGTGGCAGCCGGATGACCAGGTGCAGGCCTGCCGCGGCACTGGCAATGTCTACGTCGCCGCCGAAGTAGCGCTCGATCGCCGCGATCATGCGTTCGCGACGGGCGGCGTAGAGTGCCCGCATCTTGCGGATATGCCGCGCGAAGCCACCGTCGCGTATGAAATCGGTCAGCGCCCTCTGGTAGAGCACCGGTGGAAAAATATCAACGGCATCACGCACGACCCGGAAGGTTTGAATGAGATCCTTCGGCAATACCAGATAGCCCATGCGAAGCGCAGGGAAGAGGACCTTGCTGAATGTCCCGATGTAGATGACCCTGTCATCCGCGTCGAGCCCCTGGAGTGAAGTTATCGGCTCCGTGCCGAAAGCGATACTCGCTGTCATAGTCATCTTCGATGATCCAGGCATCCGCGCTTTGAGCCCAGTTCAGCAACTGTATGCGTCTGCCGGCACTGAGCGTCATGCCCAAAGGATACTGGTGCGAGGGAGTAACGTAAGCAGCTCGCGCGGAGGGTCGGCGGCGGATTCCCTCTTCGACATTGAGTCCCTCGTCGTCGACCGGAACAGGGACAGGCTCGCAGCCGGACCCGACCAGCGCGCGGTGGGTGCCTGAATAGCCCGGCTCTTCTACCCATACCGGATCGCCCGGGTCGAGCAGCGCGCGCAGGGTGATCTGCACCGCCTGCTGCGAGCCGGATGTCACCATGATCTGCGACGCATCGCAGCGGACGCCGCGAACGGCACCGAGATATTCGGCAATCGCGGCCCGGAACTCAGGCTCGCCCATCGGATCCCCGTAAGCCATGTCCTTGATGGAAGCGCTGCGCGCATGCCGCGATATCAGGCGCGACCACGCGCGGCGCGGGAAATGATCGAGAGCAGGCAAGCTCACCCGAAAGGGACCGGCGATCGCCTGTTGCGGTTCCTCGGGCATGCTCAGGAGCTGTTTCGCGCGCTTCGCAGTCCGCCGGGTACCTCGGGCTCTCCTTTCGGCCCTGCCCGTCCCGCGCTCCGCCTCGCCGCAGCAGCTCCGGAATCGACGCCGCGATGCAAGTGCCGGCGCCGCGAAAGGTCTGCAGATATCCCTCCGCCTCGAGCTGCTCGTAGGCAGAGACCACGGTCAGACGTGAGACCTTCAATTCCTCGGCGAGGCCGCGACTGGAAGGAACGCGCTGGCCGGACTTCAGGCGACCGTCTGCGATCGCCCGGCGGAACCACTCGTAAAGCTGGCGACGCAGAGGCGTGGATGCGGCCGGATCAAGTCTGATCGAGGGTAGGAAGCCCGCACGAAGGTGGCTCATGGGTGGTCTTGTCAAACGGCCATAAAGTGGGCCTTGAAGCACTCCACTCCATGCTCCACTTTTTGCGCCCGGGACGCAACGGTCGCGGCGAAGAGAAATCACGACACTCTTGTCACTCCCTTCATTTCATGTCCGACGGCTATCTTCTCTCCCGACGGCAGCAGTCACCGTGCAGGAGAGGGCAATGAACATCGCGAATGCGGCGATCTCGAAGCCAGCGTCCGACAGAGCATTCTGGCTCTCCTCGGCGCTGATTTTCGCGCTGAGCTTGGCGGTTACCGTCGTCTGGTCCGCGTCCATGTCGGCGATGGGCGAGATGCCGATGCCCGGCGGTTGGTCGATGTCAATGGTCTGGATGCGGATGCCGGGTGAGTCATGGTCCGGCGTCGCAGCATCTTTCGTTGGCATGTGGCTCAGTGATGATGATGGCGATGATGCTGCCATCCCTGGCTCCAGCGCTGGTGCGCGTATCGCCGGGCTGTCCGTGAGGTTGATATTTCGCGCCTCGGCCTGCGGACGACTTTGGCAGGCGCCGGCTATTTCTTCCTGTGGGCTCTACTGGGCTTGGCCGTTTTTCCGCTGGGCGTCGCGCTCTCGGCGATGGAGATGCAACAGCCGGCGCTTGCGCGCGCCGTTCCGGTGGTGACCGGCGTCGTGATCGTGATCGCCGGCGCACTCCAGTTCGGTGCGTGGAAGTCACATGACCTCGGCGTCTGCGCGGCCGCGCTGGCGCGAACCGGAGCCAACACCGGCGCCGCTTGGGGACACGGTGTGCGCCTGGGCCTGCACTGCAGCTCCTCGTGTGGAAATCTGATGGCCGCCGTCCTGATCATCGGGATCATGGATCTGCGCGCGATGGCTCTCGTCACGGCAGCGCTTGCCGCGGAGCGTCTGACACCGGCCGGCGAGCGTGTTGCAAGAGTCATTGGCGTCATCGTCATCGGGATCGGGCTATTTCTGATCACCCGGGCAGCCGGGATTGAATGATCAGTGCCGCAGACCCCTTCGGTTTATCCGGCTAAGATGATGCCATGATGACGCTTCAGATCTGATGGCATAGCGCCTGACATCAGACTTCGGTGTAGCTGGCCTCATAGCTAACCGGGAAATTCACCGATCTCGCGATGAAACAGAAGTGGTGCACCTCATGGTGCAGGGAGTCCGCCTTGGCGAGGTCGGTCCCGCGGTCCACACGGATCTTCGGCCGCAGGACCGCTCGCAGGAAGCGGCCCTCGCCACGCGATCCGGTCTCGCCGACACCAACCGGCGCATCTTCGTATCCCCGCACCACAATCCGCGCGTTGCTCGCCAGGTGCAGGTACCAGAGCATGTGGCAGGCCGCCAGGCTCGAGAGCAGCAGGGTCTCAGGGTTTGGCTTGGTGGGATCGCCGCCCAGCATCGGGTCATTCGAGCACTCGATCGGAACCTGGGAAGGCATCGCGATGCGCCAGGTGCGGTCATAGCCCCGATACTGCTTCGTGCCTTCGCCACGATCGCCCGTCCAGACAATCTGCGCGGTGAAGTCATGCGTCTTGGACATATGAGCCTCGCCCTGCGTGTGGAGAGCATAAGTATATATGCGGAGGCGGATGGCATATGTACCAGTGGCCATGTGATTTCGAACGGATGTGGCCCTTGCCGGCCGCCGGCGCGTCGTGGACGCTGCGATCATGAAAGCTCGAATCAACGGCGTGATGAGATGGGCGGCGGCTGCGAGTCTGATCGCCCTGGCAGGTGCTCTCCCGTTTCGGCCGGCGCATGCCGCGCGGCAGCAACGCGACGGGTCCCACGATTTTGACTGGGAAGTCGGTGTTTGGAACACGCACCTCAAAGTTCTCAGGCAGAACCCCGACGGGACCACGTCCTGGGTGACGTATGAAGGCACTTCCAACGTGATTCCGATCTGGAATTGCCGCGCGGACATGGTGCAGCTCGAGGCGAACGGCCCGGGCGGTCGGCACATCGAGGCCATCAATCTGAGGTTGTACGATAAAGAAACGCGGCAGTGGAACCTCAATTTCGCGAACGTCGAGGCGGCCATGTTCGGCGTGCCCACCATCGGAGAATTCCGCGATGGCGTCGGCACGTTCTACGATGAGGAGCCGATTGGCGGACGGCAGGTCCTCGTCCGAGGTAGGTGGTCGCACATCACTGCGACTTCGGCACATTTCGTGCAATCCATCTCCGACGATGGCGGCAAGACTTGGCAGGTCAACTGGATCGCCGACGATAGCCGCGTAAAAGGCACGACTGATGAGTGCGCGAAGGCCATGAAATAGGCATTCGCCTGCGGCCTAAACGGTACGGTGGAGCAGCACACCGCCGATGACCAGTGCGATGCCGCCAATTTCGGCCGCGGTCGGCAACTGATGCAGGACCAACGCGCCGATCAGGCTCGCCATGGCGGGAAGCAACGACAGCAATAGCGCGAACGTCGCGCGCGGCAGCCGGGCCATCGCGAGCTGATCGGTGACATACGGGATCACGGAAGAGCTGACGCCGACCCCGATCCCGGCCGCAAGCAGCAGCGGACTGACGAAAGCCGGCACGGCTTCGCGAATTCCGATCGGAAAGGCAACCACCATCGCGACCAGCATGGCGAAACCCAGGCGGTCGATTCCCGCCGTGCCCCCATCGGCCGCGATCCGATGGCCGAGGATGATGTAGAGAGCGAACAAGGCGCAGTTGGCGAAGGCGAAAACGAAGCCGAGCGGCTGACCGGCAAGCCGCACGTCGGTCAGGACATACACGCCGGCCACTGCGAGGGCGAGCGCCACGAAATTGCGCTGCGACCGTACGCCGAGCACCGCGAGCCCGATGGGGCCCAGGAATTCGATGGCGCCAACCGTCCCGAGCGGCAGCCGATCGATGGCGAGATAGAAGCAGATGTTCATCAGCGCGAGGACGCTGCCGAGCATCAACACATTCCGTCGCGCCGAAGGTTGCAGGCTGCTGTAGTAGCGCCACGGCCGGCGCCACACCGCGAATACGGCGGCCGCGCTCGCGATTCGCAGCCACGCCACGCCGAGCGGCTCGACGCGGGCGAACAGCAGGACAGCGAAGGCGGGACCGAGGTAGTGGAACACCGCGCTGACCAGAAAATACGCATGCGGCGGGACGCGATCGACGACGAAGGAGCTCGCCTGCGGTTTGCCATGCTGAACGGCGGGGACTGGCACGGGCTTCATGATGGGGTGCATAATCGCAGCCAATCATCGTCATTTGAATGGCATCCTTAATGTCCGTACCAAAAAAGTCCGTCAATTTGAAGGAGAAGCAGGCCCGTGGCCTTCAGATATCAGATCTGCTTCTCGACGCCCGCAATGTGCAGATACTGGCTCTGCTCGGAGGCAACCCGCGCATGAGCGTCTCGGAGCTGGCGCGGAGCGTGAGGATGTCCGCCCCCGCCACCCGTGAGCGGATCCAACGTATGGAAGAGGCAGGTGTCATCCGTGGCTACCGGCTCGAAGTAGACCCCGCCGCGTTGGGGTACCCCATCGCGGCATTCATTCGTGTCCGCCCCATGCCGGGCAAGCTGCCGAAGATCGCGGAGCTGGCGGTGTCTCTGCCGCAGGTCGTGGAGTGCCACCGCATCACGGGGGAGGATTGCTTCATATTGAAGGTGGGCCTCGACTCCCTGGACAACCTGGATGTCATCCTCGACCAGTTCCTGGTCTACGGACAGACTACGACATCGATAGTGCAATCAACCCCGGTTGCCGCGCGTAACCTGCCGTTACCCGGGGAAAGGTGAGTCGCCGGTCACGTCCGATTCCGGCGAGTATATGGCGGTCCCCTTGACCGGGCTTGATGATGATTGCGCTGCGGGGGCGGCTTGCGGTCTGCCGCCCCCGAAGAGCCTCCCGAGAGGCGGTTCAGGCCGCCGAGGACACCGGTTTCGACGCCGACTGTTCGGCCGCCGCCAGCCACTCTTTGTACATGCCCGCGCGATAGTTTCCGGCCACGGTGCGGAAGGCGACGTTGAGGCGGTTCCAGGTGTTGATCTGGGTTACGGCGAGCGTGAGATCGATCAGCTCCTGCTCGTTGAAGTGCTGTCGCACGCGCTCATACACGTCGTCGGGAACGCGAGTTTCGGCAACGAGCGTCACCGCCTCGGTCCACTCGAGCGCAGCACGCTCGCGCTCGTCGAAGAACGGCGTCTCGCGCCACGCATCGAGCGTATAGAGGCGCTGTTCGGTCTCGCCCTCCGCCCTGGCGTCCTGAGTGTGCATGTCGAGGCACTGAGCACAGCCGTTGATCTGGGATGCGCGTATCTCGACCAGGTGCAGCAGGCGGTTACCCAGACTGGAGCCGTGCAGGTAGGCGTTGATCCCCAGCAAGTGCTGCCGGACCTTGGGATTGACGCGGCGAGAGTCGATACGGGGCTTCATGTTGATTATATGGACGCCTCCCGATGTGCAAGGTCTCTTCGGTGTGATGGGCGACAGATTAGGCTGCAGGTTTATATCCGGCCTGTTTTTGCAAGCCGGAGCCTGCGGGCCCTGATGGATTTCGCTGACCCGCGCCTCATTTCTCCTGAGAGCTCTAAGCTCGGACAAACATTCAGGCTTGGCAGGTCACGGTCTGACCTGTTTCCCATCACACGTTGTAGTCCTTGCGCAACCTTTTGGCGTACCTTCCTGTGTTAAGAGTTAATCGACCGTGTGTACAACCCTATGCGGGTCGACTCACGTACCCAGATTGATACGTCCGTTCGTGGGCCAACAGCGCCCAGATCGTGCGTGCCATCTTGTTTGCCATTGCCACGACGGCCACATTCTTCGGCCGACGTTTCATTAATTCGATCAACCACTCGGACGGCGCTTTGCTGTGCGTCAGCACCGCGCGAGCCCCGTGGATCAGCAGTGTGCGCAGATATTTATCGCCGCGCTTGCTGATGCCGAGTAATCGCACTCGACCGCCGGTGCCAATTTGCCCTGGCACCAACCCGAGCCACGCCGCAAACTCGCGGCCGGATTTAAAGGCTTTCGCATCGCCCATCGTCGCTACCGCCGCGGTCGCACTCAGCACCCCAACGCCGGGGATCGCCGCAATGCGCTGAGTCGCCGAGTCCTCACGCTGCCATTGGTGTAAGCGTCGCTCGATCTGGTGAATCTGCTCGTCAAGCTCACCTAGCCGTGCGTACTGTTCGCGCAAGGTCTCGATCACCATCGCCGGTAGCCGATCGGATAGTCGACCCAAGACCCCTGGGATATCTCGCCTGATCCCGGCGCGACCCTGAGGCATCACCTCGCCGTACCCGGTCAGCAATCCCCTCAGGCCGTTGATCTGCGCGGTGCGAAACTTCACCAGCTGCTCACGCATCCGATGCAACGCCAACACCGCTTGCTGCGCCTCACTCTTACTCAGCAGTCACGAATATAGGCGACAGAGGGAGCGTCAAAAAATGACCGAACCAGCTTTGGGTCGTCGCGAACATCGGCGAGCTGTTGGTCGACACGGCCGGCGAGCTTCTCGCCCTGTTGCAGCGGTCGTCGTGCCGTGCCTGTACGCTTGACGTGACTCCAGACCAACTCGTCCGGATTCAATTCGGGGGCGTAGCCCGGTAGAAAATGGAGAGTCAGCTTCCCTTCGGTGGATTCGACGTAGTCGCGAACGACGCGAGTCTTGTGCGCGGGAAGGCTATCCAGAATCAAACGCACCGGTTTCCTGCGTCGATGCATCAACTGGCGCAGGAGCTGGACGAACAGCTCGCCGTTCAAACCGCCCGCGTAAGTGCAGAACCAGAACTCTCCACGCGGACCCACCGCCGAGGCGGCGGAGACCGACTGCCGTTGGCCAGGTCGGTACACGATTGGCGTCTGGCCACGCAACCCCCAGGTCTTTCCGTGAACGGTATCGGCGCGGAAGCCGGATTCATCCCAAAACAGAATTTGCGCGCTGTCGCGCTTGGCCTGGCGGGCCAGCGCCGGATAGATCTGCTGCTGCCACAAGGCAATTGCCTGCGGATCCCGTTGGTACGCCCGCTGCAGAGGTTTCTGTGGTGTCAACTGAAGCTTCGCCAACAGCGATCCAACGGAGGTAACCCCAAGGTCGACCCCGAACTTCTGCTCAATCAACTGCGCGACAATCGCGCGGGTCCACAGCCCGAAGTCCAATCCGTATTGACGCGGATCGCGGCCGTTGACCCAACGAAAGACTTGTCGCTCTTGCGCCACGGTGAGGCTACGCGGCCGACCCGTCCCGCGAGTCGAACTCAGCGCCCTCAGTCCGTTGCCGCTTCCAGCAGCCAGGCGCATCCACTTGTAGATCGTCGTTCGGTTGAATCCGTACGAAGCAATCACGACGCCCGGATCTTCCCCTTCGCGCACCCGTCGAACCGACATCAGACGAATCTGCTCCAGCGTGGCGTGATCGAGTGTACGGCCATCAATTTTCATTGCGCATTGTATCAGCAATGGCGCCAAGTTTCTCGACGTTATTCGACTAAATTATCGACTGGTGAGTAACCGCGACCGCCTTGATTCCCGGCTGCTGCACCGCCATCCAAATGCCGCGCGCATCCGCCGTATCGTTCTTGTTGCCGACCACAAATGGCTTGACCATCCGCCCAGACAGTAATTTGACCTCGTGACCGAGCTTCTGCAGCGATCGCGCCCAGTGCTGCGATCCGCCGCACGCCTCCATGCCAATCAAGCAGTTCGAACGATTAGCAAAATGCTCCAAAAACCTCTCCCGCCTAAGCTGCAGCGCCACAATCTCGCCCGTCTCGGGCTCTACCCAATGCAGCTGAAACACCCGCTTTGCGATATCCACTCCAACCACGATACGATTCATCTCGGACCCTCCGGTTGCCTGTGAAGACTGAACACCTTCCACCTTGCGCACTTTGATGCCGTCGGCCCGGAGGGTCCACTCCTGCGCAAGCTCACCCCCTCACGTCAACCTGGAAGTGGGAGGCGTCCATACCATTTCTCCTTCGTGGATTGATTTGACCTCTGCTCTATAGACGCGGCGGAGCGCGCGCGTGTGACAGGGTCATCAGCCAAGGGCAGGCGCTGGCGGCGCCGCGAGCTTGTCCGGATTCAACACCGTGTAGACATCCAGTATGCGCAGCCCGTCCGTGCGCACGGTAATGACCGAAAAGAGGTTGCCTTCGGTTCGCACCGCAAGCGCCGGCTCGCCATTGACGGAAGTCATCTCGAATGCGAACTTGTCCGCATGGCGCCCCAGCACGCCGAGCGCGAAGCGGACCACCCGCTCGCGGCCGCGAATCGCCTTGAGCGCAGCGCGCGCCCGGCCGCCACCGTCGGAGGTCCAACTCGCCTGCTCCGCAACGAGCTCCAGGAGCGCTGCCTTGTCCTGCATCTGGATCGCATTCGCGAAGCGCTCGAGCACCGAACGGCGTGCCGCATCGGTCACCTGCGCGCGCGGCCTGCGACCACGCACCCGCTTGCGGGCGCGACTCACTATCTGCCGGCAGGCTGCCTCGCTCTTGCCGAGTATCTCGGCGATCTCGGCGTAGTCCGTGTCGAACACTTCGTGCAGCAGGAACGCGGCGCGCTCGTCCGGCTCGAGCTGCTCGAGCACCACGAGAAACGCGATCGAGAGGCTGGAAGAGAGCTCGGCGCGCGCATCCGCGGCCGGCGCCGTGTCGCCGATCAGGGGCTCGGGAAGCCAAGGCCCCACGTACTGCTCCCGTTGGGTGCGCGCGGCGCGCAACCGATCGATGCACAGCCGCGAGACCGTGGTCACGAGCCAGGCTTCGGGCGATCGCAGCTCCTCCGATGCCCCCCGATGCCAGCGCAGGTAGGCGTCCTGCAGGACGTCTTCGGCATCGCTGCGCGAGCTGAGCATGCGGTAGGCAATCCCGAACAACCGCGGGCGATGACGCTCGAATTCAGCGGAACGGTCCTGCACGTGAAACCTCGAATTGCGCTTCCTCAGCCTAGACGGACGGCCCGGCCCTCGCGTGACACGAACTGCGCGCGGGCGGTCACATTCCACCCTGCGCCATTCGTCATAAGGGTGAGGAGGTAGCCCATGAAATACGTACTGCTGATCTTTCAGGGGGTCAATCCCCCACTGCCGGGATCCGAGCGCTGGAATGCCTTGTCGAAGGCGGAACAGGCAGCGATCTATGAGGACTACGGCGAGCTCACCAAGACGCCGGGCGTCACCCCGGGACTTCCGCTGGGACTGCCCAACGCGGCGAGGACCGTTCAGGTGCGGAATGGAAGGCCCGAGGTCAAGAACGGGACATACCTGAGCGAAGGAGCCGGCGGGTATGCGGTGCTCGAAGCCGACAACATGGACGCCGCGGTTGCGCTGGCCGCACGTATCCCGGCGGCCCGCTATGGCGGAGCCATCGAGATCCGCCCGGCGGAGCAATACTGGTAAGCGGCGGCGCACCCTATATCGCTGCCGAAAGAGGAGGGCTCAGGTGGATGGCGACGACTGGCTGGCGAGGCGTTTCGACGAGAATCGGACTCGTCTGCGGAAAGTGGCCTACCGGATGCTGGGCTCGGCAAGCGAGGCCGAGGATGCCGTGCAGGAGGCGTGGCTCAAGCTCACCCGCTCAGGGTCTGAGGAACTGCAGAACCTGGGCGGGTGGCTGACGACCGTCGTCGCAAGGGTGTGCCTCGACATGCTGCGCGCGCGTCGCTCACGGCGGGAGGAGCCGCTGGCAGCAGCGGGCGACGCGCCCAGTCACGGCAGTCCCGAAGACGCCCTGGCACTGGCCGACGCGACAGGCCCGGCATTGCTGGCCGTGCTCGACACGCTGGCGCCGGGTGAGCGCGTGGCTTTCGTGCTGCACGATATGTTCGAGGTGTCGTTCGAGGAGATTGCGCGCATCCTCAATCGCACACCCACCGCGACTCGGCAACTCGCCAGTCGCGCCAGGAGGCGGGTAAGGGGAGGGGAAGCTCCGGCGGTGGACATCGGGCTGCATCGCGAATTGGTCAGCGCATTCCTGGCGGCATCGCGTGATGGCGACTTCGAGCGGCTCGTCGCGGTGCTGTCGCCCGAGGTAGTGCTGCGCGCCGATGAGCACGCCGTGCGCGCAGCCGCGGTGAATCGCGGCCATGGCGCTCCTGAGTTGGCCGCGGAGCTTCATGGCGCAACGCGTGTTGCCAACACCTTCAAAGGCCGTGCCCGGGCTGCCTTGCCCGCGCTCATCGACGGCGACGCCGGCGCGGTGTGGGCGATCGGCGGCCGGGTGCAGTCGGCTTTCGTGTTCACGATCGAGGGGGCGAAGATCACGGCGATCGACATCGTCATGGACACGGCGCATCTCGCCGAGCTCGACATGAAAATCGGTTGAGGACCGTAACGAGTTACTCGCCGCGCGGTGCTGCCGCGGCGCCGCGAATGATGCGGGCAAAAAGTCGGGCGCGTGCGGCGCGGCGGGATTCCGACTCTAGCCCAACCTCGATGCACAGCGTGGCGTAGCCGTGCACCAGCGACCAGGCTGCCAGGGCCAGCTCTCGTACCTGGTCCGGCGGCGCGAACGCGGCGACGATCCCGGTCAGCCTGTCGAAGGCCTTGCTGCCGGCCGCCGCCGCCGCCGGGAACCGCGACAGGTCCACGAGCTCCCGGGAGAACATCAGCCGGAACAGGGCGGGCGCCTCCTGTGCCCGGCGGATATAGGCTTCGCCGGCCCGCTCCAGACCGTTTTTTGCCTTTGATTCAGCGGCGGACGACAAGGACGCGGCCAGTCGCTCGAAGCCTTCCCGCGCCAGCTCCGCGAGCAGCGCCTCTTTGTTCTCGAAGTGGTTGTACGGAGCCTGCCTCGAAAGCCCCGCCCGCTCCGCGACCTGCCGCAGCGAGAGACCGGCCGCCCCGACGTTCTCCAAGAGGTCGGACGCAGCGGCGAGGAGCGCGTTGCGCGCATCGCCGTGGTGATAGCCCCGCCGGGAACGCTCGGCGACCGCGTTTCGCTCTTTCATGGGCTCAGCCTAGAGACAAATGTTGACAGCGTCAATCTCCAGGGATATATTGACGCCGTCAATATAGATCGGGGTGCGCGATGAACTTCCTTGCCCTCCAGCTCGAGCACAATTCCGAGGCTGCCACCATGAACCTGTCAGAGCCGCATCGCTCGCAACCGCGGGACTACGCGCGCTATCACCAGTCACGCTCGAACCTCCTGCTGCACATCGTCTTCGTGCCGGCCTTCCTGGCGGGCAACGTTGCGCTGCTGGTCGCCCTCCTGGAGCGGCGTTGGCTGCTCGCGCTGGTCGCCGCGGCAGTCACGGCCCTGTCCATTGCGATCCAAGGGCGCGGACACCGCGGCGAGCCCGTCCCGCCCGAGCCCTTTACGAGTCCGCTGAACGCCGTGGCGCGGATCTTCCGCGAACAATGGGTGACTTTTCCGCGATTCGTGCTCTCAGGTGGCTGGAGCCGGGCGCTGCGGCGCGGCTCGACTGCGCCGAGCAGCGGGGCGTAGCTCGGCGCCACGCCCGGCCGCGGGCTCAATGGATCAGGCCCTTCAGCGCGTTGCGCAACTTGTTCTCGACCGCGCCCTTTTGCTTCTGCAGCTGTTGTTGCGCCACCGACTTGACGAGGGCCTGCGTATCGGGACGGACGCTGGGACTCTTCATGGTTCCGGTGATGAGGAGCGGGATGTTGGCCAGCGCGGAACTGGTCGCGCCTGCCTTCACGATGGCCGCATTCACGCGATAGTTCACCGCCTCGGTTGCGAGGTTCGCGGTGCCCTGACCCGTCACGCTCAGGTCGCCCGAGGCGATGTCCAGATCCTTCGTGGTGGCAACTCCATTGGCCAGATCGGCGGATGCCTTGAAGACATCGAAGGGAGTGCTGTTACCGCCTGAGTTGGCGGGCATCGATTGCCGCTGCACCAGCGCAACCGCGCTGTTGATGGTGGACCAGAGATTGATGCCCTGGATCGCGCCGTTGGTGATGTTCATGGCGGCATGCCCGTCCAGTGAGCCGATCAGGGCGGGGCTGGTGTTGCCGTGCGCGGTGATGTTGATGGTGATGTTGCCGCGGCCGGAGACGCGACTCAGCTTGGCGAAGTCCGTCAGCAACGGCTGGACCTCTATGCCCGCCAGATTCTCCGCCAGATCGAGCACCGGCACGCTGCCGTGGGCATCGAGCGTGATGTCGCCTGTGGAAGTGCCGCCGTAGAGCTCCGTCATCGCGGGCTTGATGTGCAACACCCCGCCGTCGGCCGCGAGGCCGACCTCGACCTGTGAGAGTTTCATGCCGTAGACCGTCGCGCTGCCGATTGCAAGCTTGCCGTTCAACTGCAGGGTCTTCAGGGCGCCGGTCGGGAGCTCGGTCGGCTGTTGACCCGGCGCCGTCGGCGGGGGTTGCTCGCTCGTGTTTGCAGACTTGGGCGCGGCGCCGAGGTAGCGGTCAAGGTCCATTCGGTCGATGGACAGATCGAAGCCCAACGCCCCCGTGGTCAGGTTCGTTACCGCGGCGTTGCCGCGCACCGTCGAGTCGTCGATCCGCGCATCGAGGCCCGTGAGGTGCGCGGACTTGGCGTCGTATTCGAGCGTGGCATTCCCCGACAGGACGATCGGCCGCGCTCCGGAGGCCGTAGTCAGGTTTAGATTCCACTTGATGGGTACCGCGACGCCGGTCGCCACGTGCCCGATATTGACACTCACCTGATCGGCGACCATGTCCTGGTAGCTGATACGACTGTTCTTGATCACGACGGCCGCGATTCCGCCAAGCGTCATTTGACTCGCCTGAGTCCCCGATTCCTGCGCGGGCGGCGGGGTCGTCTTCCCGGCCGGCATCGCCCAGTTGCCCTGGCCCTGAGCGTTTTTGAGAAGCCGCAGGTCGAGCCCGTCGATCTCGACGCGGCCAACTTCCAGCTGGTGGTGCAGCAGCGGCAGCACGTGCACGCGAAGCGACACGCGCTGCAGGGATGCGAACGGCTGCGACGAGCTGAATCCCGGTGGATTCCCCAGAGTCGCGGGTCCGAGCTCCAGCGCGAGAGTTGGGAAGATGGCCAGGCGAATGTTTCCGGTCAGGGTGAGATTCCGTCCCGTGGACGTCTGTACGGCGGCCTCGATGCGGCCCTTGTAGTCGTTGGGGTTGACGATCAGCCAGAGCGCGATCGCCGCGGCGATGAGCACCACCACGATGCAGCCGATGACGATGCCGACGATTCGCAGAGCGCGCATGGCATGCAACCTCGCTGAGGGCCGGAGACGATTGTAGCGCAAGGGTCGAGGCGCGCGTTGTCATAGCTGTAACTTTCAGCTGCCGGCGGTGTTCTAGGGGCGAGACAAGAGGAGAAGACATCATGAACGCCATCCAGAAAGCCACTTTCGCCGCCAGCGCCCTTGCCATCACGCTCGTTGGAGCGGCTCTGGTCACCGCACCCATCGCCTTCGCGCGGCCGCTGCCGGTCGCGGTCGTGGCCCACACCGGCTGGGCCGGTGTCGCCCCGAATGCGGGACTGGTCGCGCTCAACCGCAGGTAATCGATCGAGGCAACGGCACGCGCCGCACCAAGGGGTGCGGCGCGTGCCGTTTCTCATTCAAGCCCAACCGCCCGAGCGTGCAGTTGCTGTAACTTTTGGCGGCCAGCGGTGTTCTAGGGGCGAGACAAGAGGAGAAGACATCATGAACACCATCCAGAAAGCCACTTTTGCCGCCAGCGCCCTTGCCATCACGCTCGCTGGCGCCGCCCTGGTCACCGCACCCATCGCCTTCGCGCGGCCGCTGCCGGTCGCCGTCGCGGCCCACGCCGCTTGGGCCGGTGTCACCGCGAATGCGGGACTGCTCGCGCTCAACCGCAGGTAATCGCCCCCCCACGGCATGCGCCGCGGGCGCATGCCGACCCATCGGCCGTGGCGCGTGTTTCAATAAAATCAATAGTTTATCCACGTCCGGCATTGCCTTTCCTCGACCTTTTCGCCTTCCCCTGATTCGCGACACGTGAGCCGCGCGGCGCTGAACCTCCGCCGATTGCCAGCTCCTTGACAATATTTGCTTAAGCAAGTATTGTTTCGGCAATCTTTGTAGGAGCAAGCATGTCCGAGCCGTACTACACCGTTGACACCCTGGAAGCCCCAAACAGCATCGGCTTCCTGGTGAAGCGCTGCGGCGGACTGATGTCGCAGCTCGCCGAGCGTCGCTTCGCGACCGAGCAGGTCTCGTTCACGCAGTGGATCGTGATTGCGACCCTCGGCCGGTACGAGCGCCTGACAGCCACTGCGCTCAGCGAAAAAACCTGCCACGACATGGGCGCGCTGACACGAATGGTCGACGATCTCGAAGAGGAAGGCCTGGTGCGCCGTGAGCGCACGGAGCGCGATCGGCGTGTGGTGGAGATCGCTCTCACGCCGCAGGGCCGGCGCTACCTGCAGACCGGCAAACGCCTGGTAGTGGAGTTGCTCAACTCACTCGTGGGTCCCTTTTCCCGACAGGAGCTCGAGACGCTGATCGCGCTCATGCAACGATTGATGGCGTGCCTGCAGGAGGCGCAAATGACAACCTTGCCAACGCAGCCGCACCAGAGGCCGCCACGTTCGCAAGCGCGGCCCGGCACGGACGCCTCTACGCCCCGGCAGGTGCGGCGTTCGAGAAAAGGAAATGCAACATGAACCTCGCTAATCTCTCGGCCACGCGTTCCGGGTGGGTCGCGAAGGGTGTCACACTCCTGAGGACGTTCGGTCCGTACGCGCTGGTGGAATTCGTTCTGCCAGGGGGCACCTTGCTTGCCGTCCTGCTCTGGCTCTACCAGCATCGCCACCAGGTGGCAAAGCGTCTGGCGGGCGGTCGCGCACCCCGCTGGCTGCTCGCTTTCGTTTCGAGCGCTGCAGCCACGCTGATCGCGGGTTGCACCGTCGGGCCCAATTTCGTGAAGCCCGATGCGCCCGCGACTGCCTATTCGCGCTCCGTGCCGGGCGCCGACACAACGCGCGACTTCGCCTACGGAGGAGAAGTCGCGGGCGACTGGTACGGGTTATTCCGTTCCGATGCGCTTGATCACCTCGTGCGCCAGGCGTTGCGCAACAGCCCCGATCTCGATGCCGCCCGCCACGGCCTCGCAGCCGCTCAGGACGAGCTGAAAGCCGTCTCGGGCGCCGCTTTGCCCCAGATCAATGCAGCGGGGAACATCGGCCGCGGCCACATCAACGGCAGCCAGCTGTATGAGCCGGTGAACGCGTTCAAGGCGACCGGCAATCAATACGAGATCGGCCCGTCGCTGGCTTATAACCTCGATCCTTTCGGTGGCCTCCGCCGCTCGATCGAATCGCAGCGGGCGCAGACCGCCGCGGTGCAGGATCAGCTACGTGACACTTACGTCACGCTGGTCGACCAGGTCGTCATTACCGCGTTCGACTACGCTGCTGTCGACGCGCAGATTCAGGTCACCCGCTCGCTTGTGAGCGAGCTGCAGGCGCAATACGACCTCAACGTGCAGCTCGAGAACGCGGGCAAAATCATCCACAGCGACACCCTCCAGGCGGAAACCCAGCTCGAGAACGTGCGCGCAACGCTTCCCGACCTGGAGCAGCAGCGCGACACGTACCGCGATGCGCTCGCGCGGCTCACGGGCCGGACACCGGATGAATTCCGGATGCCCGCGCTGACGCTCGCCGACTTCATGCTGCCGCGCCAGTTGCCGGTCTCTCTGCCGTCGGCGCTGGTGGAACAGCGGCCCGACGTTCTGGCGGCTGAGGAGAGCCTCCACGCGGCCAGCGCGCAGATCGGCGTAGCCGTGGCGGCGCGACTGCCGCAACTGACGCTGTCGGCGCAATATGCGCAGGAGTCCAGCACGCTCAACGATCTTTTCACCCAGCCCGGCGGTGTCTGGTCGGCCGGTCTCGGTCTCGCGGCGCCCCTGTTCCACGGCGGCGCGCTCGCCGCCCGGGAGGATGAGGCCAAGCAGCGCTATGACCAGTCGCTCGCGACCTACCGAGGCACGGTAATAGACGCGTTCGTGGACGTGGCGGACGCCCTGCAGTCGTTGCAGCACGACGCCGACAGCTACACCGCGCACAAGCGCGCACTCGAAGCCGCGCGTGCCAGCCAAGACCTCGCTGTCGCGGAATACCGCGCAGGCAAGTACACAGAGCTCCAGGTTCTGACCGCCCAGCAGCAATATCAGGACGCGGCACTCGCACAGGTGCAGGCCGACGCCCAACGCTTCACGGATACCGCCGCACTGTTCCGCGCCCTCGGCGGCGGCTGGTGGAATGTCCATGATCGCGCGCCGCTCAGCGCGGCAACCACTTCGAACTCCGATCGCAACAATTCGTCCCCATCAGGGAGCAGCCATGACTGAGCAGACCCCCACCAATCCGCCTGCGCCGGCTAACCCGCCTGCGAAGACCGGCAACCTGCTGCGGCGCGGACTCATCGCGCTGGCGGTGGTCGTGGTCGCCATTCTTGTGGGCGTCTACTACGTCCTCTTCATGAAGGGTCACGTCACCACCGACGATGCCTATGTGAACGGCAATCTGGTGAGCCTGACGCCGCAGATCTCCGGCACCGTCATCGCCATCAATACCGATGAGACGCAGTATGTGCGGCGCGGTCAGGTACTGGTTCAGCTCGACCCGCGTGACGCGCAGATCGCGCTGGCTCAGGCCAAGGCCAGTCTCGGAGAAACCGTACGGCAAGTGGCGCAGTTGTTCGCTGACGAGCACCGCGATGTCGCGCTGGTCAATGCCGAGCAGACCCAGTTGAATCAATCTAATGAGGATCTCACGCGCGACATGTCGCTGAAGACGGTCCACGGAGTGTCCCTCGAGGACCTGGAGCACGACGAGAATGCGGTGCACAGCGCCCGTGCCGCTCTGCAGCAGGCGCAGGCGACGCTTGCCAGCACCCAGGCGGAAGTAGCGGGAACTACGCCCACGACTCACCCAAGGGTGTTACAGGCCGAGGCCAACCTGCGCGCCGCCTGGCTGGAGCTCACTCGCACGCGCGTGTTGGCACCGGTATCCGGCTATGTGGTCCGCCGCTCCGTAGAGCTCGGCGCACAGGTCGCGCCCTCGACAGAGATGCTCGATGTCGTGTCCGTGACCTCGATGTGGGTCGATGCCAATTTCAAAGAGAACCAGCTGGGCGACCTGCGCATCGGTCAACCCGTGCAGGTCTCGGTGGACATGTACGGCTCGCACGTCGACTACCACGGCAAAGTTTTGGGTCTCACCGCGGGCACCGGCAGTGCACTCGCGGTGCTGCCCACGCAGAACGCCTCCGGGAACTGGATCAAAATCGTGCAACGCCTTCCGGTGCGCATCGGCCTGGATCCCGCGGAACTGGCCCGGCACCCGCTCTTCCTCGGTCTCTCCGCGAATATCGACGTCAGTGTAAAGAATCTTGATGGCTCCTCCTTGTCACAGGTCCCCGCCTGGCCCGCCTCACAGCGGACCAATGTCTATACGGAGCAGGACTCGGGCGCGGACAGGATCATTTCTGACATCATCGCCGCGAACCTGGGCGGTGGTGGCAAAGCCTTCTACGCACGCACGACGCCCAGGAGCCACCGGTGACCACCGCTACGGCGGAGGCGGGTGCGAAGGGTTCATGGATCATCGCGCCGGTAGTCGCGTTGGCGGCGTTCATGGAGATCATGGATATCTCCATCGCCAACGTCTCCCTGCCGCATATTGCCGGCTCACTTTCCTCGAGTCAGGACGAGTCCACCTGGGTGCTGACGAGCTACCTGGTGACCAATGCGGCGGTGATGCCGATCTCGGGTTGGCTCTCCGCCCGCTTCGGGCGCAAGGCTTTCTTTCTGACCTGCATTTCGGGCTTCACCGTGGCATCGCTTCTCTGCGGCCTCGCGCCGAGCCTCGCGGCCCTGGTGGCGTTGCGCGCCCTCCAGGGGGCCTTCGGCGGCGGCCTGCAGCCGATGGGGCAAGCCATCCTTGCGGACAGCTTTCCTCCCGAGAAGCAGGGCATGGCCAACGCGATTTACGGTATCGCCGCGGTCGTTGCTCCGACCATCGGTCCGACGCTCGGCGGGTGGATCACCGACAGTTACAACTGGCGCTGGATCTTTCTCATCAACGTTCCGGTCGGCATCGCGGTCTTCGGCCTGGTGGGCGCGTTGATTCATGAGCAGGCACCCAGCCGGGAATCCACCAAGCACCTGTCCATGGACTGGACCGGTTTCGGGTTCGTCGCCCTGAGCTTGGGCTGTCTACAGGTCGTGCTCGATCGCGGCCAGGAAGACGACTGGTTCTCCTCCCACACCATCGCCGCGCTCGCGCTGGTTTCGGCGGTCGCCTTCGTGCTCCTCATCTGGCGGGAGCTCAAGGCCCGCGATCCGCTGGTCGATGTGCGGCTGATGCTCAATCGCAACTTCGCCGTACCTTTCGTCCTGATGCTCATGCTCGGATTCATGCTGCTCGGGAGCACCTACCTGATCCCCGCCTATACGCAGAGCCTCATGGGTTACCGGGCGATGGATGCGGGAATGGTGCTGACCCCGGGCGGGATCGCCATGATCGCGCTGCTGCCGCTGGTCGGTCGCGCGATGAGCAAGGTGGATCTGCGACTGCTGGTCGCCATCGGCCTCATCGTCGGCGGCCTGAGCCTCCTCTGGATGACGAACTTCTATCTCGACATCTCGTTCGGCTGGCTGGTATTCGCCCGCATCGTGCAGGCGGCCGCCCTCGCGTTCCTTTTCATCCCGATCAACGTGATGGCGTTTCGCGACGTTCCGCGGAACAAGACCAACAACGCCTCGGCGCTCATCAACCTGGCGCGCAACTTCGGCGGCAGCATCGGCATCTCCGTGGCCTCGACGATGCTCACCCGGCGGGAGCAGTTCCATCAGAGCCGCATCGTCGAGCTCATGCAGCCGATGAACCCGGCGTACCCCGGCTACGCGCATCACGTCGCCGCGGCCATCGGCAGCACGCCCGGATCGCAGGCGACTCTGGCCGCCATTTACCAGAGCGTCGTGCAGCAGGCGACGCTGCTGTCCTACCTGGATGACTTCAAGATGCTGGGAATCTTTTTCCTCGCATTGCTGCCGCTGCTGCTGCTGGTGAGACCGGGCAAGGGCGGCGGTCGTGGCGCGCCGGCCCATTAGAGGCGCCGCTGGCCGTGGCCACGCTGGAATTCAGTCAGCCAGGTCGCCAGAGTCGCGGTGGCCTCGAGCGTGACGGCGTTGTACAGCGAGATCCGCAGCCCTCCGATGGAGCGATGGCCTTCGAGGCCGGCGAAGCCGGCCTCTGCTGACGCGCGCAGGAACCGCGCCTCGGTCGCCGCATCGGGCAGCCGGAATGCCACGTTCATCGCGGAACGATGCGGGCGCAGCGCGTGGATGCAAAAAAAGTCCGGATGCGCATCAAGCGCGCCGTAGAGCAGGTCGGCCTTGGCGCGATTGAGCGCCGCCATCGCCGCGAGGCCGCCGATTTCGTCCCGCAGCCAGCGCGTAACCAACATCAGCACGTAGATGGCGAATACCGGTGGTGTGTTGTACGCGGAGCGGGCTTCCGCGTGGACCCGGTAATCCAACATGGCCGGCAGCGGCGAGGCAGCCTGTTGCATGAATCCGTCGCGCAGGATTACCACGGTGATACCGGCCGGACCCAAATTTTTCTGGGCGTGAGCATAGATGAGGTCGTGGCGGCTCACATCGAGCGGCGCCGCCGCGATATTCGACGACATGTCGCAGACCAGCGGCACGCTGGGTAGCCCCGGCGTCTCGGAGAATTCGATCCCCTCCACCGTCTCGTTGGAGACGTAATGCAGGTACGCGGCGTCGGGCGAGAGGTGTAGTTCGCCGGCGGTCGGCAGAGTTCGATAACCCGCGGGGCCGCCATCCCAGACGACACGCGTGTCGCCTTCGAGACGGGCCTCCGGAGGCGCCTTGGCGCTCCAGTACCCTGAGACGATGTATTCCGCGGTGCGACCGCTGCCGCGCAGGAAGCTCATCGGCAGAGTGGAGAATTGCAGGCTGCTGCCACCCTGGATGAAGAGCACGTGATAGTCATCCGGAACGGCGAGCAGCGTACGCAGATTGCGTTCGGTCTCGTCGAGCACGCCGCGAAACCAGTCGGAGCGGTGGCTCATGCCGAGTACCGACAGGCCGGTCTCCGGCAGCGCCACCACCGCCCGCTGAGCCTGCTGCAGCACCGAGGCGGGCAGCGCGCCGGGGCCACCGGAGAAATTGAGCTCGTTCCTCATCAGGTCCGGGATTCGGACGGAGCCGCAAGCTCGTCGCTGCGACCGGCGCGCCTCAGCACCATGCGCGTGGCCGCGGTCACCACCGTTTCGATCGCCGCACGCCGGTAGTCCCAGATTGGGTCCGGGTCCGGCGGGAACACGATCATCGTGGCGTTGGCTTCGAACAGCATCACCGAGCCGTCCAGTGCGAGTGCGAAGTCAATGCCGGCGTAGTCGAGGCCCAGCGTGGCGCAGATCTGCGCCAGAGCGCCCATAGCCCGCGGACCCAGCACGCCTGGCATGTCCTCGAGGAAACGGCGTTCCTCTTCGCGGAATGCAGCGCTGTGGCGCATCGCGGAGGTGACGTAGTGCACCTTCCAATCCGCCGATATCGCCAGATGCAGCGGGTAGGCGACGCCGTCGATGAACATCACGCGATACTTGCGCGCCATGCCGTCCGCGCCGCGGGCGTCGAGGTACCCGATGACCAGCAGCTCACCTTCGCCCAGGGAAGCGACCGTTTCGGGCAGACTGTCGCGATGCTCTACCAGAGCAAAGTGCTCGCCGTTGTGAAAGCCGGGCCGCCGCAGCAGCAGGGGGAGGTGCAGGTCAGTGGTCGAGAGCACAGCTTGCGGCGTCATGCTGCGTACTGTCGGTGCGATTACGCCGCCGATGCCCGCCAGGCGGCGCGCATTGTCAAGACGCCGCGTCAGCAGCACACGCGCCGGCGAGTTGATCACCGGTGCGTCGCTGCAGGCGACGAGGTCCCGCGCGCGCTCCAACGCTTCGCCACAGAGGTCGGCGTCGCTGATGGCGTTGAAGATCAGAGCGTGTGGCGGCAGTCTCGCGTCAAGCGGGTAATAGTCGGCGTAGATCGCCGTTACGTCGTAGCGGCGATCGCTGAGCCAACGCGATGTCGAGATGTTGCCAACACGCGCCGACACCAGCAGCAGCAGCGGTGTGCCGGTGCCGGTGCCGCGGTAAGGCTGCGCGACCACGGCATGTCCCGCATAGCCCTTCTCCCGATGCCATTCGGCGCCAGGCTCGCCGAGCTCGTCCAACACCCAGCCGAGTCCCTGATGAGCCTCGTGCATCTCCGGGTCGATGGCCAGCGCCGTCTCGTAATGCCGGCGAGCGCCCGCGACGTCGCGCTCGACCCGCAGCAGGTTGGCCAGATTGACATGCGCGACTTTGTTGGCGGGATGGTGCTGGATGGCCTGCGCGTACGCGGTGCGCGCGGCGGAGCGAAAACCGCCGGACAATGCCAGGTTACCGAGCTCGTTCAGCGCGACGAAGTGAGTCGGGTCGCGGCGTAGAACTTCCAAGTACGCCTCCCGGGCCGCCGCATCCTCCGCCCTGGCGGCGAGCGCGCGGGCGCGCGCCAGCGGCTCGGCGATCCCGGGGTCCGAATTGAAATCCATACGGCATTCTAGGCGATCTTCCGCGTACTTTCGCTACTTGGAAATGTAATCAATGATGTTGGCGAGTGCCTCTAGTCCTGTCGCGGTGGATCAGTCCGACGGCGGAGAGCCTCGATGAGCGCGCTCATCTCGGCCACTCTTGCCTCCAGCTTCTCGTTCAGCTGTCGCGCCTGTTGCTCCGCGCTCTCTCTCTCCGCTACCTCGGCCCGCAGCCGGCGGTTGCTCTCATGGAGCTCCGCCGTGCGCTCCGCCACCTGCCCCTCGAGGTCCTCGCGATACATGGCGAGCAGTGTGTTCTGCTCCTCGAGCAGAATCTGAGCGGCGTGCAGTTTCAGATGCGCCTCGATCCGTGCGATGACCTCTTCGGCCTGCAGAGGCTTGGTGACGTAGTCGACCGCTCCGGCGGCGAATCCCGCGACCTTGTCGCGCGTATCGGTGAGCGAGGTCATGAAGATGACGGGGATCTCGCGGGTCCGCGAGCTGGACTTCAACCTGCGGCAAACCTCGACACCACCCAGCCCGGGCATCATCACATCGAGCAGTATCACGTCCGGACGCGTCAGCTCGGCGCGTTGCAACCCTTCCTCCCCGTCCTGGGCGATCAGTACGCGATAGCCCTGCGCCTCGAGATGGCCGACCATCAACCCGAGGTTGGTGGGTGTATCATCGACGATGAGGATCGTGGCCATGCTACTCAATTACACGGGTGCCGGCCGCGAATCAATCGGGCGCACCCTGATTCGCAGCGCCGGCGGATTCATGCCTCGGGCTTGGCATCATGACACTCGCCGAGTTTCCGGGGGAGAGGCAGGTATTTGCCGCGCGATTGGCCGCCGCGGGCGGTGGGGCGCCGGTCCAACGGTGGGTCTGGCGGCCGCCCTGCTTCTCTTCGAGCTTGCCGGTGCGGGCCCGCGGATGTCGGTCACGCAGTGGCGGGCCGCGGTCGACGCGGACCGCACACTTGCGGAAAACGACGCCCCCCGGGCTTATGCTGCAGCTTTACAGCTGTCGGCTACCCTGCCGGTGGGCGTCTCGCTCGTCGACCGGGCACAGGGACTCAATCTGCTGGCGAGGACGGAGGTCTACCTTGGACTCACCGCCCAGGCCGACCAGCACGCTCTCCAAGCCCTGGCACTTGCGCGGCGGTCGCACGACCGCATCGGTCAGGCCGAGGCCGATCTCAACCTGACTCTGACGAGCGTCAATCTGGGCCGGATAGGTGAGCTCGAGGCGGCCGCGACGGATGCGGTTGCCGCGCTCAACGGTGTGTCCGATCCCGCACTCGTGGGCGAAGCGTTGTTGCGCGCTTCGATGACGGATCTGCGCCTGGGTCGGATCAACCAGGCGGTGATGACGAGCATGCGCGCCCGCGACATCGCGCTTCGCAACCGCGATCCCCTGGCGCTCACCTACGCGGCGCAGGGCTTGGGGATCGCGTTCGGGCAGAGCGGCCGTGGCGCCGACTCGCGCCGGTACTTCACGCAGATGCTCGCCAATGCGCGTGCCGCGCACTC
The DNA here is from genome assembly GCA_963833085.1 of uncultured Pseudomonadota bacterium. Classification (GTDB taxonomy): domain Bacteria; phylum Pseudomonadota; class Gammaproteobacteria; order Steroidobacterales; family Steroidobacteraceae; genus 13-2-20CM-66-19. Next base: position 57,825 of record CAWHWV010000036.1, read on the forward strand.
TCATCTGCTCGAGGGCGATGCCCTTGACTCTCTCGCCAACACTTCCGATGCGATCGGGCAGACGACCCGGGCGGAGTCGCTGTTCCGGCAGGCCATCGCTCTCTATCGACAGGTCGGGGCTCCGCTCAGCGTCAATTTCGGACTCATGGGGCTCGCCAACTTCCTGCACGTGCATCACCGCTATCGCGAGGCGGCACCGATCTTCGATGAGGCCATTGCAGGGTACGAGCGTCATCCGACGCCGATCGCGCTCTTCTTCGCACTCAACGCGCGCAGCGAGAACGAGCAGAGTCTGGGAGAGCTGCCCGCCGCGCGCGCCGACGCGGAGCGGGCGTACGGCTTGGCCAAGCAGATCGGATTCCCGAATTACGTCATGCTCAGCGCACGACGGCTCGCCGCGCTCGCCGCCGCCGCCGGCGATTTCCGCCAGGCGTATAAACTCTCGGTCACCGCCGATGCGATCGCCGACCGCACCGTCGGGACGCGCAGGAGCAATCAGGTGCTCGAGCTGGCGAGGCAGTACGAGCGCGAGAGCCGCCAGCGCGAGATCGAGGCGCTCACCCGGCGTGATCTGGAGCAGGCGGCGGCTCTGCGCCAACGCGCCCTCAAGGAGCGGCTACTGCTCACCATGCTCCTGGGCGCGCTGACGATCGCTGTCATTACGGGCCTTTTCGTGTTGCGGTTCCGCCGGCTCAACGCCGGCCTGGAGCGTCGGGTGCAGGACCGCACCGCGGAGCTGCGCCAGCAGACCCGCCTGCGCAGCGATCTGATGACGCAGATCAGTCACGAGCTGCGTACACCCCTGAACAGCATTCTCGGGTACACGGCGCTGCTCGAGCGCGACCAGGATCTGGGTCAGGGGCAGCGAGCGTCACTCGAGGTGATCCGGCAAAGCGGCGAGCACCTGCTCGGCCTCATCAATGAGGTGCTGGACTTCGCCCGCATCGAGGCTGGCAAGCTGGCTCTCGACAGTGCAACGCTCGCCCTCGGACCCTTCCTGCACTCTATCGCCGGGGTGGTATCCATTCGCGCTCAGATGAAGGCCCTGAGCTTCACCCTGGACACCTCAGGGGACGTGCCGGATGCGATCGTGGCCGACGAGCGGCGGTTACGCCAAGTGCTGCTCAACCTGCTGGCGAACGCCGTGAACTTCACCGATCGCGGCTCGGTGGGTCTGCGGGTTTGGTGCCCCGTGCCGCAGCGTCTGCGATTCGAGGTAGGGGATACCGGCATCGGCATTGCCGCCGATCAGCTCCAGACCATCTTCGAGCCCTTCGAACAGGTTGCCGAGGGGCAACGCCGCGGCGGCACCGGCCTCGGCCTTTCGATCAGCCGCCGATACGTGCAGCTGATGGGAAGCGACATCGAGGTGAGCAGCCGGGTCGGCGAGGGCAGCACTTTCCGCTTCGATCTCGCGATCCAGACGGCCGCGGCGCCCGCAGAGGTTGTAAACGCCGCAGGGTCACAGGATGTCGGGGCGCTGGTGCATGTCCCGGCCGCCGAGGAGAGCGGCATCACCCCGCCGCCGGACGAGATCGAGCGCCTGCATGAGCTCGCGCTGGAGGGAAACATGCGGGACATCCTCCACTGGGCGGGCCGCCTCACCGAGCTCGACGGGCAGCGGTATCGGTCTTTCGCCCTGCAGGTGCGTTTCCTCGCGGAGCGTTATCAGTCGCGGGCCATTCTGACACTCGCCAAGCGCTGGCTCGGCGGGGAAGCCGGCGGCTGACCTCATCAACCGGGGAGGCGGGGAGGCCGGTTGATCATCCAATCGATGCGCGCCCAGCGGGACAGCGCCCAGATGCGCAGCAGCGGAACCAGGAGCAGCTCTGCCGCGACCAGCAAGAGCAGCCACAATCCGCCGCCGCCGAAACCGCTCCGCAGCAGCCCGAAGAACCACAGCGCCGACAATCCAATGAGCAGTAGGGCGTCCACGACCGGCCACTTCCGGGTGCTCTGGAGCAGCACATAGATCATCGCGGCGCCAGAGACCAAGGACAGCAGGAGAACCTGGGTGACGATCGACCACGGTACCCGCGAGAGCAAACACACGTACGCGTAAAGCGCAAAGAAAAAGGCATCGACCGATAGCAGCGTGCGCCAGCTCTCCGCCTCCACAGCCCGGAACAACTGCCTGCGATCGAGGCGGGTTTTCAACCAGAGGTAGCGTGCCCGGCCGATCATGGGGTGAATCGAGAGTGCGGCCAGCAGTCCGCCCACGTAAGCCGTGAATACAGCGAGGAACCTTTCCCATGCAGTGTTGGGAGGCGGAAGACCGCGCAACGAGAGATAATAGAAGAAGAGGGCGCTTCCGCCGGCTCCGATCAGCAGCCGGGTGACGCGGAGCCCGAAGAAATGCTTTCCCGTCAGCAGCACGCGCGCGGCGTTGCGCTCGGAATGGGCGATCAGGGCGTGCCCATCTCTGGCCGCGAACCATCGCATGAGCGGGTTATCCTCCCCGTTCAAGACCGGCGGCGTGATCCTTCCGGCGCCCAGGTAGGCGGCGGCAAACAGAGCCCAGAGACTCAAGGCGCCGATAAATACGATGAGAAGGCCAGAGGCGCTCGTGAGGAGCTCATGGACCGACCAGTGGGGAAATACGACGGACAACGCCTCGAAGAGGACGCCGTAGACGATGACGAAAATGAACCCGAGCTGGTGCGCGCTTGAGTAATACAGGATGACGAGCGAGAGCGTTGCCAGAGCGAAGGCACACACGAACAAGCCGGCGGCTGCGGCTGCCTCCGCTGACACGCGGTCATGCAACAGCGGATTTCCCGAATAACCCACGATCGTTGCTCCCGCGAGGGCGGCAATCAACGCGACCAGGATCTGCGCGCAAAAGCCGCCCAGCAAAAGTTGTGAACGTCCATGCGGCATGAGGCGGATCGTGCGCGAGGCCCCCAGGGAGCGTAATAGCACGGGACCCACGAGCATTGGGGAGGGAGCAAGGAAAAGGCATGAGCCGAGGATCGAAACGGGAGTCCACCAGCGGGGGCTGCCAAGCGCACCCGCAATCATTCCTGCCGCGCCGAGGAGCGCGAGTACTGCGCCGGCGCGCAGTAACAGCCGCTGCAGCGACAATGCCGTGAACATCAGTTTGACGGTAGCGAGAACGCCGCTCACGAGTGGAACTCCACGAAAAGGTCCTCCAGACCCAGCGGCTCCACGTCGACGTCTGCGTCCAACGCTTCGCGCAGTGCAGGAAGCCTCTTCTCATCCCAGCGCGACACCACTGCGTTGGCGCGGTGGCCTGCAATGCGCAGCGATAGCACTCCTTCAAGCGGTAGACGCTGGGGTAGTGTCCGCCGGGCGGTGATATTCAGCCGCACGACCGACTCCTTGAGCTCATCCAGCGGGCCGGCCCAGACGACGGTGCCGTCGCGGACGATCCAGATCCGGTCCGCGACGCGCTCCAGATCGGAGACGATGTGCGTCGAGAAGAGGACGGTGCGGCCCGGAGTGCCGGCGATCGCCAACAGCTCCTGCAGGAATTGCCGGCGAGAGATGGGATCGAGCGCCGCCACCGGCTCATCCAGCAGCAGCAGCTCCGGCTCGTGTCCGAGCGCCAGCAGAATCGCGAGCTTCTGGCGTTCACCGCCGGAGAGTTTCTGCACTGCGCGATCCATGGGCAGCCCCCAAGCCGCCTGGAGGCGGTCTGTCAGCTCGTGATTCCAGCGTCCGAGAAGGGCTGCCGTCAATTCGACGTGTTGCCGGCCGTCGAGCATGCTCAGCAGCTCATCCTGCTGCGGCACGAAGCCGATGCGCCCGCGGATGGCGCCGGGCAGGTTGAAGCTGTCGTGTCCGAAGAGCTGCGAGCTGCCGGACGTTGCCGGGGAGAAACCCAGCAAGACGTCCATCAGCGTGGTCTTGCCCGCGCCATTTTTTCCGATGATCCCGACGACGTTTCCGGGCTCCACGTTCACGGATATGTCGTGGAGGATGGACTTCCTGCCGATGGTCTTGCCCAGATTGCGGGCGGTGACGACGGGTGCGCTCACGACTCTTCTCCCATCTTCTTGATGATGAATTGACAAAGATCCGTGGAGCTGAGGTCGAGTTGCCGAGCCGCGAGTATGAGCGCCTCGACCTGCGGCTCGATCTGTCGCAGCCGTTGCGGCAGCGATCCGGCCTTCTGCCGGCCGGCCACGATCGTCATGGGCTTGCCCCGATTGCGCTGCAGCAGACCCTCGCCCTCGAGAAGGCTGTAGGCCTTGGAAATGGTGGTCGGGTTGACGGTGTATTCCGCGGCGACCTCGCGCACCGAGGGCAACTCCGTACCGGGCGCGAGCTGGCCGCTCGCCACCAGCCGGCGCACCTGATCGATGAGCTGGCGATAGATGGGAACGCCCGAGCTGGGCTGCAGCGTAAAGATCCGCAGGGTCGGTGACTGCTCCATATGAGTGTACGAGTATACTCACACACTATGCGGAGTCAATCCCGACTTCAGGGGCCGGGCTTACTTAGGGTCAGATCTCTCTCAGGGCAGCGGGTCCCCACCCGACGCAGTAAGGCTCGGGTTTCATGTCCTGCGGAGATCCGAGCTCTCCTGGGGGCGGATGGCGCCGACTGAATATAAACGCGCGTGGCGTCGGGCCCTCTCGCCGCAGATGCGCCAGGCGCTCCAGCGCCTCGTCGACGCTTGGAATGTGCCCTGCGGGAATCCACCAGAGCACCTGATGAGCCTCCGTCGGCTTCTCGAACCACTCGCGGCGCCGCTTCATCACCTCGGTGTGCCCCGAGCGATAGACGAAGGCGAAGAGCGACTCGAGGGAGCTCCACACCGACATGTTGACGAGAGATTGCGGATCATCCGACACCAGGATGTCAGTGGCGTTACCGCTGGCCGACTGCAGGCGCCACACGAAGCCGGGCGAGGATTCCGCCAGTGCATTGATCCGGTCGAGCGCGGCCATGAAATCGGCCAGCTCCGGGCTGCCTGGCGGCGCGACGGCGCGTCCGACATTCAGTTGCGCTATGTGCCATGCAGTCATGAGATTTTCCCGTGGTGATGGCCGCCGATGACGGCGACCGTTCCAGCTCAGGCTATCTCTCAGGAGCCAGGACGGTCTTGCACGCTATTGCATTGCCGCCGCTTTCCGCCACGCACCGGGAGTGAACCCGTGGTGGCGGACAAATACCCGCGTCATGTGGCTCTGATCGGAGAATCCGCTCGCCGCGGCCGCATCGGCGAGCATCTCGCCGCGGCGAATGAGACGCAGCGCGTACTCGGCGCGGCGGGAAAGGAGCCAGGCGTGGGGCGGCAGCCCGTATGTCTTCTCGAACCGCCGCAGCACCTGGTACCGGCTGAGCCCGGTCATCGCCGCCATCTCCGCGAGGGAAGGAGGGTCGAAGAGTTCGTCGGCCAGTCGGTCCCGCAGCTGCCGCAAATGGGGACTCGGGGCGTCGGTGCGCACACGCGCCGTGCCGTGCCGCGCCATGAGTTGCGCCGCCGCCGCGACCAATGATTCCTCACAGGCCAGCGCCTCGGTGGCTCTGTTTCCGGCGCGCGCGTTCCAACTCTCGAGCCGGCGGAAAAGTTGCCGTAGGACATCGAACAGAGTCGGATCGTCGATCACAGGTCGCGTGATTTCCGCGGGCGCGGCACCATGGCCGATGATCGAAGAGAACACGTCCGCGTCGACGGACAGGATACGCCACCGTCGTGTGGGGCTGCCCAGCGGAGCTCCGTCGTGCGCTTCCCCGGGGTTGGTCGTGATCACCTGGCCGGCAAATGCATCGACCCGACCCCGGCCGCTCGCCGAGCGCTGTGCGCCTGCCTCGAGGATGCCGAATCCGTAGGCGTCATGCCAATGACGGCCGAAGTGTTGGCCACTCAGTGTTTCGGTGCTGCGGACGCCGCGCAGCGGGCCGCCGAGCACACGGGCAACATGAGGCGGTTCGCTCACATCGCCAGTGTATCAGGCGGCCTCGCTCGTATGGGCCACTACGTATCGCGAAGAGGGGATGGCCGTTCTATTGCAGCAGGCGCTCGCCGGCCGCAGTCGCGGCCTGCAGTCTGGCCTCACCACTGCGTGCCTCATCCTCGAGGCGATTGCAGGCAGCGAGCTGCGCGGCATTCGGTGCTTCGTAGTCCAGGCCGATGTCCGCCTGCAGATACGCCAGGAAGCTCCGTAACCGCATCTCGTTCATCACGTCGCCCTCGCTCGAGCGAACCTTGCGCTGTACGACGGCATCCACCGCCTCATCGAGCGCGGCGAGTGCAGGAGCCGCCGCAGCCGTACCGAGTTTGTGCGCGGCGACGGCCTTGGCCAGGCGCTGATGAACCATGATCGCCGCGTTGATCTGCCTGTCGAGCAGGTCCAGGGCCTGGTGCAGCGCGAGCTGTAGGCCAAGGTGCTGCTGCAACGCCGCGGGCGTCGTATGCAATCTCGGGTCGAGATTCACCTGGAAGGTCTGTCTGTAGGACCTGTCGCCATAGTGGAGCACGGCGGTGTAGCGGCCAGGATTCACGAGCGGCCCGCGCGCGTCGGCGACCTCGTCGTCGGTCTCCTCCGGCGGCTCGAATCCGAGCACATCCGTGGCGTCCGGGTAGCGCAGGTTCCATTGCAGGCTGTTCATGCCCGGCGATATCGCCGTCAGCTTCTCCTCGTCGTAGCGCTTCTGCTGCGAAGGCAGGAGGTTGTCGCGAACGACGGGCGCCAGCTTTGGGCTCTTTTTCTTGAGGTGCAGCGTGTATTGCCGCACCACGGTGCCGTGATCATCGAGAAAGTCCAGACTGACCGGCGTCTTGCCGTCGTATTTCGCCGGAACGTTGAAAAAAACGGTTGCACCGAAGAGAGGGTTCAAGCCGATCGGCTCCCGGTACTTGGCATCATCGCTCTGCCCGTAGGCGCTGGTCAGCCATGCGGCCTGCGGTGCGTACAGAGAGGCCGAGTCGGCCGCCGGCAGTCCTTCGTGGCCCAACTGCTCGAGCAGCGCGAGATCGTCGAGGATCCAGAAGGAGCGGCCGTGCGTTGCGGCTACCAGCTCGCCCTCGCGCGTATCGATTGCGAGGTCGCGCACTTCGACGTGCGGCAGGTTGAGGCCGAGCGGCCGCCAGTGCTGGCCGCCGTCGAAGCTCGTGTACACGGTGTTCGCCGTCCCGAGGAACAGGAGCGAGGCGTCATTCGGGTCCTGCCTCACGACGAAAACGGACTCGTCGTCCGGCAAGCCGCTGGTCAGAACGGACCAATGCCGGCCGAAGTCGGTGGTCTCGAATACGTACGGCCGGTAGTCGTCCCACATGTAGCGCTGCGCTGTGAGGTAAGCCGTGCCTGTGGCGACATGCGAAGGCTCTATCGACGAAATCTCGGCCCACTGCGTCAGCTGTGGGGGCGTCACCGCCTGCCAGTGCTGACCGCCATCGACGGTTACGTGGACCAGGCCGTCCTGCGAACCCGCCCAGATCACGTGCGAGTCGACGGTCGAAACCGCAAGCGCGGAAATGTCGGGAAAGATCTCCGCCCCCGTCTGGTCCAGATCGACGGGGCCGCCGCTCGGTTTTTCGGTCGCCGGGTCGTTACGCGTCAGATCCGGGCTGATCGTATTCCAGGTGCTACCGCCGTCATGGCTCACCATGACGTACTGCGATGCCAGAAACAGGTCCTTCGGATCGTCCGGTGAGAAGAAGATCGGGTGAGTCCACCCGAGGCGGTATTTCATCTCCGCCGAGGAGACGCCGTCGAGGTATTGCGGCCACGGACTCACCGATTTTCGCGCGCCGGTGACCCGGTTGTAGCGCTGCATCAGTGTGTAGTAATCGCTGCCGTAAGTGACGTCGTCGGAGTCGGGCTGTGGCGCGACGAAGGTGCTCTCGCCGAGCGCCACCTCGTGCCACGCGCCGGTCGTGATCGCGCCTCCCGGCATGGCGCTGGGGCCCTGGAATGAGCCCTCATCCTGCTGTGCGCCGTACACATTGAAAGGAAAATCCTGGTCGAGCGCGACGTGGTAGAACTGACCCGTCGGTTGGTTCTGATCGCTGCTCCAACTGTTGCCGCCGTCAGTCGATATGGTCGCGCCGCCGTCGGTGCCCACGAGCAGAACCTTCGAGTCCGTCGGATTGATCCACACGATGTGATCGTCACCGTGCCGCAGGTGGAGCATGGAGAATCCCTTGCCGCCATCGTGGGACACCCACACGCCGTCCACGTTCGGAACGTAAAGTGTTTGCGGGTTTGTCGGATCGACATAGACGCATGTGTAATAGAACCCGCGCTGGCGCAGGCTCCAGTTGTCGTTGACGCGCTTCCAGGTCGCGCCGGCGTCGGCCGAGCGAAAGACGCCGCCACCCTTGGCCTGAACGATCGCGAAAACGAGGTTGGGGTTGCTGGCTGCAACATCGACGCCGATACGGCCGAGGACGCCGCTCGGCAGGCCGGGATTGCGCGCGATGTTCGACCAATGGACGCCGCCGTCGGTGCTCTTGTACAGGCCACTTCCCGGTCCGCCGTCATCGAGTGACCAGGGTGTGCGCTGTGCCTGCCACATCGCCGCGTACATAACCTTGGGATCGTGCGGATCCATCACGAGGCCGATGGCGCCGGTCTTGTCGTCGACGAAGAGGATCTTGGTCCAGGTCTTGCCGCCGTCGGTCGACTTGAAGACGCCGCGGTCGGGGTTTGGAGCGAACACGTGGCCCATCGATGCCGCGTAGACGACGTTCGGATCATGCGGATCGACGACGATCGCGCTGATCGTGCGCGTATCACGCAGGCCGGCATACTTCCAGGACTTGCCGGCGTCGACGGACTTGAACAGTCCGTCGCCGGTGATCATGTCGTTGCGGATGTCGGTTTCGCCGGTTCCGACGTAAAGCACCTTTGGATTGGATGGCGCGACCGCGATGGCGCCGATGCTGTCGCTCGCCGACGGCCACTTGCCGTCGGTGATGTTCAGCCAGTCGACCCCGTAATCCGTGCTCTTCCAGACGCCCCCGTCGACGCCTCCCATGTAGAACAGGTTCCGCTCGCTCGGAACCCCGGCGACCGCGACGGACCGGCCGCCGATGTTCGGTCCGATGCCGCGCCAGGTGAGCTTGCCGTCGAGAAATTGGTGCGGTGCGGCGGCGTGAGCCGCCGCCGCGAGCGACAGCGCCGCCGCAACGCCGGCCACGGTAGCAAGGGCCGCGACCCAGGATTTGCCGCGGATGAACTGCGCTTCGGCAAGTACCTTCACCATTCGAGCTCCCCTTTGCGTTTTTGCTTCGCGGGCCGCGGGAAATGAGCAGCCAACGAGCTTAGCGAACTCGATCAGACGCCGCAATCAACCGCGCGCCCGGTGGCATAATTGCCGCGACGAGGTGATCGACATGCAATCCGACCGAACAGAAGCTCCCTATGCGGGCCTGCGCGTGCTGGAGCTGGCTCGCGTGCTGGCGGGGCCGTGGATCGGCCAGACGTTGGCCGACCTGGGTGCGCAGGTCATCAAGATCGAATCGCCGGACGGCGACGAGACACGCCGCTGGGGGCCACCCTTCCTCACGAATGCAGATGGGTCAGCCGCCGATGCTGCTTACTTCCACTCCTGCAATCGCGGCAAGGAATCGCTGGCGCTGGATTTCCGCAAGGCGGCTGACCGCGAGCAGGTGGTGCGGCTCGCGCGGGAGGCTGACGTGGTCGTGGAGAACTTCAAGGTAGGCGGCCTCGAGAAGTACGGTCTCGACTACGCCAGCCTGGCGCCGCTCAATCCGGCCCTGGTGTACTGCTCGATCAGCGGCTTTGGTCAGGACGGACGCTATGCGAATCGGCCGGGCTACGATTTCGTGGCTCAGGCCATGAGCGGGTTGATGGATATCACGGGAGAGCCGGGGCGTGCGCCGCAGAAGGTCGGCGTCGCCGTTACCGACATCGTCACCGGTCTTTATGGTCTTATCGGCATCCAGGCGGCGCTGGCCGAGCGGGCGCGGTCCGGCCGTGGGCAACGTGTCGACGTGGCCCTGCTCGATTCCACCATGGGCATTCTCGCCAACCAGGTCATGAATCGCCTGATCGGGAATCTGACGCCGACGCGGATGGGGAACGCTCATCCCAACATTGCACCGTATCAGGAGTTCCGTACCGCTGACGGCTTCATCGTCGTCGCGGTGGGCAACGACGCGCAGTTTCGCTGTCTGTGTGAAGCTCTGGGGTGCGCTTCACTCGCGGACGATCCGCGATTTGCGGGCAACGGCGCCCGGGTTCGTAACCGCAGCTCGCTGGAGCAGACCCTCGCGCCGCTTCTGGCGGCGCTGCGACGCGAGGATGCGCTGGCACGACTCGAGGTCGCCGGGGTGCCGTCTGGGCCCATCAATACAGTTGCCGAGGCGTTCGCTGACCCCAATACCCGTGAGCGCGGCATGGTGGTCGACTGTCCCGCGGAAGGCTACCGCATTCCGTCGATCCCGGGCCTCGCGACACCGATTCGCTTCTCGCGCTCGAAGACCAATCCGTCACGGCCCGCGCCCCGCCTGGGCAGCGCCGGCGATGGTGCCACCTGGCGCTAGATTTTCCCCATCAACGTTTGGTGTGTCCCAGTCCCCAGACATAGGCCGCCACAGCCGCAACCTGTGCGGACGTGAGCTGCGCGCCGCCCATCGGAGGCATGGGACTGCGGTATTCCTTGGGTTTGGGAACGCCATGAAGAATGGTCCGCTCGATGTCGCTCAGGTTGCCCTTGCTCCACAGCCATCTGCCGGAAGTGAGATTGGGGCCGAGCGGAGTGCCTTGGCCGTTGGCGCCGTGGCAGCCGGCGCAGGTACCCGCAGCGACCTGGCCGTGAAAGATGCGATCGCCGAGCTCGACCGTCTCCCGGGTGTCGCCCGCCGGCACCGGCAAGCCTGCGGCCGGATGGATGCCCTCTGGTGGCAACGGATTGGCGCCGCCGGCCGCGCCGCCGAGTGCCGTCATGTTCGGGCAGGCGGTCACTGCAGAGGCTCTTCCGCCGGAGTCCGGGCCATCGCGATACACGATCCTGTAGATGCGTCCGCGAACGTCGTCTGATACGTAAAGCGCGCCATCAGGTCCGACCGCCAAACCTGCGGGGCGATGCGCCGCCGCGCCCGGATCCTTGGCGCCTCCTGCGAATCCTTCGGCGAAGATTGCGCAATTCCCCGACGTCTTGCCGTCTGCCAGAGGTTGGAACACGACGTCATAACCTTGCTGCGGAAACGGCGCGCGGTTCCATGATCCGTGGAACGCGACGAATAGCCCACCGTAGTAGAGCGACGGGAATTGTTTTCCGTAGTAGAACGACAGATCGTTGGGCGCCCAGTGAGCAGGGAAAGCTGCGACGGGGTCGAGCATGTGCGCGCAGCGGCCGACTTGCTTGCCGTTGCCGCCGTATTCGGGGGCGAGCATGAGCCTCTGCCGCACGCCGTCGTAGTAGCAATAGGGCCAGCCGAAATCGCCGCCGCGCACGACGTGCATCACCTCCTCGGAGGGCAGATAAGCGCCCTGCTCCGGAGTGAAGAATTTCGGCCAGTTCTGCCCGAGCTGATCCCGGCCCTGCTGGGTCGAGTAGACGTTGTGGCCCGAGGAATCGATGGTGATGCCGTCCGCATTGCGGATGCCGGTGGCATAGCGGGCCGCGGGCGAGAATCTCTGATGCAACTTGTTCGCGCTATACCGCCAGATGCCGCCGCGCGTCGCCAGCTCCGGGCAGGGGTCGATGCCGGGCGATTCCTGCATCCGGTTCTGCCTCTGGCACGAGTTGCTCGGGCTGGCGGAATCGACGTATAGCCAGCCGTCGGCGTCGATTGCAAACGGGTGCATCGGATGATCACCGGTGAGCGGCAACCCGGAGACAACGGTTTGTGCAGCACCTGTGGGCACGATCGAGCCCGGCGACATCCGGTAACGAACGATCCGGTCGTTGAGCTCGGCGTAGAGATAGCCTTTGTACAGTGCGATGCCGGTACCGCCGTGTCCGCCGCGTGCGGGTGTCGCGCCAAAGCGGCGGATGACATTGGCCTTGCCCCGGCCGGCCGTATCTTGCAGAGCGATCAGGAAGCCGCCGGGCGGTGGCGGCGAGTTGGCATAGTAGGTGCCGCTCCAGGTATTGACATAGAGCACGCCATTCGGCGCCATTGCCATATGGCGGACGTGGCCCAGATTGTCGGCAAAAATGCTGGCGCAGAAGCCGGCGGGAAGCGTCAGTCCGGCATCATTCGAGCATGCCGGAGCTGCGCTTGGTGCCACGCCTGGACTGCCGTCCTGACCCCGCGCTACTCGCGGTCCCGCCACCAGGAGAACGGCGGCCGCCGCTGCCGCAGGCAAAATGAAGCGGTAAGGCGCCTGTATGTTTCGCATCATTCTATTGTGTACCCGTATCTCTACGGCTCAGTTTCGCTACGACGCATCCAGCCAACTGCATAGCGCATCCAGCGCGGCAGCCAGCACATCCGAGTCCTTACGGCCGCTTCGGGCGGGAACGTGGAAGGAATGATCCGCATCGTCCAGTAGGTGCAGGGTGGCACGGGCGCCCAGACTTGCGACGAGCGGCCGCAGCAGGCTGAGGTCTGCGAGCTGGTCGCGCGTCCCCTGAATGAAAAGCATCGGGATGACGACCTGCTGCAGGTGTGTGGCGCGGTCCGTGCCGGGTCGCTCGGCGGGATGCAAAGGGAACGCAAGGAACGCCAGGCCACGGACCCGCTCCAGCGGAGTCTGCGCCTGCGCCTGGGATGTCATGCGGCCGCCGAACGATCGGCCGCCGGCAATGAGCGGCAGGTCCGGCGCCAGCCGGGTGGCTTCCGCGACCGCGGCGCGAACCGTCGCATGGCAGAGGGCAGGCGGATCCGGCCGCCGGCTCTTTTGCTCCATGTAAGGGAACTGATAGCGCAGCGTGGCAATACCGCGCTCCGCGAGCCCCGCGGCAACGGCTTGCATCGACGCATGCTCCATGCCCGCGCCCGCTCCGTGTGCCAGGACGTACGTTGCTCGCGCCCCGGCTGGCCGGTCGAACAACCCGGACACACTGCGGTTCGCACCGACTCCGATTGTCACGCGCTGATTGTGCGAGACGTTGGGCATCATGATTCCAGCGACTCGTCGCGCTGTCTGACGAGCTTTGCGGGTGCAACGAGCCGCCACGCGCGTTCCACTGCCTCGGCAATCGTTGTCCTGGACGCTTTCTCCAGGCGCATGAGAATCATTGGATAGTCACGATAGTGGTCGGTCAGGAAAAACACTTCCGGCTGCGCGAGCAGGAGAATCTGTCGATCCAGAAAGTCACAACGGATGGCCAGCGCCCCCTCCGCCTCGGTGCGCCAGCGCGACATCAGCTTGCCGCGCACCTTGACCGCCGGAGTTCCATACGAGGTGGAAGTCTCCGCCGCGGGCATGGCGAGCGCGATCCGGAGGAAGCGCTCATGGCCTTTGGCGGTCGCCGCCGGCATCGTTTTGGGCCGGTTGGCTGGATTCCGGACAGGCGTCTTTCGGGGTCGCAACAGCCACCTCCGGTCAACGGGGGGCGCTCTGGCAGCGCGCTCGCGTTGATTATACTATCCGCATCCCTGAAGTTGTGGGCCCGGGCATCCGAAGCCTTGGCTGCAGTCCATCAAATGCGAGGCCGCCGTGAAGTACATCGTTGTCAGTGCGCGCTTACTCCTCAGCCTGTTCGGCATAACGCTTGTGGTGCTCGGGATCCTCTTCTGGACGGGCCACGCGCTTGCGTTGCTGCAGCTCCACACGATGCTCGGCGGCCTTTTCGTCATATGCCTGTGGGTACTCGCCGTCATTGGGTTCCTCGTGCCGGGTTGTCGCGGGTTTGCTCTCATCGTCCTCATCTGGAGCCTGATCGTGCCGGCGCTCGGCGTCACACAGTTGAGCCTGATGCCCGGCGCCGATCACTGGGTGATCCAGGTGACCCATCTGCTCGTCGGCCTCATCGCCATGGGCCTCGGGCATGCCCTTGCGCGTCGCATCGGGCGGGGGTCGGCAGCGGTGGCCGACGTTCCCGAGAGCGCCTGACATCGCCAAGAGAGTGGCGCCCGACAGCACGGCGGGAGTCGCTGCCAGGTAGTCGTCAGGAGAAAAGCGAGCCGCCGTTGACCGCGATGGTCTGCCCGGTCATGTAGGCGTTTCCTACGAGCAGCAACACGGCTTGCGCGATCTCTTCTCCCGTTCCGGGGCGCCCGACTGGAATACGGGCGGCGACGCCTGCTTCGATGAGCGGTTGGCCCATTTCTGTGTCGACCAAGCCCGGTGCCACGGCGTTGACCGACACGCCCTCTGGCGCGAGCCGCAGTGCATAGCCACGCGTCAGGCCCTCGATTCCGGCCTTGGCGGCGGCGTAAGCGATACTTACCGAGCCGGCGCCGATGCGGGCCCCGATCGAGGAGATATTGATGATCCGGCCCCATCGCCGTGCGCGCATGCCCGGCAGGACCGCCTGTGTGATCAGGGCCACCCGGTTTTGCAAGTCAAGCATGCGGGGCGTCCAAAAACACAGTTTCAGCCTGCGCCTTCTCGAAGCAAAGATTCACGGTACGGCCGACACCAATCGTGCGATGGACGACGCCGGCTGGGACCGTTGCGGCCTGAAGCGGGCCGACGCGAATGGAAGAGCCGTCCTGGAGCTCGATGATGATGGCGCCCTCCAGAACGACGAAGAGCTCATCGGAGGCAGGATGCACGTGCCAGCGATACTTTCCCTGGAAGACGGCAAGACGCAGGCAGCTGTCATTGACTCGGTTGAGCACCTGGTTGCGGTACTCTTCCGTCACCGCCTGCGCTTCTTGTGGCAAGTCGATGACCCGCAGGCTCGGGTATTTCACCGGCTCGTTGCTGTATTCAGCTGCTGTTGTGCCTGCAGTCATGGTGGCTCCGCGGACTACTGAAAGGTATGCCCGCCATCAGTCTGTGGTCAACCGGGAGTCAGGCGCTCGACTGTCCGCAAAGATGAGTCCGGAGGCGGTCCTGATCCGCCGGTTGAGCGGCTCCGAGTAAACCTTGGCAATGAGACAACCGAGCAAAATGCTGCCGCCGAGCATGGCTGCATACCAGAGCGAGAAAGCGCGCGTCACGTGCAACTGTCGCACGATCGCGATCAGGCCGAGGACGATCAGCATGTGGAACAGGTAGATCTCGTAGCTGCAGCGGCCGACGATCCGCAGCCAGCGGGTGCCTCGCGCCATCGCCAGGTTTCCGACGCCACTGCCGAAAGCGACGACCATCAGCGCGATTCCGAGTTCCACGGCGGTGAGATTGAATCCGAAGCGGGCAAGCCCGGTGCCCGCACTCTCCTTGCACAGCACGATCGTGAGCAGGGTCATCAGGCCGCCGGTCACCAGTGCGAGCCGCAAGCCGCGCGGCCCAAGGAGACGATGATGAGCCGCCAGCGCGGCGATGCACCCGAAGGCGATCGCGTCGGTGCACGACAAGTAGGCGTAACCCCACCACGGATATGGATCGGTGTCGCCCAGCAAGGCGCGATTGCAGGGCCCGATGATCACCAACGCTCCCAGCACCAGCAGAAACAGTCGCTCGCTGCGCAACAGCACGGCTGCAAGCGGAAACATGAGGTAAAAGGTTTCCTCCACGGAGAGGGACCACAGCACGTCCCATCCGCCGGGTAGGTAGCCGTGGTGTCCCTCGAGCCAATTCACATGGAACGTGAGAGCAGCCACCAGGGCGCGCCCGAGGGACGCGCGGTCGGGACGGACGACGAAATCCGACGCGCCGGCGAGATGCAGCGCGCTCAGAATGAGAAGCAGGAGCAGCAGGCAGGGCGCAATTCGAGCGAATCGCATGCGGTAGAAGCTGCCGATATCGACAGCGCCCAGGCTGCCCCACCGGCGCAGCGACAGGCCGGTGATCAGAAACCCGGAGATCACGAAGAACACCACGACGGCGTAATGGCCGGACCAGAAGAGCACCTGCTCCATGGGTGCGGGCAGGGCGTCCCGCACCGGCAAGTCGTTCAGCAAGAACCGCAGCTTGACGTGGTTCAGTAGAACCAGCAGGACGCACAGGCCCCGGAGCACATCGACTCCCGCCAGTCGCGAGGTCCGAACGATGGACGGTATGCCTGTTTCCCCGGTCACGCGTATCCCTTCGAAGTGCTCCGCATCAGGTTAGCAATTTTTCCCAAGTAGGGCGGGGTCATTCGGGTCTAGTCTGAAAGCGGGTTGTGGCGGAGGTGAGTGATGGGATCGATCACGAAAGAGGTATTGACGGAGGCGACGCCGGATGCGGTGTGGGATGCGATTCGCGATATAGGCGCGCTGCATACGCGCTTGGTGCCCGGCTTCGTGGTGAACACGGAGCTCGTCCCCGGTGGTCGTCGTGTGACGTTCTCGAGTGGACGCACGGTCGAGGAGCCCATCGTGAGCTGTTCCGACTCCCTGCGGAGGCTGGTCTGGACGGTGACAGCGAAGGATTTCCCGTTCACTCACTACAACGGGTCCGTACAAGTGCATGCGCGAGCGGCCGGAGGCTCTCGCGTCGAGTGGACGACCGATTTTCTTCCGGATAGCGCGGCGACGACTCTCGACGGTTTGATGAATGCGGGCGCAACGGCCATGACTCACGCTCTCCAGGCCCTCGCTCAGGCGCCCGCGGAGATCCGGCACCTCTGAGTGCCGCCGCGGGATCGCGAGCGGATCGCGCGAGGTGCTATCGTATACGCCGTATGCAGCTCATCGGCATGCTCGATTCACCCTACGTCCGCCGCGTGGCGATCTCGCTGCAACTGCTCGGATTGTCGTTCGAGCACCGCTCGCTCTCGGTATTCCGGACCTTCGATCAGTTCCGCGCGATCAATCCTGTCGTGAAGGCGCCGACGCTGCTGTGCGACGACGGAACGGTACTCATGGACTCCAGCCTGATCCTCGATTACGCCCAGGCGCTGGCGGCTCCCAGGTCATTGATGCCGCATGGACTCGCGGAGCGGCAGACGGCGCTGCGTACGATCGGGTTGGGGCTGGCCGCGTGCGAAAAGAGCGTACAGCTCGTCTACGAGCGCAATCTCCGACCGCCGCAGAAGCAGCACGAGCCTTGGGCGGCCCGAGTTCTTGGCCAGATGCATGCGGCATTCGCGGAGCTCGAGGCCGACCTAGCGAAGCGGCCGCAACGGCCTGCCGCGCAGCGCATCGATGCGGCCGAGGTGTGCACGGCCGTCGCCTGGTACTTCACCGAACGAATGCTGCCCGGAACCGTCAAGGACGCGGCGTACCCGCGCCTGCGCGAGCTGTCCGCATGGGCAGAGCAGCTCCCCGAGTTCGTGGCGGCGCCGTACGGCGACGGAACGGTGCGGCCACGTAACTAGGGAAGTACTTTGATCCGCATGTTGCGGATCTTGACGCCCCCCGGATGGTTCCCCTGGAGACCGATCAATCCCTCGGGCGCCAGGCCATATCCGGGATAAGCCGAAAACTTCGACGCGGCAACCCGCTTCTTCCAGTCGGGGCTGCCGAGGTCATAATCGACGATCCTGTGCCCGTTCATCCAGTACGTGACGTGGCTGCCGCGTACGACTATCCGCGCTTTGTTCCAGTGGCCATAGGCATGCACGATGCCGGCCGGCGCGGGGTACATGGCGTAGACGGAGCCCGCTGCCGTTATCCGCTGCTTGCCGTCATCGGTGTTCCGGTCGTCGAGAAGTTGGTATTCGGGTCCGGTCCAGTAGACCTCGTCGTATTTGTGCGTTGCGCGATAGAAGATCCCGCTGTTGCCTTCCTTGCCGATGTTCCACTCGAGCTCGAGGTCGAAGTCCCTGTACGTTCGCGTGGACACCAGATCATCCACCGGACCGCCCTTTGAGAGCACGCCGTGATGGATGGTCCAGCCCGCGGGAAGCCCCGGATGGGTCCAACCGCGGAGTAGCGGGGCGGAGTGGTCCTGTATCAGGCTCTGCCAGGCGCCGCCGCCCTGCAGTAGATCCTGCCCCCTCGGCAGAGGCCCGCGCTCGGCTGCAGAGGGGCTTTGTGCGGCCGCAACCGCCGCGCCACCCAACGACAGCACCAGAGTCAACGCAAGTGCGAGCGGCCGGAATCCGCGCCTCACACGTGCAGGGAACAGTTTCATGATAGGCCAAGCCTCTTGAGTAATTCGACGGGAGGCCCGTCGAAGTGAGTGAGTGCGACGTTGCCGATGTACTGCAAGTCCTTGCGGCCGGCGAGGGTGGTGTAGAACCCTGCCGCCGTCAGGTTACGGTACGTGGCGAAGAACTGCGCCGGACCCTGCAGATTCGCCGAGGCGCGGCTTGCATTGCAAATAGGATCGCAGATTGCGCGCTGCTGCGCCTCGTGCAGCCTGGCGAATGGGTGCTTGGATCGATGTTGGGCTTCGCTGTCCAGCCACGCAAAGCCGTGCAACACCGTAGTGCGATCCTCACGTTGCAGCGGGTAGGGCGCGCTGATCCACTCGTCGATGAAGTCCACGACGCCCACCTTGGAAGCGGCCGGGGAATGCTCGTCCTCGGGGATGATGAGGTCGGAGAGCGCCGCTGCGAGCTGCCGCTGCTGCGCATTCATGGTCAAGGGCCAGAACGCCCCCTTCTCATAGGCCTTGATCAGGTCCGGGTCAGGTCCGTACCCGTGCGTGGTGGGCTCGAACCGTCGCACATTGCCGGGCTCCGATGCTCCCGGCTCCAACATGTAGGTCGCGCGGGCACGAAGTGCCGGGAACGCGGCTGCTGCCGCGATCGATCAGCTTGATGGTCGTACGCCTGTCGGTCATATCTCTCGTCTCCGCATCCGATCCAGGATGTGATCGGACATGCGCCACGATAGCGCCATGATCGTCAAGGTCGGGTTTTTGTCCGCGTTATAGGGGAACACGCCGCCATCGGCCACGAAGAGGTTGGGGACATCCCAGGTCTGCGACCAGCTGTTGGTGACGGACGAGCGCGCGTCCGCCCCCATGATGGTGCCGCCGACCTCGTGGATCATGTACCCGCCGGGCGCGATCGCCTTCACGGGGTCGGTGATCACCGGCGCTTGCACGCGCCCGCCCATCGCCTCGATGACCTGACCGAAGGTCTCCTGCATGTGGACTGCCTGGCGCTGCTCGTAGTCGCCCCATTGCCAGTGGAAGCGCAGCACCGGAATGCCGAATTTGTCCTTCACCTTCGGGTCGATCTCGATGTAGCAGTTGTCGTTCGGCACCATGGCGCCCCGCCCATCGAAGTAGACGAACGAGCCGTAATATCGCCGCGCATCCTCCTTGAACTTCTTGCCGTAGCTGCCGCCCGTGAGCCACTCGAGGCCGGCGCACGTTCCGATGGAGGGCATCCCTTTGCCGCCGCCGTATTCGATGTGATAGCCGCGCGGGAACGGCAGTTTGTGCGCCAGCTGTTCCTGGTAGAGCCACCAGGGGACGTAGACCTGCAGTCCGTCGGCGGCGTCCTCGTTGAGCGGCGGCAGACTTTCCAGGAGCGGGATCTGTCCGCTCACGGAGCTGCCGACGGTGTCCAGTACATAACGCCCGACCAGGCCGCTGGAGTTGGCCAGCCCGTTCGGGAACTGGCCGCTCTTGGAGTTGAGCAGGATGCGTGCGGTTTCGAATGCGCTCGCCCCGAGCACGACCACCCGTCCGCTGACATGCTCATGCCGCCCGGTCGTCGCGTCTACGAATCTAACTCCGTTCGCGCGCCCATCCTTGCCCAGGGTGACTTCATACACCATCGCGTCCGTGATGACATCAAGGTTTCCCGTTGCCAGCGCCGGCGGCAGGTGCACGGTGGTGGACTGGTAGTTCGCGGCCACGGCGCATCCTTGCCCGCAAGGCGTGGCCCACAGGCATGGCGAGCGCTTGCGCATCGCATCCGCGAGGATCTTCTGTGCCCGCGGATTGCCCGGGTGCAGCCTGCCCGGGATGGTGCGGTGATCCTGTGCGCGTGTCAGCACCGCGCGGCGCCCCGGCAGAACCGGGATGCCGAGCGGCGGCGCACGTTTCATGAGGAGGTGATCGCTGACTATTGGCTTCGGCGGCGGCAGCAGAGTGTCCCCGGGTCCGGCCGGTGTGTTTTCCCGCGAGATGTCGCCGCCGTATACTCCGATCAGCAGCTCAACCTTGTCGTAGTAGGGCGCGACATCGTCGTACGTGATCGGCCAGTCGAACCCCAGCCCGTCGCGGCTGCGCGGCTTGAAGTCATAGGGACCGTTACGCAGCGAGATGCGGCCCCAATGGTTGGTGCGGCCGCCGAGCATGCGCGCGCGCCACCAGGTAAAGTGCGCGCCCCACTTGTCGGGGACGGAGACGTACGGTTCACCGGGCACGTCCCAACCACCGTTCACCGTCGCGTCGTAGAAGCCCTTATTCTTGTCCGGGGTACCGGCTTCGCCGAGCGGGGCCATATCCGGCGTCTGAAACATCGCGCTCTCGCGGGCCGGTGTGTATTGGCGACCGGCCTCGAGCATCAGCACGCGCACGCCTTCCATGCACAAGGTGTAGGCCGCTTGTCCGCTGCCCGCGCCGGACCCCACGATGATGACGTCGTAGGGACCGCGTTGAGTGCTTGCCGTCACGAATGGCATCGATCAATGCTCCGTCGTTGAAGTTGGCTTAGGTTCGGTAGGCTTCCCGGCCGTACCCCTGTACCGGGATGCCCCGGTGCGCCAGCACATCGCGCTGCAGTGAATACATCGCGGCCGCCGCCTCGTCGATCGCCCGCGCGAAGGCGAGCGAGCCGGCGAGGATCGGTCCGAGGATTGCCTTGTCCTGCACCCGCGCCTTGGGATACTCGTGCTCCAGCACCAGATACGTCCGCTCCGGATCGAGATCGAGCAGCTCGCGTGCCGCGAGCTGGTGGTCCAGCCAGTCCACGGACCGGTTCTGCAGGTACGCCAGGGGGTCATGGCGCGCGGTGCCCGGCAGCTCGTGCTCGGCGAAGACCGTCTGTTTCTTCCAGGCGTTCAACTGCTCCGCGGGGTTGGCGCGCGGGGTGTCGCCATCGCGATCGCCGCGCTGCATCGTCTGGCCACCGTATCCCCACGCGGCAATGCCGCGTGAGTCGATCACCTGTCCTTTGACGTGAAAGCGCTGGATCAGGAAGGCATAGCCCGAGTCCCTGAGGTACTGGAACACCGAACGAGTGTCCTGCCCCATGAGTATGGCGTGCGAGGGATCATAGTGGATGCGGAACTGGTCGCCGACACCATGCCGCTCGCAGATGCGGTGCAGCGCGATCCAGGGACCGGGCGCATAGGCGATGTTGTTGTGCCATGCGTCCGTGACGTTCCAGCCCGGCATCGGGCATTGCTCGACCAGATAGGTGAGACCGCGCGATTTGGCTTCTCGCAGCAGTGGGATGAATACTTCCTCGAACATGTCGAGGTTCGCGTCCATGCCGATCTTCGCATTGCGCCCGACAAAGCCGACTACGGCGTCGCAGCGCAACAGTACCGCGGCATCGAACACATGAAGCATCAGATCGTGCTTGACCTTGCGGGCGGCTTCGTCCGCGGCGAGCATGTTGTCGAAGTAACCGATCTCGGACAGCCCGACACCTGTGGAGCGCATCGCGCTTTCCGCGCGCGCGGCCCGCGCCGCGGTGAAGGGCTTTCGCAGGTCGAGCGTGTTGGCGACGGGATCGAGCAGCGCCGCAGGCGGGACGTCGCTCTGCGTGGGATGCAGGGCGCATGACAGCTCGATGTTGGGCGCGCCAATCTCTGCCGCGAACGCCAGCCACTCCTCGATGGCGAGATCGGGATCCGCCTCCCGCCGTTCCCTGGGCGTCAGCTCCTGCAGCGCCGCCGTGAGGATGCTGAGCTTCATCGGCCGCGGCCGGAAGGCGCCGGCGCTAGTGCTGGGGGACGGCATGCGCGATCCTCTCGTTGCGGAACGAGAACAGGAAGAGCACCGCCACCGCGAATGCGAACACCGCGGGATAGGCCCAGACCGTCACCCAGTCATGGCCGCCCGCCGCACTGTAGCGGTCGGTGATGACGCCAGCGGCGGAGAAGCCGATGAGCATCCCGACGCCATACGTCGCCAGGGTGATGAGACCCTGGGCGGCGGCCTGCCGCTCCCGGCCGGCGCGGGTATCGGTGTAGATCTGGCCGGAAACGAAGAAGAAGTCGTAGCAGGGCCCATGCAGGGCGATCCCGACGAGCAGCAGCCACTCGATGTGCCAGGAGTCTCCCAGGGAGAAGAGCGCATAGCGGCAGGCCCACGCGACCATGCCCATGAGCAGCGTCGCCTTCATCCCGTAGCGCCTGAGGAAGAGCGGCAACAGCAGCATGAAGCAGAACTCGGACGCCTGTCCGAGCGTCTGCTTGCCGGCCGCGTGCGCAATATGGATCTCGGTCAGGAACTGATTGGCGTCCTGATAATAGAAGGCGAGCGGTATGCAGATGAGGATCGAGGCGAAGAAGAAGGTCGCGAAATTGCGCTCGCGCAGCATCTCCAGCGCGTCGAAGCCGAGCAGGTTTCCCAGGCTCTGCCCGCGGTGCGCAGCTCCGAGAGGCGGTGTGCGCGGCAGCGTGAAGCTGTAAACGCCGAGCAGGAAGGAGCTCACCGCGCACATGGTGAAGGTATTTTGCAGCGCGCCGTGCGCAAGCGCCGCGGGCGCGTCCCAGGCGAACAAATAGCTGATCACCAGGCCCGCGACGATCCACCCGATCGTTCCCCACACGCGTACCTTGGGGAAGTCCCGCGCCGGTACCTCCATCTGGCGGAATGCGACGGCATTCACCAGTGCCAGCGTGGGCATGTACAGAATCATGTATGCCAGCAGGTACGGATAGAAGTGCGCGAAATCGTGCGCGCGCGCCAGCATCAGCATCAGCACGCCGCAGATGATGTGGATGATCCCGAGCAGCCGTTGCGCGTCAAAATACCGGTCGGCGATGAGTCCGACGATGAAGGGCGCGATGATCGCGCCCCAGGCTTGGGTCGAATAGGCGATCCCGCTCTGCTCCCCCGTGGCGTGCAGGTTGAGGGCGAGAAAGCTCCCCATGGTGACGAACCACCCGCCCCAGGTGAAGAACTCCATGAACATCATCGCGTTCAGCCGCAGCTTCATCGAGTTGTTCAGCACGAGCGGGTGCGCCTCAGTCGAAAAACCCGGGCCTGGCGTGCCGGAGTGCACGCCGCGTTGCACGCTGTCGCATGCCGCGCAGGTTATTGCAATGTAATTTCGCTGTCAAAAACATTGGAATGTTTGTTCCGGGACGCACGCGGCCGCCAGACTCACTGGACGTGCGGCACCTTCCGCCAGACACCACCCGCGGCATGACTCGCGAGCATCGCTTCGACGAGCAGGTCGCTGCGATAACCGTCGGCGAACGTCGCGAGCGCGGCAGGCCGCGCCTGGGCCCTTGCCCCCTCTCTTATCCATTGGTACGCATCCGCAATGACATTGCGGAAAGCATCCGCCCAGCCTTCCTGGTGCCCGGCCGGCAGATGCGCGTAGCGTGCGGCGTCGGCGGATAGGATGGAAGGGTCCTTGCCGATCACACTGCTCGGCTGGCCGAATCGCCCGACCCAGAGCTCGTTCTGCCGCTCCTGCAGCCACCGCACCGAGGCCTTGCGGCCGCAGACCTCGAGTTGCAGGTCATTCTTGTGACCGGGGAGTACCTGGCCTATGGCGACGCAGCCCTTGGCGCCGCCTCGAAACCTCAGCAGCACCGTCGCGAGGTCTTCGCTCTTGATGCGGACCTTGCGCCGTCCCCGGGTCGTCGCCCGTGAGAACGTGCCGCCCGCCGTGCGGGACACCTCCCGCTGCGCGACCACCGTGCCGAGGTCCGCAAGCACCGCCTCGATCCGCAACCCCGTGACGTGCTCGGCGAGATCGCACCAGTGCGAGCCGATGTCGCGCAGCGCGGAGCTCGAGCCGCCGCGCGCCGGATCGAGCCGCCACGAATACACCCGCTCATCGGCCAGCCAGTCCTGGAGATACTGTCCGTGCACGTAGCAGAGCGGTCCGAGCTCACCGCGGCTCACCATGGACCGCGCCTCCTGCACGAGCGGGTTGCCGCGGTAGTTGAATGTCACCACGTGGGCGACGCCGGAACGCCGTGCGGCGTCCCAAAGCGCGCGGCTGTGCTCAGCGCTGTCCGCAAGCGGCTTGTCCGAGATGACGTGCTTGCGCGCGGTCAGCGCCGCGAGCGAAACCTCGAGATGAAGGTGGTTCGGCGTTGTGTTGTGAACGACATCCACGTCCGGGTCGGCGATGAGCTCGCGATAGTCGCCATATGCCCGGTCGACGCACCATTCGGCAGCGCGCCGGCGCGCCGAGTCA
Organism: uncultured Pseudomonadota bacterium; assembly: GCA_963833085.1. GTDB lineage: Bacteria > Pseudomonadota > Gammaproteobacteria > Steroidobacterales > Steroidobacteraceae > 13-2-20CM-66-19. The sequence continues at coordinate 81,987 of CAWHWV010000036.1, forward strand.
ACGCTCGAGCCGGCGAGGGCCACCACTTCCACATCGCCCAGACGGCGCACCGCCTCGATGTGCTGGGCGGCGATGAAGCCAGGACCAACGAGACCCATCTTCAGCCGTTTCAATTCGAGCCCCTCTCGTGCGCGTCACCGGATTGTAGTCGATCGGAAACAATCGCGGGCCAAAATGCCCGCGGGCGATGTGCCCGATGCGGGGAAGCGCGGCCGGAAGCCAATATGTCCATTCCAATCGTCTTGACATCGAAATTTTCATTACAGTATGCTCGCGGCGCTTCAACAATAGGAAGGGGTTGCCGATGAGAACCAACAGAGTATCCGGCAAGAGGGCGCGATCCATCCGGCCGCTGGCCGTCACCGGCGGCAATGTCGCTGCCGCCCGTTCTCCCCACTCGTCGCCCGGCCGCGCCAGGGATGCCCGCAGCGGCAGCGTTGCAGCCGTCGTTGCCGGTATTCTCGCCGCGACTGCGTTGGCCGCGGCGCCGGCGCACGCGCAGACCGCACCGGCCGGGACACAGGCCGCGGCAGCCGGCGCCCAGAACCCGCAGACAGTTGGCTCGGCGCAGACTTCGCAGAGCCTGCAGGAAGTGGTGGTGACCGCCACCGCCAGCCAGACCACCAAGCTGGATGCCAGCTACAACGTGGTCACGGCCGACGCTGAGCTCATCAAGGAATCGAATGCTCTGAGCGCCGCCGACATCCTCAAGATCGCGCCGGGCATCTGGCCGGAGTCCTCGGGTGGCGAGACCGGGCTCAACGTCGAGGTGGCGGGTTTCCCGAGCGGCGGCGACACGCCGTTCTTCACCACCATGATCATGGGCATGCCGGTCTATGGCTCGCCGATGCTCTCCTACATGGACACGGCCTCGTTCATCCGCCTGGACGATACGGTGCAGCGGCTCGAGGTGGTGCAGGGCGGACCGGCCGCGGTGTTCGGGCCCGGCCAGATAGGCGGCACGGGCAACTACATCCTGAAGACCGGCGACACCTCGCCGGGCGGCACCGTGAGTGCCACCTACGGCACGGAGGGGGAATGGCGCGGTGACGCCTACGATGGCTTCACTATCGCCGATGGGTGGTATGGAAGCGTTGGCGGCTTCTACCGGGTGTCGGACGGCGTCCGAAACTCGCAGTTCCCTGCGGATACCGGCGGCCAGTTCACGGCCACGCTGAAGCACGACCTCGACGGCGGCTCCGTCACTTTCTGGGGACGCGTACTCGACGACAAGGACGAATACGTCACTCCCATTCCGCTGGTCGAAAGCGGGAGCGCCTCCTTCGCGGGATATCCGGGCTTCAATCCGCTGACGTCAACGTTCAACGGCTACGGCAATCAGAACGTCACGCTACCCAATCCGGACACCGGCGGCTTCCTCAGCACGAACCTGGCAAACGGACGCAGCAGCCAACTCTACTTCCTTGGCTCCGACTACGATCAGCACCTCGGCGGCTGGACGCTGCACAACGGCTTTCTCATCGACGGCGGTGGCATGGACACCAACGGCTGGTTCTCGGGCCAGAATCCGCGGCCGCTCAGCATGTACCTCTACGGCTGCAACGTGCAGGAGCCTGCCGGCTGGTGCAACGGCACCACGCCGGCGGACAAGAACAATCTCAATGGCGGTTTGGGCTTTAACCCGACCACGACCAATATCCAGGCGCTCTATGCGGGCAGCGGCCAGGCCGTTCCCCTGTCGGCCGACGTCATCACGCAGAGCTATCACTACATCCAGAAGTCGATCCAGAGCATCACCGACGAGTTTCGGGTGAGCCGCGAGCTGTTTGAGGACGATACGCTGACCGGTGGCGTGTATTTTGCGGACTACACGGAAAACGATAACTGGATCGCGGACCAGGCGCTGATGACGGCCACGCCGAACGCCTCGCTGATCACCCTGAGCTATCAGCAGAACGGCAATACCTACGATTTGACCAGCCCGCAGGGCTTCGTCAACGACAACGGCACTTACAACAATCCGGCGCGGCACGGCGACGGACGCAACGTCGCGCCGTATATTTCCGACAGCTGGCATGACGGCCCATGGCTTGCCGATGTCGGTGCGCGCCTGGAGAACGAAGACCTGCACGAGCGCGCCTGCCTCACGACCGACGAGATGCTGGGCACGATCTACGACACGTGGGACAACAAAGTGCCGATCTGCAACGGCGGCTGGGATCGCGAGCACTACACTCATACGATGCCGTCGTTCACCGGCGGCCTGAACTACGAGTTCTCGAAGAACATGAGTGCGTATGTTCGTGCCAACTCCGGCAATCACCTTGCCTCGCTCGATGACATCGTCTACGCACATGTGAACGCTCCGTACACGTTTCCGCCCGTGGAGACCATCCGGAACTACGAGGCCGGCCTCAAGTTCCAGACCTCCTTCTCGTATCTGGACGTGAGTGCCTTTCACCGCACGTTCGACGGCATACGCTATCAGGGCACGACGTTGGAAGGTGTGGCCATACCCGGCCAATACGGGCAGTATGGCGCTCTCTCCAACGGCGTCGACGTCGATGGGTTCGTCACCGTGTTCAAGGGGTTCACGGTGCGAGTGGTGGGGGATTACGTGGACGGCCACTACGACCACGACTATGCCTGCCTGCCGTACACGACCATCCTGGGCGTGACGGCGTGCGCCTCGATCGACGGCGCGCCGTTGCAGCGGCAGCCGAAGGTCCAGGTCCGGGTGACGCCGAGCTACTTCGCGGCGACCGCCTGGGGCGATGTGACCACGTGGCTCACCTATGAGCACGCCGGTCAGCGCTACAGCGACATCGCCGGTACGCAGCCCCTCGGAACCTACAACATGCTGAGTGCCGGTCTGGTCGTCGACGTCGGCGAGCGCTGGCAGTTCCGCGTGCAGGGAACGAACCTCACCAACACGCTGGCGCTGACTGAGGGTAATGCCCGCGTTACCGGCGGGGCGGTGGGCGTCGGCGATGTGGTGCTCGCCCGTCCGTATGACGGCCGGGAGGTCAACTTCACGGTGGGCTACAACTTCTAGCCCCCCTCGAGGGCCCCTTCCCGCGACACCCCCCGCGGGGAGGGGCCTGATCGTCGCTCGCTCAGCGGCGCTCGGCGTTGCGCGAATAGCGCCCCTGCAGCAGCTCCTCGATGGCCTCCAAGGTCCGCCCGCCGGTCTCCGGGACGTAGCGGGCCGAGAAGGCGACCGCCAGGATTCCCACCGCCACGAAGCCGAAGAACGTCGCGGACACGCCGAATCCCGCCACGAGCTGCGGGAAGGAGAAGGCGACCACGAAGTTCGCGCCCCAGAGCACCAGCGTCGCGGCCCCCATCCCGAGGCCGCGCACCTTGAGCGGGAAGATCTCCGACAGCAGCAGCCAGGTGACCGGCGACACGAAGCCTTGCTGGAAGCAGAGGAAGAGCGCCATGGCGCCCAGGACGAGATAGGCCAGAGAGGGCGATGGCTGGAACAGGAGGGAGACGACCCCGAGCAGCAGGAGCGAGGAGGTCGTGCCGATGAGCCCGATCACCAGCATGGGCCGCCTGCCGGTGCGGCCGACGAGGGCGATGCCGATGAACGTCGCGAGCACCGAGACGACCCCGTTCAGCACGTTCGCGACCAGGGCGCCCTGGATTCCGAGCCCCGACCGCGACAGGATCTGCGTGCCGTAGTACATAATGGAGTTGACGCCGGTCACCTGCTGAACGATGCCGATGCCGATGCCGACCAGCAGCACAGCCCTTACCCAGGGAATGCGCAGCGCCGACCAGCCGCGGATATCCGACGAGGCTTCCGCCGCGGCAAGAGCGGCGATGGCGCGCGCTTCCAGGGCCGCCGTTTCGGGCGGGCGCAGGCGGACGAGCACCGCCTCCGCCTCCGCGCCGCGCGCGCGCGCGATCAGCCAGCGGGGGCTTTCCGGCAGGAACACGGCGCCGATGCCGAGCGCGATTCCCGGTACCGCGGCGACACCCAACATCCAGCGCCAGACGACATGCGACTCGCCCCACACCTGAGCGATCACGGCGTTGACGGCGAAGGCGAGGAGCTGCCCCGAGACGATCATCAGCTCGTTCTGGGTCACCAGCCGGCCGCGGAGCGCGGGTGGGGCGAGCTCCGCGAGATAGGTCGGCACTACGACCGACGCGCCGCCGACGGCGAGCCCGAGCAGGAAGCGGAAGGCGGCGAGCGCCGCACGGTCGGGCGCCAGGGCGCAGGCGATCGCGCCCGCGACGAATGTGCCGGCCAGCAGCCACAGCGTCTGCCGGCGGCCGATCCGGTCAGCGAGCCGCCCGGCGAGGAGCGCGCCGAGCGCCGCGCCCAACAGCAGCGCCGCGGTGACCAGGCCCTCGTCGGCCGGCGTCAGCCTGAGGTCGCGGCCCATGTAAAGGAGCGCGCCGTTCACGACGCCGGTGTCATAGCCGAAGAGCAGGCCGCCGATGGACGCGATCAGGCTGATGAGGAGCAGCCGCCGCCGCAGCTGACGGCTGATCGCTGTCGGGATCGTCGGCGAGCTGCGTTGCAACTCGAGGTCACCGCTGGGCATGGCTGTTACCTCCCGGCGACCGATGGTATGATTATTTTAATTTCTGTCAATGTGAAAAATATGAAGCAACTCCAGCTCCCGGGTGGACAGCGCACGGGCGGATACGGCAGCCGATGAGCCGCGCTTCGCAGCAGAGCACGGCGCCAACAACGGCCGCGGAGCTGCGCGCGGCGATCCTCGCGCGTTATGACTCGTTGAGCGGGCGGCTGCGCCAGTTCGCCCACTACGTTCTCGATGCGCCGAACGAGGTCGCGCTGGAAACGCTGGCCGTCATAGCGGAGCGCAGTGGCGTCCAACCCTCCGCCATCGTGCGCTTTGCCAAGCAGTTCGGTTTCGATGGCGCGAGCCCGATGCAGCGGGTGTTTCGCGCCGACCTGGTCGCGGCCAACCCGGCGGCCGCCTACGGCGAGCGCGTGCGCCAGACCATGGAGCGGCTGGAAAACGCGCCCTGTGATCCCGCGAGCCTGTTGCACGAATTTGCCGAAGGCACGGATCTGGCGGTGCGGCAACTGACGCATACCGTGGGCACCGTCGAGCTCGCTTCCGCCTTCCGGTTGCTGGAGCAGGCGGACACGGTTTACGTCGTCGGTGTCCGCCGTGCCTTTCCCGTGGCCGCCTATCTCGCCTACTCCCTGCAGCAGAGCGCCAAGCGCACGGTATTCGTGGACGGTGTGGCCGGCCTATGGCGCCAGCAGGCCGCCGCCATCACCTCGAGAGACCTTCTTATCTGCGTCAGCTACCGTCCGTACGCGGAGGAGACCCTGGAGGTGGTGAGCGCCGCGCACGCTCAGAAGGCAGCCATTCTCGCCATCACCGACAGTGCGGTCAGCCCGATCGCCAAGGAAGCCGATACCGTGCTGCGGGTGCAGGAGGCGGAGATCCGCGGCTTCCGCTCGCTGGCGGCGTCGATGTGTCTTGCCCAGGCACTCGTGATCGGACACGCATTTCGCAGCAATCGCAAGTTGCGGCCCGAAGGCCGCGGAGGCAGCGGCCGACGCGGACAGTCCGCGCGGGAAAGGACGTGAGCATGTCAGTCAGACCAGAAACTCGTGCCGCGGTGGCACTGATCGGCGGCGGCCGGATAGGAAAGATTCACGCGGCCAATGCAGCGGCACATCCCGCACTGTCGCTGAAGTATGTCATCGACCCGATCGGGGACGCCGCCGCGACGCTGGCGGCCCGGTACGGCGCGACGGCGACCACGCTGGAGAGCGCCCTGGCCGATCCTGCGGTCGCGGGAGTGATCGTCGCCAGCCCGACGGACCAACATCTTGCACATTGCCAGCAGGCAGCGGCCGCGGGCAAGGCCATCTTCTGCGAGAAGCCGGTCGACCTCAGCGCCGAGCGCGCGCGCTCGGCGGCGGTGACGCTCGGCCGGGCGCGGCTCTTCCTCGGGTTCAACCGGCGCTTCGATCCGAGCTTCCGCGCACTGCGGCAGCAGCTGCAGGCGGGGACGGTCGGCCGCCTCGAGACGCTGCACATCATCAGTCACGACCCGGCGCCGCCGCCGGTGAGCTACATCAAGGTGAGCGGCGGCCTCTTCAAGGACATGACCATTCACGATTTCGATGTCGCGCGCTGGCTGCTCGCGGAGCCGGTCGTGGAGGTCTATGCCATGGCCGCCTGCCTGGTGGATCCGGCAATCGGCGCCGCGGACGATATCGACACTGCGAAGGTGCTGTTGCGCACCGCCTCGGGGCGGATCGCGCTCATCAGCAACAGCCGGCGTAGCGGTTATGGCTACGACCAGCGGATCGAGGCATTCGGGTCAGGCGGCTCGGTTCGCGTGGACAACCTGACGACCACCACCGTGTCGGTCTGGGACGAGGAGGGGGCCAGCAAAGCACCCTTCCAGAATTTCTTTCTCGAGCGCTACGCCGAGGCGTACCGGCTGGAGATGGACCACTTCGCGGCCGTGCTGCGCGGCGAGCAGCCCGCAGTCGGCTTCGCCGACGGGGTTCACGCGCTCGAGCTCGCGGAGGCCGCGGGGCGTTCCCACGCCACCGGTCGTCCGGTGGCGCTCAGCGGCGGCGCTTGAGCCAGGCGTGGGCCGGATCATCGCGGATGATCCAACTCCGCACCGGGCCGGCCATCACGTTGAGGTAATAGAGATCGTAGCCGTGCGGCGCGCCGACGGGATGGTAGCCGCGCGGCACCAGCACGACGTCTCCGTCCTCCACGCAGACCGTCTCGTCGAGGCTGCGATCGTCCGTGTAGACGCGCTGAAAAGCGAAGCCCTGCGGCGGGTTGAGACGATGGTAGTACGTCTCTTCCAGTTGGGTCTCGGCGGGCGGGGCATCGGTATCGTGCTTGTGCGGCGGATAGCTCGACCAGTGCCCGCCGGGGGTGATCACTTCCACGACGAGCAACCGCTCCGCGGGCTCGGTCTCCGGCAGCACGTTGCGCACCAGGCGGCGGTTGGTGCCCTCGCCCCTGACCTCCTGCGGCATCCGCTCGCCGCCAATGGCGCGCGGCTCGCCGGTTGCGGCGGCAGGCGCGCTGCAGAGCGCAATCTCGGCTTCGCTGCCAGCCTGGATGGCGATGCGGGAGCCGGCCGGCGCATAGACTGCGCCGGGCGCCGCGTCGTCGAAGACACTTTTGCGGCCGCCGAGCCCCAAGAAGGTCAGATTACCCACATGAACGTCGGCAGTGCCCGTCAGGATGACGACGCAGGTCTCGTTGCCGGCCGATGTCAACGCGATCTCTCGTCCTGCGGCCAGCCGGCGCACCTCGAAGCCGACATATTTCCAGCCGGCGCTCGCGGGCGTGATGGTGAGAACCCGACCTTCCGCGTCCGGCGCCGTGGGGCGCACCCGCAGGCTCATCGCCCGCCTCCTGCCGGCTGACGCGCTGGCGCGAGCAGCCGGCGCACGGTGTCGAGACCGATCCGGCCGTAGACACGCGGATCGGCGAGCGCCGGGTCCTGCTCCGCCTCGACCACGATCCAATCGTCGTAGCCGATATCGATGAGCGCCTGCGCCACGCCGCGGAAGTCGAGATCGCCGTCGCCGGGCGCAGTGAACATTCCCGCCAGCACGCCGTCCAAGAAGCTGCCGCCGCGCCGCAGGTTATCGTCGAATACCTTGCGGCGCACATCCTTCGTGTGCACGTGTACCACCCGCTCCGGGTGACTACGGATCAACCGCTCGGCGTCGATGCCGCCGAGGGCCGCGTGCCCGGTGTCGACTACAAAACCGACATATGGGTCGGTGTGAGCGACGAACCGCTCGACGTCATCCTCGCCATCCACGACCGTGCCCAGGTGGAAGTGGTAGGCCAGGCGCAGACCCTGGTCCTCCAGGTAACGCGCGAGCGCATTCAGCCGGTTGCCAAAAGCGGGCCACTGCTCCTCCGGCAGGCAAGGGGTGGCGGTGAGCGGCTGCCGGCGGTCGCCGTGAATGCTGTTGCTGCACTCGGCGATGATGAACACGCTGCTGCCGAGCGCCTCGAGGAGCTGCAGGTGCGGCTGCAGCGCCTCGATCTCCTCGTCCACTGTGCGCACCAGCAGCGCGGCCGACCACCAGCCGCCGATCAGTGCGAGCTCATGGGCGTTGAGCTGCGTGCCGAGCTGCACCGGATCGCGCGAGAACTTGCCGCCGAGCTCGATTCCCTCGAATCCCAACGTGTGGGCGTCACGCAGCACCGTTTCCACCGGCGTCGCGCCGCCGAGCTCCGGCAGGTCGTCATTGATCCAGGCAATCGGGCTCACCCCGAAACGAACGCTCATTGACGCTCCCAACGCGCTTTGCGGAGTTTTTCATATTCAGCGCGGGCGGCGCGGACGGAATCCCTTTCCGATACCTCGGGGACGGCCACGTCCCACCAAGCGCCGCCGGCATCCGTCGCGGCCTGCGGGTCGGTGTCGATGACTATCACGTATGTGCGCGATGCCGCGCGCGCACGCTCTAGAGCCGCGGACAGCGCTGCGACATCCGGCACTTTTTCGCTTTCGGCCCCGAGCGCGGCCGCGTGGGCCGCAAAATCGACCGCTGCGGGCTTCTCCTGCCGGGAATCGGCCAACAGGTTGTTGAATGGCGCACCGCCCGTGGCCTTCTGCAGGCGATTGATACAGCCGAAGCCGCGGTTGTCGAGCACGACGATCACCAGCTTCAGGCAGAGCATGACGGCGGTGGCGATCTCGGAATTCAACATCAGATAACTGCCGTCGCCGACCATCACCACGACTTCGCGCTCGGGGTCGGCGAGCTTGACGCCGAGACCGCCCGCGATCTCGTATCCCATGCACGAGAAGCCGTATTCGACGTGGTAGCCTCCGGCACGCGCGGGTCGCCACAACTTGTGCAGCTCGCCGGGAAGACCTCCGGCCGCGCACACGACCGTGGTTTCGTTCCGCGCCCAGCGACCGACCGCCCCTATGACCTGCGCGTCGGAAGGGAGAGCCTGCGCCGCTTCCGGCGGCCGCACGGCTTGGGTCCACGCCTGTTGCCACGCAATGCGCTCGGCCACCACCGAGTCGCTCCAGGCCTTGGGAACCCGATGGCCGGCAAGGGCTTGCCGCAAGCCCTCCAACACCTCGCGAGCGTCGCCGATGACGGCGGCGGCACCGTGCTTGTATGCGTCGTAAGTGTTGACGTTCACCTGCAAAAAGCGCGCGCACTTGGGAAACAGTGTGCGCGAGGCCGTGGTGAAGTCCTGCAAGCGGGTGCCGATTGCGAGCACGACATCGGCGGCGGCCGCCGCGGCATTGGCTGCGCTCGTGCCCGTGACTCCGATCGCGCCCAGCGATTGCGGATGCTCCCAGGCGAGCGCGCCCCGTCCGGCCTGGGTCTCCGCCACAGGAATTCCGCTGGCGCGCGCCAGTTGATCGAGTGCCGTCTCGGCGGCCGAGTAGAGCACGCCGCCGCCTGCGATGATGAGCGGCGCGCGCGCCGCGCGCAGATCCTCAGCGGCCCGACGCAGCTCTTCCAGCGCCGGAGGCGGTCGTCGGATTGACCAGATGACGGGCTCCAGCATTCTGGCGGGAAAGTCCCAGGCCTCCGTCTGCGTGTCCTGACAGAAGGCCAGCGTGACCGGTCCACAGCCCGCGGGGTCGAGCAGAGTCGCCATGGTGCGCGGCAGCGCCGCGACCAGCTGCTCCGGCCGCTGTATGCGGTCGAAGTAACGTGACACCGGGCGGAAGCAGTCGTTGGCGCTCACGGTGCCGTCGGCGAAATCTTCCACCTGCTGCAGCACCGGGTCGGGCCCCCGCCCGGCGAACACATCGCCCGGCAGGAAGAGCACCGGGAGGCGGTTGACGTGCGCAACGGCGGCGGCAGTCACCATGTTGAGCGCGCCGGGACCGATGGAGCTGGTGCAGACCATGGCGCGCTGACGCCGTGAAGCCTTGGCGAAGGCGATCGCCGCATGGGCCATGGATTGCTCGTTGTGCGCGCGGAAGGTCGGCAGCGCTTCGCCGGCGGCGTGCAGCGCTTCGCCGAGCCCGGCGACGTTGCCGTGCCCGAAGATGGCCCACGCGCCCGCAAAGTAGGGCACCACGGTGCCCTGTTGGTCGACGAACTGGCTCGCCAGGTAGCGCACGGTGGCCTGGGCGGCGGTCAGACGGATCCGCGTCACGGGCTGTCTCCTGCAATTCAGGCCGGCGGATTCGGGCGTGCCTCGCGCCATGCGGCCACGACGGCCTGCAGGTTGGCGGCGAGCGCGGCCACCGTCTCGGCCTCGCCGGCCTCGCCGGCGAGCCGCCGCCGGGCGGGCTCGGCGAAGATGGTACGCCCAACGGCGAAGCCGCGTACCAGCTCGAACGGTGCCGCCGCCCGGAAGGCGGACGCCAGGCTTTGCGCATCGGCGGCAAGACCCAGCACGAGAACGCCGCGGCACAATGGGTCGCGCCGGCGGATCGTGTCCTGAATCGCGGCCCACGCTGCCGGGTCGTCGCTCGGCTCGAGCTTCCACCAGTCCGGTCGGATGCCGAGGCCGTACAGCCGCTCGAGCACCCGGGCGGTCGTATCCCCTGCGACGTCCCCGTATGGCGAGGCGATGACCTCGAGCAACAGCTCGTGGCGAGTCTCGCGGCAGGCGCTGTACAGGCACAGCAGCCGCTCCTCCTGCCGCTGTCGCAGCATCTCCGGGTCATCGGGATGGTAACGAACCAGACATTTGACCACGTGATTCTGCGGCCAGGCGCGCAGCGTCGAGCCAACATCCGCCGCGCCGTCGAACAGCAGCGGCCGGGAGCCGCTCTGCTCGATCGGCCGCCCGATCCAGTACGGATGATCGGCGGCGCGCTCCAGGCCCTGGCGGCCGAACCGGCCGTCGAGCAGGATGCCGTAACGCGGATCACCGCGCGCGACGCGGTCGACGGCCTCGATGGCCAGCGACTTGAATGCTTCCAGCGCCGACTCCGCGGCGTCAAGCTCGGCGGCAAGCGTCTCGAGGGGGCCGCGGTGATCCATCGCGAGCACCAACAGTTCCGCGGGTCGCGGCGCACGCGTCGTGGCCCAGTGCAAGTGCTCGAGCTCCTCCGACTCGCGCAGCCGCCGCGGCCATTTCGCGTCGAGAAACGTCGACAGCTCCGTCCACGTGGGCATGGCCGGCGAGCAGCCGTGGCGCGAGACCACGATGGCGCCGCAGGCGTTGCCATACCGGCAACAACTCTCGATCGGCAGCGCGCGTAGCCAGCCGCGCAGGAAACCGCTCATGAATGCGTCGCCGGCGCCCAGGATGTTGAATACCTCAACGTCGAAGCCCGGCGCCTTCACGCCGCAGTCCAGCCTGGTGCCGATAGCGCCTTCGAATGCCACGCAGCCGTGCGCTCCGAGCTTGCACACCAGCGTGGCCGTCGTCAGCGCGCGTACGGCGCGCAGTGCGCTCACCGTGTCCGTCGAGCCGCCGAGGATGTGGAATTCCTCCTCCGTGCCGACGATGAGGTGGCAAAGCGGCGCGATCTCCTGCAGCTGGGCGGTGACCGCGGGGCTCGCGACGAAGCGATTCTCACCGGCATCCGGCGCCGTCAATCCCCACAGCACCGGTCGGTAGTCGACGTCGAACACGACCCGGTTGCCCGCCGCGCGCGCGAGCTCTGCGGCTTTGCGGCTCGCAGCGCGTACGCCCGGTCGCGACAGATGCGTGCCGTTGATCAGTATGGCGCCGGCACGGCGGATGAAAGCGGGATCGACGTCCGTCTCGCAGAGCGCCATGTCGGCGCAGTTCTCGCGATAAAAGAGGAGCGGAAAGTGCCGCTCGTCGCGGATTCCAAGCACTGCGAGGGCTGTCAGTCGCTCGGGATCGGTGATGACGCCGGAGACGTCGACCCCGCAGCGGGCGAGTTCCTCGCGGATGAAGCGTCCGAAGTGATCGTCTCCGACGCGGGTAAGCAATCCTGCGCGCAGCCCCAATCGCGCGGCACCGACCGCCGTATTCGTGGGACTTCCGCCAACGTATTTGGCGAAGGAACCCATGTCTTCCAGCCGCCCGCCGACCTGCTCGCCGTAAAGGTCCACGGAGGACCGGCCGACCGTGATCAGGTCGAGCGATGGGCCGCCGATCGGTTCCGCCATGTCGTGTCCCGATGCTGTGGAACTGTGCTGCTGCTGTAATTCTTATTCTATTACAGGAGCCAGCGGAAATACCATTCTACGCTCGCCGTCACAGCGCCGCGTGCACGCGCAATGCGAAGATCGACACCGGTCCGCGGTCGCGGTTGTAACCCGGGTTCTGCACCCACTGGTAGTCTAGCGTCACCTGCACGGCCGAGACGACAGCCAGCTCATAGTAAGTCTCCAGGATGTCCTCATGGCCGGCGTGTGGCAGTCGTCCATCGCCGACCAGGACCCCGAGGCCGCCCGCTGCCAGGTATTCGCGGAGATTCAGCGATGCCGCATTGACGACGCGGGCAACGCCTACCGTGTCTCCCGGCCGGTGCCACGGACCTCCGCTCACCGACGCACCTACTGATGCGGTGTAATCGATGTCCGTGAAATCGTAGGTTTCCACATTTCCGCCCGCGTCGCCCAGGCGCGCGAACATTCCAACATCGGCTGTGAGCTGCTGCTCGAGGTTCAGCGAGATGCCATCCCGCTTCCGATAGCGCCGCACCGGCGCCGGCTCCGGCGGCAATCCGTTGGCCTCTCCGTACGCGATGGCCTCCTGGTACAGCGCCATGCGCCCGCGGCTCTCGAACATCGTCACGTCGATCTTGCCCGGCTGCCCGAACAGCTCGTGACGATGCTCCGCCTCGAGGTCGACCTGATACTCATCCAAGCCGGACTCCAGGACCTCGCTGTTGGGTACGTTCGACAGGTCGAATAGCCCGGCGCGCCAGCTCCAGGATCCCACATACCACTCGGCGGCCCCGCCCACCGTGTATCCCCACGCGTCAGCGGCATAGTCGAAGGTGCCCGCGTCGATGACGGACCAGTTGAGGAAGTCGCCTCTCGGGTCGTGCGCGTAGCGGTTCGTATCGAAGATGTCGACGACACTGACCTTGCCCAGCGTGAGGACCAGCCGGTCGGATGACTGCGGCAGCGCGAACTGGTTGGGCTCCGCGTCCACATCGCTCACCGCGCCGCCGAGGTTCAGCGTCTGGCGGATGAATGCGCGCGGCAGGCGGAAATAGGGCGGATTGCGTCCAACCTTGTACGCCTCACCGCTGGAGAAGCCGGCGAGCCCGAGCGTATCGTCCAGCCCGGCTCCCTCGTCGACCTCCGGATTGACCCAGAGCTCCGCGCCACGCCAGAGGCGCGCGCCGAGAAACAGGGTCGCGTCCGAGGTCTCGCGCCCCATGTCCGGCGACAGGCTGTTCGGCCCGGCGTAAGGGGCGTGAAAGTCGTCGGTCTCCTGCTCGGTGTAGGTTGCCTGGCCATAGATGGCGAACCTCGGCTGGGATGCCGAGGTGGCCGCAGTGTTGGTCGCGGCCTGCGCAGGTGGCGGCGCCGTGTCCGTCTGTGCGTACGCTTGATCGATCCCGCAAAAAGCCAGCGCAGCCGCGGCGAATGCCGCGGCCGCGCTCCGCGTACGGGTGCCGCCGCCAGCAAGCATCATGCTGCGGCTCTTATGGCAACGTCGTCGACGTCCGACCGCACAGTGCTCTCCGGCGCGGGCTGCCACCGCAGCTCGAGCCGGCCGGAGGCAGGATCTCGCAGCCAAACGGCAATGCACCCGCGTGACGGCCGAGCCACGGCCATCCGTGCGGCGCGCGCGGCGCCGCGTCCGTAGCCGATGATCCGGATCGGAAAAGCGCGCTTTGTGAACATGATCCACCACCCTCGAGCGCATGACGCCCGCTCGATCGCGGTCGCCGAGCGGCCGCGCAGCCCATTTACACACCCGCGCAATCGGCCGTGGCAGTGCAGTGCACTCCACAGGATACGCTGGCTTTATTGACGGCCGGGTGACAGCGAGGGAATCGGCGGCGCCGGCCCCCGTGGGGCATGCGGCTCAGCGGCTCGCCGCGGTGAGTTTTCCCGGGGCCAGCCCTGCCGAGCACAGGACTTCGCGGCGCGCGCGCGACCTGCCATCACTCGTACGACTACTGCCCAACTGGGAAAACCTCTGCTCCAAAAGAAGGGCGCGGAGGGTACTCCAACGACCGGATGGGGTAAAGAGGGTGGACGCGCGCGAGTCGAGCGCCCTCAGCGGACCACGATCACTCCGTGCATATAGGGATGCACCGAGCAGGTGTAGTGATAGGTCCCCGCCCGATGAAACGTGAATCCGAACTGATTGCCACTGTCCAGCGCAGGCGAATTGAACGTTTCGGGGCCGCCCGTGCTCTTGATGGTGTGAACGTCGCCATCCTTGTTGACCCAGATCACCGTGGACCCCTTGGTGACCGACAGGGTGGCCGGATGGAACGAGTAGTTGCTGATGGTAACGGCCGGCTTCATTGCAGCAGCCACAGATGCCGCGGCAGCCCGACCGGTGTGAACCAACGCCGCCGTGGAGGCGATCGTCAGGGCCGCGGCCACGAGTGCGGCGACGCGGTGGCGTCGAGAAAAGTGTTTCATCTATTGGTCCTCATCAGGCAAGAGTGATGTCCGTGAAGGCCACCCGGTTCGCCACGACATCGAGGCGCCGGATGCCCAATAGCGTCTTCAGTTTGTCGGCCGGCACCTGCAACGGACCGGGTCCGGGTCCAACGCCCGGCGCGGGCTGCGGAAATGCGGTCGAGTCGGCGGTGTGATAGGTCATATTGCCCTCGACCTTCTGGATGACCTGGTGGATGTGTCCGTTGAGGATGGTCACGGAGCCGAACCGCCGCAGTGCGGCGAGCGCGGGCGCCGAATCCTCGGTGCCCCAGCCCCACTGCGGGTAGATGGACCACATCGGCATGTGGGTGAAGACCACGAGGGGGGTGCTGGCGCTGCGGTGCCGGAGGTCCTGGTCGAGCCAGCGCAATTGCTCGGGGCCAAACCAGCCGAGTCCGGCCTGGGTCAGGTTCACCACGTTGACCAGCCCCACGAAATGCACGCCATGTGCGTCGAAGCTGTACCAGCCGCCGGAGCCACTGCTACCGCGTCCGAAGCGTTGGAAGAAAAGCTTCCCGCCATCGCCGATGGTGTCATGCTCGCCAGGCACGTAATAGACCTGCCGCCTTACGCCCTGCATGATGTCGGCGGCGACGGCAAACTGCTCTGCCGCCGACAGATGACTCACATCTCCGGTATGGATCACGAAGTCCGGCTTCAGTGCGGCCATCCTGGCGACCGCTTCCGCCAGTGTGTCCTGGGCGGAGGGATGCGCGCCGGCTTTGAATCCGATGTGCGAGTCGCTGATCTGGCCGAAGGTGAGCTCGCCCCTCTCTGCGGCCCGCGCTTCGCCATCCACGCGCAAGAGGCGGGGCACCCCGCCTGCGAAGGTCCACACCATGCCGGCACCTCCCCACAGCAGGTGCTTCAAGGCCCGCCGGCGCCCCACGTCTTTCGATCCAACGAGTTTACTCATGCTGTTGCTCTCTCCAATTGACCCACGCAGTGCTGCTGACGTGAAAGGAGACTCGCGCGGCGCGACCGGTATTCGCCATCGGGCCT
This sequence comes from uncultured Pseudomonadota bacterium, assembly GCA_963833085.1. GTDB lineage: Bacteria > Pseudomonadota > Gammaproteobacteria > Steroidobacterales > Steroidobacteraceae > 13-2-20CM-66-19. Next base: position 97,492 of record CAWHWV010000036.1, read on the forward strand.
GAAAAATATCGGGGAATAAAACCCCGGGGGCCGCGATCTATAATCATTTGATGGGCTCGGATAACGCCTTTGCCACCGTGGCGCTGCCGCACCTGGATGCAGCCTTCAATCTTGCCCGCTGGCTCACCGGCAGCCGTGCAGAGGCGGAGGACGTGGTCCAGGAGGCCATGGTGCGTGCGCTGACCTACTTTCCGAGCTTCCGCGGCGGCAGCAGCCGGGCCTGGATTCTGCAGATCGTGCGCAATACCGCCTACGGCGCGCTCAAGGCACGTTATGGCGAACGCGTGGTTGGGCCTGCGGCCGGCGGTGAGGCCGCGGCGATCGAGGACATCCCCGACCCGACGGACGATCCGGAGACTGCCTTGATCAGGTCCGACGAGCTGGCTCGGATCGATGCACTGATCGAGGAGCTGCCGGTGGAGCTGCGTGAGACCCTCGTTCTGCGGGAGCTGGAGGAGCTCTCGTATCGCGAGATTGCGCAGGTTACCTCGGTTCCGATAGGCACGGTGATGTCGCGCCTCTGGCGGGCGCGGAGAACGTTGACGCGGGCGGCCGCGGCGCAGGAGAAGCGATGAGCGCCGGCGATTGCGGCAAGCTTCTGCTGCTGCAGGCGGAGCTCGACGGCGAGTTGGATGCGGCGGCATCCGCCGCTCTGGCGGAGCACCGCGCCAACTGTCCGGTCTGCCGGCGGAACGAATCCACCATCATGGCCGCGCGCCAGGCATTGCGGCGCGCCACCTATCATCGCGCCGACCCGGAGCTCTTCCGCGCGGTCGCAAGCCGCGTTGGAGCGGTACGGCCACCGCCCGACCGCCGCACCTCTTTGCCGTGGCGCGGCCTGGCGACCTTCGGTGCGGGTGCGGCGCTGGCCGCGGCGATCCTGCTGACCGTTCTGCCGCTGGGCCGCCCCGACATCGTTGCGGCACTCGTCGACGATCATGTCAGAGCGCTGCAGCCGGGCCACCTGTTGGATGTCGTATCGACCAATCAGCACACGGTCAAGCCCTGGTTCGACGGCAGACTCGATTTCGCGCCGCCGGTGAAGGACCTTGCCGCCGAGGGATTTCCGCTCGTCGGCGGCCGCCTCGATTACCTCAACGGCAGAAGCGTCGCGGTGCTCGTCTACTCGCGCGGCAAGCACGTCATCGAGCTTTTCGTCTGGCCGGTGTCCGGCCGACCCGGCGTACCCGCGCGCGCCGGCCGTGACGGATACAACGTGGTGCACTGGGAGGCAAATGCCATGTCGTTCGCCGCCGTCTCGGACCTCGACTCATCCGGGTTGGAGGAATTCGTCCGTGACTGGCGGCAGGCGCCCTGAGCGGTCAGCGGTATCTTGCTGCGAGCGCCACCGCGAGCTCGCCCCGTCCCGTCGCCCGCAGCCGCTCGAGATACCGGGGCAGCTCCCCCCGCACGTGGAAGGGTCCGCCTTCCAGGATCACGTTTTCCAGCGGATCGCGCCCGCGGGCGGCATTGCGCACCATCGCGGCGTGCCAATGCGATAGCAGCGTGAGCCCCTGAGCCGCCACGTCCGGCCGCGCCGCCGCGATGTTGTGTTGCTCGAAGGGATCGCTTGCGAGATCGAACAGCATGACGTCATCGAACAGGTGGTAGCCGCCATGCAGGGTGTTGATCAGCATCCACTGGCCGAACCGGACCCCGCGCTGACACGTCCACGCGCCCTGAGACACGATGAGATGATCGCGGCCGACGTCGGTTCCCTGCTCGAGGCCCGCGGCGAAGGATTGCCCGTCCCAGCTCTCCGGCACCTTCTCGCCCAGAAGCTCGAGCAGAGTCGCCGTGACGTCGATCTGGTAATGCAGCGCGCGCCGCCGGCCGTGCCCGAGACCGGGCCACCTGAGCACCAGCGGTACGTGTGTCGTGTGCTCGTCCGCGGCCTGGTGATCGCAGTAGATGTTGAGCTCGCCCAGCGTTTCGCCGTGATCGGCCGAGATCATGATCGCCGTATCGCTCTCCACTCCGAGGTCCCCGAGCAGTTCTAACAGCCTGCCGACGCAGCGGTCCGCGGCCAGCACACCGACATCGTAGCCATCGAACATTGCGCGCACCGCCGCCATGTCGGCGATCTCCTGCGGCTGGCGCGGGTAGTGTGCGCGGTCATACTCGTTCGGACTGAAGCCGCGACCCTCCCTGGCGCTGTGGGGCCCGCAGCCCAGCCAGTGCCGGGCGCGAACCTCCTCGGTCAGCCAGCCGGGAGTGGGCGAGTTCCTGAACGGCTGTCCATACGAGGCAGCCGCGCGATAGGGCGTGTGCGGGTCCCACAAGTGCACGTGCAGGAACCATTCGTCCTCGCGGCCGCGCCGGCGCAGCCAATCGGAGGCGACGACATATACGTCCTCCGCGGTCTCCATCCCCCACTTGCCGACGTTGTAGGCTTCATCGAAGCCAGCGTACCAGTGAAATGCCGAATGACGGTGGGCGAAGGAACTCACGGTCACCGTTCTCAGGCCCTTCTCCCGCAGGCGGTTGGGAAAAGAATCGAGGTGCAGGCGGGAGAAGAACCCTCTCTCGGCCCCGTCAATTGCCGGGTCCGCGTCGGTGCCGCCGTGGTTTACCACGCCGTTGTGGATGCCGAAGCGACCGGTCAGGAGGGCCGTGCGGCTCGGAAGGCAGGGCACGTCCGAGGCATAGACATTCTCGAAGACGATGCCGGATGTGGCGATCCGGTCGATGTTGGGGCTTGTTGCGCGGTGATAACCATAGCAGCCGAGGTGATCGGCGCGCAGGGTATCGATGTCGATGTACAGCAGTCGCATGCGACAGCTCCGCCGGATCCGGTGCCGGCCCCCCTTCAGACTCTGTGACGCCGTTACGGCGCGCCTGCCGCCACCCCGCCGCCCGACGTGTCGCTCGGCTTCTGGATAGCCGCGCTCTGCTCCGGCGGCATTGGCATTGGCGCCGCGGTGGGGCTGCCCGGTATCACGCGCCCACCGTGCTGCGCCAGCTGCGTGTTGATCAGGCCCAAGAGCTGTTGCACCACCGCGGGCTGCTGCGCCGCGAGATCGTGGTGCTCGTCAGGATCCGAAACGACATCGTAAAGCTCATCGTGCAGCGGCGGCATGAAAGGATAGTGCAGCTTCCCCATATAGTGAATCAGTTTCCACCTGCCGTCGATCACCGCGACCGAGCCGGTCCGCAGCACCGCAAAACGCGGATTCTGCTCGAAGTTCATGGTGAAGATGGGGCGGTTCGCGGCGGGGTCGGCCTGCCCGGGGATGCAGGCGTCGACGAGTGAGCGGCCTGGCCACGTTGCCGGCGCGGGGACTCCGGCCAGCGCGGCGAGCGTCGGCGCGATATCGGCCTGTTGGACAACATCATGACAGCGCCGGCCGGTGGTCTCACCCGGCAGCTTGAGGATGAGCGGGATGTTGGTGATCTCGTTGTAGAGCCCGGGTCCGGTATGGGCGCCGTAGCTGTGCGAGAAGCTTTCGCCATGGTCGGCCGTGACGACGACCGCGGTGTTCGGCCCCAGCAGCTGCATCACGCGCTGCAGGAACTGACCCGAGTAATAGTCCGAGAACACCATGGCTTCGTCGTAGCGGGCTTCGAGCGTGTATACCTGCTCGGGCGAAAGCTGCGTCTGGATCCAACCCCAGCTCGGCTCGGTCGCCGCCGCGTCGCGATCCTCCGAGGAATCGTCGAATACACCGAGCCACGGCGCCGGCGCGGCATATGGAGAGTGTGGCGGGAACAGATGCACCCAGAGGAAGACCGGCTTGCTGCGGTTGACGGTTGCCAGCCAATGCAGCGCCGGCTCCGTCGCTAGGCGTGGATCGTGGTCCTCGTTGTCGACCGCCGGACGGAATCGGGCGGCAAGCCCTTCCATCTCCTCCAGTGGGGCCAGTTCCGATGCGGCACAGACGTAGCGCAAATACGCCGATAGGCCGTCCGCACACAGAGTCACATGCCCCAAACGATCAGTGCGCGCAAACGTAAAGTACTGACGGAAGCCCTGCTCCGATGCGCCTGCGTATGCATTGGTGGAGACATATCCCATCGTATATCCGGCACGACTCAGTACAGCAGGAAGCGACGTAGCGCGCGTGGCGGCACGTGGCCAGACGGCCAACTGGAGTGCGCGATGCGTCCACGGCAGCGTGCCGGTGAGGATGCTGGCAATTCCGGGAGTCGTGAAATTACTGTTCGAGTAGGCGCGGTCGAACGTGACGGCGCCGCTGGCGAAAGCCGCGAGCTTCGGTGTCGTCGGCCGCGAGTAGCCGTAGACCGACATGTGTTGCGCCGAGAGCGCATCTATCGACAGGATGACGATGTTCGGACGGCCAGGGCTCGCGACCGGAATCGTTGCCGAGGTCTCCATTGGAGCCGCGGAGCCGGTATCGGCACGCTGCGACGTCGCCGAGTCGACGCCGGCCGACTGGGCGGCGGCCGCCGCGCCGCCATGCGGCCAACCAAAGAACGGCAGACTGATCAGCGACAGCACGCCGGCCACCGTGCACGCCACGGCGACGGGGCCGACTCCCCGCAGCGCGGACCGGCCTTTCGCCGTCACGGCCACAAGAACGCCGACCACTATCATCAGGGCCAATTCTGCATCCCTGGACAGAGGCAGACCGCTTCCGAACGTTCCAAGCCACGTCCGCAGGCAGTGGATCAGTGTCGCGATGATGATGGCTGCCGTCAGTGTCAGCAGCAACACTCGGATTACGGCCGCGATGAATCGGCCGGCCGGGCGGTGCACTGCTTCCACTCCCAGCAGTCCGGCCGTCGCCAGGATCCAGAAAGGGATGGCCACGGCGGCGAGAATCAGCCACGCGGTCGCATAGAGCGGCAGCAGGTCGATGGCGCGGAAGTCGTAGAGATACGATTCGCAGTGGCTGGCGAATGTCAGCGGCAGCGCGACTCCGAGGACCGCGAGGCAGGGCAGGGCGGCGAGACGCCACGCCCGAAGATCATTCGACATGTCCGTCTGCACGCCGCTTCTCCTGCGTTCCTTTGCCGCGGCCACCGCGCACCATCGTCGCCACCGCGTGCGCGACCTTCGTACAGCCCCGTACGATTGCGCGTCGCAGAAAGGCGAACGCGGAGCCGATAGCAATGAGCACCGGGAACAGGAACTGGTAGAGGGCACCGGCCGAGTTCGGGTCGAGGTACGCGTAGGCGGGCTTCAGGGGTACAAGTGCGAGCACGGCCGTGACAGCAGCCATGCCGATGAGGGTCGTGCGCTTCATACCGCTGATGAGCAAGGGCTGTACCCGTCAACCTTCAGCCTCGCCAAATTGCCGCCGGGCCGCGCGCATTACGCGGTCGAGCTGCAGCACGGACTCGTCGTCCGGCATCGCTGCGCGCTCGCCGCGGTGAATCGGGACCGAAGCGAGCGCCGTTTCGATGTCGGCGGTGAGCGAGCGGTCATCGTGGCCGGGCCTGTCGCCGGCGAATTGCAGGATTTGCCGCAGGACCCGCTCCGGGTCCGTCTGCAGCGCCTCGAAATCGACCCAAAGCATCTGTTCGCGTGGGATTTCCGCGATACAGCGCTCGAGCGTGCCGCTGCAGGCCCGTACGGCCTCGCGCAGGAATCCCTCGAGGATGTCGCCAGTGCAGTGCCACAGCGCGTAGACATTCGTCATCGCCGTCCACATCCTCACGTTCGATGCCAGCACCTCGCCGGGATGGCGGCCGATCCAGATGAAGCGAGCCCGAGGAAAGAGCTTGCGCAGCGTCGGGACGCGAAAGGTATGGCCGGGTGATTTCAGCAACAGTCGCGCGTTGCCGTTCCCGGCAACGCTTCCCACGAACGACTGCCAGCGCTCGAGACCCCCGGTTGTTGCCTCATTCCCCGACCAGGCAGCGGCGCCGCATTCGGGCAGGCGCCTGGGATCGATCAGCCCCCGGTATATCGAGGACTCGCCGAGGAGGAGCAGGGCGAACTCATCTTCCTGCGGACCTTCGGTGGCAATCAGACCACGATCCATCGGGCGCTGTGCGGCCGCCGTGCGCGCGGGCGGTCCCGTCAGGAAGCAGGTCGACGGACGGAAGCACTGCCAGGTCTGGGGGGTTATCCAGCCGCCGCAGGCGTTCACCAGCTCGTGCAGCACCGTCGTGCCCGAGCGCCAGAGGCCGAGGATGAACACCGGGTCGGCCGGCAGCCCGGCAGGCGGCATCCGCTCGAGCTGCGTGCGCCAGTTGAGCTCGAACCAATGGGCGTGCCAGCGCAACCGCAGGCCGTAACCGAGCAGGGCGCGGGCAGGAGTTCCGCCGCCGCGGATCCAATCCGCGAGCACGCGTGCCCCGAACAAGGGCTGAAAGGTAGAGCCTGGCCGAGCCGTCACCCCCACGATAACTGCCCGGGCCACCTCTCCGTTCCACGCCGCCGGTGCCATATCCCTATCCGGGAGCCCTCGCGGAATGCTAAAACGCACGGATGACCAAAATCGAGATCAAGACCCGCGACGGGCTTTGCCCGAGCTACATCTACCGCCCCGCAGGCGCCGGCCCCTGGCCCGCGGTGCTCGTCTTCATGGATGGCCCCGGTATCCGCCCGGCCATGCTGCAACTCGGCGAGCGCCTGGCGAGCCACGGCTATTTCGTGCTGCTGCCGGATCTCTTCTACCGCGCGGGCCCGTACGAGCCCATGGAACCGAAGACCCTCTTCTCGGATCCCGAGAAGCGCAAGGTCCTGATGGAGAAGTTCTTCCCGGCCGCGGCGTCGGCCAATGTCATGGCGGATATGCCGGCGTTTGTGGATTTCCTTGCCGCGCAGCGCGACGTGCGGCCGGGCGGAATCGGCACTACGGGCTATTGCATGGGCGGGCGGCTCTCGCTCATTGCCGCCGGGACCTACCCGGAGCACATCGTGGCCGCCGCCTCTTATCACGGCGGCCGGCTCGCCAACGATGATCCGGATAGTCCGCACCTGCTCGCCCCGAAGATGAAAGCGCGGATCTATGTCGCGGGCGCGATCGAGGATCAATCCTTTCCGGACGAAATGAAGGCGCGCCTCGAGACAGCGCTCACGAACGCCGGTCTCGATCACAAGATCGAGACCTATCCCGCCAAGCACGGCTGGGTCTTTCCCGATTTCCCCGTTTATGACGCCGCCGCCTCGGAGCGTCATTGGCAGACGATGCTTGCCCTCTTCGATTCGAAATTGAAACGCTGACACCGGATCGGCACCAGCCGGGTGCAAGGCGGGAGATACAGGTAACACCTTGGTGCGTCCAGGGACTCTCGCCTAGCTTCGCCATACCCCAGAGCCGGGGCGCCCGTCATGCACGGAATTTGCAACTGCCGGCGCCAGGGGTGTGCACCATGAGCGTACGTGTCCTTGACCCGCTGGAGGCGGCCCGGCGCGGGGACGAGGACGTCCTCAGCCGCGAGGCCATCAAGCGCGCCTTCCTCGACAATCTCTTCTGCGTGCAGGGGAAGACCCCGGCTCTCGCCACGCGCCACGATTACTACATGGCGCTGGCCTATACCGTGCGCGATCGCATGATGCACCGCTGGATCAGTACGGCCGAAACGTATACCGCTCGCGCGCTTTCACGAGAAGTTCGCCGTCCAGCTCAACGATACGCATCCCTCGATCGCGGTCGCCGAGCTGATGCGGTTGCTCGTCGACGAGCACACCGTGGACTGGGATACCGCGTGGTCCATTACCCGCCGCGCGCTCGCGTACACCAACCATACGCTGCTGCCCGAGGCGCTCGAGCACTGGCCCATAGCGGTATTCGCCAGGGTGCTGCCGCGGCATCTCGAGATCATCTACGAGATCAACGCACGCTTTCTCGACGAAGTGCGGATCCGCTTCTTTGGCGAGGAGGAACGCATCGCGCGCCTGTCGCTGATCGACGAGCGTGGTCCGCGGTACGTCCGCATGGCGCACCTCGCATGCGTCGGCAGTCATGCAGTGAACGGTGTGGCAGCTCTTCACACCAGGCTGCTCCAGGAGAGCGTCCTCCGGGACTTCCACGATCTCTGGCCCGAAAAATTCAGCAACAAGACAAACGGCGTGACGCCGCGCCGCTTCCTGTCGCTGGCCAACCCTGGGCTCGCACGGCTCGTTTGCGAGGCGATCGGTGACGGCTGGGTGCGGGACTTGGAGCGGCTGCGCGAGCTCGAGACGTTCGCGGACGACCCGGCCTTTCAGCGGCTCTGGCGGCAGATCAAGCGCGCCAACAAAGAGGGGCTGGCGATCCACGCACGTGACCGCATCGGGGTCGCGATAGATCCACAGTCGCTCTTCGACGTGCAGGTGAAGCGCATCCACGAATACAAGCGACAGCACTTGAACATCCTCCATGTCATAGCGCTCTATCATCGGTTGAAGTGCCACCCCGATGCGGATATCCATCCGCGCACCGTCATTTTTGGCGGCAAGGCGGCCCCCGGCTACCATCTCGCCAAGCTCATCATCAAGCTGATCCACTCCGTCGGCGACGTGGTCAATCGCGATCCGGCCGTGCGCGATCGCCTCAAGGTCGTCTTCCTCCCGAACTTCAACGTCAAGAACGGCCAGCGGGTCTATCCGGCCGCGGACCTCTCGGAGCAGATCTCGACCGCGGGGATGGAGGCCTCCGGTACGGGGAACATGAAATTCTGCATGAACGGTGCCCTCACGATCGGCACGCAGGACGGAGCCAATATCGAGATCTGCAGCGAAGTGGGCGCCGACAACTTCTTCATGTTCGGCCACACGGCGGCGGAAGTGCAGTCACTCCGCGATGGCGGCTATAGTCCCGCCGCGCTTTACCAGAGCAACGCCGAGCTGCGGCAGGTGATCGATCTGATCAGCGACGGGTTGTTTTCCCGGGGAGATCCCGGGCAGTTTCGCCCCATCGTAGACCGGCTCCTCCAGTGGGACGCCTTCATGCTGCTTGCGGACTTCCAGTCGTACGTTGATTGCCAGAAACGCGTCGCCCTTGCCTACGAGGATGCGCCGCGATGGACCCGCATGTCCATTCTCAACGTCGCGCGCTCGGGCCATTTCTCCTCGGACCGTACCATCCGCGAATATGCGGACGAGATATGGCGCGTGCCCGGGGTACCCATCAGGCTGTAGCCCGCTGAATTCGAGGTCGGGCTAAGGCGGGGGGTTGCGCAGCCAGTCGGGCTCCGGGAGCTGCGCGAACGCCTCGCGCAGCGCCTCGCTCCACAGGTTGCGCAGATTGCGGAAGTAGCCGTTGTGCGCGTCGATGTTCGCGTGGCGGGCGACGGTGAGCTGGTCGCGCTTCACGATGACGAGATCGAGCGGCAGGCCCACCGCGAGGTTCGAGCGGATGGTCGAGTCCATCGACACCAGTGCGCACTTGGCGCCCTCGTTCAAACTGCTGCTTCTGCGAATGACGCGGTCGAGGATGGGCTTACCGTATTTGGACTCGCCGATCTGAAAGTAAGTCGTCTCCGTGGTCGCTTCGATGAAGTTGCCCGCGGCGTAGAGGCTGAAGAGGCGCGGCGCCTCGCCACGGATCTGGCCGCCGAGAATCAGGCTGGTGTTGAAGTCGACGCCGAACTCTTTGAGCGCGGCCGCGTCGCGCCGATGGATTTCGCGCAGCGCCTCCCCGACCAGCCGCGCCGCTTCGAAGAGGTTGGCGCACGTGAGCAGGCTCGCGGCCGCATCCGGCGAATCCATCTGCTCCTGCAGGAGACTGGTCACCGCCTGCGTGACCGCGAGATTGCCGGCGCTTTGCAGCACGAGGACGCGTTCGCCCGGCTTGTGGAAGACCGTGGTCTTGCGGAAGGTGCTGATCTGGTCGACGCCGGCGGCGGTGCGGGAATCGGAAAGAAAGACCAGTCCCGTGTCGAGCAGCATGGCCACGCAATAGGTCATGTCGATTGAGTCTCCTTTATGACGCGCTGGATCCGGGCATTGCGCTGCGCAGTCCCTGCTCCGCGCAAGCCCGGGGTGTCCATCCATGGCCACCCGTGCGACGCATGCGTCGCACCCTGCCCGGCCCAACGCCGTCTCGGGCAAAAAGCGTGGTTTTTGCCCGAGACTCGGCCACCTGCGGCGGCCGGGCACCTCCCTGTGCCTGAATCGCTGTGTCGTGTCGCTTCATGGCTCGGGGTCGCTCCGCTCATTGCGCGTCGATGCTCGTGGCGGTCACGCTGACGTCCATCACCTCCGGGCCGCCGCCGCGTCGCATCCCGCGGACCGGCGCGGCATCGAGGTAATCCCGGCCGACGGCGAGGCGGCAATGTGCCGCCCCGGCGGCCTGCTCATGGGTGACGTCGATCCCGTGCCAACCCTGTGCATCCGTCAGCCATACTTCCGCCCATGCGTGGCTCGCAGCCTCTCCGGCCTGTCCGGCGGAGCAGAGATAGCCGCTCACGTAACGCGCTGCGATGCCCATGGAACGGCAGCACGCAATGAGCACATGCGCCTGATCCTGACAGACGCCCTCGCCGCGTTCCAGTGCGGCGGCGGCAGCATCCTCCACCGTCGTTGTGCCTGGCCGGTAGCGGACACTGGCGCACACTCCCTGCGCCAGCTCGTACAGCCGCTGCCGCGACGGGCCGGGTCCTTGCAGATGCTCGCGTGCAAGCGCGATGATCCGATCGCTCGCCGCGGTCAGCGCGGTCGGCGGGAGATACACGAGCGGCGACAGGCCGCTTTGCTCCCGCAGCACATCGCCCGTTCGAGTGATCTCAACGACCCCTGTGACGACGATGGAGATCTCCCTATGTGGCTCCTCCAGGGTAAGGAGGTGCGTGATGTTGCCGTGGGCATCCACCTGCTCGGCGCGACGGCCAGGCGCGTGGATGGACCATGCCAGAGTATGCTGCTCCCCGTCGCGGCGCGGAGTGAGCCGCAGCGTCTGCGCGGTGTACCTGACCGGCTCCTGGTAGCGGTAGGTCGTTCGATGTGAGATGCGCGCCCGCATGGAACTCTCAGGAGGTCGAAACCAGGAAATCGTCCGCGATCCGTGCGCCAAGGTCGCGCAGCTTCGCCTGGCAGCGGTCGAGAAAGTGTGGCAGGCCCTCGGCACGGAAATCCTCGAAGCGTCCGAAGTGGAATCGGGCATGCAGCTCCCCGACCCGTCTGCAGGTCTCGTCCGAGCGGCTGTTGGCCACCGCCGCGAGGTTGGACTGCAGCTCGTCCAGGCAGCAGTGCACGCTCTGCGGCAGGTCGTCCCGCATCAGCAGCATCTCAGTGACCCGCTGCGGGGTCACACTGTCGCGGTAGAGACGCCGGAAGATCTCGAAGGCCGACATCGCCCGCAGCAGCACCGCCCACTCGGAAGCTTCGGCCCGCAGACGCTCACCGCTGCCGCCAGGATCGCGCCAGCGGGATTCGAGCAGTCGCGTGGTGTTGTCCGCACGCTCGATGAACGTACCGATGCGCGTGAAATAGAGCGCCTCATCCCGCAATAGCGTCGCGGACATCACCCCGCGTATCAGGTGCGCGCGGTACTTGACCCACTCGAGGAACTCGCCGCGCGCCGATTCCGGCATCGCCGCGGTGAATGAGACGGACTCGAGATAGGTCGAGTTCAGCGTCTCCCACACATCCGAAGTGATGGTGCCGCGAACGGCGCGGGCGTTCTCGCGGGCGGCGCGCAGGCATTGTGCGATGCTCCCCGAATGTTGCCGTTCGAATGCGAGAAAATCGAAAGCCAGGCGGGCGGTCAAGGCCTGGTGCCGAGCGAAGAAAGCCTCGCCCGCTCCCAGCGACACGAGCGTTGCCTGCCAGCCTTGCGTGACAGCCTCCGGCGCGCGCGGCAGCAGCGAGAGTCGCTGATGCGCATCGATCATGCGCGCCAGGTTCTCGGCGCGCTCGAGGTAGCGCGACATCCAATAGAGATGATCGGCCGTGCGGCTTAACATATCAGTCGCCGAGCACCCAGGTGTCCTTCGTCCCGCCGCCCTGCGACGAGTTGACGATCAGCGAACCCTCGTCGCAGTGCCACACGCGTCAGGCCGCCGGGAACGATCGACACGTCGCGGCCTGACAACACGAATGGCCGCAGATCGATGTGACGCGGCGCGACGCTCGCGACCGAGAAGGTAGGGCATGTCGATAAGGCCAGTGTAGGCTGTGCGATGTAGCGATCCGGGTGCGCCCTGATGCGGCCGCGGAAGTCTTCGAGCTGCGCAGCGGTCGCGGCGGGCCCGATCAGCATCCCGTAGCCGCCCGCGCCGTGGACCTCCTTGACCACCAGGTCGGGGAGATGGTCCAGCACGTAGGCCCTGTCCTCCGGGTTGCCCAGGACCCAGGTGCGGACGTTCTCCAGCAACGGCGCCTCCCCCAGGTAGAACCGGATCATCTCCGGCACGTACGGGTAGATGGATTTGTCGTCTGCGACGCCGGTGCCGATCGCGTTGGCGATCGTGACATGGCCGGCGCGATAAACGGTGAGCAGTCCTGGTACTCCCAGCGTCGAGTCCGGCCGGAACGACAATGGGTCGAGGAAGTCGTCGTCGAGTCGCCGGTACAGGACGTCGACACGCCGTGGGCCGCGAGTCGTGCGCATGTACAGCACGTCCTCGAGCACGAACAGGTCCTGCCCTTCGACGAGCTCGATCCCCATCTGCTGGGCGAGGAAGGCGTGCTCGAAGTAGGCGCTGTTGTACATGCCTGGCGTGAGCAGCACGACGGTCGGATCCGACACGCCGCTCGGGGCGACGCTCTTCAGGTTCTCGAGCAGCAGGTCCGGATACTGTTCGACCGGCGCAATGGGGTGATGCGCAAACAACTCGGGAAACAGGCGCATCATCATCTTCCGGTTCTCGAGCATGTAGGAGACGCCAGAAGGCACGCGCAGATTGTCTTCGAGCACGCAGAAGTTGCCCCTGTCGTCACGCACCACGTCGATGCCGGCGACGTGGGCGTAGATGTTGCCGGGTACTTCCACACCCTGCATCTCGGGCCGATATTGCGCGTTGCAGAGCACCCGCTCGGCCGGGATTACCCCTGCCCGCAGAATCCGTTGCCCGTGGTAGATGTCGCCGATGAAGGCGTTCAACGCGCGAACGCGCTGCGCGAGTCCGGCCTCGAGCCGCGTCCAGTCCTCGGACGGAATGATGCGTGGAACGATGTCGAAAGGGATCAGCCGCTCGGTGCCGGAGTTCTCGCCGTACACCGCGAATGTGATCCCGACCCGGTGGAACAACGCGTCTGCCTCGGAGCGTTTCCGGGCGAGGTACTCCTGCGACTGCTCCTCGAGCCACCGCCAGTAATCGGCACAGTGGGAGCGGGGCGCACCGCCCTCCTCCAGCATCTCGTCATACGGGCAGGCCCGCACGTTGCCCCCTTTGCGCCGATCGCGGAATTGCGGCAACGGTCAAGCGAGATCCATGCCAGGGCGCTTTATCCCGGCGGGTCAAAGAGTTGCGCCGCCGGACACGCTCACGGGCCCGCGTGTCATGGGCCATGTGCCTCGCGCTGGTGCAGAGGCCGGCAGCGATTGCACCATTCTAGTGCGCCGACACGCCGGGCGCAGGCCGGCTGCCGTGCCCCGGCTGGCCGCTAGCGGAACGTCGCCGTGAAGCCCGCGAACACGTTGAATCCCGGCGCCGGCTCGAAATAACCCGCGTTCGAGTCGTCCACGATGACCGAGCCCGCGTAGCGCCGGTCGAGCAGGTTGTTGATGCGCACGAACGCGCTCAGCCGGGTCGAGCCGAGCTCCGCGCCGTAGCCGCCCGCCACGTTGAATACCGCATAGGCGGGGGCGAACGCCGTATTGGCATCGTTGGCCGCAATGTTGCTCATGTACTGGGCGCTGACATTGGCGTTCCAGCCGAGCTCGCCGCCCCAGCTCAGCCGCGAGTACGCATCGCTGCGCGGAACACCGGGCAAGCGGTTGCCGGAGCTGATGAGCAGCGTCGGCGTGATGCAGGGCGCCGCGACGCAGGTGTGATAGCCGTCGATGTACAGCGCCGCGACATAGGTGTAGGCAATCTGCGCCCGCCATTTCGTCGCGAACCGATAATCGATCGATCCCTGTGCACCGCTGCGGCGCGTGCGGCCCGCGTTCTGGTACGTCGAGCGACCGCCGGCGTTGGTGGCGACGACGATCTCATCGTCGGTGCGCGTGTCGAACGCGGCAACGTCGGCCGAGAATTCGCCGCCGGTCGCGAACTTGGCGCCGACCTCGCCGTTGTTGCTGCGCGCCGGCCGCAGCGCGAAATTCAATCCGGGGATACCGTCGGGTCGATAGGCGAGCTCGGAGTCGAGCGGCGTCTGGAAGCCCTTGCCGTACGATGCATAGAGATGCATCCACGGCCGCGCTGCAAAGAGGAGCCCGGCGACGGGCGAGGTGGCGGTATAGACGATCCCGCCACTGTCATTGCCGTTGGTCGGGGTTATGTAATTGTCGACCGATATGAAGCGCACCTCGCTGTGGCGCGCTCCGGCGGTGAGAGTCCAGCGCGGCGCGAATCCCCAGCTGGCCTGCGTGTATTCGTCGATGTCCTTGGCGATGTCATTCTCGTCGCGCCGCAGGGTGCCCTCGGTGCCGAGCAGGCTGCCGTTGAAGTTGTCGTAGCCGCGGCGCAGCTCGTTCTGCGTGTCGAAGCTCACCCCGGCCACCCATGAGAGCGGCCGGCCCGCGACCGGCCCCTGCCATGTCCAGCGCGTGTCGCCGCCGCCGAAGCCGCGGTTGAGCGATATGACTCCGCCGGAGCTGGTCGGAGCTTTCTGAGCCGCAACGGGAATGTCGAGATACTGCAGCACCGTGCGGTGGCCGTAGTACCCCATCAGCCGGATCGACTGGTGGTCGGTAAGACCGAGGTTGTAGATGAGGCCGGCCTCCTGCTGCTCGAGGCCCTTGCGGGTATCGAACTGCAGCGCCGCAGGCGCAGTCTGATCGGGATTGGCCGCGAACTGGGCGGCGGTGAGGCCGAGCGGATCGTCCGCGCCCGGCCGGGAGACGACGTTCGCCACCAGAGTGAGCGTGTTGCGCGGCCCGAAGGTGTAATCCACCTTGGAGTTGAAGGAGTTGTTGTGGGCGTCTTGGTGCGGCCGATACCCGTCCCAGGAGAAGTGCGTCAGGTCGAGATTGTAGTCGAGCGGCCCTACCGCATCGCTCGCGTCGACTCCGGCGCGCACCTGGCCGAAGCTGCCATAGCCCAGGTTGGTGCGAATCTCCCCGGGGGCGGTGCCGTCGGCCGTGAAGATCTGGATGACCCCGCCGGCGGCGTTGCCGTAGAGCGCCGAGAATGGCCCCTCCAGCACTTCGACGCGCTGCGCGGAATCGAGATTGAACTGCGAGATCTGACCCTGGCCGTCGGGACCTGTCTGCGGAATGCCGTCCTGGTAGATACGCACGCCGCGGATGCCGAAGGTCGAGTTCGCGCCGATGCCGCGAATCGATACCTGCTGGTCCTGCGCGTAGTTGTGACGGTCGAATGCGAGCAGGCCGGGGACGAAGCCGATGTCGTCGGAAAGATTGATTCCGAGCGCGTCGTCCTGCAATTCCGCGGCCGGGACGTCGCTGATGGAGGCTGGCACGTCATAGGCCGGCATCGCGACGCGAGTCGCGGTCACGACGACATTGCTGAGCGTGAGAGTCTCCTGGCCGCGCGCGCTGCCCGCCCAGACTGCGGCCGCTACGCACAGCGGCCCGAGTATCGCAATCCTCAGGGGGAGCCCTTGTTGTTGTCGCATCGCAAATCGGTGCAGCTCGCGGGGCGACGATTATTGCGCGACGGGGCCGATGGTTCCATCCATCCATGGGCTCTGGCGATTTTCTCTAGCCGGCGTTCGCGATTTCCTGTAGCGGGCCGACCCGTTCAGTCGGCTTCGGGAACCAACGTGAGTGCTTGGCGTTTGCCGCGGCGCAGCAGTCGAATCTCCACTTCATGTCCCGCGCGCTCGGCGGTGAGAAGACGATGGAGACGGTCGACGCCCGTGATGGGCTCGCCATCGAGCTCCAGCAGGAGATCGCCGCGCTCGAGCCCGGCACGCTGCGCCGGTCCGTCCGGCAGGACCTCGGAGACCATGACCGCTGCGGGTTCCGTCCGCTCGAGCGCGCGCAGTACTCGCCGGTCGAGCGCGATGGTCTGGCCTGCGAGCTTCAGACGGCTGCGCCGTACGCGCCCGTGGCGCATCAGTTGATAAGCGACCTCGATGGCGGTGTCGATGCCGATGGCGAAGCAAATCCCCTGGGCGCCACCCGCCACTGCGGTGTTGATGCCGATCACCCGACCAGCCGTGTCCGCGAGCGGGCCGCCGGAATTCCCGGGATTGAGCGGCGCGTCAGTTTGAATCACGCTCTCGATCAGGCGCCCCGAGGCCGTGCGCAGCGTCCGTCCCAGGGCGCTGACGATGCCGGCGGTCACGGTGGCCTGATAGCCGAGCGGATTGCCCACGGCGATCACCAGCTGGCCGACGCGCAAGCTCGCCGAGCTGCCGAACGCGGCGTGTGGAAAGCCGCTGCCGTTGAGGCGCAGAACCGCGAGATCGGTGGCGGGGTCGTCGCCCACTCGCGCCGCCTCACAGCTGCGGCCGTCCGACAGTGAGACCACCGCGGTATCCGCATGCTGCGCGACGTGGCTGTTCGTGAGCAGGTAGCCATCGGGGGTGTAGACGACCCCCGAGCCCGCGCCCCGTGCGCGGCCGCTCGCCGAGCGCACTTCGATCCCGGCGACGGCGGGACTGATGCGCTCGACGCTCTGCGCGACGAGCCGCGAGTATGGGTCGAGCTCGGGCTCGATGGCTTCGGTCTCAGGCATGCGTTGCACCATCGGGGCCGGCCCCAGGGTTTCCACCCGGCCAAACGGCCGGGTCGGCCCCGGTCGTCCGGCCGGTACCGCTTCGAGGTGGCGCGCACCAGACTTCCGGCTATCCTAAAGCGGAGATTCCCATGACTCAGGAACCCAACCTTCTCGGTGCGCTCGCGGACGTGTTGGTGGCACGCTTCGCCGCCGCGCGTGACAGCGTGGCCGCCATCAGACTGTCCGAGAGGGCTCATCTCGGCGCGATCCTGTGGCGGCATGATGCGCTCGTGACCTCGGAGCAGTCGCTCCCGGACGGCGAAGCGCTGGAGGCGGTTCTTGCCGATGGCTCCTGTGTGCCCGGTAAGCTGGCGGGCCGCGATCCCGCCACCAATGTGGCCGTAATCCGGCTCGACAAGGCAGCTCGTGCCCCGACGCTCGCGCCGTCCCTGCCTCAGGTTGGCGCCCTTGTCATCGCAGCCGGCGCGGACGGCGGCGGCCGCCCAAGCGCCAGGCTCGGCATGGTGAATGCGGTCGGCCCCGAATGGCACAGCATGCGGGGCGGCCGGGTCGAGGCACGCATTCAGCTCGACATACGACTCGCGGCCAGCGAGGAGGGCGGCCCCGCATTCGATGCGGCCGGGGGCTGGCTCGGTATGACGACCTTTGGTCCGCGCGGACAGATTCTCGTGATTCCCGCGGCAACCGTGGAGCGCATCGCACCGGTCCTGCTGACGGGCGGACGCGTGCCGCGCGGCTGGCTCGGAGTCGCGTTGCGCCCGGTTGCCGTTCCCGACGAGTTGCGTGAGACCGCAGGCGAGGCGGCCGGCCTCATGGTCATGTCGCTGAGCGCTGCGGGTCCCGCGGCCAAGGCCGGGCTCGTTCCCGGCGACATCATTCTCTCTGTCGATGGCACATCGGCGCGTCGCTTGCGGAGTGTTCTCGCGCACCTGGGCAGCGACAGCGTCGGCAAGCCGGTGTCGCTGCGCGTCATTCGCGGCGGCGCCGTGATCCCCGTCGAGGCCACGATCACGGAGCGGCCCGAGGAATGACCGAGCCCGCCGTCGGGTCGCTCACGGGCAATCTCCGTGTCGCGATAGCGGCCCGGGGCGAGGAGCGGATCGCCACGCTGACGAAGTTGCTGCGGTCGTTGGGCCATGAGGTGGTCGATACCGACGAAGACCCGGACGTCGTGCTCGCTGATCAACACCGACCGGAGGAGGGCCCGCATCCCGCCGTGGTTCTAGGGGGTACGGATGCTGATGCGGAGGGACTTCTCCCCGAGAACGCGGCAGCCGCGGAGATCGACGCCGCCCTGCGTGCCGTTGCGCACGGTCTCATCGTCAGATCCCCGGCTGCGCGCACCTCCGGATTCAGCGCCGTCCAGGAAGCCGAAGCGCGAGCACTCCTGACCCCGCGTGAGGCACAGATACTCGACGCCATAGCCGACGGTCTGACCAACAAGGCAATTGCCCGCCGCCTCGGCATCTCTTTGCACACCGTCAAGTTTCACGTCGAGTCGGTGTTCCGCAAGCTGGGCGCGAGCACACGCACCGAGGCCGTGGCAAAAGCCACCGAGCGGCGCCGCGAGGAAACGATCGATCTCTGACGAGGCATGCCAGCCTTAAACTTGCCGGCTCGGCGGCAAGTTGTTTACCGCGAATATCCCCCGCACAGCCTCGATGTCATCCGCATCCGCCGCCAGCTTGTCGTCCCGATAGCGCTTTACCCGCGCAAGGCGCAACGCCATGCCGCCGGGGTACCGGCTGCTCGCCTGCAGATCGCTGAAGGCAATTTCCACGACCAGCTCCGGCCGCACGTATACCGTCCACTGGTCGCGATGCGCCTCGCGCGCAAGCAGCTCGCGTGTCTGCCAGTCGAGCATCGCGTCCGTCAGCCCTTTGAAGGTCTTTCCCAACATCACGTAGCGGCCCGTCGCGCGGTCGAGCGCGCCGAGGTGCAGATTGGACAGCTTGCCCGTGCGGCGCCCGTGTCCCCACTCGGCGGCCAGAACCACCAGGTCGAGAGTGTGGGCGCGCTTGATTTTCAGCCAGCTCGCCCCTCTGTTGCCGGCTTCGTAGGGTGAATCGAGCGACTTCGCCATGACGCCCTCGTGGCCGGCCGCCAGCGAGGCCTCGTAGAAGGCACGCGCCTCCTGCGTCGAGGAAGTGACGATGCGCTGCACGCGCAAAGCCTCCGGAACCGCTGCGGCGAGCGCTGCGGATCGCTCGCGGAGCGGGCGATCTGCCAGGCTCTGGTCGTCGAGCCGCAGGCAGTCGAAGAAGTAAGCGCGGATGGGCAACTCGGTCAGCAGCTTCTCGACTTCCAGCCTGCGGCCGAAACGACGCATCGTGATCTGGAACGGGTGCGGCCGCCCGGAGGTGTCGTACGCGATGGCTTCGCCGTCCAACACCAGCGCCTGTGCCGGGAGCGCGCGTACCGCGGCAACGATCTCCGGCAGCGCGTCGGTGACCTCATTCAGAGTCCGGGTGTAAAGGCGCACGCGCTCAGCCTTTTTGTGCGCCTGCACTCGCGCGCCGTCGAGCTTCCATTCCAAGGCAATTTCCCCGCCCCCCAATTCCTCCAGCGCTTCATCCACGCCCGCCGCCGTCTGCGCCAGCATCGGCGCCACCGGCAAGAAGAGCTCCAGCTGATACCGGTCGAGTCCCGCCACGCCCTCGGTCATGGCGGCCAGAGCGACTCCGCCGAGAGGCCCGGCGTACATGGCCGCTCGCCGGACGTCCGCGACCGGAATACCGGACGCCGCGGCAATTGCGTCGATCATCACTCCCGCAAGAGCCCCTTGTCGGAGCTCTCCAACCAGCAGCCGAAGGAGGAACGTACGCTCCTCGGCCGTGGCCCTCGCGAAGAGGTCGCGCAGCGCCGCGCTCCGGCGCTTGGCGGACCCGTCGCCGCGGATGGCCGCCAGCTCCGCCACGCACCGATCCGTCTTCTCGACGGACAGAGTCGATTCTCCGGGGGCCGCTCCCGCCGCCGCGGCTGCCGCCTGCAAAGCCGCGTAGCCGACGCCGATGCGGCCCTGCGGTAACTCGCCCGCGAGGTAGCTCACGCCGATTCCGATCTCCTGCGGCGACAGCTTGCCGAGCAGAGCGGCGATTTCCCCGACCTTCGCCAGGCGGGAGGAGGTCTCGCTCACCCTGGAGGAAGTGCGGACGAGGTCGGCGAGCAGAGTCATGGCGCCCATCTTGCCAGGACGACACCGGTGTCCGCACTTGCCCCTTTCGGGCGATTCTCCCGGGTCCGGGACGCCTGATATAGTCTGGGCGGTGGACGCAGACCTTCAGGCTCCTCGAGCGAAGACAGGCGGCGGGCTCGAGATCAGAGCCGTCCGCCGCGCCGACTATGATGGCTGGCGCCCGCTGTGGGACGGCTACAACGCTTTCTACGGCCGCAGCGGCGCGACCGCGCTGCCGGAGCCGATCACTCAGGCGACGTGGCAGCGTTTTTTCGATCCCGCGGAACCCGTGTACGCGCTGGTTGCGGAGCGCGAGGGCAGGGTAGTGGGCCTGACGCACTATTTATACCATCGCAGTACGACCCGCCTGCGCGATGTCTGTTATCTCCAGGATCTTTTCACGGTGTCTGAGCTCCGGGGTCTCGGCATCGGCAGGCGATTGATCCATGGTGTTTACGACGCCGCGCGTACCGCCGGCTGTAGCCGGGTGTATTGGCAGACGCACGTCACCAACCTGTCGGGCCGTGCGCTCTACGAGAAGGTCGCTCAGAACAACGGCTTCATCGTTTACTCACACGAATTGACGTAGGAGTCGGGCGCTACCGGGCCGACCGGCAGAGCCCTCGGGTCAGATGCAGCATTGGGTCGCAAGCCTCGGGCCGCCGGTTCTGTTCCTGCTGGTGTTGTTGCAGCAGGCAGGCGTGCCCTATCCCATCACTCCGGTGCTGATCGTTGCGGGCGCGATCTCTGTCCATGGCCACCTGCCGGCCGCGGCAGTAATCGGTCTCGCGGTCGCCGCGGCCCTGATCGCCGATCTCGCCTGGTACACGGCGGGGTTCCGGCTCGGAGCGCGGGCGCTGAAGCTGCTATGCGCGCTCTCGCTCTCGCCGGACTCCTGCGTGTCGGATACAGAGCGTTGGTTCGGCCGATTCGGCACACGCGTTCTCGTCATCGCCAAGTTCGTCCCGGGACTCGGCCTGGTCGCGACGGCGATGGCCGGCGTCTCGCGCGCGAGTCTCGAGGGATTCCTTTTCTACGATCTGATCGGCAGTTTTCTCTGGGCGAGCACCGCCGTCGGCGCCGGTGTGCTGTTCCACGATGCAGTGGGCGAAGTTCTGCAGGTGTTGGCGGAGCTCGGCTACTGGGGCGTCGCGCTGCTCGTCGTCGCGCTGGCCGGCTTCATCGCCGTGAAGCTTTGGCAGAGGTACGCGCTCATCCGCGAGCTGCGCCTGTCGCGCATTTCCGTGTCGGAGCTCAAGGAGTTGGTCGATCGCGGCCCCGCGCCCGTCATCATCGATGCGCTCGCGCCGGCCAGCCGGCAGCGCGAAGGCGTGATCCCCGGTGCAATCCCGGTGGAGACGTTGCGGCTCGATTCGGGGAGAGCAACAGTCCCCTTCGACGCGGAGGTGATCGTCTATTGCGCGTGTCCGAATGAGGCCTCCGCCGCGCGCATCGCGCAACAGTTGATCCGTATGGGCTGCATCCGCGTCCGACCCCTGACAGGCGGTATTTTCGCCTGGAAGGACGCGGGTTTCCATGTCGAGCTGCTACCTGAGGTGCATCGAGAAGAAGGCCGGCTTGCCGCCGGCCGCGAAAGGGTCTAAATAAGTGGCGCGCGCCAACAAAAGGGGAGTGCAAACGTGAAGCGCATTATCGAGGCCCCGGCCTCATAGCAGTGGCTGCGGAGCCGGGCTCCGCTAGACGAGCACCCGCTCGATGCCGCCGTTGTTCGCCCGCGCCACGTACTCGGCCATCCAGTTCTCACCGAGTATGTGCCGGGCAATTTCGACGACGATGTAGTCGGCGTCGAGATCGGCGTCGTCGTTATAGCGCTTGAGGCCCTGGAGGCAGGAGGGGCAGGAGGTCAGAATCTTGACCTGTGCGGCGCCCGCCGCGCGCAGCTTGTCCGCGCCCGCGCGGACCTCCTCCTCCTTGCGAAACCGCACCTGCGTCGAGACGTCGGGCCGGGTGATGGCCAGCGTGCCGGATTCGCCGCAGCAGCGGTCGTTCTTGTCGATGCGGCCGTTGCGCGCGTCGTTCATCAGCGAGTTGACGACCTTCAGCGGGTCGTAGCTCTTCATCGGTGAATGGCAGGGATCGTGGTACATGTAGCGCGTCCCCGTCACCCCCTCGAGCCGTACCCCCTTCTCCATCAGGTATTCGTGGATGTCGATGATGCGGGAGCCCGGGAAGATCTCCTCGAACTTGTACCCCTGCAGCTGGTCGTGGCAGGTGCCGCAGCTCACTACCACCGTGCGAATATCCAGGTAGTTCAGGGTGTTGGCCACGCGGTGAAAGAGGACACGGTTGTCCGTCGTGATCTTGTCCGCGCGATCGAGCTGACCTGCGCCACGCTGCGGGTAGCCGCAGCAGAGATACCCCGGCGGCAGGACGGTTTGCACGCCGACGTGCCACAGCATCGCCTGGGTGGCGATTCCCACCTGGGAGAAGAGCCGCTCCGAGCCGCAGCCCGGGAAATAGAACACCGCCTCGGTGTCGCCGCTGGCGACGGCGGGGTCGCGGATGATCGGCACGTAGGCCGGGTTCTCGATGTCCAGCAGCGCGCGCGCCGTCTTCTTCGGCAGGCCGCCCGGCATTCGTTTGTTGACGAAGTGAACCACCTGCTCCCGCATCGCGGGCTTGCCCGTGGTGGCCGGCGGCCGGCGCGTCTGCGCCCGTGCCACGCTCTGCAACAAACCGTGCGCCGCCCGCTGCGCCTTGTAGCCCCACTCGATCATCAGCTTGCGCGTGAGGCGGATGGTCTTGGGGTTGGTCGCGTTGAGGAAGAGCATGGATGCGGCCGTACCCGGATTGAAGCGCTTCTTGCCCATCCGCCGCAGCAGATCGCGCATGGCCATCGATACGTCGCCGAAGTCGATGTCAACCGGACAGGGGCTGGCGCACTTGTGACACAGGGTGCAGTGCTCGCCGACGTCGGCGAACTCGTCCCAATGGCGAATGCTCACTCCGCGGCGAGTCTGCTCCTCGTAGAGGAACGCCTCGATCAGAAGCGATGTGGCCAGAATCTTGTTGCGGGGACTGTAGAGCAGGTTGGCGCGCGGCACGTGGGTGGCGCAGACCGGCTTGCACTTGCCGCAGCGCAGGCAGTCCTTGATCGAGTCGGAGATCGTGCCGATGTCCGACTGCTGCATGATGAGCGACTCGTGCCCGAGCAGATTGAAGCTCGGCGTGTAGGCGTTGGAGAGATCTCCGCCAGGCAGGAGCTTGCCCAGATTGAAACGGCCGTCCGGGTCGACAGCGCGTTTGTAGGTGCGGAACTCCGCGATCTCGGCCTCGTCGAGGAACTCGAGCTTGGTGATCCCGATGCCATGCTCGCCGGATATGACCCCGTCCAGCCGGCGCGCGATGCCCATGATGCGTGCGACCGCGGCCGTGGCCGTCTGCAGCATCTCGTAATCGTCGGAATTGACGGGGATGTTGGTGTGTACATTGCCATCGCCGGCATGCATGTGCAGCGCCACGAAAACACGCCCTCGAAGAACGCGCCGATGAGCATCCTCGCATGCCGTCAAAATCGGAGCGAACACGCGCCCACCGAAGATCTGTTGCAGTGGCGCGCGTAGCTCGCGCTTCCACGAGATTCGGATCGTGCGGTCCTGCACGACATCGACCACGCGCAATCCCGGCGTTCCCGTGATCCGCGTACGGAGCTGCGGGACGAGCGCGTCATAGCCCAGCGTTTGAAGCTGCGGCAGCGCCGCCTCCAGTCCCGTGTCCAGATGCGTTGCGAGCCAGTCCCAGCGTGCGCGCACCCCGGCCAGCTGCTGCCGCGCCTGTGCCGCCCGCTCGCCGATGACCTCCTCATCGGGCAGATTTCCAAGCTCCGTGTCCTCGGCCCGAGCGAGCGGCAACGGGGAGGCGAACAGCCGTTCCAGCTCGCCGGCGAGGGCCAGCTTGTTGGTCGTAGACAGCTCGATGTTGATGCGCTCGATCTCGTCCGTGTATTCGCCCATGCGCGCGAGCGGCAGCACCACATCCTCATTGATCTTGAACGCGTTGGTATGGCGGGCGATGGCGGCGGTACGGGCCCGGTCCAGCCAGAACTTGCGGCGTGCTTCCGCGCTCACCGCGATGAATCCTTCGCCGCTGCGGGCATTGGCGAGCCGCACGACATCCGACGTGGCCGCGGCGACGGCGGCCGCGTCGTCGCCGACTATATCGCCGAAGAGGGCCATCTTCGGCAACGCGCCGCGCTTGGATTTGGTGGTATAGCCGACTGCGCGCAAGTAGCGCTCGTCCATGTGCTCGAGGCCCGCGAGCCGCACGGTGCCGCGCGCTGCCAGGCCGTCCAGGTAGTCCTTGATCTCGACGATGGCCGGCACCGCATCGCGCGCCTGGCCGAAGAACTCCAGGCACACGGTACGCGTATGCGCGGGGCTGCGGTGCAGCACCCAGCGCGCGGACGTGATGATGCCGTCGCAGCCCTCCTTCTGTACCCCTGGCAGACCGCCGAGGAACTTGTCGGTGACGTCCTTCCCCAGGCCCACCTTGCGGAACTGGCGTCCCGGAATACGCAGCGTCCGGGTGCGCAGCGCCGGTGCCTTGTCAGGCGGCTGCCGGCCATCCTTCCATACCAGCTCGAACTCCGCTGTCTCGACGTCGTGGATCTTGCCCCGGTTGTGGGCGATTCGGCTGACCTCCAGCCAGTTGCCGTCGCAGTCGACCATGCGCCACCAGGCGAGATTGTCCACGGCCGTGCCCCAGAGCACCGCCTTCTTGCCGCCGGCATTCATCGCGATGTTGCCGCCGATGCAGGAAGCATCGGCTGATGTAGGATCGACGGCGAACACCAGTCCGGCCTTTTCCGCCGCGACCGTCACGCGCCGCGTCACGACGCCCGCTTCGGAGAAGATCGTCGGCACGGACTCCGTCAGTCCGGGCAGCGCCAGGCTCTCGATGGCTTCCAGCCGCTCCAGCTTCTCCGTGTTGATCACAGCCGAGAGGGGTGTCAGAGGAATGGCGCCGCCCGTGTAGCCGGTGCCCCCGCCCCGCGGGATGATGGTGAGCCCGAGCTCGATGCAGCCGCGCACGAGGTCCGGGATCTCCGCTTCCGTGTCGGGTATCAGCACCACGAAGGGATACTCTACGCGCCAGTCGGTCGCGTCGGTGACGTGCGATACGCGCGCGTACGGGTCGAAGCGGATGTTGTCCGCCCGTGTCCACCGTCCCAGCACATGTGTCACTCTCTGACGCAGCTCCGCCCAGGCGTCGAAGGCTGTCTCGAAGCTGCGCACCGCCTCCCGTGCAGCCGTCAACAGCTCACCGACGCGGGCGTAACGCTTCGTATCGCTGGCATCCCGGCGGCGGTCGACCTCCGCCAATCGGTGATGCAGCGCCTCGACCAGGAGCCGCCGGCGGCGCTTGTTCTCCAGCAGATCGTCCTGAAGGTAGGGATTGCGGCGCACCACCCAGATGTCGCCCAGCACCTCGTAGAGCATCCGCGCCGAGCGGCCGGTGCGGCGCTCGTGCCGCAGCTCCTCGATCATCGCCCAGTGGCGCGCCCCGAGCAGGCGGATCACGATCTCCCGGTCGGAGAAGGACGTGTAGTTGTAAGGAATTTCGCGCAGGCGCGCGGACGGCTCGCTCTCGCGCTCACGCGCGGGCTCGAGGGGCAGCTCTTCCTGCGACGGTATGGCGTTCAATCAACTAAGGCAGATCTGTGGTGCCCATCAGATAGCGGTCGCATTCGCGCGCAGCGCCGCGACCCTCGTTGATGGCCCATACCACCAGACTCTGCCCGCGCCGACAGTCGCCCGCCGCAAAGACGCCCTTCACATTGGTTGCGAACACGCCGTGCTCGGCCTGGATGTTCGAGCGGGAGTCGGTGCCGACACCGAGCTCGGCAAGCAGCGACTGCTCCGGTCCGGTAAAGCCCATCGCCAGCAGCACCAGGTCGGCGGCAATCTCGCGCTCGCTGCCGGGCACATCCATCGGCGCGAAGCGCCCGGAGGAGTCCTTTTGCCAGGTGACTGCCACCGTGCTGAGCGAGCGGACACCACTGGCGGCGTCGCCGTTCAAGCGCTTCACCGTCGTGATGTACACGCGCGGATCGGAGCCGAACTTCGCCGCGGCCTCCTCCTGTCCGTAGTCCAACTTGTAGACCTTGGGCCACTCCGGCCACGGGTTGTCGTCCGCGCGCTCCATCGGCGGCTGCGGCATGATCTCGATCTGCGTCAAGCTCTTGCAGCCCTGGCGCATCGCTGTTGCGACGCAGTCGGTGCCAGTATCGCCGCCACCAACAACGACGACACGCTTGTCGCGAGCGTGGATGGGGCTGTGATCCGGCCCCCCGTTGAGCAGCGCCTTGGTGCTTGCTGTCAGATAATCCATGGCGAAGTGCACGCCCTGGAGCTTACGGTTCTCGACGGTAAGGTCACGCGCCTGGGTGGCGCCGGTGCACACAACGATGGCATCGAAGTCTTTGAGGAGCAGCATGGGCTCGACGTTCTCGCCAACGTTGGCGCTGCATACGAACTTCACGCCTTCCTGCTGCATCAGCTCGATGCGTCGCAGCACTACCTCCTTCTTGTCGAGCTTCATGTTGGGGATGCCGTACATCAACAGGCCGCCCGGCCGGTCTTCGCGCTCCAGGACCGTCACCGCATGGCCGGCGCGGTTCAATTGCGCCGCCGCGGCCAGGCCCGCCGGGCCGGAGCCGATCACCGCCACCCGCTTGCCGGTGCGCGTGGCGGGTGGCTCGGGCGCGATCCAACCCTGCTCCCAGCCCCTGTCGACGATGGCGTTCTCGACGCTTTTGATGGTCACCGGCGGGGCGCTGATGCCAAGTACGCACGAGCCCTCGCAGGGCGCGGGGCACACGCGGCCGGTGAATTCCGGGAAGTTGTTGGTCTTGTGCAGGCGCTGCAGCGCCTCGCGCCAGAGACCCCGGTAGACGAGGTCGTTCCACTCCGGGATGAGATTGTTCACCGGGCACCCCGAGGCCGTGCCCGAGATCAGCCTGCCCGTGTGGCAGAACGGCACGCCGCAGTCCATGCAGCGGGCGGCCTGATTGCGCAGGCGCTTCTCGTCCATGTGATGGTGGAACTCCTTCCAGTCGCGCACGCGCTCGACGGGCGTGCGGTCCACGGGGAGCTCGCGCAGATACTCAATGAAACCAGTCGGCTTGCCCATGCTTCAGTCGCTCTCAGGCACAGGGGCGAGGCGGTGCCTTTCAGCGAAGCATCGCTTCGCTCCGCCGAGCGGGTGTCCATGGAGGGACACCCCGGGCTTGCGCGAAGCAGGATAGCGCAGCGCAATGTGCCCCGCCGCCGCAGGTGGCTTCATAACTAATTGCCGCCGACGCGCGCGAGGTCGCGCGCGTTCTCTTCGAAGGCCACCATGATGGCCTCATCGCCGGTCAGACCCTGTGAATGCGCCCGCTTGAGCGAGGCGATGGCGCGCTTGAAGTCCTTGGGCACGACGGCGACGAACCTGGGCAACAGCTGCTCCCAGTTCTCGAGCACGTAGCGCGCGCGGGCGCTGCCCGTGAGGTCCCGATGACGCTCGATCAGGCCGCGCACGCGGGCGATCTCTTCCGGGTCCTCCAATCGCTCGAGGCTGACCATCTGGGTGTTGACCTGGTTCTCGAAGCCGCCCGCCTCATCGAGCACGTAGGCGATCCCGCCCGACATCCCGGCACCGAAGTTGCGCCCCGCGGAGCCGAGCACGACCACGCGGCCACCCGTCATGTACTCGCAGCCGTGATCGCCGACCGCCTCCACGACCGCATCGGCGCCACTGTTGCGTACGGCGAAGCGCTCGCCCGCCATGCCGCCAATGTAAGCCTCACCGCTGGTCGCGCCGTAAAGACCGACGTTGCCGATGATGATGTTCTCGTCCGGTATGAACGGCGAGCCGGCCGGTGGGAAGACCACGATCCGGCCGCCGGAGAGCCCCTTGCCGAGGTGGTCGTTGGCATCGCCTTCCAGCACGAAGGTCATGCCGCGCGGCATGAATGCTCCGAAGCTCTGCCCGGCCGATCCCTTGAAGCCGATCCGTATGGTGTCGTCGGGCAGACCTTCCGGCCCGTACTTGCGCGTGATCTCGCTGCCGGTGATGGTACCGACCACCCGGTTGACGTTTCGGATCGGCAGCTCGGCGCGCACCGGCTCGCCGCGCTCGATCGCCGGGCGGCAGATCTCGAGCAGCGCGGTCACGTCCAGGGATTTCTCCAGGCCATGATCCTGCTCGATCTGGCGGAAGCGGCCGACCTCGGCGCCCACATCCGGCTGGTAGAGGATGTTGCTGAAGTCGAAGCCTTTGGCTTTCCAGTGATCGACGGCCTTCTTCGGGCTGAGGCGATCGACCCGTCCGATCATCTCTTCGACGGTGCGGAAGCCGAGCTGCGCCATGATCTCGCGCATGTGCTGCGCGATGAAGCGCATGAAGTTGATCACATGCTCCGGCTTGCCGGCGAACTTCTCCCGCAGGCGCGGGTCCTGGGTGGCTACGCCCGCCGGGCAGGTGTTCAGATGGCAGACGCGCATCATGATGCATCCCACCGCCACCAGCGGCGCGGTCGCGAACCCGAATTCCTCTGCTCCGAGGAGGGCCGCGATGACGACGTCGCGCCCGGTCTTCAGCTGGCCGTCCGCCTCCACGGCGATGCGGCTGCGGAGATTGTTGAGCACCAGAGTCTGGTGCGTTTCCGCGATCCCAAGCTCCCACGGCAGGCCGGCATGCGCGATTGAGGTCTGCGGCGAGGCGCCCGTGCCGCCGTCGTGTCCGCTGACCAGCACGACATCCGCGTGCGCCTTGGCAACGCCAGCGGCGATCGTGCCGACGCCGACCTCTGACACCAGCTTGACGCTGATGCGCGCCTCGCGGTTGGCGTTCTTCAGGTCGTGGATGAGCTCCGCCAAGTCCTCGATGGAGTAGATGTCATGATGCGGGGGAGGCGAGATCAGGCCGACTCCCGCGGTGGTATGGCGGGTCTTGGCGATCCACGGATATACCTTCGTGCCCGGCAGCTGGCCGCCCTCGCCGGGCTTGGCGCCCTGCGCCATCTTGATCTGCAGCTCCCGCGCGTTGACGAGGTAGTGGCTGGTGACGCCGAAGCGGCCCGAGGCCACCTGCTTGATGGCACTGTTCTTCGAGTCGCCGTTCGCCAGCGGCCGGTAGCGGTCGGGATCTTCACCGCCCTCGCCGGTGTTGCTCTTGCCGCCGATGCGGTTCATGGCGATCGCGAGCGTCTCGTGCGCCTCCTGGCTGATCGAGCCATAGGACATGGCGCCGGTCTTGAAGCGCTTGAGGATGCTCTCGACCGGCTCGACCTCCTCCAGGGGCACAGGCTCGTAGGCAGCGAACTCCAGCAATCCCCGCAGGGTTGCCAGCGTCTTCGACTGCTCGTCGATCAGCGTCGCGTACGACTTGTATGTGGCATAGCTGCCGGTGCGCACGGCCTTCTGCAGGCGATGGATGGACTCCGGGTTGAACAGATGGTGCTCACCGTCGACCCGCCACTGATACATCCCGCCCGTCTCGAGCGAGTGGCCGTTGGTATCGCGAGCGGGGAAGGCGGCGCGGTGGCGGATCAGCACCTCCTGTGCGATGGTCTCCATGCCGATGCCGCCGATGCGCGAGGCCGTCCAGGTGAAGTACTGGTCGATGATGTCCTGCCGCAGACCGACGGCCTCGAACACCTGAGCGCCGTGATAGCTCTGGATGGCGGAGATGCCCATCTTCGACATCACCTTGATGACGCCCTTGGTTGCGGCCTTGACGAAGTTCTTGCACGCGAGCCTGGCGTCGACGTTGGTGACCAGTCCGTCGTGGATCATGCCTTCCAGTGTCTCGAACGCCAGGTAGGGGTTGACGACCGAGCAGCCGAAGCCGATGAGGAGCGCGAAGTGATGTACCTCGCGGGCCTCCCCCGTCTCGAGGGCGAGGCTGACACGCGTGCGCAGCCCCTGGTGGATCAGGTAGTGATGCACCGCGCTCACCGCGAGCAGCGCCGGCACCGCGGCGAACTCGCGGCTGACGCCGCGATCGCTGAGGATCAGGATGTTGACTTCCTCGTCCTCGATCAGGCGCCGTGCCGCGAGGCATAGCTCCTCCACCGACTTGGTGAGTCCCTTCTCGCCGCGGGTGGCGCGGAAGAGGATCGAGAGCGTGCCGACCTTGAGGCCCGGCAGGGCGACCCGGCGCACCTTGGCGAATTCCTCGTTGGTGAGGATCGGGCCCTTGAGCTCGAGCCGCCGGCAGTCCGCGGGCTGCGGCCGCAGCAGATTGCCCTCGGAGCCGAGCCATACCTCCGAGGCGGTGATCAACTCCTCGCGGATGCAGTCGATCGGCGGGTTCGTCACCTGCGCGAACAGCTGCTTGAAGTAGTCGTAGAGCAGGCGCGGCCGGTCCGAGAGCGCCGCCAGCGGGGTGTCGTTGCCCATCGAGCCCACCGCCTCGACGCCGTTTTTCGCCATCGGCTCGAGCAGGGTGCGCTGATCCTCGAAGGTGTAGCCGAACGCGATCTGTCGCGCGCGCAGCGTGTCGGGATGCGTCGGCGGCAGCTCCGCAACCGGCGGGAGATCCTTCAAGTGCACCAGGTGCTCGTCCAGCCACACCCGATACGGATGCTCGGTCGCGACGGTGCGCTTGATCTCCTCATCGCCGATGATGCGGCCTTGCTCGGTGTCGACCAGGAACATCCGTCCCGGCTGCAGTCGCCCCTTCCGCACGACGTCCTGCGGTGGTACGTCGAGCACGCCGGCCTCGGAGGCCATTATGACGAGGTCGTCCTGGGTAACGTAGTAGCGGGACGGCCGCAAGCCGTTCCGGTCGAGCACGGCGCCGATCCTCTTGCCGTCGGTGAAGGCGATCGAGGCCGGGCCGTCCCAGGGCTCCATGAGGCTCGAGTGATATTGATAGAACGCCTTGAGGTCCGGGTCCATGCCGTCATGGTTCGACCACGGCTCCGGGATCAGCATCATCATGGCGTGCGGCAGCGAGCGCCCCGCGAGCACCAGCAGCTCCAGCGTGTTGTCGAGCATTGCCGAATCGCTGCCGTTCGGGTTGACGACCGGCAGGATCTTCGGAGTGTCCTCGCCGAAGAGATCGGAGGCGAAAAGCGCCTCGCGCGCCTTCATCCAGTTGAAGTTGCCGCGCAACGTATTGATCTCGCCGTTGTGGGCGAGGTAGCGGTATGGATGCGCCCGGTCCCAGCTGGGGAATGTGTTGGTGCTGAACCGGGAGTGCACCAGGGCGAGCGCCGTCTCCATGGCCGGGTGCTCGAGGTCGGTGAAATACCTGGTGAGCTGCTCGGTGAGCAGCATCCCCTTGTAGACGAAGGTCTTGTGCGAGAGGCTGCAGAGATACCAGTACTCCGCGCCGTCGATGGTCGAGGTACGGATCTCGCTGTAGGCGCGCTTCCTGATGATGTACAGCTTGCGCTCGAATTCAGCCTCGTCGCGCACGCCAGGGCCGCGGCCGATGAATACCTGCCGGATGAAAGGCTCGCTGGCGCGGGCGGTTTCGCCGAGGGAGCTGTTGTTCACCGGCACCGTGCGCCAGCCGAGGACGATCTGCCCCTCGGACTGGATGATGTGCTCGAATACTTCGACCAGCCGCCGCCGCCGCGTCGGATTGCGCGGGAAGAAGACGAGCCCGCTCGCATACTCCCCGGGACCGGGGAGCGAGAAGAGGCGGTCCTTCTTCGCGACGTGCTGGAAATAGGCATGCGGCATCTGGATGAGGACACCCGCGCCGTCGCCGGTATTCGCCTCGCAGCCGCAAGCGCCCCGGTGATCGAGATTGCGCAGCACCTGGATGGCCTGCTCCAGGATGCGATGCGACTTGCGGCCCTTGACGTCGACGACGAAGCCGACGCCGCAGGCCTCGTGCTCGAACCACGGGTCGTAGAGTCCCTGCTTTCCCGGGGCAAGGTGCGGGGGACGGCGCTGCGCTCCCGGGGGTCCGGGACGGCGCACCGCGGCACTCCGGCGCTGATGTCGCATGACTGATCGGCCTCTGGCTGCTGGAAAGGCAGGCGCGCGTTTCCGTGCACCGGTGCGAGCCCCCCTCTATAGAGGGGATCTCGCCGGTGGCGCCCGCAAAATGTCTAAAGACTGGAGGCGGATCGCTGCGCTGCACCCGGACGCTCGAGATGGAGTCCAGGGAGCGCGTGCCCGTCTGAGCCGCCGATATAAGTCCGATAATATCCGCCTCTGGCACCGGGTCAATGGCGGTGCCGGCCTTTTTTTGACATTTATGAAAATTGCAACCTTCAATGTGAATGGCATCGGCAGCCGCCTGCCGGCGCTCCTCGAATGGCTCGCCCGGGAGTCGCCTGATGTCGCCTGTCTGCAGGAGCTCAAAGCCCCCGATGCGGCCTTTCCCCTGGCTGCGATCCGTCTGGCCGGCTACGAGGCGGTATGGCACGGCCAGCGCTCGTTCAATGGCGTTGCCATCCTCGCCCGGGACACCCCGCCGGTGGAGATCCGCCGCGGCCTGCCCGGCGATCCCGACGACACGCACAGCCGCTACATCGAGGCCGAGGTCGGTGGGGTCGTGATCGGCTGCCTCTACCTGCCGAACGGAAATCCGCAACCCGGTCCGAAGTTCGACTACAAACTGGCCTGGTTCGAGCGGTTCATCCAGCATGCGCAGACGCTGCGCAATCTCGGCAAGCCGGCCGTGCTGGCCGGCGACTACAACGTCTTGCCGACAGACTTCGATGTCTACGATGCGACCAACTGGCGCAAGGACGCCCTGCTACAACCGGAAAGCAGAGCTGCATATCAGCGTCTGCTCGATCAGGGCTGGGTGGACGCTCTGCGGGTACGCCATCCGGGAGAGCGGATTTATACATTCTGGGATTACTTCCGCGACCACTGGAAGCGCAACGCCGGACTGCGCATCGACCATCTCCTCCTCAGTCCAGACCTGGCGCCGCGGCTCATCGATGCCAACGTCGACAGCTGGGTTCGTGGCGGTGAGAAGCCGAGTGATCACGCGCCCACATGGGTGCGCCTGGCACCCCCCTAAGTTGCCTTCAGCGGGAACCCGGCGGGTACTTTTTGCATTTCTACACCGATTCCCTAGAGTAGGGCGGTGACCGGACCGACGCGCAGCGACAACCTGGCTCTTACGGCCATCGCCCTGTTTCTGGATGTCGATGGCACGTTGCTCGAGATTGCCGCAACCCCGCGCGCGGTGTCGGTTTCCGACGACTTGCGGGAGCGGCTGCGGGCTCTCGCCAGCGGCGGCGGCGGGGCGGTTGCGCTGGTCAGCGGACGCGCGATCGCGGATCTCGATGCGCTGTTTGCGCCCCTGATGCTGCCGTCGGCGGGTCTGCACGGCTTCGAGCGACGCAGTGCCACCGGTGGCTACCACAGGCGGCCGCTTCCATCGGCCGCTGTGCTCGAGGCCGCGCGCGGCGCGATGTTGGATCTCGCGGGACGGCACGCGGGCTTGCTCGTTGAGGACAAGCGATTCGCGCTGGCGCTGCACTACCGCGCGGCGCCGCACTTGGAGGACGCTGTCGTGAAAGCTATGGAGAATGTTGCGACCCGGCTCGCGGGAGAGCTGGAGCTGCAGTACGGTAAGATGGTCGTGGAGCTGCGCCCCGCTGGCGCGACCAAGGCGGAGGCCGTGGCCGCGTTCCTGGCTGAAGCGCCGTTTGCCGGCCGCCTGACCGTATTCATCGGCGATGACCTGACGGACGAGCCGGCGTTCGAGCTCATCAATCGCCTCGACGGGCTGTCGGTGGTCGTGGGTGGCAGACGGCCTTCCGCTGCGCGGGCCTGTCT
>CAWHWV010000037.1:0-115237 GCA_963833085.1 uncultured Pseudomonadota bacterium
CTGGGGCCTGCAGATCACTGCGATCGCGGCTGGGGGCGTGGTGGCTCCGGCGCGCAACGGTCGCGAGATCGTCGTCGCGCGCGACATCGAGCTCACGAAGGCAGGGCTCACTCATCCGATGTTCAGCGGCAAGCCGGCGCGTTTCGATGCCATTGCGGTGCACACCGATGAGGTCGTCACCCGGCCGGCAGGCATGCGCGTCCTCGCCACCAACGCGCATTCACCGGTGCAGGCAGCGGAGATCGCGCTGGGTGGCGGCTTCTGGGGGACTCAATATCACCCGGAGTACGGTCTCCAGGAGATCGCGATCGTCGTGCGCCGTTACGGTGATCGCCTGCTCGAGGATGGAACATTTCCTTCCGCGACCGCGCGCGATCAGGCGGTCAACGAGCTGAGCGAGCTCGGCAGGGATCCCGACCGCGGTGACCTCGCGGCGAAATACCATCTGGGCGCCTCCGTGCTCGATGCCGGCATTCATTGCCGCGAGATCCTCAATTGGCTGACCCTCAAGGTCGGCCCGGCTGCCTCCGCCCGGGCACGCGGCTGAGCAGCCTCAGCGCCGGCCGACGACCAACACCGCGAAGCCGGGTATCGCACGGCCGCCGAAATTCGTCGACGGTGCGCGACCGACCGGCAGATACACCCGCCCCGTCCGCGGATCGAGGGCTCCGGTCGTGGCGCCCTGCGCCGTGACGACGGATGCGATGACTCGAGGTTGCGTTCCCGAGAGGCTGATCACGGTGAGATGCCCCTCACTGCACGGAATGAACGCCAGGTGGCGGGTTGCGTCGACCATCACGGCATCGGGCTCGTCGCCGATGGGTAGAGTTGTAACGACGGTGCCCGTCGCAGTACTGACCACTTTGGCGACGTGATTGCCGCACGCCGAGATCAACCAGTGTTTTGCCGCGACATACCCGAGCCCGGTCGGGTCGTCGCAATCCCCAAGCGGCCACCTCTTGATCAGCTTTCGGGCAGAGACGTCCACTACGCCGATGGCGTGCTTGTCCTCGAGATTGACGTACAGCCGGCCGTGGCCGTCCGCCGCGCCGCTCTCCATGATCGCGCCCATGGGGATCGTGCCGGCCACGGTCTTGCGCACAGGATCGATCAGCGTGACCTCCTCACTGGCAGCCATTACGGCCACCAGACCGCTCGACGGATCGAACGCCGCGGTCTCGGGTCCGCGCCCCGCCGGCAACTCCGCGACGACGGTGCCGGTACGGCCGTTCACCAGCGCCGCGCTATTGGCGTCATCGAGAGCCGCCACCACGAGATCGCTTCCGGGGACGGGTACGATCATCTGAACGCGACGACCCCCGAGCGGCAGCGGTGTTACTTTGCGGCTCTCGAGGTCGACGGCGAGCATCCCATCGGTCCGCCCAATGTAGAGGCGCCGGTGCGATGGATCGATGGACGCGAACGTCCAGGCGCCGGACGGGCCGTCGATCTGGTCGACGACCGTAAGGCTGCCGGCGGCAAGCGCAGGCGTGACCCACGATGCGCCAAGGAGGCCGAGAAGGATGCCCGGAAACCTCGTTCTCATTTGCGAACCTCGTTCACGCGTTGCGAGCGGCCGAAGCGAACGGCCGATCATGTTGCAGGCTGCGAATTCTCGCGCGCACCTCCGCGACGCGTCCCTCGTCGATCTCGGCGGTGATGACGCCCTCATCGTCTGCATCGGCGTCCGCCAGCACCTCGCCCCAGGGATCGACGATCAGCGAATGCCCGAAGCTTCGCTTCCCGGGTCGGGACTCGCCGCATTGCGCTGGCGCCAGCACGTAGCATCCGTTTTCTATCGCGCGCGCCCGCAGCAGCACGTGCCAGTGTGCCCGTCCCGTGGTCTCGAGGAAGTTCGACGGCACGGCGAGCAGCTCCGCACCCGCCTTGGCAAGATCACGATAAAGGTGTGGAAAGCGCAGGTCGTAGCAGATCGACAATCCGAGCCGACCGGCCAGGGTCGGCGCGAGCACCGCGCGGTTGCCGGGAACGAAGATGTCGGACTCCTTCGAGACGTCGTTCGCAATCACGCCGGTATCGAACAGATGAATCTTGTCGTATTGCGCGATGCACTTTCCGTCGGGATCGAACAGCAGGCTGCGGTTCGCGAGCATGCCGTTCTCCGCCCGCACGGTGAGCGAGCCTGCGAGCAGGGACACTCGCAGCTCGGCCGCGAGGCTCGCAAAGCGCTTGGCCGCAAGGTGCTCCGCGACCGGCCGCGCGTATTGACGGTAAGGCTCGACCCCCTCGTCGCGGAAGTCCACGACCTCAGGCAGCGTAATCAGGTTGGCGCCGCGCGCATGCGCCTGCCGTATCAGGGCTTCCGTCCGCTGGAGATTCGCCGCGACGTCGGGTCCGGACCGGGTCTGTATGCAAGCGACTCTGCTCATGTACCTACCTCGAACGCAAATACGGTGCACGACTCGGTCTGCACGGACAGTGTCGCGTCGTTGCTCGCCAGATCCTCCACCGCCTCGAACCGCAGCAGCTTGTCGGCGATCGACACCGAATACTGGTAGCACGGTCCGAGGAATTCGCGGCTCACGATGCGACCGCGCAGAAGGTTGGCGCCGCTGCCTGCCGCCGCCACACCGCTCACCAGGTGGACCGATTGGGGCCGGATCGAGACCGTGACCCGCTGGCCGCGTGTCAGGGCGGGTGACGCCGCCACCGAGAGAATCTGCCCGTCGGGCAGAGATACGTGCGCCTGGCCGTCCACCAGCGCTTGCACCGTGCCCGCCAGAAAGTTGCTGCCGCCGATGAAGTCGGCGATGAACGGCGTCGCCGGGTTCCGGTAGATCTCCTGCGGCGTTCCAATCTGCTTGATGCTGCCGCCATCGAGCACGATGATGCGGTCGCTCAGCGACAGCGCCTCGGTCTGATCGTGGGTCACGAAGATCGTGGTCAGACGCAGCCGCGATTGCAGCTCCTTGAGCCAGCCGCGCGTGCGCTCGCGCAGCTTCGCGTCCAGGTTGGAGAGCGGCTCATCCAGCAGCAGCAGGGCGGGTTGGTAGACGAGCGTGCGCGCCAGGGCGACGCGCTGCTGCTGGCCGCCGGAGAGCTCATGCGGATGACGGTCGGCGTATGGAAGCATCTCCACGAGCTCGAGGACCCGGTCCACCTCGATCGCCGCCGCGCGTGCGCGCGCCCCGCGGATCTGCAGTGGGAATGTCACGTTCTCGCGTACCGTCATGTGCGGCCAGAGCGCGTACGACTGGAATACCAGCCCGCAATTGCGGGCCTCGGGCGCGATGGCGACGCCGGCCGCGCCATCGAAGAACACGCGCTCGCCGAGCATGATGCGACCGCCCGTCGGACGGTCGAGGCCGGCGATGGCGAAGAGAGTGGTCGATTTGCCGCAGCCGCTCGGGCCGAGAAGCGTGACCAGCTCGCCGTCCTCGACATCGAAGGAAATGCCGTCGAGCGCGCAAACCTCGCCGAACCGCTTGCTCAGGTTCTGGACGGAGAGCCTAGGCATGCAGCTTGACTCCGAGCCATTTCTGGGCGGCGAGGATGAACACGCAGGTCACGGCGAACTGAATGACGCCGAGCGCGGCGGCCGGGCCGACCTCGCCGATACCCCAGAATTCGAGCATCGAGATGCCGATGATCTCGCTGCCATGAGCGTACAGAAACGTAGCCGCGGCGTATTCCTTGAAGAAGGCGAGGAAGAGCAGCACGTACGCCGAGAACAACCCTGTCTTCGCGATCGGCAGCACGATCCGCCGGCAGGTCGTCCACCAGTCCGCGCCCACCGAGCGCGCGCTGCGATCGAGGTCGGCGTCGATCTGCAGCAGCACGGGAGACAGGGCGCCGTAGCCCACCGGCAGGTCGAGCATGGTGAAGGCGATGATCAGAATCCAGATCGTGCCGAGCAGCGGCGACAGAAACGGAATCCACAGCACGGCCCAGAGCACGCCGAGCCCGGCAATGATGCCGGGTATGGCCCGCGGATAGAGCGCGACGAACTCGAGCTGCCGCCGCCAGCGGAAATCCGAGCGATGGATCACCACCGTCACCAGCGCGATCAGGACGGTCGCGATGGCGCCGCCGAAGCCCGCGATCACGATGCTGTTGCGGATCGAGCGCACGTAGGTGGGGCTCGAGAAGATCATCGCGAAGTTGTCCCAGGTCAAAAGCTGCCAGGGCGACATCAGCGGCGTCAGGAACTCGACGAATGCCCGCAGGATCAGCCCCGCGAGCGGCAGGCCGAAGGCGAGCAGCAGCCCGATGTACACGGCCGCGGCAACCGGAACGCGCCAGCGGCCGAGATCGAACGGCTTCGGTCGGCTCGCCTTGCCGCGGATCGCCGTGAAGCGTGCGGCCTTGCGCAGCAGCATGCCCTGAATGACCACGAAGACGGTGATGACGAGCAGGAAAAAGGCGACGGCCGCGCCGATCAGACCGTAATCCGGCACCGTGCCGGCGCCGGCGAAGGAATACAGCAGGCTGGTGAAGAACTGCAGGCGCGCCGGCCGGCCGAAGATGAGCGGGATCGACAGCATCTCGAGGCCGCCGATGAAGTTGAGCATCATGCTGTAGACGAGCGCCGGCCGAATGATCGGCAAGGTCACCGACCAGAGGATCCTGAGCGGACGCGCGCCCACCGATCGCGCGGCGTCCTCCATCGATGGATCCAGCAGACGCAGCGATCCGATGCAGAGGATGAAAGTCAACGGCGCCGAGGAGATGCCCGCAAGCGTCGACATGCCGACGAGCGTGTAGAGGTTCCACGGCACGAATCCCAGCGCACTCTGCGTCAGCTCCGTGATGTATCCCGCCGGCCCGTACATGATGAACCAGCCCACCGAGAGGATCAGATGCGACACATAGAGCGGCAGCAGCATCGCGCCGGAGGCGAGCTTGCGTCCCGGCATATTGGTACGGGCCACCACTACGGCGAATAGGACGCCGATGGCCGTGCCGACCAGTGTCGAGATGGTGGCGAGGATGAAGGAGTTGGCGATCGCCTGGTGGAGCTCCTGCGATTTTACAAAACGCAGGTAATTGCTCACGGTGAAGTGCCGCGTCAGCTCGTAAATAGGTGCGGCCAGCAGCGATTGATACAGCACCGGCAGCAGCGCCGTCGCGATCAAAAGCACGACGATCGCGGCGAGGGAATACTGAATCAGCCGATCGCGCGAGAGCAGCCGGGTCGCGCCGCGCGCGGGCGAGGCGGGCCCCCGGTCAGAGGCGCCGACGAGTGTGCTCACATCCCATAAACCTTCTTCCAACGCGCGAGGAACGCGCTCTGGTCCTGCACCATGGCGCGGTCATAAAGTATGGGCATGACGTTATTGTCGCCGATCTGGGCGGCGATGCTGGCGTACGTGAGATAAGGCACTTCGCTGGTCTTTACGTCGGGCCGGTACGGAGTGAGACCCGCCTGCCCGATCGTGACCTGACCCTCGTGTGACAGTGCATACTCGAGGAACAGCCGCGCGGAGGCAGTGCTCACGGCGTGCTTCGTAATCCCGATGCCGCGCACGAAGACCAGGGTGCCGTCTTTCATCAGGCTCCAGCCGATCAACTTGTCGCGCGCGGTCTGGAGCGTGCGGACGAACGTCGAGGTGCCGGACACGAAGTAGCCCGCCGAATACTCGCCGGTGGTGATCTTTTCGACCATCGAGCCGCTGGCGCTCTCCGGGCGCGTCGCCGGGCCCAGCACATCGAGCAGGTTCCAACCGCGAAGGTGCGTGTACGTCCAATGCGCAGCCAGTGCGAACGGATGGGAGGTCGCGTCGTACGTGGTGATCCGGTCACTGAATCGCCCCGGGTCCGT
Organism: uncultured Pseudomonadota bacterium; assembly: GCA_963833085.1. Classification (GTDB taxonomy): domain Bacteria; phylum Pseudomonadota; class Gammaproteobacteria; order Steroidobacterales; family Steroidobacteraceae; genus 13-2-20CM-66-19. The sequence goes on from CAWHWV010000037.1 coordinate 5,783, forward strand.
GGAAACGAGCTGGGCGAGCTGCGCCAGAGACTGCGGCTGCTCGTTCGCCGGCAGCATCATCTTGTTGTAGACCAGGATCAGCGGATCGGTCGAGAAGGTGTACAGCCCGCGGAAAGGCTTGCTCCACGCAGGAAGTTGCGCCGCTTCGGCGGCCTGCACGGGCATCAGCTCGCCCTTGTCGATGCAGCGCAGCCAGCTCATGGGCGAGGCGGACACGATGACATCGGCGCTGTGGTGGCCCGATGCGCTCTCGGCATAGTAGCGCTCGAAGGCTTCCGCTGGGCCGATGTCCAGCGCCTCGACGCGGATCCAGGGGTACTTCTGGTTGAACGCCTTGACTATGATTTCCCAGTTGAGCGTACCGACGTTCGAATAAATCTCGAGCTGCGACTCCTTCCTGGAGCGCTCGATGTCGTCGGCCAGCTGTGTTCCCGCAGCCCGCGCCCGCCGCGACGCCTGCAGCGCAAAGGCGGCGGCGACAGGGATGGTCAGGCAGGCCTGCCGGCGGGTGATTCGGTGTGACATGGTCGCGGTCTTCCCCCGGTCTTTCTGGGTGGAAGTCTAGAAGTAGCCAATCATGGCGCACATGTCAAGCACCGCCTGTCCTTAAGATCAGGGCGGAGCCGGCCGGGGTGTCTTAAGCCATTGAATGAAAAAGGTAAGCACGAAGCCGGCCCGGAGATCGGCTTGCTTTCCTCTTTCGTTCGGCGTAAAAAATGGCGACTATTTTGGAGAAAATATGGAAGAACAACCGCCGTCCGGCAGCCGGGGGGCTGCGGCTCTCCCTCTGATCGCTGGCGTCAGCCGGCTCGATGGCCGTTTCGGATATCTCGCCCACGTCCCCCGCGATACCGGGCAATCGCTGCAAACCCTGATCGTGATCCATGGCAGTGACTTCAAGCATGAAGTTGTATGCCGGTACTTCGCCGCGCTGGCGGAGGAAACGGGGTGCCTGGTACTGGCGCCGCTCTTCGCGCCGTCCGGCGCAGTGAACCCGGACCCGAACGGATTCAAATTCCTGAGCTCGAGCCATGCCGCCTATGACCGCGTGCTGCTCGACATGGTGAATGTCGCCGGCGAGAAGTTCGGCTGTGCCCGGGAGCGGTTCTTCCTGTTCGGGTTTTCCGGGGGTGCGCAATTCGCACACCGCTTTCTCTATGTATATCCCACGCGGCTGCATGCGGTCAGCATCGCCGCGCCGGGCATGGTCACGGTGATCGATCCTGGCCGGCCGGCGTGGGTCGGTACCCAGGGTCTGGGCGGCCTCTGCGGCAATGATTTCGATCTGCAGGAGGTGCGGCGGGTCACCGTACAGCTGCTCGTCGGCTCCAAGGATGTGGAGCCGCATGTGGGGGGAGCCGGCCAGGAGTCCTACAACTATGCTGGTGTCAACCGAGTGGAGCGCTTGCATACGCTGCAGGTGAACTATCAGCTTCACGGGATCCGGGTATCGCACCAAGAGGTCGCCGGCACCGGCCATGCATTCGAGCCGCTCGCTGCCGCCGCGGTGCCGTTTCTACGCCGCCAGATCGCGGCTTTGCGCTAGGCACGCAGGCTCTTGCGGAAGAAGTCGAGAGCCGGCGCGAGCAGCAACTGATGACCCACTCCGGGCACTACCAGGTGCTCCACCCCGATGCCTGCTTTCTGCCAGCTGTCACGCAAGGAGGCGAGGCGCTCCACGCGTGTCGACCCGGAATCAGCGATGCCCTCCATCCAGAAGGGCCAGCCCGGCTGCACGGCGATCTCCCAGGTAGCGGTGTCGTCGCCGCCGACGATGGTCTGTACCGCAACCGACCGCATCGCTTCGAGGTTCAACTCTTTGGCGAATATGCCGGAGAAGTTGCGGACTCCGCACCACCAGTCGCGCTCGAAGTCGAGCAGCGTGACCACGCCGGGGGCATCGATCGCAACCGCCCGCAGCCGCTCGGGGTGCACGTAAAGGAAGCGGTGCGCGAAGTGAGCGCCACCTGAGAAGCCGAACAGGCAGAACCGCCGGGTATCGACCTGATAGATCCTGCCGACCTCGCTGATCATGCTCAGCAGCAGCAGATCGAAGCGAATTCCCCTGAAACTGAGAAACTTGTAGTTTTCCGTGCCCCGCGGCTCGGGAATGCCGCAGGGGAAGAGCGGGCAGAGCACCAGACAGTGGTGCGCATCGGCAAACTCGGCGGCCGCATCCCGATACGCGAACGGATTACGCCCGGTACCGTGAATGAGCACCAGCAGCTCGAGCGGTCGTGCACTGTCCGGTTGGTAGGCTTGCGGAACGTACAGGCAGTAGCTGAACCTTTGATCCGCCTGACAGGCGAAGAGGGGTGTTGCTCCTGTTTCGTAAAAGCCGAGCCCCGTTGCAGCGCTACCGTTCGGTCCCACTGCTATTCCGGCAAGGGCTTGGAGAACTCTCGCCACCGATTGAGGTGGCGGTAGACGATGTGGGCCAGCCCCTCGGCGTCGCGCCGCTTCAGCGTCTCGAGCATCGAGAGATGATCCTCGTTGCTCGCCTTGACGCCGGCCAGCGTGTCCCAGGTGCCGGAGCGGCCGGGAATGCCGCGGGCGCGCAGCTCCCGGATCTGGGTGGACAACAGGTCGTTGCCGCACATGGCGTACATGGCATCGTGCAGCCTGCCGTTGAGTTGCACCAGACCGGAGAGGTTACCGAGCTGCACCTCGCGGTCGAACTCGCGCACCAGCTCCTCGAACCGCTCGAGATCCGCGGCCGTCGCGCGCACCGCGGCCGATCTCGCCGCCGCGGTCTCGAGGAAGGTGCGCACCTCGTAGAGCTCCTCGCGCTCGCGGCTGTTGGGATTGGCGACGCGGTAGCCGCGATTCGGCGTATGGTGGAGCAGGTGCCGGGCCGCGAGCTCCGAGAGCGCGATCCGCACCTCGAAGCGATTCACGCCATAGGTGGACTCGAGATCCACCTGCTTCAGCCATTCGCCGGGACGATACTTGCCGTCCAGAAGATCAGCCTGAAGACGTTCCGCGAAGCTGCTTTCGCCGCCCGGATCCGCTGGTACCGCTTTCATTGAGAGATAGTAGCCAATATTCGTAACTGCGCCCAGGGTATCTTTTTGTTTTCAATTTTGGCTACTATACCCTCCGGCTAGGACGTGGCAAGCACGATATGCAACCGCGTGAAGTGAGAACGGCTGCCCAGGCGCGTCAGCTCATCGAAGCGAGCGGCGCAACTCACGTCAAGATCGGTGTCTTCGATCTCGACGGCATCCTGCGAGGCAAGTACCTCTCGCGGGAGAAATTCTTCTCCGGGCTGGAGAAGGGACTCGGGTTCTGTGACGTCGTACTGGGCTGGGATTCCAACGACAAGCTTTACGACAACGTCACCTTCACCGGTTGGCACACCGGCTACCCGGATGCTCACATACGGGTTTTGCCGCAGACCTGCCGCGAGCTGCCGTTCGAGCCCGGTGTCTATTTTTTCCTCTGCGAGTTCGCACCGCCCGCCGACGCGCTGTGCCCGCGCGGCACTCTGCGCCGGGTGATCGAGCGCGCCCGCGGCATGGGCTACCAGGCGTTCGCCGGCCTGGAATACGAGTTCTTCGTTTTCGAGGAGACGCCGGCCTCGGTGCGTGCGAAGCACTATCGGAATCTCGTGCCCGTCGCTCCGGGGTACTTCGGCTATTCAATTCTGCGCAACAGCGTGCAGAGTGAGCTGTACGGCGGGCTGCTCGCGCTCAGCCAGCAGATGGATTTTCCGATCGAAGGGCTGCACGAGGAAACGGGCGCCGGCGTTCTGGAGGCGGCGCTGTGCGTCGACGCGGCGGATAGCGCCGCTGACAAGGCGGGCCTCTTCAAGACCTTCACCAAGGTGTGGTGTCAGCAGCACGGCAAGATGGCGACCTTCATGGCCAAATGGTCGCACGACTGGCCGGGTCAGAGCGGACACATTCATCTCTCTCTGCGCGGACTGGATGGCAAGTCGGCCTTTCACGATCCGAAGGAGCCGCACGCCATGAGCGCGACCATGCGCCACTTCCTCGGCGGACAGCAGCGGCTGCTGCCTGAGCTGCTGGCGATGATCGCTCCAACGGTCAACTCGTATCGCCGCCTCATTCCAGGCTTCTGGGCACCGACCGTGTCGACCTGGGGCGTGGAGAACCGCACCTGCGCGCTGCGCTTCGTGCCCGGCAGCCCGAGCTCGCAGCGCATGGAGGTCAGGGTTGCCGCGGCCGACGCCAATCCGCATCTGGCGCTCGCGGCCGCTCTCGCCGCGGGCCTGCATGGAATCGAGCACCGCCTGGAGCCCGAAGCGCCGGTGAGCGGCAACGCGTACGAGCAGCCCGTGGCTCCCGAGCTCGCGTTCTCGCCGACTCTTTGGGACGCGGCGCAACGCCTGAAACAATCGCAGATGGCGCGCAGTTGGTTCGGCGACGCCTTCGTGGACCACTTCGCCGCAACCCGGGAGTGGGAGGAGCGCGAATTCCGCAAGGCCATCACGGACTGGGAGCTGGCGCGTTACTTCGAGATCATTTGAGCGGACCCACCATGTCGCAGCAGGTCACGATCTCGCCCGTCGATGGCCGTATATATGTGGAGCGGGCGTATGCCGGCCAGCAGGAGATCGACGGCGCGGTCGCACGCGCTGTTGCTGCTCAGCGGAGCTGGCGCCACGTGCCTGTCGATGAGCGGGCCGCGATCTGCGAGCGATTCGTCGCTGCCTTCGAGGCACGCCGTAGCCTGATTGCAGAGGAAATCACCTGGCAGATCGGCCGACCGATCAGTGCGGCGCCGGGTGAGGTGCGCGGCACCGCCGAGCGGGCGCGTTACATGATCGGCGCCGCCGCCGCTGCCCTCGCGGACGTGGACTGTGGTGAGGCGCCGGACTTGCGCCGCTTCATTCGCCGCGAGCCGCTGGGCGTGGTGCTCACCGTCGCCGCCTGGAACTATCCCTTTCTGATCGCCGTCAACAGCGTCGTGCCCGCGATCATGGCGGGCAACGCGGTTCTCCTGAAACACTCGGCGCAGACTCCCCTCGCCGCGGAGCGCTTCGCCGAATGCTTTGCGCAGGCGGCCCTGCCGGCGGGAGTGTTCCAGGTGCTGCATATGACTCACGCCGATACGGAGCGGCTCATCGGCGACCGTCGCATCGGCTGCGTCGCTTTCACCGGATCCGTGGCAGGGGGGACGGCGGTGCAGCGGGCGGCCGCGAATCGCTTCATTCCCCTCGGCCTCGAGCTCGGGGGCAATGATCCGGCCTACGTCCGCGAGGATGTCAATCTCGCGCATGCCGTCGAGAATCTGGTGGACGGCGCCTTCTTCAACTCCGGCCAGTCATGTTGCGGCATCGGCCGAATCTATGTTCATCGGTCGCTGTACGAGCCGTTCGTCGACGCCTTCACTGCGCTGACCCTGCAGTATCGGCTGGGTGTTCCGCTCGATGCCGCGACAACGCTCGGCCCTGTCGTGCGCACTTCGGCTGCCGACGCGATCCGCGCGGCGATCGCTCGTGCCTGCTCGGCCGGGGCGCGTGCTCTGATCAGCGAGGAGCGATTTCCGCACAGCCGGCCAGGCACGCCTTACCTCGCGCCACAGGTGCTCGTCGACGTCCGACATGACATGGAGATCGTGCAGGAGGAGGTGTTCGGGCCCCTGGTTTGCATTCTGCCCGTCGACGACGACGCGCATGCCGTGCGGCTCATGAACGACAGCCGTTATGGACTCACCGCCTCCGTATGGACGCGGGACGAGGCGGCTGCCGTTTCCCTTGGCGAAGAGATCGACACCGGCACGTGGTTCCTCAACCGCTGCGACTATCTCGATCCCGCGCTCGCCTGGGTGGGTGTGAAGGACTCGGGCCGCGGCTGCACCCTGTCACGCATCGGCTACGAATACCTGACCCGACCGAAGTCGTTTCATCTGCGCACTCGCTGCTGAGCGGCACCTGGGAGAACGCAATGTCAGTGCCACCGAATTCGCAGTGGAACTATCCGACCGCAGTCCGATTCGGCGCCGGCCGCATCGCCGAGCTGCCGGCAGCCTGCAGGGAGCTTGGCATGCAACGCCCCCTGTTCGTCACCGATCCGCAGGTGGCGCAGCTGCCCATGGCACAGGACTGCAATCGCGCCCTCACGGTGGCCGGACTCGCCTGCGAAACACACACCGACATTCAACCCAACCCCGTCGAAGCCAACGTGACGGCGGGGGTAAATGTCTATCGCACCGGCAAATGCGATGGCGTGATCGCCTTCGGCGGCGGCAGCGCGCTCGATGTCGGCAAGGCGGTAGCGCTCATGGTGGGACAGACGCGGCCGCTGTGGGATTTCGAGGATCGCGAGGATTGGTGGCAGAGGGTGGACACCGCGCGCATGGCTCGCGTGATAGCCGTGCCAACCACCGCGGGCACCGGATCCGAGGTTGGGCGCGCCGCTGTGATCACCGATGTGCGCGATCACGTCAAGCGAATCATCTTTCATCCGCGCATGATGCCGGCGTTGGTCATTCTCGATCCTGCTCTCACCGTCGGCCTACCGCCGCACGTCACCGCCGCGACGGGTATGGATGCCCTGTCACATGCGCTCGAGGCCTTCTGCGCGCGGGGCTTTCATCCGCTGGCGGACGGGATTGCGGTCGAGGCGGTGCGGCTCATTGCCGACGCCTTGCCGCGTGCGTACCGCGACGGCAGTGATCTGGAGGCGCGAGCAAATATGCTCGTAGCCTCGTCGATGGGCGCGACCGCGTTCCAGAAGGGATTGGGCGCCATGCATGCCATGAGTCATCCCTGCTCGGCGCTTCTCGGATCGCACCACGGGCTGACCAACGCCATCGTGATGCCTTATGTCCTCATGTGGAATCAGCCTGAGACCGCGGCAAAGCTCGGGCGGCTGGCGGCGTATCTCGGGCTGCAACGCGCGAGCTTCGGCGGGCTGCTCGACTGGGTGCTCGAATTGCGTGCGCGGCTCGGGATTCCCCACAAGATCGACGCCCTGGGTGTCCGCGACACCCATGTCGAGCTGCTCGCGAAGGAGGCGTACGCGGACCCCTCCGCCGCGACCAATCCGCGCCCGCTCTCGGTTGAGGACTACGCCAGCTTGTTCAAACGCGCGTTGGCAGGCGAGCTGTCAGGCCCAAAGGCCGCCTGAGACGCCAATGTCTGGAAAGTGCCCCGGAGCAGCCGGATTCGGAGTAGAGTGCTAGGTACCACACCGCAGGTCTGCGATACCCTGCGCCCCCGGACCAGCGCTCTGGCCGCTCCGCGACGCATCTGCGCGACCCGCCACGACCAAGGAAACCTAGTGCCCAGACAGAACTACCGCCAGGCCAAGAAGCAGAAGGAGGCCAGCAGGAAGGCACGCCAGCTCGAGAAGCAGCAGCGCCGGGCGGCTCGCCCCAATGACCCCGCAGAGACCGCGGCGCCATTACAGGATCCGCCTGTCAACGGCAGCGATCCGGCCTTGGGCAGCGGAACATGAGGCTGGGCAATGCCCGCGGGGCCCCGCCGCGTCACGATCGCTCCTACCAGCTGCGCCGCGACCAGGAGGCCGCGCCCAAGCTGCGCGCGACGTTCCCCACGGTCGAACAGCTGCGCATAGAGCTGAGTTTCGAGGGTGGCGGGACGTGTACGCCGGTGCCGCAATCGCACGTGCTGCATCCCCCGGCGCGCGCGTACTTTTCTTTCCGCTGTCCGTACTCGGACTGCGACGGCCGCTTCAACCTGGACGCGGCCGTGCATACGGCAGTGGAGGATCCGTCACATCGGGTCGAAGGCGTGGTCGAATGTGTTGGCTCGCGCGCGAGCGATTTCCGCTCGAAGCCGGCGTGTCAGTTACGCCTTCACTTCAAGCTGACCGCGGTGTGCTCGCCGGCGCATTGAGCGCGCTGACAGAGACAGGCTGGCTCTGGCGCTCACATAGCCAGATCTCGAAGCATGCGCGGTGCAGGTTGACCGACTGCGGCATGATGCCCGGCGCGAAGTCGACTTCATAGGATGCCTGGGCGGAAGTGATGCGCTCGCCGCAACCGTCGCACAAACAGCCGCCGGCATACTCGCCCTGACATCGCCACGGCTCACCATGCGGCAACAGCCGTTGTCGCAGGCGCTCGCGAATGACGAGCGTCGCCGCAATGTTGTTCATGTCTGCAGCATGCGCGCCCGGCAGCGCGAGCACAAGTCACGGCGGGTTGGCGTTCGCCGGCCCCCGGAGCGAATGTTCGGCAGCAGGGTCCCGGATCCTGTAATCTAGGCAACGGCTCGTATCTTTTCGGCTTGTCTGCCTTGGCGCCATGCGCCGCCTCCCGGCGCGCCTTCCGGCCATGTCTGCCACCCTCGCAAAGCTCCGCGAACCAGGAGGCAGGAAGTACCTGCCGCCTCACACCGCTTCCTCTCATGAGTATTCCTTAGTGACGAAATTATACGTTGGAAATCTTCCCTTCACGGCCACAGACGACTCCGTGCGCACCCTGTTTTCCCAGCACGGCACGGTCGAGACAGTCGCGTTGATCAACGACCGCGAGACCGGCCGCCCGCGCGGCTTCGGTTTCGTGGAAATGTCGAACGCCGACGCTTCCCGGGCGATGCAGGCGCTCAACGGCACCGACTTCGAGGGCCGCACTCTCAGGGTGAACGAAGCACAGGACCGCGAACGGTCCGGCGGCGGCGGCGGCAACCGCAACGGTGGCGCGCGTCGCTACTGACGCCCTCCGCTCAGCTTGCCGCTCCCGGCCGTCATGACCGGGAGCGGTAAGCTGACTTTCGCTGTGGCGAGGACACACTCCCATGAGCGAGTATGAGTTCACGGTTTCTCTGCGCATCCGCCATCCAACGATCGACCCGACCACGATCACCGCCACGCTCGGCATAGAGCCGCAGCATTCCTGGCGGGCGGGCCAGCCGCGCTGCGATCCGGCGGGCGAGGAGCTCGGCGGCGCGTATCGCGACAGCTACTGGATGGGCCGGCTGATGGATGAGCCACAGGTTTCCTCCGGTGGCGTTTCCGTGGAAGGGGTGATCCTGAAAACCCTCAACAATCTGCGACGCGCACAATCCTTCCTCGAGCAGCTGAATGCGGAGGGCGGCGTCGCGGAGCTGCACGTGAGCCTCTATGCGCGTGACGACTTCCGGCTCGAGCTGCCGCCGAACTCCCTGACATTGCTCGGGCGGCTGCATCTGGCGGTCGTCCTCGACGTTCATCCTCATTCACCGACCAAGGCGCCGGTGTTGCGAGCGAACTGACACGGGCGCCGCTGAAAGCACCATGGACCCCGGCAGAATGGGCGAAACCAGAATCACCTCCGCGCGGGCGCTGGTCGCGGATTCCGGCGCGCTGCGGCGGCTGCTGGACGAGGTGCCGGATGCCGGCGAGATCAGCCTCGAGCTGTCCAAGCCGTACTTCACACGGCGCTGGCGGCACTCGGACCAGCACAGCTTCTGGATCGCGAGCGACGGCACGACGGCCGTGTGCCACACGCTTACCGGCCTCGAGCTCGACGAGGTGATTGCTCTCTGGCTCAGCTTCGACGATTACCGGCGGCGGCCGGGATTCACGCTGTCGGCGAGCTCGCTGGGCAACATCATCGAGACGGAGCTCGGCGTGACAGTCGAGCTCGGCGAGTGATCACGCTCAGCTTCCGACCGCTGAGCGGCGAATCGGTGATCCTCGTCCGCGGGCTGTATTTCAGGATCTGCGCCGATGGCACGCTGCGCGGGCCCGACAACGCCGTCACCGCCAGCTACGCCGACGGGCTCTGGCGGCTCGGACGCAGGCAGCATAGGATGCTGGAGTGTCGCGAAGCGATATATCTGCGCGTGACGACCTCGGGCGGTCAGCGCGAATGCATCGGCCCTTACGAGTGTCTCAAGGTTGCCGGGGGCGCGGTCTTCTCGAACGAGACCTACCTCGGCGCGCACACGCGCGGGGACTCGTACATGCCGGAGACCGCCATCTGGCAGGAGATCGCGCTACTGTCCGAAATATGAGGCGGGACTAGAGCGAGGAGAAGACGATGTTCGACATGAAGAATCTCTCTCGGCTGAAAAAGCTCGACGAGAACGCGCCCCAGCCCATGAAGGCCTTCTGGGCGTTCGACAAAGCGGTGTTCACCGCGGGCGCGCTCGACGTGCTGACAAAGCAACTGATGGCCGTCGCCGTCGCGCTGACGACGCAGTGTCCCTACTGCATCGAGATCCACAACAAGGCAGCCCGCGAAGCCGGCGCCACCGACGCGCAGCTGGCGGAAGCCGCCCTGGTTGCCGCCGCCATGCGCGCCGGCGCGTCCGTCACGCATGCGACGCATCTGTTCGGACCTTCGGGGTGAAGCGCTGCGCAGCTTGAACTGAGTGATGTCCAAGGTTCAGGAGGCGGCCCTTCAGGGCCTGCATCCGACACAGCTCACCGTGGGTATGATCGTCGTCCAGGACAAGCGCAAGCACTTGGCCGGCTTGAAGCCCGCGGAGCGGCAGGACTTCATGAAGGAGCACCCCATGCCGGCCGTAGTCGGGCCGCAGGGAAGGCTCTACATCACGGACCATCACCATCTGGGGCGGGCGGCCCTGGAGGTCGGGTTGCCTATGGGGTGCTTCCTCGTGGAGGCGGATCTCTCCAAGTGCACCCTGGAGTCCTTCTGGAAGGAGATGAACGAGAACCTTTGGGTGCACCCGCTGGACGAGAACGGAGTGCGCCATTGCTACTCGACGCTTCCCGACAGCCTCGGCAAGCTGGTGGACGACGTCTATCGCTCCCTGGCGGGCTACGTGCGGGATGGAGGCGGGTTCGACAAGACGCCGACCGCCTTCGCCGAATTCATCTGGGCAGATTTTTTCCGGCGCAACATCGCGATCGAGACGGTGCGGTCGGATTTCCAGACGGCGGTACAGGCTGGTATTTCACTTGCCCATAGCAAGTGGGCGAAGAACATACCGGGATATAACCGCAAATAGATCAGATCAGCGTCAGCGTGAGGAGGGCGATGAGGGTCCCCAGGACATAGGTGACATATGCGTTCAGCTTGCCATGATGCATGCGGGCAAGGAACCGGGCGCCCCCGGTGAGATGAGTCGCGAGCACATTCAGCACCAGTCGATCAACCAAGTGTACCGGCTCTTGCGTGCGGCGGATCGCAACGCGAAAATGTTGCGCCACAGTCTCCTCCGTGTCCTCGACAGTGCGCGGCCGGAGGATCGCATCAAAGACGACCCGCACGGGATTCGAGAATCCCGTCGCGGTGTACGTCATTTCAGGGAAGAGCTGCCGGACGCCGCCGTCCCACCGGGTCTCGCGTACGATGCGTCGGCTTCGAGTGGCCCAGCGCACGATACCCACCACGATGGCAAGCAGGATGACGAGAACGACGGCCCCGTAGGAAGTCGACATGGCGAACACCACAGGATTGTCTGCACCACCGCGATGCAACACGACGAGGCCGCGTCCTGGAAGGACGCGGGAGCCAGTTTCGGCGCCCAGGTCACGGAATTCGGACGCGAACGCGGGTGGCAGGGCTGCATGGTCCGGATGCGAGGCAAAGAAAGCCGGCACGAGCGCTTGAGTTGCGCTCCCATCTCCGATCTGCGCGAGTGCACCGCTGAGGGCCGGAATGACGTAAGTCGGCGTGACGCCGAGAAAGAAAGAGAGCGCGGCGAGGGCCCCCATGGGAGCGAGCATCGAGGGGGGTGCCTCGGTCGCTGACTCGGCGGACTTCGAGCGCGCGCGGCCGAGAAACGCGAAAGCGAATGCTTTGACGAAGCAGGTGACGGCGAGTGCGGCAGTGAGCGCCAGCGTGACGCCGGCGAATGCGAAGACGAGCTTCACGGCACTCGATGAGAGCTCGGCGCTGCGCAGAATGGCCTGCAGCGTGAGCCACTCGCTCGCAAACCCGCTGAAGGGGTACATCGCGGAGATCGAGAGCGCGCCCACTAAAAAGAAGAGCGCGGTCCAGGGCATCAGGCGGATGAGGCCCCCGAGGCGGTCGAGATCGCGGGTTCCGACGCGAGCATCGACCGTACCGGCGCCGAGAAAGAGCAGCGCCTTGTATACGGAGTGATTGGTCAGGTGGTAGAGCGCCGCGACGAATGCTATGCCGGCGAGTGCGGACCGCCCCGCGGCCAGGAACGCGAATCCGGCGCCGAGACCCGCGACGATGATGCCCATGTTCTCGATTGAGCTGTGCGCCAGCATCGTTTTCGCATCGTTCTCCGTTGTGGCATAGAGAATGCCAACGAATGCCGAAACGGCGCCGACGACCAGCGCAACGAGACCGGGGCCGATGAGATTTACCGGCAGGAGATCCAGGTTGACCCGTACGATGCCGTAGATGCCAAGATTGAGAATGACGCCGGAGAGAAGCGCCGAAACATTGGCTGGAGCCACGGGGTGCGCGCGGGGAAGCCACGAGTTGAAAGGCATGAGTCCCGCCTTCACACCGAAGCCGAAGAGGGACAGCAGGAACACCGCCCAGCGGACACTGGGATCGAGAGTGGCGGCACTCGCGGCGTGAATTCCGCTGACGCCCGTGACGGCTGCGCCTGCGGTCCCCGCGGTGTGGAACACTGCACTGATCGCCTGAAAATCCGATGAGCCCGCTGCTATTGCAAGCAGTATCAGCGCCACCGCGGCGGCGAGCGTTCCCGCCTCACCCATCGCGAGCATGAGGTAGCCGGCGCGAATGTTTTCCTCGCGCTCGAACTCATAGTTGACGAGAAGATAGCTCGTGATCGACATGAGCTCCCAGGCGAGCAGGAACGAGATCACATCGCGCGCTATGAGCACGGCTCCGATGGATGCGAAGAGCGCGAAGTACATCACGCTGAACGCGCGCAGGCTGTAATGATCGAGGTAGCGCTTGAGATAGCCTGCCGAGAAGATTGAGGTCAGGCTGTACACAACGCCGGTGATGAGGAGGAACAGCCCGGACGTCGGGTCGAGGCCTACGCGAAGCTCTCCGCCGGCAGCCGGCAGTCTCCAGAGCGCGGCGAAGACCGGATGCCGTGCGAGCAATGCATGGGCGGCCGCCACGGAGAGCGCCACGCCAGCTGCGGCGCCGACAGTGCCGAGTAGCGCCGGATTGCGTCGCTGCGGGGTAACGAGCGCGAGCAGTGCGCCTGCCGTGCACAGTGCGAAGAAAGCGATCATAAAGGAGGCCTCGATCACGTCACGACGCCTCCTCCGCTACTGGAGCCCAGGTCGCCGGCGCCGCCCGACCCGTTGCTACGAGCAACGCGTGCAGAATGGCAAGCGGAGGAGGGGGGTTGCCGGGCACCTCGATATCCACCGGCACGATCGAGCCCACCCCGCCGCTGCACGCGAAACTCGTACCGAACACGCCACCGGAGAGAGCGCAAGTTCCCGCTGCGATCACCGTGCGCGGTGTCGGCATGGCGGTGAACACCTTCTCGAGGGCGGCGCGCATCTGGTCTGCGCCCGCGCCGACCACCAGCAGGATGTCTGCCTGGCGCGGCGTCGGCGTAAAGAAGAAGCCGAGTCGGTGCAGGTTGTAATAGGGATTCGTGAGTTGTTTGACCTCGTGGAGGCAGGCGCCGCAATCCCCGGCGTCGACCACTCGGATGTGCGCCGAGCGGGCGAAAGGGCGGCCCAGTGGCGCTGATCCGCGCAAAGTGGTCGTAGCCGCCCATTCGTAGCTTACGTCCCACGGCATCGCTTCCGCGCCGTCTCGGGCGCACCGAAAGCAATGTACACAGCGCCGCGGATCCACGTCGATGCGATTCGCGTATCGCACGAGCGCGCCCGTGGGACAACGCTCCACGAGCCGGCCAACTTCGAGTTGAGCGCCCTCCGATAATTGAGCGCTCACCGGGCGGGCCGCAGGCAACCCTGGAGTGATCCCGGGAGCCTCATCACGGTGCCCCGGATAACGCGTCGTGCGGATGCCCCATCTGAGTCCACTCCATACCCACTGGCTCATGTCGCGCTCCCGTCAGCGATCGTTCTCGGACACGGAGAGTCCGAAGCTCGCGAGGATGATGGGGAAATCCTGGAACGCGAACGCCTCGGCGGCGAGGTGGAACGCGTGCCAGTTGACGAACGAGGGCGGGATGATCCGATACCGCAGGACCACACCGCGCTCATCGACTCGGACCCAGTGAAAGGCCGCCCCGAGCGGGGCCTCGGTCCAGCCGAGTCCGGTGCCTGCTGCACGCGGGTGTTGCATCGAATCGACGGTGCGCACGGGTCCATCCGCGAGTCGGTCCAGCGCTTGCGCCATGAGCCGCATCGACTGCCGCGCCTCGGCGAAGAGGACTCTGAGCCGGGCGTAACCGTCTCCCTCGGTCTCGCACGGCACATCGAAAGCATATTCATCGTAGCCGATATAGGGCTGAACCTTCCGCAGGTCGTGCGCAAGCCCGGAGGCACGCGCGATCGGCCCCACGAGGCCGTAGGTCCTGGCTTCGGTTGGGGTCACGATCCCAACCTCCTCCAGCCGGTCCAGGAAGCTGCTCGTCCTCGCAGTCGCCGTTCGAGGGCATCGAGCCGAGTGGCGATTCTGCGCGCGCGGACGACTGCCGCTGCGACTCCGCGTCTGCGAAATCGCGGGTGAGGCCGCCGCATACTGCGAGCCCGAAGAGATATCGATGTCCGGTCGCGCGCCTGAAAGTCGTAGCAGTTCTTCCTCGAGCACCGCCGCCTGGCTCGTGGCGACAGCGAGGGCGGTGGATTCGCAGATCTCCGCGATGGCGCCCGTGTGATGTCGCAGCCGCTCGAGCTCGGCGAGGAAGATGCGTAAGCTCGCGGCTCGCGACGGAATCTCGACTCCACGGATCGCCTCGAGCGCGCTCGCGAACGCGAGTCCGTGCGCGAACGCCGTGAGGCCATTGATGCGCTCAGCGAGGAGCAGCGCATCCTCCGCGCGACGGCCCTCCGCGATCTTCTCCACGGCGCGGTACTTGTAGAAGAACGTGGTGGCGCCCGGATCACATCCTCCCCTACGGTCTCGAGCAGGAAGTGCGCGGACTCGCTGATGCCGGAGTACACAGGGCCGATCGGCATGCCGAAGGCGCCAGGCGCATGGACGACACGTTGGGGGCGCCAGTCGGGATTCGGGGCTCGTAGTGGCGGCGCCTTGGCGGCGTCGAATTCCTTGCGCATTGGCGCGAGCCCCTCCTGCCACGCATCGTCGTGCAGCACGAAATCCCCGAGCCGCGGGTGCCCTCGAAGATAAGGCCGAAGAGATCCTCGGCTTCCCGCTCGTGCCAGTCCGCGGCGTGCATCACCTCGCTCACGCTCGGAAAGCGGGTGTGCTCGAGCGCCGCGTGCACGAGCACATGAATCCACCTCGATGGCGACTCGGTCGAGTGGAAGAGGTATCGCAGAGTCCAGCGCTCATCTTCTTCGACAATGAGCCCGGCGAAGGCGTAGCCAATCGTCTGGGTGATCCACGCGCAGAGTGGCTTGAGCGCGTCCGCGCGGCATTCGATCTCGTCAGCAAGACTGTCGCGATTACCCCGGACCTCCACGTGGGCCGTGAGGTACTCGGGAAGGGGAGCTGCGAGCGTGATGGCATCCCATCGCAACTCACCGGGCAGATGCGCCCGATGCGAGGCGCAGTAAGTGATCGATCGAGGACGGCAAATACAAGCCGACGAGAATCACGAGTGCACCCCCGACGAGGAGCATCGCAAAACAGGTGCGGGGAAGCGGCGCGACCTCTGCTGAGGGCACCACCGTTCCTGTGCGCGGCAGCTGCGGCTCGTCGGCTCGTCCGAATACCATGCGGTTGATATGAAGGAGGATGCCGAAGAAGGCGATCGCTATGAACAGAGCCAGCAGTGCCATGAGGGCGTATTGCCCCTCCGCGAATCCTGCCTTCAGAATGGAAAATTCACTCAAGAACACAGCGAGTGGTGGGGCTCCGCCGATGGCAAGCCCCCCGAGGAGCAGGCTCGCCGCCGCGGCTCGTGACTTGCGAACGAGGCCTTTCGCCGGAGGCGATCTCGCGCGTCGTCACCGTGAGGAGCGCGGAGCCGGCGGCAAAGAAACAGAAGGACTTGGTCACCGTATGGCAGACGATCTGATAGAGCGCGCCATACTCAGGCCGCGCTGCTGCCTAGTCCTGCGGCCACGAGGATGATGCCCATGTGCTCGACCGTGGAGAAGGCGAAGAGCCGCTTGTAATCCCGCACCTGGAGCAGTAGGAAGGCGGCGACCCCGACCGAGATCAGCCCGAAGATCGGCACCCACTCGGCGACTTCTGCCGCAGGGCTCGCGCGCAGGACAGGGAGCAGACGCAAGATCACATAGAGCACGGTCGTCGTCTCGATCCCGGAGAGCAGCGCGCAGATGGGCGAGGGGGCCTGACTGTGGGCATCGGGCAGCCACGTGTAGGAGCGGCCCGAACCCCACCTTGGTGCCGAATCCGACCAGGATGAGTAGAAATGCAGCCGCGATCAGGGGAGCAGGCATTCGTGGCGCTGCGGCGAGGAGCCCGGTCCAGGAGTAGGTGGCTCCGCCTGCGGCCTCGAGCGCGGCAAACAGCATCAGAAAGCCGAGAAGCGCAATGGCGGCCCCCATGAGCGAAAGGGTGACGTACTTCCAGGCTGCCTCGAGCGCTTCGCGCGTGTTCTCGAAGCTCACCAGGAGAGCCGAGGACAGTGCGGTGAGCTCAACGAAGATCCAGACGAGAGTCGGTTCCACCGTGAGCGGGATGGCGAGCATCGCGAAGAGAAATACGTTGTAGTTTGCATAATAGATGCGAAGTCGCGCCGGATGCTCCGCACAGGTGCGCTCCATATAGCCCCACGAGTAGATCGCAGCCGTGGCGCCGATCAAGGCGACGAGCGCTACGATGAGGGCGGACAGGCCGTCAGCTGCGAGAAAGCCGGGAATCACGCTCACGGAGGTTCCGAGCGCGGAGCTACTGACCGGAGCGCCTCCTGAGACGCGGTGGGCGATAACCATGGCGAGGATCAACACCCCCAGAGCGCTAACGACGGTCACGGCCTGTGCGACCCGGCGCACGGTTACGGCGGCGCTCAACGCTGCAGCGATCAAAGGCAGAGCGAGCAGCAGGATGAGGATCATGCGGCTTCATCTTCGCGAAGCGGCTCGGCCTCGCGGAGCGTCGCGAGCGCCCCCACGCGCGTCGAGCCGATGCGGCGCTGAATCGTACGCACGAGCACACCGGTGACGAAGACCAGGATGAGTCCGTCGGAGGCCGCGGCCAGCTCGACGATGAGCGGCAGCTCGCGCGAGAGCGCAATACCGGCAAAGAAGGCGCCATTTTCCATCGCCAGGATGCCGATCAGCATTGGCACCGCCTCACGCCGTACGGCGAGCGTGTAGGCGCCAAGCAGGAGGCCGGCTAGCCCAATGGGTACGTTGGCGCTGCGGTACGGCTCAGCGACGGCCCCGAGAATTGGGACAGCGAGAGAGTACTGCGAGGATCGCGAGCAGCAGCGCGATCGTGAGTGAGGTTGGGATGTTGAGCACCTGATCGATCTCGCGCCGCGTGTAGACCTCCGCCGTCAAAGTTCGGCGCAGGATCCACGGAATGATGATCGGCTTGGAGACAAGATTGACCGCGCCGACGCCCGCAAGGTGCCACGAGTCATATTCGCCGGCGAGAAGAAAGGCGGAGGCGGCGAGCAGCAGCGATTGATAAATGAAGAGGAGGAGGCAGCCGCGTGTTTGGCGGGTGGCGATCATCGCGAATGCACTGAGGAGGAAGAGACCCCCGGCGAGGGCATTGAGCGAGGCAAGAATCGGAGCGGCGCTGGGAATGCTCATCGCCATGGCTCTCAGGTCTCAGGAGGTGAAGACTCTGGAGATCATTGCGGCAACGCACGTGATGAACGCCGCACCGAGGAACTCCGTGATGCGGAAGAGACGCAGCTTCGCAAGTGAGGATTCGATGACGACGATGATGAGAACGAGAGCGAGGATCTTCAGGGCGATGAGCGGAATCGCAAGGAGTGCCGCCGAGAACCCCTGCTCGCCTGCAAGTCCCCACGGTGACACGAGAGGTTCAAGAACAAACAGCCGGCGTCGACCATGAGCTTCATGTGCCCGCCCCACTTCATCAGCGCGGCGCCGCGGCCGGAGTACTCGAGTGCCTTGGACTCCCCGATCATCGCGGACTCGAAGTGTCCGGTCGGATTGTCGACGGGGATGCGATCGGCCTCGGCGAGAATGAGCATGAGGAAAGCGGCGATGAGCAGAATGTGGGGAGGCGCGAGAAAGGCGCCCACCGGGAGAGTCCATTGCTTTTGAACGATGCCGAGAATCGTGGAGCCCGCGACGAAGAATCATGAAGAAGACGATCATGAAGACGGGCTCGGCGAGGAAACTGACCGATCCGCGTGCAACTTGCGCCCGTTGCACCGTCAGGATTGGCCGCGTCGATGGCGCCCAGGGCGGCTGAAGAAGCCGCCAAGGGCGAAAATGAAACCGACTCCCACCATGTCGGCCATGAAGGCGAGGAAGAGCGGGTATGTCGTGAGTACCGGAATGAGGAGCGTCACGAAGATCGGCGCGACGAAGACCACATACGGCGTCGCGCGAAAGATCCAGGAGGCTCTCCGTCGAGACGATCTCGTCCTTGTGGAAGAGCTTCCAGAGATCGCGGTACGGCTGCAGAACGCTCGGGCCGCGCTTGGACTGGACGATCTCTCAGACGACTCAGGACCCCGCCGATGAGCGGCGAGAGAGCGAGCAGCGTTGCGACCTGCAGCGCATTGACGAGGATGCGGTTCAGCATGACCCGCACTCTCAGCCGTTGACGAGTGATGGGGCAGCTATCCGTGCGATCCGGATGCTGAGTCGGAAACAAGACGCCATCTCCGCCTCCTTCAGTATGGGGGCGGGCCTTGAGTGGGCGGGAGCTGCTGGAAGTCGCTTCGGCTCACCCCCACCAAGCCCGTCCCGGTCGAACGAGCATGGTAGGCTTCATCAGCCGCTGCGGCAGTTCAAGGAGGAGGCCATCTCCACGATTCGCCCAAGTAGAGTAGTCAATGCCGTCAGCCGAGACAAGTTCTCGAAAAGGCCGTTCGGCGGTTCTGCAAAGCTACCGGTTAAGCTGGCGCTCCACTCCACCGGGCCGTCCCGAGCCCATCGATCGGCTTCAGCGGAATGTCAGCGCCAGGATGATGATCAACAGGGAGCCGATCAGTGCGAGATAGAAGTTGAGGTCACCCGACTGCAAAGCGCGCAGCCATCCCGCGAGCCGCCATACCGTACGGCGTATCGGGCTGAAGATCGCTGGGCCAAAGACATCGGCGATATCGTGCTCGAACTCGAGCTTCTGAATGAAATAGGCGACGGCGCGGTGCTCACGCGCAGTGTCGAGCGTCGGTCGATAAATGAAGCTGTAGAACGTGCGCATCGCATTGGAGAAGGTGAGCGAGGTCGTCGCTGCGCCCTGCGGGTCCTGACGCCTACCGCCGTACCAGATCGAAGCCCGGCGCACGGCGAATCGGCGTGCGTTGAGAAGAAGAAGGAGCGGGAGGATCGCGAGCAGCGGCATCACGATCACGAGTTTGGAAGGCGAAATGAACGCGAACGTATCCGTCAGCGGGACGAGTAGCCAGCCGCTCGCGAGCGTGTGAGCAATCGGCGCACCGAACGTGAGCGTATCTGCTACATCGAGCGCGGAAGCCAGACCGGCAACGCAACGCTCGATGCGAGCACGGCAAGCCCGAGTAACAGTACGGCCGCATCGTAGTCCGGCCCCACGTGGGGCGATTTAGGTCGGTGGCCATCGCCCAGCAGACCAATCCCGAACGCCTTGACGAACGTCGCCAAGGCTACCGCCGCGGTCAGCGCGAGTCCGGCGCCGGCCAAGGCGAGCGTCAGGCGACCACCGAGAGATGTGAGGTGGAAGCCCTGGAAGACCGTCTGGAACGTGAACCACTCGGTCACGAACCCGATCTGTGGCGGCAGGGCGGCGAGGCTCATCGTCGCGAACAGGGCTCCGATGCCGAACACGAAGCTCGTCGTGCGAAGCCAGCCGTGCTGTACGAGCCGGTAACTGCCGCCTGCCGCGTAGACCCCATCCGATGTCAGGAACATTCCACCCTTGGCCAGTGCGTGCCCGGAAAGATGAAGGATGGCCACCGTCCAAGCAAGGCCCGCGAGGCTTGCCTGGCCGTCGGCGCGGAAAATGAGACTCGCACCGAGTGTCGCGACGGCGATCGAGGCGTTCTCGGCGGATGAGAACGACAGCAGTCGCCGCCAATCGTCCTGCTGAAATGCATAGAGCGCCGCGAGGATCGAGGAGAGCACGCCGACGGCCGTCACGAGAATGCCGAGTCCCATGAGTCCGTCGCTGCCGCCAGGGAGCCACTCGACGAGGCCGCGCGACAGAGCGAAGAGTGCCGCATTGAGTACAACACCCGAGAGGAGCGCACCCGATGCGCCGCTGCCGCTCGCATAGGCGCCAGGGAACCACTCGTAGAACGGGAGGAGGCCCAGCTTGGCGCCGAACCCGAAAAGGAAGAGCACCCCGATAAAAACGCGAAGGCCCGTGGACATGCTGGCGGCGCTTGCCGCAAAGCCGGCGAAATCAACACCGCCGTGCGCATGAGCCGCGAGTAGCAGCAAGGCGAGAAGAAGGGCCACCGCGCCCACCTCGAGGAGGGAGAGCATGTAGAGCGTCGCGCGCCCGGCGGCGGATGAAGTGCGCTCCGCGAGAAGCATCACTGCACCACCTAAGCTCATCAGCTCCCAAGCGATGAGGAACGAGTAGGCGTCCTGGAGGCCAAAGACGCCGAGTGCACCGATGAGCGAGATTGCCGCCCCGGCGAGCCATCCCGGACGCGCTGCGCGGAAGGGCGTGCAGAGAGCCACGGCGAGTGCGGCAGGCACCAGGCCGAACGCCATCAGCCAGAGCGCCTCGGGCGCGTAGTGAACTCGCACAGTCTGATCCGCGAGAGCAACCGGGAGCGTGAGAATCGTGCCGCCCTCGGGGAGCGCCGATGCGGCGCCCCAGATAGCCGCGACTGCCCCAAGCGCAAGCAGCACGCGCGCGCCTGGAGTGAAACGCAGGAGCGAGGCGAGAAGGGCTGCGAGCCAAAGCCAGAAAGCGATGATCAGCGGCTCAGGCATGATCGCCATCCTCCACGATCCTGCCGCCGTTCACACGCTGAGGCATGCGCTCAAGCAGCATCAGGAGCGCCTGGATAATGGCAGCAGGATTTGGCGGGCAACCCGGAAGGTAGATATCGACGGGCAGAACCTCCTCGACGCCACGGCCGCAGGCGTGTCCTCCACCGTTGGTTCCACCCGAGACCGCGCAGGTGCCGATCGCCATCACAAAGCGGGGATTGGGCATCGCGCCATACGCCTCCTCGAGCGGGCCGCGCATCGCATAGGTCACAGGGCCCGTGACGAGCAGCAGGTCAGCGAATCGAGGCGACGGCGTGAAGAAGATGCCGAGGCGGTGGAGGTTGTAGAACGGATTGTTGAGTGCCTGTAGCTCCGACTCGCAGCCGTTGCACGAGCCGGCATCGACGTGCCGCACATGGAGGCTCCGTCCGAAGATTCGCCGAATCTCGCCTTGCAGCGTCACGCCCTCAGCGGAGGCCGCGGCCTGCGCCCATACGAGGTCCTCCCGACGGCGCACGCCGAATGCCCAGTCGCCGGAGGCGGTGAACGCACCCGTAGGACATTTCTCGACGCACATCTGGCAGGCGACGCAACGGCCATAGTCGACGTTTAGGCGGCTTCCATCCGGGCTTGCCGTATCCGCGCCGATCGTGATCGCGCCGGGCAGGCACGCCTCGGCGCATTCGCGGCACCCATTCCGACATTTCGCGGGATCGAAGCGCGGCATGCCGAGGAGGCCGGCCTGACCGTCATCGCCGTCGGCCGGCCAGCGCGTGCTCGCCTTGCCTTGTCGCAACCCGTAGAGCGTCCAGAGTGGCATAATCTCTCCTCGGCTTCAGCGAGCGCAGCCCGCGATTGTGAGGCCGAAGCTCGCCTCGTTGATGGCGTAGTCCATCATGTTCGTGTCATGAACCGTGTAGGGGAAAACTCGCCAGTTGGAAAAACTCGGAGATTTGATCTTCACCCGCGCGAGCCTTCCGGCGGCATCGACGTGCACGGCGTAATAGACCGATCCGCGCGGGGATTCGGCCCAGCCGAGCCCCTCGCTGTGAGGAGCCGGCTGGCACGGTACGCGAGTCGGCCCCGCCGGCAAGCAATCAAGCACCGCACGGCTGAGCTCGATGCTGTGCAGCGCCTCGGCAATGCGCACCTGCTGACGCGCGTGCCCGTCGCATCCTTCACGCGTGGCAACGCGTAGCGGGAGCTTGCTGTAGATCCCGTACGGCTGGTCGCGCCGCGGATCGCGATCCACGCCGGAGGCTCCTCGACCGGTCCCGTTGCTCCGAGATCGAACGCGAGTTGCTTGCTGAGCACGCCGGTCGTCATCAGCCGATCGAGATGCGTCGAAGTGCTCTCTAGCATCTGCGCGTAGCGGCCGAACTGGCTTTCGATCCTGCGCAGCAATCGGGCGATGTCCTTCAGCCACGGCTCGCACCGCAAACCTCCGGGACAGACGAGGCTGCGTAGGAAGCGGCTCCCAGTCGCCTTGGTATTCAACTGCTTGGCAAGCTCCTCGAGATATTTACCCTCGGCCTCCCCGACCTTGAGGGTCGTGGTATGGCAGAGATGGCCGAAGTAGTGTAGGTGGTTATAGAGCCGCTCGAGCTCTGCCAGCAATGCGCGCAGCCATTCGGCGCGTTCGGGCACTTCGCAGCGTGCCGCGGCCTCGAGAGCGTGAGAGTACGCAAGCGCATGAGCCACGCTGCCAACCGCAGAGACTCTCTCGGCAAGTACGACACCAAGCTCGGGCGTCACGCCCTCGAAACGCTTTTCCATGCCACGGTACTTGAAGAAGAGCTGCGGCTGATAGTGCAGAATCGCCTCGCCGATGTAGAGGAACGTGAACTGCGCCGACTCGAACACGTCGGCGCGGATGGGTCCGAAGGGTAGTATCTGCACATCACGATGCGCGGAACCTGCGAGCTCGGGAAGGCTGTGGGGCTGCGGCGTATAGACCAGGGGCGGAGCGATTCCGGGCTGAAGCGGCGGGCGCGTCGCGTGCGCGCCGGGCAACAGCACGAGCGGCTCGGGTTGGGGTTGATCCTCGAAGGCGAGTCCGCAGAGGTCGGTGATCTCGCGTTCGTACCAGGAGACGAGCGGAGCGATGGCAGCGAGGCTCGGCGGGCGACGATTTTCCGGCCGACAGCGCCAGATCTCCGGTCCGTGGCCGGCCGTGGTGTGAACGACATACCGCAGCTCTGGGACTGGGGCAGCGGGCGGCTCCGATGCGCCCGCCTCCGCGGGTAACTCGCCCACGCCCTCCGGAAACCACGCGTAGGCGAACTGCACGCGTGCACCAGCCGTGACCGCGGCGCGGCAGCGGCGCTCGAGATCCGACGCGGGCACGTCTCGGACCAGCGTCTCTCGTGCCAGCGGTTGCTCCTCCAATGCCGGGTCCTCTCCCGTCATCGCGTTCCTCCGCTTGCGAGCTGTGCGGCAATGGTCGTGAAGTAGTGTGAGAACGTATGGGGCCACCACAGCCCGAGCGCGAGGAGAGGTATGAGCGCAAGCCACATCGGCAGCACGCACCAGAAGGCGGTTCCAGGGACGTGTGGGTGTCTCTCGACGGCAGCCATCTCAGGGTGCTCGCCGAAGTACATCGCGCGAAAGTGATTCAGGAAGCCGATGAAGATCACGATGAGGAGCACGAGCATCACGAACACGGCCCAGGCGTTGGGTCCGGCAAGCCCGGCGCGCAGGATCGTGAATTCGCTGAGGAACAGGCCGAACGGCGGCGCGCCCGTAATGGCCACTGCGCCCGCCAGCCAGAGGAGGCCTGCAACGGGCATCGCCTTGAGTGCGTAGTGAATGCGGCCGATGCGTTTGGTGTTGAAGGCATGCATGGCATCACCCGCGCCGAAGAACATGAGCGACTTGTTGAGCGAGTGATTGAGCATGTGGTAAAGGGCACCGGCCACGCCAAGTGGGCCACCGAAGCCGAACCCGAGCGTCATGATGCCCATGTGCTCGACGCTGGAATAGGCCATGAGGCGCTTGACGCCGGTTTGGCGCGTGATGAAGAGCGCAGCGACGAGAAGCGACAGCGCACCGATGACGACGACGATAGTGCGCGGCAGCGCGCCTAGCTGTGCGGCGTCGGCCACCTGGATGAACCGTGCAATCCCGACCATCGCCGTGTTGAGGAGGGCCCCGGAGAGCATGGCGGAGACTGGCGCGGGACCCTCGCTGTGAGCGTCCGGGAGCCAGGTATGCATCGGTGCGAGACCCACCTTCGTTCCGAAGCCGATGAAAACGAGCAGGAATGCTGCGAGGGCGATGGTGGAGTTGAGCTCGGCGCCACTGCGCGTAGCGCCGACCACGTGAGATCGTACGTCGGACCGAGCGTCAGGCTTCCCGCCCAGTAGAAAAAGATGATGCCGAGCAGGGCGAGACTGATCCCGGCCGAGACCACGATGATGTACTTCCAGGCGGCCTCGACGCTCTCGCGCGTGTGCTCGAAGCCGACGAGGAAGGTGCTCACCAGCGTCGTGAGCTCGATCGCGATCCAATAAACGCCGATGTTGTTCATCAGAGGGCCGAGGAGCGTCGTCAGCGCGAAGCCCGCGAAGAGGGCGTAGTAGCGATGCAGGCGCGCATCGAGGCCGAGCCCGCGCATGTAGCCGATCGAGTAGATCGAGGCGAGGAGATAGACCGTCGCGACGGAGAGCAGGACCCAGCAGCCCAATGGATCGACGATGACGTAGCCCCGCAGAAGGGTGTAAGGCCCGGCAAGCGCCCGCGGCAGAAGTGCCACCACGGCACCGAACGAGACGATGGCCGCCGCGAGGTTGAGATATTCCGACGGGCGCGGGCGCCGAAAGGCGAGGCTACCGAACACCGCGACAAGCGGTGCGAGAAGAATCACGGCAACGAGCGCTCCGACGCTCATCCGATCAACCTCCGCAGGCCCAGCGTGCTCGAGGTGCCCGCGTGCACCACGAGGTAGCGCACCAACACGCCGAAGCATGCGACGACCACGAGGAGGTCGAACAGGATCACGAGCTCGAGCAGGAGCGGCATGGCGGGTACCAGGATCTGAGAGCCGAGGAAAATTCCGTTCTCGAGCACGAGAATGGCGAGCACCTGGGAGATGACTTCGCTCCGGACCATGAGCATGAGAAACCCGATCAGCTTCATGGAGAGCATCACGGTGAGGGCGAGCACGGCCACCGTGCCTGCGAGCCCCAGAGATTCGCCAAGGTGCGTCGCGACAGCGAAAGCGAACACGACGAGGAGTGCGCCGACGACGAGACTGGAGCTTGGAGCCAAGCGCTCGTGCAGCTCCCGATCGACCTTGAGCCGGCGGAGGATGCGGGAGAGAGGTACGGTAGGACGAGCCCGCGGAAGAGGGCGGTGAGAATCGCGATCCCGTAGAGCTCGGGATAGTCGCCGTAGAAGCCGATCGCAGCCGAGAGAAGCGCAATGAGCCACGACTGCACGGCGAAAGCGAGCAGGTACTCGCTGAGCCACCGGGAACCCAGCATGACGAAGGCGAGCAGGAGGCTCGTGATCGCGAGCAGGCTGAATAGCGCGTCCGCGAGCGGCGGCAGGTGGGCGGCGAAGATTCCGGGTACGGGCGACATGCCTACCTCAGCTGATTCGCCACGATTGCAAGAATGGCGAGGAGGAAAGAGGCTGCAAGCGGCTCCTGGTATCGGTAGTACCGCAGGCGCGACTGGGCGGTCTCGACGAACACCACGGCCGTGGCGACCACCAGAAACTTCAAAAAGAGGGCGGCAGCCGCAGCCAGCGCCCCCGATGCGAGCCCGGCGATCGACAAACCCCAGGGCAGGAGCAGCACATTGCAGAAGATCGTGTACAGGATGAATTGCTTCATCGCCGAGGCCCATCGCAGCAACGCGAGCAGGGGCCCAGAGTACTCGAGGATGCGCGCCTCTTCGATCATGTATACCTCGATGTGGGTGCTCGAGTGGATGGGCAGCCGATCCGTCTCGACGAGAATGAGGATGAAGAACGCCGCCACCAGGAACACGTGCGCCGGACCCCAGTACACGGCCGGCTGCTGGACGAGGAGGTGATTGACCACGAAGGGCAGCATCGACTTCGCAAGCAGTGTGATGCCGACGAAGACGAGGATGAGTGTCGGCTCGGCGAGAATGCCGAGCATGACGGCACGCGAAGAGCCAATTCCGCCGTGGGCGCTTCCCGAGTCGAGCCCGGCGAGCGTGACCATGAAGGAGCCGAGCGTCAGGATGAAACCGCCGCCGAGGATATCGCCCATGTTCGAGAGCGGCAGCGGAAAATTGGTGAGCACCGGGATCAGGATCGGCACCGTCATCATGCAGGTGAAGGCGACGACCGGCGCGCTCCAGTAGATGAAGCTCGCGGTCTCAGGGACGACGAGCTGCTTGTGGAAGAGCTTCCAGAGATCCCGGTAGGGCTGAAATATACCGGGACCCTGTGCGCGTTGGACGCGCTCCTCCCACTGGACGATCACTCCCTGGAGGAGGGGAGCGAGTACGAGGACGGTGAGAACCTGACCGATCTGTAGCAGAACGTCACGGATCACAGCTGCGCTCTCGAAGCACGCAGCATTCGGATCGGGCTCGAGTCAAGCTCGGGTCTACGCACTACCAATCCCTCGTCAAGAGGATGAGGACTTGGTAGGCATCATCAGCCGTCTCCGGCGGTTATAAGGAGGAATGCCATCTCCCTCACCTCAATATACGGGTGGAGCTTCGGTTGGGCAAGCGCCGAGAGGGAGTGGGCGCGGGGGGTTGTCCCATTGGGCCCGCCGTCAGGCGCGCTTGCGGGATAGGTTGAACCACTCTAGGATGGCTTGGACGGGAGATGGCATCCTCCTTATATAAACCGCCGCGCGGCTGATGACGCCTGGTCCGCCTTCCGGTGAGGAGGGGTGTCATGTTCAATGAAAGTCAGCAGCGGTATGTGCTGAGCCGCCTGCGCAGTATCGAGGAGACACTGAGCGAGGCGGTGGAACGACTCGACCCATCCGAACCCGGGCGGGTGTTCCGCACTGTCTCTGCGGATGCCAGCCCGGCCCAACGCAAGGTCCTTGCCGACTATCTCGCGCAGCTGCGCTTCGCACTGCGGCGCTTCATGCTCGCACAGCAGCTGCGGGATGAAGTCCGGCCGCCAGGAAGCCTCTGGTCGTTTCAGACGGCGCTAGTTTTCGCAAGGATCGCGGCCGAAGAGCTGAGACCCAAATACTGGCGCGGTTACGGCGAGGCGGAGCCGGATTCGGCGGCGACGGCCGAGCGCTTCGCGGCCGAATTGGTAACGCTGCTTCACCGGATGGAGGACTATATCGCGGGCAGGGAAGCTGGAGGACTCGCCGCGCGGCTCGAGCAGCTCGCGGGCGCGGGCGATGAAGTTCAGCTCCTCAAGGAGCTCGAGCGCATCATCTCGGCCTACGGCCTTACGGAGCTGCGTGCGCCACTTCAAGCCCTGGTTGATCGCGCCCTCTCTCCCCATTTTGAGATTGCGGTTCTCGGCCGGGTGAGCTCGGGCAAATCCTCGCTCCTTAACTGGTGGCTGGGTGGTGAGCTCCTGCCGGTCGGAATCACGCCCGTCACCGCAGTACCTACCCGCATCCTTCGCGGCGAGGCCGCTCGAATTCGAATCGAGCGCGCCCAAGGTTCACCGCTCGAGGTTCCCATCGAGCAGATCGCGGCCTATGTCAGCGAGCAAGGGAACCCAGGGAACGCGAAACGCGTGCTGAGCGTTACCGTGGAGGCGCCGTCCGCCCGACTTCAGGGCGGCATCCGGCTCGTCGATACGCCGGGTCTGGGATCGCTTGCCACGGCGGGCGCCGCCAAGACGCTCGAATACCTACCGCAATGTGATCTCGGGATCCTCCTCATCGAGGCAGGTGCCCCAGTCGCGCCTGACGATCTCGACGTCGCCCGTGCCCTTCTCGACGGCGGAAGCGATCTCATGATCGTCCTGAGTAAGGCCGATCGACTGGCCGAGAGCGATCTCAGGCAAGCCCTCGAATACGTAAGGGCTCAGTTCGAAGTAGAGCTCTCGATTCCCATCTCTTTGCGAGCCATCAGCACGATTGCCGCGAGTCCGCTCGCCCAGGTGTGGTTCGATGAGATGCTGGCGCCACGGCTTGCGAGCCATACGGAGCGCGCCGCGCAGGCGCTAGGGCGAAAGATCGCAGTCCTGCGCGAGTCGGTGGTAGCCATCCTCGATGCCCGGCTGCACAGGCCCGAAGGAGAGCCGCGACCGACGAGCCTCTCCACAACGAGCGAGGGGGCCACTCAGTTGCATGAGCGGATTGCGCAGGCGCGCACTGAGTTCGAGCGCGCTCGCTCCCAGCTCTTGGACCTCAAGATCGCCCTTGGTCGGTTTGATGCGGCTCTGCTCGAGGCCGCCGCGGTAGAGCTTGCTCGCTGCTGGCTCGAAGCCACCCCCGCGGAAGAGACGATCGTAATGCGTGTCGAAGCCGCAATCATGCACCGGGCAGATGAGCCGGGCCAGGCGGTTATCCGCATGCTCGAGTCCCTCCGGGAGGATGTCATCGGGATCATCCAGGCGGGTTCTTCGGAGCCCCCGGAGCCCAACTCTCGCGGTGATGAGCGGGCCGACCCAGAGATCGAGCGCGAGCTTGCCCGCCCGCGTGGTCGTCCTGCTTTCGATGTCAACGCCGCAATTACCGCTCGGCCGCCGCGGGCGATGCCGCACTGGTCGATTATTGCGCGACCGCTTGCACGCTCCCGGTTGCGCAGGGAGATCGCGACCTCCCTTGCGAACCAGCTTAGCGTCCACGCCGAAGCGCTCTATCACTGGGGCATCGGCTATCTCGATGAGCTCACGCGCCGTTTCGATGCCGCGGTCGCCACGCTCGAGAGCGCCGAGCGGTTCGATAGCGCCCCACCCTTGACGGTGGAGATGGCGCGAATGGCACGGCGCGATCTCGATCGGCTGCGGCGCTGGCCCGCGGACGCGGCGTGACGATCCGCCGGGAATCGCGCTCACGCGCCAAAGAGGGCCACGCGGCCGAGCTCCGCCTCGATCTCGAGCAGGCGATTATATTTCGCGATCCGCTCGGAGCGGCAGAGCGATCCCGTCTTGATCTGCCCACCACTCATGGCGACCGCGAAATCAGCCATGAACGTGTCCTCTGTCTCACCCGATCGATGCGAGACGACGAAGCGCCAGCCTGACTCGCGGCAGAGCTGGATGGCCTCGACCGTTTCCGTCACCGTGCCGATCTGGTTGAGCTTGATGAGGGCGGCATTGCAGGCACGCTCGGAGATCGCCCGGCGGATGTAGGTGGGATTCGTGCACAGAATGTCATCGCCGACGATCTGAATGCGGGCGCCGAGCTCCGCTGTCAGCTGAGAAAAGCCCTGCCAATCGTCTTCCGCAAGTCCATCCTCGAGCGAGATGATGGGATAGTTGTCAACCCATTTCCGATACATCTCGATCATCTGACCGGCCGTCTTCCCGCCTCGGCCGCTGCGGGAAAGCCGGTACTCGCCCTCCTCGTAGAACGAGGTCGCCGCCGGATCGAGCGCAATGGCGATCTGTTCCCGCGGGCGGTATCCGGCGCGTTCGATCGCCGCGAGGATAAGCTGCAGTGCCTCCTCGTTGCTCCCCAACTGGGGTGCGAAGCCGCCCTCATCGCCAACGGCGGTGCTGAGCTTGCGCTCGGTGAGCAGCCGCTTCAGCGCCTGAAAGGTCTCGACGCCCCACCTCAAAGCCTCCGCGAATGTCGGCGCGCTGACCGGCACTATCATGAACTCCTGCAGGTCGAGGCTCGAGTCGGCGTGCTTGCCCCCATTGATCACGTTCATCATCGGCATGGGCAAGCGTCGGGCGCCCGTGCCTCCGAGATACTGATAGAGCGGTAGCCCGAGAGACCGTGCGGCCGCGCAGGCAACGGCCTGGGACACACCGAGCATGGCGTTGCCGCCCAACTTGGCCTTGGTCGCCGTGCCATCGATCTCGATCATCATCCGATCGATCCTGGACTGCCAGGTGGGATCCATGCCGATAAGATGCGGGGCGATCAGGTCATTCACGGTGGCGACAGCCTCGAGGACACCGCGGCCGCCGTAGCGCGCGCTGGTCGTATCGCGGAGCTCGAGCGCTTCATGCTCTCCGGTCGAGGCTCCCGAAGGTACAGATGCGGCCGCGAGGGTACCGTTCTCCAGTTGCAGAAGGACCCTCAATGTGGGCAGGCCCCGGGAGTCCAGAATTTCCATGGCGCGGATCGAGTGAATGGATGAAGTCATGTGGCGGTCTCATTCAAAACAGTGGGGTGTCGTGTCGAAGTCAGCATTGAGATTTCGTGGGCGCGGGCTAACGTCCCTTCTCGGGACGACGTGTCAATTCCGGTGCCAGGATCGCAATAATCTTCAGCGCGAGGTAGGTGAACTCGATATTCGGGAGCGCCATCGGAGCATGCGCGAAGCCGCCGTTGGTGGCTTGGCAACCGAGCGTGAAGTCGATGACTTCCTCCCGGTATCGCACGGGGAGGCCGAGGATTTCGCAGCAGCGGACGCCCGCGTACGCGACATCGAGGCTCGACATCGCCGAATGCGGCGTCATCAGGAATCCAATGGGCAGTTGCTGCAGTGAATCGACGAATGCGGCCGTCTCGTTGGAGGGGCGAAGTCCCAAGAGCACGCTGACGTTGAGGGCGAGATACGTGTCCCAGAGATTGACGCCCACACCGAAGCCGCCGCGCTTCATGAGGTCGGCCATGAATGCGGCAACCTCCGCATAACGATTCGACGATCGGGCGCCATACACAACCGGTACGAGCCGCCTCGCCAGCGACTCGCCTTCTGCCACGCCGTCAGGTGCGAGCTGCGAAAACCGCTGCTGGAGTCGGATCGTCTTGCGCGCACTCTCCAGCCAGCTGGTGGCGTCCATGGAGTCGGTTACCTCGGGCACGGCGATCGAGAGGCTTCGGATGAGCTCGAGCGCTTCCTCGCCGACCCGGGAACCGAGGCTCAAGAGATCGAGCGTGAAGACGCTGAAGTAAACATACGTGAGGCCAAAAATGCGTGCGTGGGACACGAAGCTGGCTGTCTTGGCCGCGTTCGGAACCTCCATGCCGAACATCCGCAATGCGGCAACAGCGTGGTACGTATCCCCGAGGCTTGGCTCATCGACGCTCGCATAGCGGTAAAAGCAGAACCCGCCGGAGGGGGATTGGCGAGTGCGGATGTAGGCCGCCGCGCGCGCTACTGCGTCACTGCATCTTGAGATCAGGCTCGATGGAGGAACCGCCGACACGCTACTGGAACCTACAGAAAACCCTTCAGGCCGCAGGGACGCCTACCCCGTGCCCAGTGGACACACGGTAGGAGTCATCAGCTCGAGGCGGTTCCAGGGGGACTCCATCCCCGGTGGCGAATGTCGCTAAAGTAGGAGGGTGTGGCGCATTCGTCAATCCCTTTTGTATACGCATGAAAGAGGCGCACTTTCTCCCGATGTAACAGATCGAGGAGCTCGTGCTCTCCTTTCGACATGACATTGACGCCCCGACGATAGCACAGAGAGTTGACGATTCCGGGCAGCTCCCGTAATCTTGCTGCATACGGGGATGGGGTCCCCCCCGAACTGCCCTCAAAGCTGATGACTCCTGCCGTGTGCATTATTGCGCGCCAAGCGGGCTGTTACCCGCCGTGCGACGGGTATGCGACAGTCAGCAGTACATCGGTCTTTCCGCGCTTCCACGCCCGCCCACCGGGCGAAACCCGCCAATAGTTGCTGCCCAGCGTGCGCGCGATCGCGCCTGTCGATCGCATGTGCACCTGACGCGCTTCACTGTCGTCGCTGGCCGCTGCCCCTGCGTTCTGACGCCCTGCCCAAGGTGGGGCGTCGCCAAGGAGACGAATGTTCTGCTGCAGGGAATGGCAATTATCCGTGTCGATCGAGTCAAAAACCCCTGAGGGGAAGCGTCTATCATGAACAACAAATCGGTATCCACAGCGACTATCGGGTTTATGTGTTTGGCCTTGGCCGGTTGGCTCGTCTCCATGCCGACAGCCGGCTGGTTCGAGAAGGTTTACCCCCATGGTCTTGCCACCATGACGGCTCTGGCGATCCTGCTGGCAATCATGGGGATTCTTACCTTCGTGCACGGCCGTACTCTGGACTGCATCATTTTCTTCGGCGGCGCTGGGCTCTTCTGGAGCGCCCATCTTTACGGCATGGCCGGGGAGGTGGGTGCTGCGCCTGAGCCAGGGAGCTATGGCGGATGGTACTTCTTCGTGTGGACACTTTTCTTCGCTTGGGTATGGTTGGGCTCGCGCAAGGGAGACCTGGAGCGCATGCTGTTTTTGCTTGGCCTCTGGCTGACGTTGCTCGCGCTCGCCATCGGCGATTGGACCGGGATCCATGGCTTCACTCTAGCGGGTGGCTACCTAGGGCTCATCACTTCGATTCTTGCCGCCATTACCTCGGCGCTCGAAGTCATAGGGCATGGAAGCAACCGGCAACCCAATGACGACAGCCGGGTGGCGAGTCATGTCTGACCGGTTGCTGCGGAGTAACAGCGCGTTCTGATTCAGGCAGGGACCAGCCGGCCGTCTCGAGGAGCTCTTGCGAGCTACGCCACATCCCTACGGTGCCCCCCGGGCGGCGTGGCGCAGGAGCTCCTCGGTCTGGAGGTTGTTGGCGCATGCGAGCGCTTCACGCGAGCGTTAGCTTCTCACGTACACCCAGCGGGCGCCGGCGAGAAAGCCTTGCGCCCGATGCGACGCTCGCTCTTCTTCCTCCGTGAGCAGGGAACGACGAATCCCATCTCGCTTGAGCGCGTAGCGCTGCATGTCCTCGGCAAGGCGCTCGGCCGCTGCCCCTGCCGGCGCAGCAACGCGCCGAGCAGGTCTCGGTATGCGCTCGGCACTTCTGCGGCGTGGGAAGCGCCGCTTACTACATACGCGGTGAGCCACCGTAGGTGCGGCAGGCACACGGTTGGCAGCGCTGCGACGGCGGCCCCCTCCCTCAGGAGGGCCTCGGCCGCTCGAAGCTCGACACTGCGCTGGATGGAACAGAGCTCACAACTCGGCGTGAACAAGGGCCCTGCGGCGCCAGACGAAGGTCCATAGCTGGCGCTTTCCGCCGCCGCAGCCGCGAGTGCGCCGGCTACCCGCTTCATGAGCGGTGTCAATGCCAGGCAGATGTCCCTGTCGGCAGCCATCGAAGCATAGAGCCGCAGATGCGGTTCACAGAGCCCGCGCGCGGCAGCGAGGCCTTCGCGCGCTTCGGGACGGGTCGCCAACTGATGCTGGTACGTGCGGAGGAACTCATAGAGCGCGCTATGGACGCGGGCGCAGAGCAGACACTCTTCCATCCTCGCGTCCCGGATGAATGGGGGCGGCTGCGCCGGATCGGCGCCTCCATGCCACTGTTCGCGCAGGCGTGTGATGCGAGCCTGCAGTACACTGGCACCCGGGAAGCCTTCGGTATCGATGAGGCTGGAGATCCTTGCGCAGAGGCCGGCGATGACCAGCCGGTGCTTGTCCTCGAGCAGAAGGCGGATGAGCTCTTTGCGCAGTGCGCCGACGCCGCTTGCCGCTAACGCCGCATCATCGGCCGCGAGAGCTGCCGCGAGCCCGTCACGCGCCGATGTCGAAAAGATCCGCAGGCGTCCCGAAGGGATGAACTGCTCGAGACGCTCCTGGGCGAACGCCAGTACCTGCGCGCGCTCGGCCGGCGGCACGAGATCCTGCTTGTTGAGTACGAGAAAGTGGGCCGACCGGTTTCGGCGAATACCCGTAGTGCCCGCATCTCATCATCCGTGAGCGGACCATCAAAGCCCGAGACAACGATCACGGCGTCCGTTTCGGGGAAATATGATTCGGTGGTTCGGGTGTTCTCCTGAATGGCCGAGCCCAGCCCCGGACTGTCGACGAAGTGGAAGCCGCGGCGGAGAATCTCCGCGGGCAGCGCGACGTGCGCGATGTGAATTCGGCGCGCGTTGCCCGGATTGCCGCGCTCCGTGATGTAATCGGCGAGCGCCTCCATGGGAATGTCGATGGGAAGGCTGCCCCGTTCCTGCTCGAGTTGCGCGCGCTCGGCCTACCGTAGGCGACGCTCGTAATGACGGAGGTGAGGGGAAGGATGCCGGTCGGTAGCCGATCCAGGCCGAGAATCGCGTTCATGAGCGAGGTTTTTCCACGACTGAAGCAGCCAGCCACGCGCAGGACGAACCGGTCTTCCGCCAGTCTCGTGAAAAGATCGGCGATCTCATCTTCACCGAACGCTGGCTGAGCGGAGCCGCCGGTCGCTGCGCGTTGGCCTGAAATGACACGCAGGATCTCGGCCAACTCGAACTTTGCCTGCTCGTATTCACGCAAAGCTTCGGGCGAATGCTCGAGCATCACACCGAATCCTCATTGAGTCGCGAAATCCCTATCACATTGACGGCCCTCCCTGTGGTCCGTAGACTGCAGTTGGGGATGGAGTCCCCCGCAACCGCCTGTAAAGCTGATGACTCCTGCCCAGTGTTTGATCAGACACGGTGAAGATCTCTTTTCCGTGTGATGGGTAGGTCATGTTCAGCGCAGAAAGCAGAGAAGTATCCGAAACCTCGAGTATCGTTCTCAAGGATGTGGAGTGCATCGTGGGCGGCCGGCGCATCCTCGACCGACTCAATTTGGAGGTTGCTCGCGGGCGCATAACGGCCATCATGGGTCCGAGCGGCACGGGCAAGACTACACTCCTGCGGCTCATCACTGGTCAGGTGAGACCTGATCGTCGTAGTTCTGGTCGAAGGCGAAGACGTCGCGAAACTTCGCGCGTGCGAGCTTTACCGGGTGCGGCTCAACATGGGGGTGCTGTTCCAGGAGGGAGCGCTCTTTAGCGATTTCGACGCGTTCGAGAACGTCGCCTTTCCGCTGCGGGAGCACACGGATTTGCCGGAGCAACTGCTCCGAACCGTCGTGCTGATGAAGCTGCACGCCGTGGGATTGCGCGGTGCGGCCCGGCTCATGCCGGCGGAGCTCTCCGGCGGGATGGCACGCCGCATCGCGCTGGCGCGTGCGATGGCTCTCGACCCGCACATATTGCTTTGCGATGAGCCCTTCGTCGGCCTCGATCCCATATCCACGGGCGCAGTGCTGCGCCTGTTGAAGACTCTCAATGAGGCTCTCGGCATGACCACGGTAGTCGTGTCGCACGATGTCGCCGCAGTCGAGGCGATCGCGGACACGACTTATCGTGGCGAATGGGGCCATTGCGGCCTCCGGCAAGCCGACGGAGCTGCGCGGGAACAGCTCGCAGCTCGTGCGCCAATTCATGAACGGACTCGCCCAGGGGGCCGTGGCCTTTCATTATCCGGCGCCGGATTATCGTGACCAGTTGCTGGAGTAGCGTACTGCGGAGAATCGAAGAATGGCCAAGTTGCTTCT
Organism: uncultured Pseudomonadota bacterium; assembly: GCA_963833085.1. GTDB lineage: Bacteria > Pseudomonadota > Gammaproteobacteria > Steroidobacterales > Steroidobacteraceae > 13-2-20CM-66-19. The sequence goes on from CAWHWV010000037.1 coordinate 41,142, forward strand.
CGTCCGTCACGGACATGTCGAGGGCATTCAACCGGAGCGCTTCAGAGGCCGGACGGATGTCGCACTCAGTGCGGAAGGGCGGAAGCAGGCCATAGCGACGGCTGGCTGCATCGCATCGCGCTGTCGTCCGGCGATCATTTACACGAGCCCGCTGCAGCGGTGCGTCGAGACGGCTCCGCAGATTGCCGAAGCCTGCGGCATTGCGTTGACTGTGCAGGATGATCTCAACGACCTTGATTATGGCAGTTGGCAGTGGCACCTGCATACCGAAGTGCGCGCCAAGTGGCCGGGGCTCTTTGACTGCTGGCTGACGGCACCACATCTGGTGAGATTCCCCGAAGGTGAGTCGCTTCAGGACCTGCTTGCCCGCAGCGCGAACGTCGTTCGCATGGCGCTCAAGCGCCATGCAGTCGACACGGTGGTTCTCGTCAGCCACGACAGTGTGATTCGGGCGATGTTGCTGCAGCTGCTCGATCAGCCTATCTCGGCGTACTGGCGGCTCTCGCCCGCGCCGTGCTCGATCAGTGAGGTGGATGTGCTCGGCCATGGCGCGCGCATCATGGGCATCAACGAGACTCATCATTTGGGGACAGCGTCGCCATGACCCTGCGCAGCCGAGCCAGCAGGGCGGCGATCTCGCGCCGGGCCGACTCGAGCTGTGCACTCCTCACCGCGACCTGCCCGGCGCTGCGTACGCGAAGGGAAACTCCACCCTCGATTGCAGTCTCGATACCGCTAACCGTAGCGTCAATCTGACGCAGCATCTGTCGTTGTGCGTCCCGCACACTCTTCTTGAGTCGCTCCTCGAGGTCGTAGCGGATTCTGCCGGCCTGCACTTCGATGAGCTCGACGGCGGTCGCCGTGGCCCGCTTGGCGATGAGTCGCGCGGCGATCAGTCTCGGTAGCATCAATACCGCAGACGTCGACAGAATCTTGAGGCTCGTAGGCTCGTACCAGAATTTGTAGTAGAAACCCGATTCGGCAGTCCAGCGCGGCTCGATATCCGCACGGTCGAAGTCGACCGCGAAGAGCTCGCTCGAGCGGCGCATGAGCTCGTCCACGCTCTGCTGCAAGCTCGCCCAAAAGCGCGCGCACAGCCGCTGGAAGGCGCGTGAGACCTCGATATCCTCCTGGGCGAGCCAATTGTCATAGGCCGCGCGTATCGCGGCAATCTTGCGCTCCTCGAGTGCCGCCTGCAGTTTACGGGACGGCAGCCCGCGCGACTCACGGACCCAACAGCCGATCAGGGCGCGTATTTCCGCCTTCTGGTGGCGTTTGAATTCCTCGAGCTTGGGCTCGATGTCCTGCTTGAGGAGCGCCCGGGCATCCGCCTCGAGGAGGATGCAATAGTCCGCTCTTGCCCGCTCAGTCCGCTCTTTCCCCTTGCCAAAGAGGGCGAGGTTCGCCTCGATATGGTCGAGAGGCTCGGTGAGCGCTTTCGACTCGAGATCGAGCGCAAAGCGCGCTTGGATCAGCAGCCGCTCGAGACCGCGGCCGAGAGAGCGCAGCCAGGCGTCAGTCTTCTCCTGCGCCATGAAGGTGCGCAAGGCGCGTTCGAATGCCGGGAAGCCGCTGCGTGAGACACTCTCGGCGTCGTTGGCAATTTTGCCTTCCAAAGCGAGCCTTGCCGACACCGGAACTCCATACGTCGTCGGTGCCCAATGCCTCGCGGATCGCGTGCGCGCAGAACGCGAGTGATTCCTCGAGCTCGTTCAAACGCAGGTAGTCCGTCTTATTGAGCAGACAGAAGATCTTCCCCGCAAACCGGCGGATATCGCGCAAGAAGTCGAGTTCTGCGCGGCTCACCGGCTGATCGACGGAGGCGATGAAGAGCACCGCATCCGCCTGAGGAAGATACTTTCGTGTCTCGTCTGTATTGTGCTCATAGACTGAGGCAATTCCAGGCGTATCGACCAGCCTCACTCCGTGAGCCAGGGTGAGGGGTGCTCGATCACGATGCGCTCGACCGACTTCATGTTGCCCGGGTTACCGCGCTCGGTGACGTATTCGCCGAGCTCGGCGAGCTCGATCGGGCGTTTTTGGCCATAGCGTAGGGCGGCATAGGCTGTCGGCGCTCTGCCGGACTGTATGATCGTTATGACAGAGGTGAGCGGTACGACGCCGGCGGGAACCAGAGGCTCGCCGAGAAGGGCGTTGATGACGGTGCTCTTGCCCCGTTTGAACTGCCCTGCGGCAACCAGGTTGAATACTTCCTCGCAGAGCTTCTGCGACAGCCAATGGCAAGTCGTGGTATCGATCCCGGGGAGGTCGGCGGCCGCCCGTAGGCAGGCCTCGATCTCGATTCGCCGCAGGTCTGGCGTATTCATCGATTGCGGGCGGGCGCCGAGCTGCGCCGCGAGCGTATCGCTCATGGCGCTTCTCCGAGCTGCCGCTCGAGCCGCGTGCGAGAGATGATCCCTCTCAAAAGTCCCGCAGTCGTCTCATTGCGCGCTTCCAGCACGATGAGATAGGGGGAGTCGGTGCTGCGGAAAACCTCGAGCACATCTCCGATGCGCGCGCACTGGACCCCCTGCCAGTCGATAGTGCTGCACTCGCCGCAGGGAGTCAGGATCTCGCCAACGCGCACTTCCTCACGCCGGCGGGTGGGTTGCCCCTCGAGGCGCTGTTGGGTTCGCTCCCCTTGAATGTCGTAGGACGTCACGAGCCCGACCACCAGGCTATCCTCAGCGAGGACGATGAGCCGCCCTCACGCCGCGGCGGAACATCTCATCCAAGGCGTCGTCGATGGCGCAGTCGGCGCGAGTGAAGGCTGGGCTTGCGGTGAAGTCCGTCATCGCCTGCACCGCCGAGTCGCTTCGTCTGAAGAGCTGATGCTCGGGCGCGGACCTGAGGGAATGCGCGGGAGTTACCGCGGCGCCGCTCTGCAGACGGTAGGAGGGATACGCCCCACGCGCAAGTCTAAGTCGCAGATCTGTGGCCGCAGAGACGGCTTGCGACGGCATTGTACCGGTCATAAAAAAACTCTTTCCCTCTGCGCACTGAAGCACGGCGTCAGGAGTCATCAGGTACCAGACCGTTCGCGGGGGACTCCATCCCCGATGGGTTGAATATCAGCTTAATTCAGCACCATACGTGCGTCAACCAGCGAATTTCGTTGACGTTCCCGATGCCTGAGCCTAGTGTGGCTACCGTCCGTGCAGGGGATGGGGTTCCCCGCTTTTCGAAGCGCTCCAAGAGCTGATGACCCCTAGCGTGTGTGGTGTGCACGCAGGGTGCGCACCGCGCGAAAGGCAGGTGCGTCATGTCGGACACGTCTTCATCGATCCGAGGAATACCGTCGGCGGCTCGGAGTGCGCCTACGCCGCTTCACCTTGCGGCGCCGGCCGCTAAGAATTCCGATCCTGCGCCCTCGCTCGTCGATCGGTTCCGCAATCTTCACGACGGCCCTCTGGTTTTCCACGAAGTGGTGCGGTTCGCAGATGCCGCTGTGCCGGCGCTCGAAATACTGGTTAGAGGTCCCTCGGACGCTGTTCACCAGCCCAGGTGCCTTGCGGCCGACGCACTGGCTGCGATCGGTAGTTCGGCGGCGGTGCACGCCTTGATCCGAGCGTTGCTCGATGCCGTCGGGCGCGATCCCTCACCGACGTTGCTCGAAGCCGAGAGCCTTCTCGTCAATCACATCGCCGAGCACTTGACTCGATTCTCGCGTCCCGAAGTCACGGAGGCGTTGCTTGCCGCGCTGCGACACAGGCGCTATCCGTACTGTGCCGCGGCGCTGGGGTTGACCGGAGATCCGCGCGCCATTCCGCTGTTGGTGGAGTGCTTATACGAGGACGCCGCGCGCCCCGCGGCTACGGGGGCGTTGCGGCGGTTTGGTCTGATAACGTTGGAGCCTCTCGCGTACGTCCTGCTCGAGCACAGCGACGGGACGCTCGTCCTCCGTGCCGGGTCGATGGTGTGGTCGCTGCGGCCAGGCTGCTCGGAGACTTCGCCCGGGGCGATTCCCGCGATGCGCCCTCCGCTGTCGCCACCCTCGTGAAAGCGCTGAACGATGGGCAGCGGGCCGTTCGGGTCGAGGCGGCGCTCCTCGTCTGGTCTGTAGCGGCGAACCGGCCAACGAGAATATCGCCCGGATCCTGGTCGGCGCGCTCGATGAGGAGAGCTGGGCACGAGCCGAAGAAATGATCGCGGCGCTCGCACGCATGGGCGCGACAGCCGAGCGCGTGCTCATCCCTCTCATCGCCTTGCGTCCCCGGGACGAAGCAGATCGCCGACGACGAGTACGCGCCGTGGAGGCCGTCGGGAGACTGGGCTCTGTCGCGGCTGTGAGGCTGCTACTGAAGCTTTCACGCCTCAGGAGATACGACTCTGCGCTTCGCGACGGTCAAGGCTCTGGCGAGCATCGAGTCGAGCGATGCCGGCTCGTTTGCGTTTTTTCTGAGTGACCCGCATCCGACCATACGGTTCCGGGCGCTAGAGGCGCTCGTTCGCCGGCGCGCACTCGATCCGGAGGTCGCGATTCGCCTCCTCGCGGATGGGGACTCGCATGTCAGAAGTCTCGCCACCAGCGCAGTGCGGGATGATATTGCCGCGGCGTTACCCTCTTTGAAGCACGCGGCCTCTCATTGCGGCGCACCGGTGGCCGGCCTCGCTCCGCGCCTGCGGTTGTGGTGGCATGCCTGCACGCTGATCGCCGAGGCTGGCAGAGGAACCCGATGCTAGCGAGGTTCGCCGTCTGCTTCTGTTGGAACTGCAACGGCGATCCCTGAGTTGGATGGCTGGCCATGTCCGCGCGCGGGCTTGCCGTTTCAGGGGAGAATCCGTATAGTTCTTGCGAGGGAGATGGCATTCCTCCTGTCAAGAACCGCCGGTGTCGGCTGATGATGCCTATCTGATTTCGCTCTCACAGGCACTGCTAGGCGTGACGATCTTGGAGTGGCGCTGATGTCCGGACTGCCTCAGGTTCGATACCACCCGTACCGATCCCGAACGACGACCCATGGCCGCAATATGGCCGGCGCCCGAGCCCTTTGGCGCGCCACGGGATGAAGAACAATGATTTCGGCAAGCCCATCATTGCCGTCGCAAACTCCTTCACCCAGTTCGTACCAGGCCACGTCCATTTAAGGGATTTTGGCCAATTGATGCGCCGAAATCGACGAGCCGGTGGCGTTCGCGGGAGTTCAATACCATAGCCGTGGATGATGGCATTGCCATGGGACACGGCGGCATGTTTATTGCCTGCCCTCCCGCGAATTGATCGCTGATTCTGTTGATACATGGTGAACGCCCATTGCGCGGATGCCCTGTGGTACGTTTCCAACTGCGATAAGATCACTCCGGGAATGTTGATGGCGGCTCTGCGCATAATATTCCGACCAGCTCTGTCTCCGGTGGGCCCATGGAGGGAGTAGGGATCCCGCAGGCGAGGGAAGCTGGTGGATCATCTAATCGATGCATCGTGGCGGCAGCGGACACAAGAGACTACAGGATGAGGAGGTGGCGGCTATCGAGAGATCTGCCTGCCCTACCTGCGGCTCTTGTTCGGGCATGTTCACCGCGAATTCGATGAACTGCCTTATCGAGGCCATTGGATTTTCCCTGCCCGGTAACGCACTATGCTTGCTACGCATGTGGATCGCGAGCTCTTGCTGGCAAGGCGGGCCGTCTCATCGTGCGCTCAGCCGTCGCTACTATGAAGCGGATGACTCAACGGTGCTGCCACGATCCATTGCGAATTTCGATGCGTTCGAGAATGCCATGGCCCTCGATATCGCCATGGGCGGTTTGACCAATACCGTGCTGCATCTTCTGGCAGCGGCCCACGAGGCGGGAGTTCTTTCACCATGCGGGACATCGATCGCTCTCGGCCGCATTCCGAACTCTGAAAGGTGGCGCCATCAATGCCCAATATCACCTCGAAGACGTACATCGGGCGGGCGGGGTGATGGCGATTCTAGGAGAGCTCGCGCGCGAAGATCTCCTCCACGGCGAAACCGCCACCTGTACGCGAAGTCTGGCTCAGGCGCTCGCTCACTGGGACGTGCGCGCCGCGGATCTTAGGTCAGAGAATTTATCGTGCCGCGCCCGGGGGCGTGCCCACGGTCGAGCCTTCAGCCAGGACAAGCGCTTCGACGAAGATTTCGACCGCAAGACGGGTGATCCGCAGTATGAACATGCTTACAGTCAAGACGGTGGCCTGGCAGTATTCTACGGCAACCTCGCCGAGGACGGCTGTATCGTGAAGACGGCAGGCGTAGATGCCATATACTCCAGTTTTCCGGCGGCGGTCGTTTTTGAAAGTCAGGAGGCCGCGGTAGAAGCCATTCTTAGGGGATGGGTAAGCCCGGGGGATGTAGTCGTTATCCGCTATGAAGGGCCCCGCGGCGGCCCGGGAATGCAGGAGATGCCGTACCCGACTAGTTATTTAAATCCAAAGGGCTAGGCAAGGCATGCGCGCTGGTCACGGATGGCCGTTTTTCCGGGGGCACGTCCGGACTCTCCATAGGCCACGTTTCGCCGGAGGCGGCCGACGGTGGCCTCATCGCGCTGATCCAGGACGGTGACGCGATCCGTATCGACATTCCGAGCCGGGCGATTCAACTGTCAGTCGAGCCGGCCGAGATCGAGCGTCGACGCGCCATGATGCTGACTCGCGGAGCGGAGGCGTGGCGGCCGGCGCGACCGCGCCCTCGCCGGGTATCCGCCGCGTTGCAGGCTTACGCAGCGCTCACTACCAGCGCTGCGCGCGGTGGTGTGCGCGACCTCGCGCAGATCGCAAAGCGCTGATGGTATGTGGAAATCCGTAGTGCCCTGGGCCTGTCGGCGCCGCGTTCGGCGCCTTGTTGCGCTGGTGGTTGAGCACCAACTCGGGGTGCATTTTCCCGACCATTCCTCCAGGAACACTCGCCTCCAACCTGATTGGTGCCTACGTGATCGGGCTCGGCGTCGCGTTTTTCGCCGGCTACCCAGCCATGCCGGCGGAATGGCGTCTCTTGATCGTCACCGGATTCTGTGGCGGGCTCACGACCTTCTCCACGTTCTCCGCCGAGCTGGTGACGCTTCTTCGAGACGGGCGCGTACTTTGGGCAGGGGCGGAGCTGCTGATCCACGTGACCGGCTCACTGATCATGACTCTTGCCGGCATGGCCACCGGCGCTCTCTTTACCCGTTGACGGCTGGACCCATGCCGTACCGGCGTTCGTAAGCAAAGGCGTGTGCCGTGTTTGCAGCATCCTGTATGACTCCCCGGATGAAGGGCTCGTCGCCAAACCGGCGGGTGGCCCCGGAGTGCTTTCGTGACCTCAATCTCGATCAGATTGTCGAGACGGTGACAGCCGGATGGGAAGCCTACGATCTCCTCCCTATTTTTTATTCATCGCTCCCCGGCGTCGAGGCGATCCGCTACCGTCACGAGGTGTTCCGAGACTTTGAGAATCCGGACGTATTCGCCTGCGTGACGTCGTTTTCGGCGCGGATGCGCCAAGTGCGTGGCGTTCTCCTCGAGACGCGCAAGCTCTACTACGAGCCGCAAAAACAGCGGCAGGATCTCGATACAGTCGGCGAGTACTGCGAGGCGGTAAACGCGCTGACACGCGCGCTCACACTGACGCATCTGCGCTCGCGTGGCCTCATCCGATTTCGCGAGTATCTCGGGGAGTACACGCGATCGAGGGCTTTCGGATCTCTCGCCACAGAGACGCAGACCCTGCAGGCCGAGCTTGCTGCGATCACCTATACGCTGAGTATCCATGGCAAACGCATTGAGGTGAGTCGCTACGGCGGTGAGTCGGACTACGCAGCGCAAGTGCTGGAGACGTTCGCCAAGTTCAGGCAAGCCTCCGTGCAGCAAGCCGAGTTTTCCTTCCGATCCCACGAGGCTATGAATCACATCGAGGAGGCCATCGTCGATCGCGTCGCGCGCCTCTTCCCCGAGACCTTCTCGGCCCTGGGGCGACACACCGAGCGCCACCGCGCCTTTCTCGATCCGGAGATCAGCGATTTCGAGCGCGACGCACAGTTCTATCTCGCGTGGCTCGAGTACTTGAGGCCCCTGGAGAAGTCGGGTCTGCGGGTCTGCTATCCGGAGATCTGTCCAGGCGCGCTATTCAGTCGTCGCCGGACACCTACGATCTCGGCCCTCGCGCACCAGCTGGTCGCCGGCAGGGAGGAAGTGGTGCTGAATGACTTTGAGCTGCGAGCGCCGGAGCAGATCATGGTCGTGTCGGGAGCAAACCAGGGCGGTAAGACCACCTGCGCACGCCTGATCGGCCAAATGCATTACCTGGCCGGCATCGGCTGTCTCATCGCCGGCCGTGAGGCCACATTGCCATTCGTCGATCGGGTGTTGACGCATTTCGAGCGAGAAGAGCGCGTTGAGACCCTAAGCGGCAAGCTCGAAGAGAGCCTGCAGCGAATGCGGCGGCTGCTGGAGCAGGCCACGTCCTCCAGTCTTCTCATCATGAACGAGAGCTTCGACTCGACGACTGTAAGCGACGCGCTCTTTCTCAGCCGGGAGATCCTGAGGCGGGTCGTCGGGCGCGACATGCTCTGCGTCTGCGTCACGTTTCTCGACGAGTTGGCATCGCTTTCCGAGAAGACGGTCAGCTATCTCGCAACGGTTGACCCGCAGGACCCTGCGAAGCGCACTTATAGAGTGGTCCGAAGACCGGCGGAGGGCCTCGCCTACGCCATGGCCATCGCTGAGAAGTACGGGTTGACCTACGAGCGGGTGAAGGAGCGCATCGGCGGATGAAGGCGCACCTGGTGCCCCGCGACAAGGATGTCGATCTGAAGGCGAAGCCTGCGCCGGGCACCACGGACCTGACGCAGGATCTCGCTCTCGAGTCGGTATTCGCCGCAATGAGCGCCGAAGATGCGTATCTACGCGATGTGGTGCAGCGGGTGGTGCACGTCAATTTGCAAGATCCTGAGGTAATTCGCTATCGCCAGCAGATTCTCGCGGATTGCATCGCTCAACCGCAGACCGTCAGGCGGATATATGCCGTGGCGGTTTCTGCCATCGAGCGTGAGCGGCGCGTCTGGGGGTTCACCGCTCGCCACCCAGAGGCGCTGTTGCATCGCTCGGTAGAGGTGCTCGGCATTTTCCGGGAACACCTGCGCGAGTTGCGCGGCATCGCCGATTCGCATTGCGGGGAGTTTCACTCCGAGGGGTTTCGCGCGCTTTTCGCGATGCTCGCCCGGGAGTTGGATGATGCTTACCTCGCCTCGATAGCAGAGCATCTGCAGCGGATGCAATTCCGCAAGGGATTGCTCATGAGCGCCCGGCTTGGAAGGGGCAACAGAGGGGCGCAGTACCACATTCGCAAACCCTTCGATGCTCCGAGCCTGCGCGAGCGGCTCGAGGGTTGGGTCCACCAGCTGCTGGGAGGGGATGCCTCGACCTATGTTTACGAGCTTGACGACCGGGACGAGGGTGGCTTTACGGCGCTGCAGGCGTTGCGCGACCGGGGAATCGCGCCGGTGGCGGCCGCGTTGACGGCCTCGATGACGCATATTCTTGATTTCTTCAAGATGCTGCGCGCCGAGCTGGCCTTCTACATCGGATGCCTCAATCTGCGCGAGCGGCTGACGGCCAAGGGTGAGCCCGTGTGCTTTCCGGATCCGCTGCCGGCCGGCGAGTGCCTGGTGGAGGCGCGTGGTCTCTACGATCTTTCCTTGAGCCTCAATATGCAAGCGCGGGTCGTCGGCAATGACTTGAGTGCACAGCGGGAGCGTCTCGTGCTCGTCACCGGGGCCAACCGGGGAGGGAAGACCACGTTCCTGCGAGGCATCGGCCTCGCTCAACTGCTCATGCAGTGCGGCGCTTTCGTGCCCGCCGAGCGCTATCGGGCCGGTGTGTGCAACGCGCTCTTCACTCATTTCAGGCGCCAGGAGGATGCTGCCATGCGCTCCGGCAAGCTCGACGAAGAACTCTCACGGATGAGCACGATCGTGAATGGTCTCGGGTCCGGCGCCATGGTGCTGCTGAATGAGTCCTTCGCTTCGACGAACGAGAGGGAGGGCTCGGAGATCGCCCGCCAGGTCGTCAGAGCGCTGCTTGAGCGGGGAGTCAAAGTAATTTACGTGACACACCTCTATGACCTGGCGGAAGGTTTTTACCGCGCGCCGCCCGGGCCGGTCGTATTCCTTCGCGCCGAGCGGCTGTCCGACCAAAGACGTACGTTCAAGGTTCTTGTGGGCGAGCCTCTGAGCACCAGCTTCGGCGCCGATGTCTATGCGCGGGTATTCGAGAGTGATCCATACTCGCAGCACGACGCGCAAGTAGGAGCGATTCAATAAAATTTGGAATAGCCCGTCTCGCTCCAGTCAGGGTCGCCGACGGATGGAGGGTCGGCCTTGTCCGGGTTGATCACGCCGAAGTGTGCCGGCGTATAGGCATAGAAAAGGCGGACCTTTTCTCGGTGCAGCAGGTCCAGGAGTTTCTGTGCCTCCTCCTGAGTCACGATGAACTCCACTTCCACGGTCAGCGTTCCGGCAAGCTCGATGAAGCGCGCCTCGTGCAGCACGTGATGACGGCCGAAGCCGGCCATCGCCTTGAAAGCAGAGCCGCCGCGAATACCCATCTTGTTGCCGTGGGCGAGCAGCCACTCCCATACGAGCTTGCCGTGATGTTTATGATTCTCATGGACGTAGAATCGAAAGAATGACCCTTGCATAACGAGCAGCCCCCGGCTGTTGTGTTCATCAATGGCACTTCTTAAGCTCTTCGCGTGTTGAGCACGCGAGGCTAAGAGTTTGAAAGGTAAGAGGAAGGCTGGCCGGGATTGGTAGGATGTTTGTTACCACACATCCACCACAACCCGAGGCAACCGTGAGAGAGCGTAATGCTGAGTTTCAATCCGAGCAACAGAGAAAACGTGTTACCGCTGTGCACGGGGGCTCGAGACGGTGGATTTTTTTAATTTGCTCACCGGTCGGAGCTGTTGGAGATGACCGAGTCGCATTTTGCCCGAGCATCGAGAGCGGCTGTATCCGCCGACGGTGGCACTGTCGATGTTCATGAGGCAGGTTTATTGAAGCGATAGCTCGTGCCAAAAGGCGGTGAACGGCTGGGCGGCGCAGCGTGCGGCGGAAGGGCTGGGTGTTCAGAGTGTTCAACCGGAGGTGTACTGCAAGGCGCGGCAACGATTGCCGGTGCTGATGGTGACGGCGCTGACCCGGGTAGACGGTCGTGCTCCTGAGCGTCGGTGCGCCCGCATGTTGGCGTTGGCGCGGACGCACGGTCAAGTTTGATCGATGGCACCGGGATCTCGATGCCCGATACCCCGCAGAACCAGGCGAGCTATCCGCAACCGCACAGCCAGGCTCCTCGGCGTCGGCTTTCCGCTGATGAGGCTGATTGGGGTGATTTGCCTGGCGAGCGGGGCGTTGATGGATGTGGCGATGGGACCGCACGAGGGCAAAGGAAGCGGCGAGCTGGGGCTCATGCGCCGGCTCGGGGCAGACTTTTCAGAGCAGGCGATGTGTTCCTTGCGGATGCCCTCTATTGCAACTACTTTGTGATCGCCGGATGCGCACTGGCGGGCGTGGATGTGTTGTTCGAGCAGAAATGGTTCGCGGGTCACCGATTTTCGGCGCGGCGACGCGTCTTGATCGGTCGGGATCATATGATGCGCTGGGAGAAAACCGCAAACGCGGCCAGCGTGGATGAGTCGAGCAGGAATACGAGAGTTTGATGACGGAGCTGATCGTGCGAGAGGTGAAGAATCGAGGGCCGAGTGCTGCTCACTAGCATGCTGGATGCGCGCAAGGTCAGCAAAGGCGAACTCGGCAGATTGTACGCAGCGCCGATGGGACGTGGAACTGGATCTGCGCAATATCAAGACGACTCTGGGTGGTGGAAGTGTTGAGCTGCAAACCCCGTCGATGATGCGTGAAAGAACTGTGGGTGTATCTGCTCGCTACAACATGATCCGTCTGCTGATGGCGCAGGCGGCTCTGTGAGGTCGATTGCATCCGCGTGAGTTGAGCTTCAAGCATACGGTGCAGCTGTGGACGATGGGTCTCGGGGGCTCGTGACCGCGCACACAGCGAGGTCTCTTCGTGTGATCGCGCAGCAGAAAGTCGGCAACGCCCGGTCGAATAGAGCCGCGCGCACGCAAACGACGCCGAAATCATACCAGTGGCTGAAGGTGCCCGCGCCAAAGCGAGGCGCCAGGTGCGTTTGTACGGCTATCTTCAAACGTTTACTTAAGTAAGTCATCGGCGCCTAGCTCTGAGTCTTGGGCAAATCGAGTAACTCGCGTAATTCGAGGTGACTGAGGCGGCCGGTTCGCGACTGCTTCTCGCCAAGTACTGCGAGTGCCAGGTCGCTCTTGCGGTCTTTCATGGTGGCAATTTTCTCCTCGATCGTATCTTCGCAGATGAGTTTGTAGATGAACACGGGCTGCTCGCGCCCGAGTCGATGGGCGCGGTCGGTAGCCTGTCGCTCGACGGCGGGATTCCACCAGGGATCGTAGTGGACCACGGCATCGGCTGCCGTCAAATTCAGGCCCAATCCTCCGGCCTTGAGACTCGCAAGCATGATCTGCACTTTGCCGCTCTGGAATTCGTGGACGGGGGCACGTCGGTCCGCGGTCTTCCCGGTCAGCATCGTATATTTGAAGTGGGCATGCTCAAGCGCCTGCGCGATCAGGTCGAGCATCGAAGTGAACTGGCTGAACACAAGTACGTGGCGTCGCTGCTCGATGAGTGGGCGAATCAGCGCCAGCAAGGCATCCAGCTTGGCGGAGCCGGGCGCTGACACCCCGGTGCTCTCGATCAGCCGGGGATCGCAGCACACTTGTCTCAGTCTCATCAGTGCGGCAAGCACGACGATGCGCGACTGTTCATCCGTATACCGTGTCACGGCCGCGCGAACCTCCTGACTGAGCGATAGCCTCAGAGACTCGTAGAGGCGGCGCTGCTCGTCAGCCATAGTCACTCGCAGGACGGTTTCGGTTTTCGGCGGCAGCTCCGGAGCGACCTCGGCCTTGGTTCGTCGCAGGACAAAGGGACTAATGAGGTGGCGTAAGGCAGCCAAGCGCCGATCGTCCTCGTGGCGCTCGATAGGGTTTCGGAACTGATGGTTGAAGGCGCGATAATCCCCCAGATACCCGGGATTCGTGGCATCCATGTGAGTCCAGAGCTCGCCCAGATGATTCTCGAGCGGTGTCCCGGTGACTGCGACGATGTGCGGCGCCCGTAAAGCACGTATGACGCGCGCGGTTTGAGCGAAGGGGTTCTTGATCCATTGCGCCTCATCCAGAACGATCATGGAGTAGTCGATCGACTGGAGAGTCGCGATCTCGTGAGTGAGCAGAGCGTAGCTGATGAGGATCACGTGTGCCGACGGCAAGCGTGCCCGCAGCTGGGCGCGCTCGGCGCCCACGTAGCTCAGGCATTTCAGGTCGGGCGCAAAACGCTTGATCTCGTCCAACCAATTCGGCACGAGAGTAGTCGAGGCGATGACGAGTGCGGGGCGATTCAGGCGGCCGCTTTCCCATTCGAGCGACAGATGCGCGATGATTTGCACCGTCTTACCGAGACCCATGTCATCGGCAAGCACCCCGCCCAGGCGGGCACGCCGTAACGCCTGAAGCCACTGCAAGCCTTCCTTCTGGTATTGACGTAACGTGCCTTGGAACGCCGCTGGAGGGTTACAGGATGTCCTCTGCGCGGCCCGCAATGCGGCCAATGTCTCCATGATCCTTGCCGCTTGCGGTCCTCCTACTGCCACCTCTTGCCGCTCCAATGCGGCGCTCAGGCTCATGGCTTGCCGGGCGGGCAGGTCGATGTGCTGCTTGTCGCTCGACACGGCCTTCGTTGCGCAGGCCAACAGGGGCGTCAGCCACTCGCGAAGCATGGAGAGTTTCAAGGGAAGAAAACGATTCGGTCCGAGCGGGGCTAGCCAACGGGCGTCGCTTGGTTCTTCAGGTATCGGCGAAAGCGAGAACGCGCGGCTGTGCAGACCCTTCAGAACGACAGGCAGGATGTCAATGTCACCTTCTTCGCATGTCGTCGTCAGCTGAAACTGCGTCCATCCAGCCGAATGCCCCTCACGGAAGATGGCACGCAACGGAGTCTGCTCGGGAAGGACGACAAATGGGAGGTTTGGATCGAGCTCGACTCGCAAGGGCGAGCCGCGCACGGCATGCAAAACTGAATCCAGCGCCGCCACGGTGTCGGCGCCACCCCGATGATGTTCTCGGTGCACCATCGCATCAGAGGCGGGGGCGGGTGTGAGGGTTCGCCACGCCTCGGGAATGAGGGTGCGTAAAGGCACCAGGTCGATTCCTGCAAGAGCCTTCTTTGCGGCCAATTCAAGAGCGACGTCGCGATGGATGACGGTGAATTGACCGGCCACCTGGCGGATGACCTCGGCCTGCCACGGCTGCTCGGCGAGCTGCAGCCGGCAGCCACCGTAGTCCGCCCAAGCCCGTACGTAGAAGATGAAGTGATTTTGGGTTAGATGGCGTGCGGCACCGATCACAACAACCGGCTCGAGCGGTTCCCGGCGCGTTCTTGGTAGTGCCGAAGGCGGTGGTGGCGGAATGTTGGTGAGCAGCGGGTGCGGCGGCCAGCTGTCGCGCAGTGATGCATCCCCCGGCGGGATCGGCGGCAGTTGCTCGATCATGGCCCACGCTTCCTGATCGAGAGTCAAAGTACCGAGTTCGCCGCTCGTTTCATCGAGGTAACGTATCCCGTCGAGGCTGATTGCGCAGACAGAGCCATCGTCAGCCAATTGCATCCGCAGATGTGCTTGCGCCTCCTCATCGAGCGACCATTCCCAACGCGGCTGCCGCGGCGCGCCTTCGCGAACGCGCTGCAACGTTTGGGCGTGATGGCAGATATCGGCTTGCATCCACTCGGTGAGCAACGCTGCGCCCTCGGCGCCGCGCAACTCATGGCCTCCGGCTGCACCTCGGGGACCCCGCGGTCCGCGAGCGAGACGTGCCTGCCACAACGCGAGTTTCGGCGGGAGATTCGTATCCGGCGGTAGCTCTTCCAAGGCGGTCCAGCGCTCCCGCGCGTGGATTGCCGCAGGCGAGTCGATCAAAATGAGGCGAGCGGCCAATGAGGATACCGCGCGTCCGCTCGCTTCCAGCAGGCATATGACAGTCCGCAGCTCGAGAGCGTGCGGTTCCGTGCTCGGTGCCGTGCGCGCGGGCGATTTGAGCATGTATTGCCAGCGTTGCAGTGGAGTCATGGCGCGGGGCCAATCGGCCAGTCGCTGGAGGCGGATCAAGAGCGCGGCAGCGTGCGTGCACAGACGTGTTCCGCACGTACAGCTCGATTCCACGGCCGTCTGGCCGAATTGAGCGTACACATAGACCGTCATCCGCCTGCGAGCCGATGACGATTCGATCATTTCAGCATCCAGTGCCTCGGCCTGACTTCCATGCGGTTGATACCATGCCACCGGACCATTCCAGTGGGCAGTGCTCAATGCGACAGTCTCGGCGGCTCTCAAGGCCGCCCGGCCAAAGTACTGCTCGAGTGCCAGGCCTCGGATCGAGTCCATCATTGCGGAGCGGGCATCCGCGAGTGAACTCGAGGTGCTGCTCATCAAACGCCCTCTCCCCAAGCCTGCGTACGAGCGCCGGGTAGCGGAGGCGGAGGAATGAGCCAACTGAGTCGTTGCCTTACATCCGGTCCGAAAGCTCGGCGCGATTTGTAGGCATCATTAGCCGCGAGGCGGTTTATTAGGGGGAGGAGGCCATCTCCCGCTCAGTCATTCTAGGGATAAGCGGCACTCTCGGCAAGGGCACGTACGCTTTCGCCCGCAGGCTTGCGGTCGCCAGGCCAGCCGCCCTAGACTGCCAAGTCAAGGGGAGATGGCATACCTCCCTGAAACCGCCGCCTGCGCGGCTGATGATGCCTGCGATCGTGTCCATCCATACAAAGGCAGGCTCAGCAATGCAGCTACTCCCCCCGGAGCTCGCCGTCGAGTTGCAGAAGCGGCTCCTGCGCGGCGAGCATCTGAGTCTTCTCGGGCCCCGCGGCAGCGGTAAGTCCACGCTTTTGCGAGGCTGCACTCGCGTTTCTGGTTGCCGGCATTCCGTGTGCATATTCGAGTGTCACCACGTGCTCTCGACGACATCACCTGTGCACTCGAGCGGGCGTATCCCAGCGTGGGCTGGTGGACATCACACGCCGTGCGGCGCGTGGGCGGCTCTGGGTTGCCGCGGACCAGCGCGCCGGCGTGTTGCTGCTGGATCATTTCTCCTCTGTCAGCAACGCAATGGTGTTCTTTCTGAAGCGGCTGCACGGGCGGATTGCGGGCGTGCTGACTGCGGTGGATATCGAGGGGCAGAGGGATCGCTCCCGAATTCGTCGGCCGTCCCGTTACGGGGCGATGTCGATACGAATGCCGCTCACGCCGACCGGCAACTTCGCCGGCTGCTCTATACGCTGACTGGCGGGCTTGGGCTGCCGCCGCTCGCGCCGAGACTCGAGCAGAAGCTATTGGAATCGGCCCGGGGTCGTCCAGGTTGGATCGTGAAATGCATGGAGCTCGCGTGCGAGCCGCGCTACTGGTGCGAGCACGGTTTGCTCGTCAGCGCGCTATGCGTAGATACGGAGGCGGCCGTGCGGTATAGGCGCTGGACATGCTGCGGCCGCCGTCAGCCGCACAGGGCCGGACCGGCCCCGATCGCGTGGCGGTAACTGACTATCAGACAGCCTCGGGACAGTCTCCCACCGAAGGCGGATCGGAGGCGTCCGGGTTGATCACACCGAAGCAGGCTGGCGTGTAGGCGTAGAAGAGCCGCACCTTCTCCTTGTGCAACAGCTCGAGGAGCTTTTGGGCCTCTTCAGGCGATACGATGAACTCGACTTCGACCGTCAGAGTTCCGGCGAGCTCGAAGAAGCGCGCCTCGTGCAGGACGTGATGCCTGCCGAAGCCGGCCATGGCCTTGAAGGCGGAGCCGCCGCGAATACCGAGCTTGTTGCCCTGCTCGAGCAGCCATTCCCACACGAGGCGGCCATGGTGGCGGTGACCCTCATGCACGTAGAACCGGAATAAAGATCCCTGCATGGCGGACCCTCAGTGCGCTCTTTGGCGCCGCGTCGCTGTCTCGGAGAAGTCTAGGCCCGATCCCCTGACGGATCAATCGAATGGATCTCCGCGCCGCTTGCGTCAGTGGTCCGTTGGCGTCCGCGGCAGCCTGATCATCGTCTGCTGGGCCATCGTGCCGTTGGAGATGATGATCTGGCGCCGGTCGGCGGTTTGCAGCACGGTATAGCCGAGGGAAATTTCCTCTACCTCGCCGACCTCCAGTCCGGTAGGCGCCTGGATCTGCAGCCGGTCGCCGCGCTCGAAAGGCTTGTAAAGAACGAGGGCGATTCCTGCGACCAGGTTCCCGAGGGTCGTCTGGGCCGCGAATCCCAGGATGACCGACATCACGCTCACCCCGGCGAGGAGCGCCATGCCGAGTCGGTTGAGAGCCGGAACGAGATGCGCGTAGACGATCAGCAGCAGAACCCAGATGACCAGGACCGAGAGGTGGCCGAGGAAGGCAAGGGTGATCTGATCGATGTGCTCGGATCGGTCCAGTCGCAGCGCTTTGCCGACACGATAGACCAGCCGCGAGAGGATCGCTCCCGCAAGAAGAAACACCACCAGCAGGAGCAGGGCTCCTACGATGTGGGTCGGATCGAGAAAAATCGGCATGGTTCGATCCTTCGGGACGGCGCAAGGTCAGCGTATTCTGGCATAGAATGTCCCGACCGCTCACCCTGAGGTCAAGCGTGCCAGACGTCGCTCCACAACCCGTAGTCGCCACCCTCACGCGTGCCGCCATTTTTCTCGTCGCTACCGTCAACTCGGGAGCGGAAAACGAGGCCCGCGTGCGCGCGTTGTGCGGTGACCTCGGTTCTCTTCTGCGCGCAGTCGGGTTTCGGGATCTCGAGGGGCGGTTGTCTTGCGTCATGGCGTTTGGCTCCGACGCCTGGGACCGTCTCTTCGGGACACCCAAGCCGAAGGGATTGCATCCGTTCCGCGAGATTCGTGGGCGCCATCACGCGGTCGCCACGCCAGGCGATGTCCTGTTTCATATCCGCGCCGTCCGCATGGATCTGTGCTTCGAGCTGGCAACACAGATCATGTCGCGACTCGACGGTGCGGTCTCCATTGTCGACGAGGTACACGGTTTCGGCTACTTCGATGATCGCGACCTGTTCGGCTTCGTCGACGGGACGGAGAACCCGGTGGCTGAGGCCGCAGCCCGTGCCACCCTCATCGGTGAAGAGGATGCGGCCTTTGCGGGTGGAAGTTACGTGATCACGCAAAAATATCTGCATGACCTTTCGGGGTGGAATGATCTTCCGGTCGCGGAGCAGGAGAAAATCATCGGTCGGACCAAGCTGGCCGACATCGAGCTGGACGACGCGGCAAAGCCCAGCTACGCGCATAACGCACTGACGACGATCATCGAGGACGGGGAGCAACTCGAGATCGTGCGCGACAACATGCCTTTCGGCGAGTTCGGCAAGGGCGAATTCGGCACGTATTTCATCGGCTATGCTCGCTTCCCGCACCGTATCGAGCAGATGCTCGAGAACATGTTCATCGGTAAGCCGCCGGGAAATTATGACCGGCTGCTCGACTTCAGCCGCGCGGTGACGGGCACGCTCTTCTTCGTGCCGTCGGCGACGTTCCTGGAGGACGTCGCGACAGCGGAATTCGCCCCATCGACTGCAGGCCCGACCCCCGCGCCGGATCCGGCGCCCAAGTCCGGATCGCGGCCGTCGCCGTCGGATGGCTCACTCGGTATTGGTTCTTTGAAGAAAGGGTAGCCCATGAATAATCTGCATCGGGAACTCGCGCCCATCTCCGAGAAGGCCTGGGCTCAAATCGAAGAAGAGGCGACCCGTACTCTGAAGCGCCATCTGGCCGCGCGACGGGTGGTGGACGTACTGGGCCCGAAGGGAACCGAGCTTGCCGCTGTCGGTACCGGGCATCAGCGAGAGATCAAGCCGCCCGCCGATGGCGTTCAGGCCAACCAGCGCGAGGCGAAGGCACTCGTGGAATTGCGGGTTCCATTTCAGCTTACGCGCGACGCCATCGACGACGTCGAGCGCGGCGCAACAGATTCGAACTGGGCACCGGTGAAGGAAGCGGCACGCAAGATTGCGTTTGCCGAGGATAGCGCCGTCTTCGGGGGCTACGCCGCGGCGGGGATAGAGGGCATCCGTGAGGGATGCAGCAATCCTAAGTTGGTGCTGCCTGCCAGCGTAAAGGCTTATCCGGGCGCGGTCGCGCAGGCGGTGAGTCAACTGCGTCTCGCCGGCGTGAATGGACCTTACGTTCTATTGCTGGGTGCGGAGGCATATACGGCCGCCACCGGCGGCAGCGACGAGGGCTATCCCGTGCTTCGTCATATCGAGCGTCTCGTTGAAGGCGAGATCGTGTGGGCGCCCGCCATCGAGGGTGGCTTCGTGGTCACGACCCGGGGCGGTGACTTCGAACTGGATATCGGCCAGGACATCTCGATCGGTTACTCCAGTCATTCCAGGACCAGCGTCGAGCTGTACCTGCAGGAGACCTTTACCTTCCGGATGCTGACCGCCGAGGCTGCGGCCGTGCTCACGCCTGGGAAGAAGTAGACCCGATCCGACTCCGCCGGCAGCGCGGTTAGAAGTTGGCGCCGGCCCCGGTCGGGCACGGCCTTTGCTCTTATACCTCCTGGGTGCTCTCAACCTGTTGGGAGGAGCAAAATAATGGATCTGGTACTCATTGTGATCCTGCTACTACTGCTTTTCGGCGGCGGTGGCGGCCTGTGGTGGGGCTTCGGCGCCGGCTGGGGGATGGGCCCCATCGGGCTCATCATTCTCGTCGTCATCGTGGCGGCGCTGCTGGGCGGATACCGCCGTCGGAGGGGCCCGCCGCTGTAAGCTTCGAGGAGTGGCTGGGGATCGAGCATCCGGTCGACGTCGATCGGATGCTCGGAGTGCTATGCGCAGTCCGGGAAATCAGGGGGCTCGATTGCTGGACTCCTCCAGGCGTTCCGCGAGCAAGGACGCAAACGGCTCGATGTCGAGGTCGATGCTCGCGCGATCCAATGCCCTCAGGTAGCGGGTACGATCCTCAACGCGCACGACAGTCCAGGGATATCCCCCGGAAGCCAACATGACATTCATCAGAAAACGAGCCATTCGTCCATTTCCATCCATGTACGGATGAATATAACCGAAGAGCCAGTGTCCCAGTACGGCAGCAACCGCGGGCTCCGTTTCAGACTCAAGAAGATCGAAGAACGCAGGCATCGCGTCACGGACTGTTTCCCAGCGCGGCGGGACGTAGCGCGATGTGCGCAGAAACACAAAATCGTTGCGATATCCGGCGAGCGCCGTCGCGGCAATGATTCCCGCGGCAACGGACGGTTGGAACAATTCACGGTACCAGTCACGATGCGCTGATCGAGCCAATGCGCCGGGGTTGGCACCGCCTATCACTGCTTCCACACTGCGCTTGACTTGCTGAAAGGCTTGCCAGTAGCCCCGAGCCGCCAGAGCGTCGCGACTCTGGCGATCCGCCTCGTTCGACTGCGGATTCCATTTACCCGAGCGAACGCGCTCGATCAGAGCGGGTGTGACCCGGTATCCCTCGATCGAGAGCGAGTTATAGGCATCCGTTTGATAGATCTTGTCGACGAAATGAAGGTAGCCTCGACGATCCCGGGGTAGGCCGGGCGCGCGGGGGAAAACTCGCAGCACCGTGCCGCGCATTGCTTCCCACATGCCGTGAATGCGACCCACGATCGGCGCGGCTGCCCGGGGTAGCTTGCCGAACTCGTGACCCGAGGCAAAGGGATCTGCTTCGCGCATGACGTAACCGGCACCGGTCATGGCAGCGCGGATTTCTTCTGCGACGTCGGCGCGACCGACACGTCGAAAGGCGCCGACCAGTCTGCCGGCGACGACGGAATTACCACCGTCCAGAAGGTGGCGAAGCAATCCGGAGGGATCCCGTACTGAGGCCAGTGCGACTTGGGCTTCAACGGGTTTGGCGGCATAGAAGGCCTCGGGCACTTTGACGAGCGCCGCTTCGAGAGCGAACAGCCGCAATCTGTCTCTCACGACCAGGTCCCCCGGGGCTGGAGGCTGGGTCTCCTTCAAGTCATAGAACGAGCTTTCGAACAGAAGGGGTGTCGAATTGTTGGAGCCTTTGGGGCTGTAGATGATGACTTGGGGAGGGATGACAGTGTTCTCGGCGTGCAGGAGCAGCGACTGCTCGGCAGATAGATGCCATTGGTCGGCGAATCGCCCTTCGCAATAACGGGCGCAGAACTCCCAGAAGGAGGCGAACCAGGGGGTGCTGTCGCCGGGGACGGTCTCGGGACTCGAGGCAATCAGCCATCCCCGCACCACTTGCTGCAAGAATCCCGCTCGGAGTAGTCGCTCGCGATGAACGCGCGAGAGCTCTCTGGATCTGAATACTCGCTTGCCGCCCGTCTGCAGCTTCTCCAGTTGCGCCAGGGATTCCGCTAGTTTTTCGTGCTGGGTGGCCACTGCACAGGATCAAGTACTTGATGCTGTATCATATCAAGTTTATAGTGCTGCGCAAGGACAAGTTTAAGATGCAGGGTGAGAACGAGTTTCGAGTGTGCTCGAAAACATCCCAGTGCTTCGACTGCCACCTTGGCAAAAAATCGCCGCTATATGGCAGTTCTGCCCGTAGCGTCGCCTCCCGCGCTTCGGCAGGCTGCAGGTCTGACGCGGGTGCGTTTGCAGGAGACGCGGCATGACCTCATCGGTGTGGGTGTTTTTCTACGGATGCTGATGGAGGTGACCCACGCGGAGCTGCAACATACGTACAGCCAGCTCAAGGCCAGGTATCTGCCGGAAGCAGTGATAGTGTCGGACTCGACAGGCCGCTTGCGCCCCGCGCTCTGCTACATCGTGCCGGACATGCCGCCGGGACAGGCGGAAGTCGATCATGTCGAGGTGTTGGCAACGGCCGCCGAGAGTCTCGGGTTTCCTGATTGGTACCTGACCAGAATCCGCAGCTTCCTGCCGACCGGTGCAAAGGGGGGTGAGGTCCACTGTGGCTGGGAGTCGTGGACATGCGCGCCAAGGGCGGCTTAAACTGACCTCGCGCAACGGCGGGTAAGAGCCCCTCATTCGAGTTGGGATAAGCAGCGTGGCGCAGGGGACTGGCCATGAAGAACGGGTTCGGGAAGGCGTCGTTGATACTCGCTGCTGGAGCGCTGCTTACCATGATTGGTATGGGCGCATCCGCCGGACAGCACCGGAAGGGCGCTGCTCATGTGCGGCCGGCGACGCCGATCTGGCACCTGGTGGTCATCTACGACGAGAACGTCTCGTTCGATCACTATTTCGGCACGTACCCCGTGGCGAAGAATCCTCCCGGCGAGCCGCGGTTCGCCGCTGTCCCCGGAACGCCTTGGGTCAACAACCTTCGTGCCGCGGGGCTTCTTACGAGCAACCCGAACGCCAGCAACCCGCAAAACGGTGACGAGGCACATCTACCCTTTCGGTTGGACAGGACCCAGGCCGGGACCGTGGATCAGCAGCACGCATACACGCCCGAGGAGGAGGCGGAGGACGGTGGCAAGGCTGATCTGTTTCCGCTGTACACAGGCAACAGCCAGCCAGGCGCCGCGAGCCTCTTCGCGACCAAGGGCCTGGTCATGGGCTACTTCGATGGCAATACCGTGACCGCGCTCTGGAACTATGCACAACACTTCGCGATGAGCGACGCCGCGTATACAAGCGCGTACGGGCCTTCTACGCCAGGCGCGATCGAGGTCGTTTCCGGACAGACGAACGGCCTGGAGCTGGTGAAGTCATCGCAAAACTACTACTACATCTCCGATGGCCAGGGCGGCTTGACGATGATCGACGACGTTGATCCCGCCGGTGACAAATGCTCGAAGGGAGATGAGGTGAGGATGCTCGGGAAGAACATCGGCGACCTCCTCAATGCGCGGGGCGTATCGTGGGGCGGCTTCATGGGCGGGTTCGACAATACGGACTGCAAGCAGAGCTCCTTCTCCTCCGTCATCGATGTGTCGATGCGCGACTACGTGCCGCATCACAATTGGTTTCAGTATTACGCGTCGACTTCGAACCCGGATCATCTGTTACCGAGGACGACTGCCGCGATCGGGCATACCTATGATGCCGACGGGAGACGGGATCCAGCGAACCACGAATACGGCATGAGGGATTTCTGGAGAGCGGTCGACGCGGGCAATCTGCCGGCCGTATCCTTTCTGAAGGCCCCCGCTTTTGAAGACGCTCACGCGAGCTATTCCGATCCGCTCGACGAGCAGACCTGGCTCGTTCAGGTGATCAATCGCCTCGAGCGGCGCCCGGAGTGGCGACACACCGCCGTCATCATCACTTTTGACGACTCGGACGGTTGGTATGATCATGCCTTCATCCCGCCGGTTCGCTCTTCCAAGGATCCGTCCGGCAATCCCTCTTTCGACCCTGTAGCCGACCGTCTCAACGGTCAAGGTGTTTGTGGCAGCGGTACGGCACTACCCGGCTTGAAGGGTCGCCCGGTCAACGGCCGGTGCGGTCCGGGCATGCGAATCCCATTCCTGGTCATTTCTCCCCATGCCAGGGTGAACTACGTCAGCCATGAGCTGATCACTCAAGCCTCGGTGATGCGCTTCATCGAGGACAATTGGCTGCATGGCGAACGTGTTGGCGGCGGCTCATTCGATGCCACGGCGGGACGCATCACCGACATGTTCGACTTCTCGAAGCGACAACCGGATCCGCCGCTCTTCCTGGATCAGCAGACGGGCAACCCGACCCGCTCTAATTGATGACTTCCTTTTCCGCCGGCGCGCCGTCACCCGCTGCGACCGCATACGGCAGGGCATCGTCGACCAGGTGGACCAGGAATCGACCGGGCTGCTCCTCGAAGCTCATGTGCCCCGAGTCGGCAAAGACCACCAGCCGCTTCGACGGCGCGTGTATCCGTTTGAACCAGTCAACGACCAGGCTCGAAGGGGTCGTATAGTCGTGCGCGCCGACGAATTCGATCACCGGGCATCCGAAATCCGTTACGTCGTCGAAGTTCGCGCTCAGGAGTGCTCCGAGTAGATATTTGAGCGAGTAGAGACTTCCGGCGCCGATTGCATTGAGATCCCGGTCGGAATAGTCAGGCGAGAGCGTCCACGTTTGGGCATCCCAGCCGAAATCGCGCCGACCGTATGCCAGGCCTCCGTAGTACATCTCCCACTTGCTGCGTACGCCTATCTCGTCGATGGTCAGGGTCTTGCCGGGGTAGGGCGCCAGCGCCTTCAGTTCGCGAATTGCCTCGGCGTTGTGGTGCGTCTCGGCCTCGTGCAGGGCAAATTGATAGCCGACACGCTCCCCACGACGGACGTTCACGACCTGGCCGACTCCGATGTACGCGTAGAACCAATCGGGATGACGCTGCGCCAATGTCACTCCGAGTACCGTGCCCCAGGAATGGCCCATGAGAAAGATCTTTCTCTTGTGGAACCGCTGCCGCAGGTAGCTGACGAGCGCCGCCGAATCGTCCGTCATGCCCGCAACGTTCATCCCCGGCGCCATTTGCGCGGGAGTGTTCGCCTCATATGTCTTATCGGTGCCGCGCTGGGACCATTCGACGACGGTGAAATAGTCTTCCCAGGGCTGCTGAAACGTCCACGCGGCGGGCATCTCGGGCGAACCGGGTCCGCCGTGCAGCACCAGCAGGATCGGGTTGCGCAGGTCGTTGCCGCGGATCGAAATCCATTGCTTGATGCCGTCGATCGGGACGTACAGTTGCTGCTGAATCCCCTGCGGCGACACGATCTTTTCGCGCATGGCGATGATGCCCTTGGCGTTGGCCATTGGAGTCTGCGGCGGCCCGGCATGTGCTGCACCTGCAAGCAAACCGATGCTTGCCACCAAACCTATGCCCCACATCCGGCGACTGCTCCACATATAGCTCTCCCCATGAGTCATTAGTGCCGAGAACACCGGACTGCGGGAATAGTTGCAGGGCTAGGGCAGGGTCTGGTCGCCCACGCCGAGCGAGCGCTGCATGAGCACCACATCGACCCAGCGGCCGAGCTTCAGGCCGGCGGAGCCGAGTGTGCCCACCAGCCGGAATCCGAAGCGGCGGTGCAGTGCGATCGAAGGCGCATTCGCGCTGTCACCAATGACGGCGATCATCTGCCGCCAAGGGCCGATCTCGCAGCGGGAGATGAGCGCCTCGAGCAGTATGCTGCCAATTCCTTTCCCGGCGTGTCCCTCCGCAACGTACACCGAGTCTTCGATCGTGTGACGGTAGCCGGAGCGGGGACGAAATCCCGTAGCATAGCTGTAGCCGACCACCTCGCCGTCGCGCTCCGCGACCAGATAGGGCAGGCCGGCCGCGAGCACGGAAATTCGGCGCCCGATGAGGTCGTGGACCGAGGGCGGGACCTCCTCGAAACTCGCAAGGCCGTGCAGAACGTGACGCGCGTAGATTCGTTGAACCGCCGTCATGTCCGCCTCGTTGGCGTCGCGGATGACGACCTGCTCTTGCAGCTGCATGCTGGCTTATCTCGGGTCTGACCGTGCATCTACTACAGTAGATGCGAATTGCACATGTAGGATCAGGAGCGTGCCTGTCGCCGTCGTGCCTCGCTCCGGGGAAAATCGAGGCGAAGCGTCGAGCGAATCGAATCGCGCTGGGAAGGCCGGACATCGGCCTCCTCCGCATACTTCGGCCAGCGCGCTACCACTGCGCGAACCTCATCGAGAATCGCCTCGGCCCGACCGCGCTTGAGGCCCACGGTCGCGGCGCACGTGCGGAAATCCTCGAGCGTAAACTCGTCCTGCTTGCCGTTGATCGTCATTTGGTGATGTTTGGTCCAGCGGCCGTCCGGATTGTATGCGTACGTGAGGTCGAAAGCGGGCGCCAGCGACCATTTTCCCTGCTGATCCATCAGGAAAGCGATGTTCTTGACATGATCGTCCTGGTTGCGTGCAACGACGTTGAAGACCATGCGGCGGAACTGCTGCTCGACGGCACGCATCGGGAGCTTCAGTCGCCTGATCAGGTCGAAGGCTTGCTCGTAGGAATGCGCGCCAGCGGCATTGAAGTCAAGGTGCGCGAGCGCGGCGAGCGATTGCATGTGGATCTTGCCGCCTTCGCTCGTACGATCGAAGCGACGAGTCATGAAGTGCCGTCGGCCACCCTCCTCGAGGAGGCGGCACTCGGTCATCTCGATGCCGGCAGTCCGCGCCATGAGCGAGTAGGCGTACTCGATGACCGTGTACCCCTTAGGATCTTCCGCTTCCTTGTCGCGGTTTCCGCTCACTCCGTCGAACTTCATCAGCCAATACCCGAATCCCTCCGGGGCCGTCACCTGGCCCGAGCGGACTTCGTTGGTCTCGGGATTCCACGCGATGATGGCCTTCGCGCGCGCTCCGCCGGCCGATGTCCCGACGCGCAGGATTGCCGCGAGTGCTTCACTCCGGTGCCGCTGGGTGAAAGATCCGCGAATCGCATTACGGTGAGTGAGGATTTCGGATGCGAGCGCAACGAGCGCGTCGACCCGGATCCTCGTCGAGCGCCGAGGCCGCGGGCCGGTGGCAGGCGCGAATTCGAGAGCGCCCATGCCGCGCGTTCCGATATAGCAGAGCCGCTCGACGGGATCGAAGCTCTCTGCTGTGCGGCCCTGCGTAGCGAGCCACGCGTCGATGAGCGCGTTGCCGAACTTGTCGGGCAGCGAGTCGGCGAGTAATCCCGGAAGGCCGTGGAAGGAGACTCGTGGCAGCGACGGAAAGCTGTAGATGCGCGACGAAAGCGGCGTGACGATCGGCGAGAGCTCAATGCCGCTGCGCACGAATTCAGGGTCGTACTGGAACGCCGCGACACCGGTCGCGTCGGCCAACGACACCGCTGCGATGCGGCGACCCCAGAGTCTTACCTCGGCAATCGTGGCCATTGGTTCAGGTTTTCCGTTTGGTGGGGTGCGAACCTTTCACGGACGGCATCTCCTTGGTGCGCGGTGCCCGCCAAGTCCACGGCTTGGCCGGTGCGCTTTCTCTTACCTGGGTGGGGTGCTCGGGTTCGCTCCGGCCGCGAGAGTGCGATACCCGTTGGCGTTGCTTGCCTCGAAGGTCGAGTTGCGCGATCGGACTGGGTGGCAGCTCCGGGAGGAGCCTTTCGAAGCCCTCGAGGATGTTGAGAGTTCTCAGTACACGAATGAACGTAACGAGTTCGACGCCGAGGCCCGCCTCGATACGCTCGACGGTGCGCTTGCCGATGCCGGCTCGCTCGGCGAGCTCGGCCTGGGTCAGGCCTGCTTCGATGCGATATCGCGCAATCCGCTCACCCAGGATCTGGGCGACGGCGGCATCCGTAAGCTCTGGTGTGATACGCATAAATCGCCGTTAATGGCGACTAAACTGAAAAGAGGCGTACAAATCGCCGTCCACGACGAATTATATCTGGTTAATATTAGTGATGCAACTCGCCGTATTCGGCGAATAGAATTAGCAGCGACGATCTATTCGCCGAATATAGCGAATTGCTTCGTATAATTATCCATGAATGGATGACGCAAAGCGCGCTCTCGGCGCCCGGGGCTGATTGCTGTCGATGAGCAGCGATCAGTGACGGCCGCACGCGGCCGCAGGCAAGGTGAATTGGGCTGCGTTGACAAGCGAGGTCGTGAGGCGTAAGAAAAGACGCAACCGTGTCCATTCGAGGCAACCAGAAAACGGCACACCGAGTGTCGTCATACGTTGCTTGATCTGCGTGCAGCCCTGCGCTGATTAGGCGGGCGGCTGTTTCGGCGTACAGCCCTCCTGCAAGAACCCTGCGCGGCGGCGTGGTTTTGCGCCGATAGAACCATAAGCGTTCCAGGGGAGAACAACATGACTTTCTATCCGCGTGCTTCCACGCGAGGCACTCGTTGCTATCGCCTCGCGTATACGATTCTTCTGGCGGCAACCCTGGCATGCGTCTGGCGTGGCGGGACGGCGATAGCGGCGGATCGCGCCGCGATTCCCGGAAGCTTCACGCCGACGATCGACGTCGATACCGGACACTTCAGCAGCTCGAACATGTCGGTCGAAGTCGCCCTGGCGCCAAGCAATCGGGCGGCGCTCTCGCAGCTGCTCGCGAATGTCTACGATCCGCGAAGCGCCAGCTATCATCAGTGGCTCGCTCAGGGAGAGTTCGATGCGCGGTTCGCCCCGAGCAGCGCCGAGGTCGCCGCGGTCACGAGCTACCTGCAGTCGGCTGGCCTCACTGTGCGGCAGACCGCGTCCCCCTTCCTGTTGCGAGCCAGTGGACCGAGTGCCACGGTGGAGGCGGCGTTCAATACCTCGATCCACAGTTTCCGCAATCGGAGCGGCGTCACCTACTTCACGAACACCTCGGCTCTGCAATTGCCTGCGAGCCTGATCTCGGGCGTGTTCGGTGTGGTCGGCCTCTCGAATACCGTAAGGCCCCAGGCACAGCATGTGCTTGCGGCGCACGGCGGCCCGCAGCCGAGCTGCGAGGCGCCCTATCCCAGCATTGAGGAGCTATACGCCGCGGTGAACTACGGGACGCCGTTCCCTGTCGGATACGGCGGCGGCCCGGGGTGCAATGGCCTTACCCCGTCGCAAACCAACTCGATCTATGGCGCGCCGGGGGCGACTTCGTTCACCCAAGGGCACGGCGTCAATCTCGCCGTATTCGAGCTCTCCGCTTACCAGCAATCCGACATTCAGACGTGGGCGCATTACTTCTACGGTTCGCGTTACTCGGCGCCGCTCAAGAACGTCATCGTCGATGGGGGCCCGGTGAGTCCCATCTGCCCCACCGACGATCAATGTCCCCCGCAGTACAACGGGTACTCTGGGGATATCGAGGTGGACGCCGACATCGAGATGCAACTCGCCATGGCGCCGGCGGCAAGTCACATCTACATATACGAGGCGCCGAACGACTACACCGGGCAGACCGAGCTCGATGAATATTCCAGGATCGCCGCGGACGATGCGGTGGACGTCGTGAGCTCCAGTTGGGCCGAGTGCGAGAACGATGCCGGTGCGGCCTATGCGCAGGCCGAGAACCTGGTCTTCGAGAAAATGGCCCTGCAGGGACAGAGCGTGTTCGGCGCCGCCGGCGATACCGGTGCATTCAGTTGCATCCGCAGCGACGGGACGACTATCGTCAATGTCCTCGATCCCCCGTCTCAGCCGTGGGTCACGAGCGTCGGAGGTACTTCTCTCGAGTCCTACAACCCGGGCAGCAATCCGTTCCCGGCGTATCCCTTTGGAGTGGAGACCGTCTGGAACGTCGACAACCTGTGCAACAACAGCGTCAGCGAGGGCGGCCAGCCCGGGACTTTCTGGTGCGCGGCGACGGGCGCCGGCGGCGGCGGGAGCAGCCAGTTCTGGGGGCGTCCCGCCTATCAGTCCGGTCCGGGCGTCCAGAACCCTTACACTACGTACGGTAACGGCGCGAATCAATGCGCGCTCGCCGCGATGGGAACGCCATGCCGCGAGGTGCCCGATGTCTCCGCAAACGCGGACGAGTACACGGGGTATGCTGAGTATTGCACCGGGAATGCGTCGACGCCCTACAGCGCGTGCGCAACGATCACCGGCACACCGGCGGGTTGGTTCGGCATCGGCGGCACGAGTCTCTCGTCGCCCCTCTGGTCAGGCATCATTGCCGATCGTGACGGCGTCTGGCGCGGCCGCATCGGCAACGCGAACCCGCTGCTCTACTCACTGCTACGCTTCGGCTACGGGGTCTATTTCCATGACATCACCGGGCGCGGCCAGATGACCAACAACAACGGTCTCTTCCCGACTACCCCCGGTTACGATCTCGCGACGGGCATCGGCACTCCACAGATGGGAGCGCTCATTCTCCTGACACCGGAGTTCTGAGGCTCGCCGCGGCATCGCGGCGAACATTGGAGCGTGGAAACGTCAAAGCGGGCGCATAACCGGATGTTATGCGCCCGAGTTCGCCGCCCTGTCATTTGATGACGCGAAGCGTAGTCAGCTGCTCCGCGGCCAGGTCGAGAAACGCTCTGACCTTTGGTTGTACGTAAGCCCGACTCACGTGGACGAGCTGCACGGGCAGCCGTGGTGGCTCGAAGGGACGCAGCAAGCGAACCAACCGTCCGGCGGAGATTCGCCGCACGGCCGACTTCCTGCGCCTGAATCCCCTCGGCCAGATACCGGTGCTGCAGGATGGCGCGGTTCTACTTGCCGACAGCAACGCCATTCTGGTGTATCTGGCCAAGCGCTACGCTCCGGGCGGCCCATGGCTTCCGGAGGAGCCGGTTGCGGCCTCGCGGGTGCAGCGCTGGCTCTCGATCGCCGCCGGCGAGGTGATGTACGGTCCGGGGCTCGCCCGCCGGCTCGCCCAGTGGGGCGGTCCGGGCGATTCCCAGCGGGCCGCGGAGATCGCGGGGCTTCTCTTCGGATTCATGGACGCGCATCTGGTGGACAGCCCTTACCTGGCAGCCGCACATCCTACGATTGCGGATCTCGCCTGCTACTCGTATACGGCCCACGCGCCCGAAGGCGGCCTGTCGCTGCGTCCTTATCCGGTCATCCGCAAGTGGCTGTCGCGCGTCGAGGAGCTGCCGCGGTTTGAGCCGATGCGCAGCTCTCCGCTGCCACCGGAGATTGCACAACATGAGCTTCCATACGGATGAGCTCGCCGCGCAGGCGGCTGGCGGGCTCGCGGTTTCAGTCGACATGCGCCCGCAAGCGATGGATAGTTCGCATCGGGATCCGCATCAAAGAGTCGCCCATGCTTCGCAAAATTCTCGCGGCCGTCGTGGCAGGAATACTCTCGCTACTCACCTTGACTCCAGCCTACGCGCTGGACAACGGGCTGGCCCGGACGCCGCCGATGGGCTGGAACAGTTGGAATAGCTTTCACTGCGACGTCAGTGCGAAATTGGTGGAAGCAACCGCTGACGCGATGGTCACCTCCGGGATGAGAGCTGCCGGCTACGTCTATGTGAACATCGATGACTGCTGGCTGCTCAAAAAGCGCGGCCGGGGCGGCGGTCTGGTGCCGGATCCCAGGAAGTTTCCGCACGGCATCGAGGCGGTGGCGGCGTACGTACACCGCAAGGGCCTCAAGCTGGGCATTTACGAATCGGCCGGCGCCACCACGTGCGCCGGCTATCCCGGCAGTATCGGCCACGAAAAGCAGGATGCCGCGCAGTTTGCCCGCTGGGGCGTCGATTATCTGAAATACGACAACTGCGGCGACTACGAGGGCGAAACATACCTGCAACGCTATACCGCCATGCGCGATGCGCTCGCCCAATCGGGCCACCGCATCGTGTACAGCCTCTGCGAGTGGGGCAACAAAGCGCCATGGACCTGGGCTCAGCCCGTCGGCAACCTCTGGCGCACGACCCAGGACATCACGCCGCGCTGGCGGACCGACCAGCTCGAGAATTCTTACCCGCAGGGCATCCTGGACATCCTGGATCAGCAGGCAAAGCTGTCCGCCGCCTCGCATCCGGGTGCCTGGAACGACCCGGACATGCTGGAGGTCGGCAATGGATATCTGACCGACGACGAGAGCAGGGCGCATTTCAGCCTGTGGGCATTGCTCAACGCGCCGCTGATCGCCGGCAACGATTTGCGCAACATGTCGCCGGACGTGCGGGACATACTCACCAATCGCGACGTGATCGCGGTCGACCAGGACTGGGGAGGCCGTCAGGGCTACAGGGTGCGCAGTGACGGCAACACGCAGGTCTGGGCAAAGCCGATGTCCGACGGGTCCGTCGCGGTGATTCTGCTCAATGACCGCCGCGGGCCGGTGAGCATCGCTATCACGGCGCAGGCGATCGGCTTGAGGACCGCCGCCAGCTACACGGTGCGTGATTTGTGGAAGCACACCAATGGCGTCAGCGATGGTCGCATCGAAGCGACCGTTGGCACCCACGCGGCTGCGATGTTCCGCGTCTGGGCAGGGGCCAGAAGCGGGAAGAGTTGAGTCACGACCGGCGCTGGGCCCGATGAGCTGGGCCGGCGAGCGGTTTTTGCGGTACGCTCTTTGGGATGGCGGTTGTGGAGTGCAAATCGTGGCGAGTCATACCTACCGGCTGCTGAACGTCTTCACGCGGGGCGCGGAAGTGCTGTCCGGGCAATCCGCTCTGCGTATTCGAGAACGGGGAAGCCTTCGACGATCAGACGATGCAGGCGCTCGCGCGGCAATTCAATCTGTCCGAGACCACATTCATCCTGCCCTCCAGCCGGGCAAGCGCACGCGTTCGGATCTTCACGCCGTCCTATGAGATGCCGTTTGCGGGCCATCCCACGCTCGGCACCGCGCATGTCTGCCGTGCGCTCGGGTTGGGCGGCAACGAGCTGACGCTCGAGATGAAAGCCGGCGTGATTCCGGTGGCCGCGCAGGGGGATCGGTGGACGCTGCAGGCGAATGCACCGAAGTGGCGCGAAGTCGTGGAGTCACGGGGGGCCATCGCCGCGACGCTCGGCCTGGAGCCGAAGGACATCGGCGAGCGTCCGCTCTGGGTGAGCACCGGCCGCGAGCAGCTGATCGTGCCGCTGACGACCGAGGACGCCGTTCGCCGCGCGCGACCGCAGCCGGATCTGCTGACTCGCTTCGAGAGCGAGGAGGAGGCAGCATGGCGTACGTGTTCGCGCCGCGGAAGGGCGCCGCCGCGGGCAGGCGGGAGCTTCTGCTGGCGCGGTTCTTCTTCCCGCAGGGACCGGCGGTGCTCGAGGATCCGGCGACCGGCTCCGCCACCGCCAATCTCGGCGGATGGTGCATCGCGATGGAGCGCGAGCGGCCGTGCCGGTTCGAGATCGCGCAGGGCGAGCAGGCGGACCGGCCGTCGATTCTCTATCTCGATGTCGATGCGGATCGGCGGATCCGCGTCAGCGGCGATGTGGTCGAGCTCGGGACGGGGCACCATCACGATCTAGGCTTTCCTTGCCCGAGCGCCGCCGCGAGCAGCGCGTTCAATCTTCCGAACAGGGGCTCCAGCTCCGCGGACGGGCGATGAACCGACCAGATCGTGAACGGGAACTGCAAACCCGACACCCGCAGTATCTGCAGCCGGCGCCGTAAGCGGCTCGCCTGAAAGATGCGCTCCGGCGCCAGCGTAAGACCGCGCCCCTGGCTCGCGAGCAGCAGTTGCAATTCGTAGTTGTATGACTCCACCGCGGCGACGAGGTCGACTTCCGCGCGCGCTAGTGATCGCCGCAGGATGCCCCGGGCTCCGCAGCCCTCCGGATTCAGGATCCATTGCACGCCCTCGAGGTCCTTGATCCGTCGAACGCGCGTATCGTGCTTATTGCGTGGACCCAGGATCACCAGGCGATCCTTGCCCAAGGTCGTTGCGAGCACGTCCGCCGGCAAACGCTCGGCTTCCGGCAGCAGAACGATCGCGGCATCGAGCGCTCCCGCGCGCACGAGGTCGACGAGATCCTGACTCCAGCCCGTCGCCAATCGAAGTCCGTGCCGGGGAAACTCTTCCCTGACGGCGCCGAGCGGTTCCGTCAGCACGAACTCGCCCAGAGCATGCGCAACACCGATGCGCACGTCCGCAAGTACGGCGCGGCCATCGGATACCGCGGCGCGCAGATCATTCATGTCATTGAGCAGGCGGCGGCACTTTGCCACCGCGCTCTGACCCGCCGCGGTCAAACCAACGGGTCGTTGCGTGCGGTCGAAGAGCTTTGCTCCCAGGAGCGACTCCAGGCGTTGCAGCCGTTTGGTGACCGCCGACTGCGTGATGTGCAGATCCCGGGCGGCGGCACTCACCGACCCTCTATCCACTACACGTACGAATGCGCGCACATCATTCAATTCCACATGGGAATAATATCGAATCTTATTATTCACTTGCAATATGGTGATGCCAAACCTAGATTGCCTCGGCGGGTTGGAAAGTGCGCGGAGGTGGCGGACGTGACGGCAATCAGCGTAGAGCGCGTGAAGCGCTCGCGCCTCGGTGAGGTCGATCTTGCGACTGTCGCCTTCAGCAGTGTCTTCAGCGATCATATGTTCAGCGCCGAGTGTCACCACGGCCAGTGGGCGGCGGCACGAATTGAGCCCTATGGTCCGATCACGCTGGAGCCGAGCGTCAGCGCTCTGCACTACGGCGTGTCGGTTTTCGAGGGCTTGAAAGTTCATCGCGGTCCGACCGGCGCGCCGCTCCTCTTCCGTGCCGCGGAGAACGCCAGACGGCTGCAACGTTCCGCGGCTCGACTCGCGATGACGTTACCGCCGGAGTCTCTCTTCCTCGAGGGATTGCGCGAGCTCATTCGCCTTGATCAATCCTGGGTCCCGCCGGCGGGCGCGGGTGCACTCTATGTACGCCCGATACTCTTCTCCATCGACCCCGCGATCCGGGTGAAACCGGCCGAGCACTTTCGCTTTCTGATCTTCACCTTTCCCTACGGCTCGTATTACTCCGCGCCGGTCGATGTGGTGGCGACGGAGCGTTACGTTCGCGCTTTCCCGGGCGGCACCGGCGACATCAAGCCGGGCGGCAACTACGCCGCAAGCCTGATCGCGGAGGAGGAGGCGCGCTCCATCGGGTTCCATTCGGTAATGTGGCTGGATGGTCACGAGCATAAGTACATCGAGGAATGCGGCGTCATGAACGTGTTCTTTCTGATCGGGGACGAAGTGTTTACGCCGCCCTTGAAAGGAACCATTCTCCCTGGGGTGACACGCGATAGCGTGATCTCACTGCTGCGAGCGATGGGAATTCGCGTGCGCGAGGAGCCTATCGCCATTGACGAGCTTCTTGGCTACCACGCCAGGGGTAGACTCAAGGAGTGTTTTGGCACGGGGACGGCGGCTACCGTGTCGCATATCGGTCGGATCCGATATCGGACCGAAACGATGGAGCTTCCCGCGGTCGCTCGACGCATTGTGGGACCCGCGGTTCGCGAGAAGCTCCTGGCCGTGATGGCCGGCCGCGCGCCCGACCCGCATGGATGGGTCGAGACTGTTCAATAAAACTGGAGAACGCCATGAAGCACTACCTTTTGTTTTACGAAGCCGCCGACGATTACGTGGCGCGTCGCTCGCCGCATCGGGCGCCACATCTCACCAAGGCGTGGAAAGCCAGTCAACGCGGTGACCTGGTGCTGGCGGGAGCCTTGGCGGACCCGACCGACGGCGCAGTCCTGCTCTTCAAAGGCGAGTCGCCGAGCGTTGCCGAGGACTTTGCCAGAACCGATCCCTATGTCACCTCCGGTGCGGTCAAGCGGTGGTACGTGCGGGAATGGACCACCGTAGCTGGTGATGAAGCGATGACCCCGGTCCACCCCGAGGCGGTTGCCGGCAACGCGAGGCGACGTTGCAAGCGCCGGCAGCGGCGAAGGCGCAGCCTGCCTGCGGCAGTCTCGGGCGGAATTCTGCGGCTGTGGAAGGGGCGGGCCACGGCGGCCAAAGCGGGAGACTACGTTCGGCATGCCAGCAAGACGGTCTTTCCGGAGGTCCAAGCCCTCCCCGGACATCGCGGTGCCTACCTGCTGCGGCGCTCAGTCGACAATAGCGTCGAGTTTACGGTGCTGACGCTATGGGATTCCATGGATGCGGTCCGGGGATTTGCCGGACCTGACCCGGAGAGAGCAGTGGTGGAGCCGGCGGCACGTGCCGCACTCTCGGACTTCGACGAGACAGTCACACACTATGAGGTCGTAGTGCATACCGGGGAGGGCGGCTAGCGCTCACGGCGCCCGATCGCGGCACACTTGTAACTCTCATCCGGCCGTCCCCGGTGGCAATATGCCACGGCGCCTTCCGAAAGCGCATAGACGGAGAGCCATCATGAGAGTCGTCAGAGTGAGAGCACCCGGCGGTCTGCAGAATCTGCAATTGGGTGATGGCGAGCGTCCGGAGCCGGGGCCGGGCCAATTGCTGGTCAGGGTCAGGGCCAGCTCGCTGAACTTCCATGACGACATGGTCGTGATGGGGAAGATTCCGTGCGCCGACGGCCGTATTCCGCTGACGGACGGAGCCGGGGAAGTGGCAGCGGTTGGCGAGAACGTCCAGGAGTTCAGAGTAGGCGACAACGTCGTCGGCACGTTTTGGCCCTACTGGCTCGGGGCCGAGATGACGGCCGCCACGAGGCGGGACATACCCGGAGACAGCATTGACGGTTATGCCCGCGAATATGTGTGTGCGCCGGCCCACGCGTTCACGAAGGCCCCTCCAGGCTACACGCACATCGAGGCAGCGACGCTCCCCTGCGCAGCAGTGACGGCGTGGAGAGGCCTGGTCGTCTGCGGCCACGTGAAGCTCGGGGATACCGTGCTCACTCTCGGCACCGGGGGCGTGTCGATGTTTGCTCTGCAATTCGCCAAGGCCGCGGGCGCCCGCGTCATCGCCACTTCGTCCTCCGACGAGAAGCTGGAAAAGCTGAAGCGCCTCGGGGCCGACGAAGTCATCAATTACAAAGCCGTGACGGACTGGGGCCAGAAAGCAAAGGATCTGACGGACGGGCTCGGGGTCGACCACGTAATCGAGGTCGGCGGACCTGCCACGCTGATGCAGTCCATTACGGCCTGCCGGACTGGCGGCCATATCGCCTTGATCGGTGTCCTGACCGGGTTTGCAGGAGAGCTCGTGATTCCGGCGCTGTTTGCCAATCAGATCCGCACCAGCGGAATCTTTGTCGGCAGCAGAGTCGATCAGGAGGACATGATCAGGGCCATCACGGTGAATCACCTCAAACCGATCATCGACCGTCAGTTTCCCCTGGAGGAAATCGCGGCGGCGTTCAGGTACTTCCAATCCCAGAAGCACTTCGGCAAGGTTTGCCTGCAACTTTAGCGGGCAGCAACCTAACGCATCCTGCCGCTATGGCTCGCTTCTCTGTCTCTTTCGGCGAGATAGTCCGGCGCGTCAGCGGGCGCACCCGCAGACGGAGCGGCTGGCATTGGTACTGCGCGCAGCCGCGCGGCCTCCTGCCGCAGGACGACTGCGAGCGGAGCCGCGACCGACGCCCTGTGCGCGATGGCCGGTTGTTGAGGAGTGCTCACGATTTCGTAGTCGGCAGCTTGGGTGGGACGCCAGAGGTCCTCGTGCCATGAGCGGATCGTGAAGGTCACCAGGAAGCCGACGCTCGCAAGTGCCGCGGGAATGATTCGATAGCCCATCGCTGGGGCAGGATGCTTCCGCCCCGCGGATTTTCTCGTAGCGCCGCGCATCGGTCGCGACGGTACGCTCGGTTTATGACAATTCCTTGGCGACCGAGCCTGTCACGGGCTTGTAATCAGCGGCGGCTAGCTTCGCTCGTTTTCCAAGTGAAAACCCACCTCGCGACATCATGCCTGCTCGCCTTGACGCTCGGCTTGACCGGTCGAGTCGTCGCGGGTGAGCCCACTGCTGACTGGTGCCCGCGCCCGGCGCCCGGCAGCATCGTGCAGCAGCCGAAGGACCTGCGGAGCCACGACGGCGTTCTGAAGCTCGACCTCACCAGTCCGCGATTTCAAGGAGAAGGATGGCTCGGTCCGCTACTGCTATCTGCTGCCCGACGGCACTCAATCGCCGACGCTGCGACTGCATCCCGGCGATCTGCTCATCCTGCGTCTCACGGACCGACTGGTCGACTTCGGCACCGCCGTCGGCGGCGCGGTCGCAGTGCAGGGCTCCGCGGCGCATGCAGCCGCGACGCCCGCCCCGCCAGCGATGAACATGACGATGCAACGGGCCTCGTCGGATCCGTGCACCCGCGGGACGATGTCCGCGGTCGCGGCCAACATTCACTTCCACGGAACCACCGTCCCGCCGGTGTGCCATCAGGACGATGTGCTCAAGACATCGATCCTGCCGGGCGATCCGCCGTTCGAGTACCGCTTTCGCATCCCGACGAACGAGCCTCCGGGTCTCTACTGGTATCACCCCCACATCCACGGCTTCACCCTGCCGGAAGTACTGGGTGGCGCATCCGGCGCACTGATCGTCGAGGGCATCGAGCGCGCCAATCCCGCTCTCGCGGGCTTACCGGAGCGCGTGCTGGTGATCCGCGATCAGGACCTGCTGAATCCGAACGCGCCGCCTTCGAAATCCGAGCCCGTCGTGCCGAAGCTGTTCATCGACCACGATGGCGATGCGGCGAACAACGGCACCGGCTTCGGCCTGCCGGCCAAGGATCTGTCGATCAACTTCGTGCCGGTGCCGTACCCCGACTATCCGCCGGCGCGCATCACGATCAGACCCGGCGAGCGCGAGCTGTGGCGCGTCCTCAACGCCTCGGCCATCACGTATCTCAATCTCGCGGTGCTGTTCAACCGCGCGCCGCAACGGCTCGGGATCGTTGCGATCGACGGCGTTCCGCTGCGCTGGGGCGGAAGTCCGGCGCCCCCGATCGTATGGGTGGATCACATCGGGCTGCCGCCTGCGTCGAGAGTTGAATTCGTCGTCGCGGGCCCGCCGCTCGGCGTTCCAGGATTGCTCGTGACCCGCACGGTGGATACGGGACCGGGCGGCGAGAACGACCCCAACCGCGCCCTGGCGTCCATCACCGCCGCCAGCGACGCGCCGGAACCGCAGTCAGTGCTGCCGTCCCAT
Source organism: uncultured Pseudomonadota bacterium (assembly GCA_963833085.1). Classification (GTDB taxonomy): domain Bacteria; phylum Pseudomonadota; class Gammaproteobacteria; order Steroidobacterales; family Steroidobacteraceae; genus 13-2-20CM-66-19. The sequence goes on from CAWHWV010000037.1 coordinate 79,630, forward strand.
CCGAAGCCGTTGCCGCCTGCGACGCTCCCCTGGCTCGGCAACGTGCAGCCGGTGCGGGTGAGGAAGCTCTATTTCTCCGAAAAGCTTCAGAATCCGAATGATCCGACCAGTGCCGTCGAGTTCTACCTCACGGTCGATGGGCAGACGCCGAAGCCGTTCGATCCGAGCTCCCCCATGCCCAACATCGTCGTCAGACAGGGAACCGTCGAGGACTGGATCATCGAGAATCGCTCCGCCGAGCTGCATGCCTTCCACATCCATCAACTGCATTTCGAGCTGGTGGACTGGGACGGCGTTCCGGTGAACGAGCCGTTCCTGCGCGACACGGTCAACGTTCCCTACTACAACGGCCGCATGCTCGAGTATCCGAGCGTGCGGCTGCGCATGGACTTTCGCGATCCCAATACCGTCGGCACCTTCCCCTATCACTGCCACATTCTCGATCACGAAGACGCCGGCATGATGGGGACCGTGCACGTCCTGCCCGCCGATGCTCCGGATCCGGCGCACAACTGAAACGACTCGCCGCATCGGCGCTCGCCGTAATCTTTCAGACACCGTGCGGTAACAATCGTCCGTTAAAAATTGCAGCCGGACTCGGCCAGCAATAGGGGAGCTTTGCCAGTGAACATCCAAAGTTTCAGGTCTCGGCCCGCGAATTGGCTGCGCTGCGTGCTCGGCACGCTCGCGCTGCTGCAGATGTCGATCGGCCCGGCGCTGATGAGCGTGGCCGTCGCGAGCAACTCGTCGTCATTCGCCGACAACAATACGGCCTCGCCGATCAAGCACGTCATCGTGATCATCGGCGAGAACCGCAGCTTCGATCACGTCTTCGCTACCTACGTGCCCAAAAGGCCCGGCGTGACGGTCCGCAACCTCCTCTCCGAAGGCATCATCGCCCTGGATGCCAACAAGAATGCGATTCCGGGCCCGAACTTCGAGAAGGCGCACCAGCTCGCGGCCACGGACACGGGGGCGAGCGATCCGTTCCTGCTGAGCCCGCCCGAAGCAGAAGTTTCCAAGCAACCAGCTGCCGGCCCCGCTGGTCGGCGGACCCAAGGTTTCCTACATTCCGAACGAGTGCAGCTCGAGCACGCCGATCAGCCAGTGCGCGGCCAGCCTGACGCTCGCTCAGCAGTCCGAGAGCGGGCTGCCGCAGTCGTATTATCAGGATCTGCTCACCGGCGGCACGGGTCAGACCAAGGGAACGCCCGATCAGCGCATCACCAACGTGACCGCGCTGCCTGCCGGCCCCTTTCAGCTGACCAACGGCTCGTCGTTCGTTTACGACGACTACGCCCAGAGCCCGGTGCACCGCTTCTATCAGATGTGGCAGCAGCTGAACTGCAGCGTCACGCGCTCCACGCGGGACAACCCCTCAGGCTGCGACGAGAAGCTCTTCTCCTGGGTCGAGGTGACCGTCGGGGCCGGCACGGATGGCGTCACGCAGCCGGCTACGTGCAACCCCAACAGCCCGACTCCGGGGTGCTTCAGCACGAACTACCTGCCGGGCGCCACCACGACCGGTGAGGGCTCGACCGCTCTCGGCTTCTACAACGTGCAGAAGGGCGACGTGCCGTACTTCACGAGCCTCGTCGAGAAGTACGCGATGAGCGACAACTTCCACCAGTCCGTCAACGGCGGCACGGGCGCGAACCACATCATGTTCGGCCACGGCGACATGATCTGGTTCAGCGACGCGAACGGTAAGCCGGCCGTGCCGCCGAACGGCGCCGAGGTGTTCCAGGGCACGCCGGACGCCGGCGTCGTCCACCAGATCGAGAATCCCAATCCGGCGAGCGGCACCAACAACTGGTACGCGGAAGACGGCTACGGAACCAGTTACAACGCCGGCTATCCTCCGCCATATACCAACTCTCCCGTCTACGGCGGCGGCTCCTACACCGACTGCTCGGATCCGAGTCAGCCCGGCGTGCGGCCGATCGTCGATTATCTCGCCAGCCTGCCGCGGCCGATCGATCCGCATTGCGAGCCGGGCCACTATTACCTGCTGAACAACTACAATCCGGGTTACTTCGGCAACGGCAAGAACGCCTTCGTCGACCACAACCCGGCCAATACGCCGTTCACCGTTCCGCCTTCTTCGACGCCGAGCATCGGCGACGACATGAACGCGCACGGCGTCTCCTGGAAGTACTACGGAGACCAGTGGAACAACTACGTGCCGGACCCGTACCAGATCAACTATGGCACGGCCGGACCGAACGCGGATGAGTATTGCAACATCTGCAATCCCTTCCAGTACGACACCTCGATCATGTCGCATCCCGGATCAGGTGGCGGCTCACATCGCGGACTCGGTGAACCTGTACTCCGACATCGCGCACGGCACGCTGCCTGCCGTATCGATCGTCAAGCCGAGCGGCTACACCGACGGTCACCCGTCGTCCTCCAAGCTCGACCTGTTCGAGGGATTCGTGCAGAAGATCGTGACCCAGGTCGAGGCCTCACCCTACGCGAAGGACACCGCCATCTTCATCACCGAAGACGAGGGCGGCGGCTACTACGATTCCGGTTACGTGCAGCCGCTCGACTACTTCGGCGACGGCACGCGCATTCCGCTGATCGTGGTGTCCCAGTACGCCAAGCCCGGGTACATCTCACACGAGTACACGGATCACGTCTCGATCCTGAAGTTCATCGAGCGCAACTGGCACCTGCCGCCGGTGTCGTACCGCAGCCGCGACAACATGCCGAATCCGGTCACGGCGCGGGACGACCCCTACGTGCCGGTCAATACCCCGGCAATAGGCGATCTGTTCGACCTGTTCGACTTCTCGCACGGGCAGCATGGCTGGGGTCAGAACCAGCGGTGACCGGGACCTGAGAACCGGTATTTGACGGGTCCCGCAGGCCGGGCCGGCCCTGCGGGACCTTTTTCCGACGTCCCTCAAATATCCGTCGTCAGGTAGGCGAAGATCGTGCGCGGACCGGGAGTCAGGTAGTATCCGGGCGTGTTGGCGACCGTCCACCAGGAGGAGTCCGGCGACGTTCTGGATCTGCACACGCAGAGTGCTGTTCCTGCCGAAGATCTTGAATTCGTAGCGGCCGCCGAAGTTCAGGATCGTGATCGCCGGCACATAAACACGATTGTCCACGGTGCCCGGCGCCTGCCGAAATGCACGGCCGAGAGGTCCAGTGAGGCGGCCGGACCACCACGGTATCGTGTAGTTCACATTGGCCGAGTACTGCAGCCGGGGCTGTCCCACCGCTACGGGACCCACGCCTTCGGCGGCCAGGTCCTGCCCGACGATGGCGACCTTGTCGTCGAGGATGCCGACATTGAGGTCGAAATTCGCCAGGTGTTGGCCTGAAACCGACAGCTCGTAGCCCTTGGCCCGCTGCACTCCCAGCTCGCGATCGACGTTGCTCGTATCCAGATTGAAATAGGGCTTCTGAAGCTCGTAGACACCGGTGATGATCTTCAATCGGGGTGTCACGAGATAGCGCAACCCCGACTCCACCTGCCAGGTCCGCGATGCGGGCAGGACGGCGTTGCGATTCTGCGCCGCGCTGGGCGCCGCCCCCGAGTCTTCGAGCCCCTGGGTGTAGCCCGCGTAGAGAGTCAGGAGGCGGGTGAGCGCGACGGCGGAGTTCCCATAGCCGCGCAGAGGACGGTCCGACAGCTTCCCTGCCGGTTCGCCGGGAGTGGTGACGTTCTCGCGGTAGTTTTCCTGCTGAACGCCGACCTCGAGCTCGGCGAACTTGTCCCAATCGACGTGGTATGCCGACCCGACGCTCCAAAGCTTCGTGCGATCATTCGTGCGCGCCGAATACGTGAAGGTCGGCGGCGGCACCTGAGCCCGGAGTCGATGTTGGCCGGACCCACATCGACGACGTCATCGCCGCCGTAACGCGCCAGTACGTCGCGGCCGCGAGCCAGCAGGATGAGCTCATGATGCCAGTCGCCTGTCTTGAAGTGGCCCGTCAGGCGTACTTCTCCGGACGTGGACGCGTTGTTTTGATCCGGATATCCCACGACCAGGTGCTGCGACTGTCCGTTCGGTTGGACGGCGCGTGTAGAGGTCCGAGAAGCTCAAGGGATTGTCCGCGCTCGAACGGAAGACACCCGCGTTCAGCGACCATGTCCGGCTCAGTTGCGCGGCAACGATGGCGCCCAGGTTCTCCGTCAGGCTCCGGCCCTGGGCCCAATTCTGGCCCAGATAGCCGCGCGGGATCGGCGGCGGCAGGAAATCGCCGGCGCTGAAGAGCTCGGGCAGTCGTGGTTGCATCGCGCGTCTGCTGCCAGTCGAACAGCCCACGCACCGTCACCCTGTCATTCGGTGACCATTGCGGTGTCGCGCCGATGCTCGTCACGTGCGAGGTATAGCCGGGCATGGCGCTGAACTGGGTCTGCGTGCTGACTTGGGTGGCGACCCCGATCGGCAGGATGAGCTCCTTGCCCGCCAATGGGACGGTGCCATCGACGCTGATGCCCCAGGCATCGTATGGACCCACATTGGCGATGATCGTGGCGCCGGCCGTCCCGTCTCCGGTCATGGCGCAGGTCGTAATCGATGATCCCGGTCGGCGCAGGAAAGTGCATAGCCGATCTCACTCACGCCGACCCGCGTAGTCGACCCCTCGACCACGCGATTGGAGAGGCCGCCCTGCTCATCGAAATACAGGCCGTCGATCCGTATGTTACCGGCCGCCTGCGGGCTGAAGCCGCGTATTCCGCCCGGGCCGTAGAGGCCGATGGACTCCAGTCCGAGCGTCAACCCGAATGCATCCTGGGCGGCGGTGACCGGATTGTCGGCTGCATGCTCCTGGGCTCGCGCGGCCGCCACGTGGCAGATCATGGCAATGGCGCCAATGACCGTGGGGACCCGGGTAATTCTTCGCTCGCTTGTGATTCTCAAACGCGGACAAGCAGACACTCCACCGTCTCCACTCGGATCTCCTGGCGGCAGTGTAAGTGCAACCAGCCAGGCCACTTAAGACCGCTTACTGCACCAGGCTGGCGATTCGCTGCAGGGTGAGTTCGCACCACGGGCGCATTGGCGTAGAGTGATCGGTATGAGCTCAGCCCACGGTGACACGCGCTCGACCAGCTGGCGCTGGATTGCGGGGATCTGGTCGGCCTACGCGCTGTGCGATGCCTGTCAAACCGTACTTTCCATGCATGCGGACGGGAAGCATCAGCCGTGGCTGCCGGTCTTCGCAACCGACTTCGCGTCCTGGCTTCCCTGGGCGCTGGCCACGCCGCTCGTGATTGCCGTGGCCCGGCGCTATCCGCTGTTGCGCGGCATCAATGCCCGCTCGATCTGCACGCACGCTGCCGTCTTCGCGATCGTCAGCGCGGTTACCGAAACCTGGTCCGCAGGGCTGCAGATGCTTTTCAACCCCTGGGACGATCCACAGCGACCGACGTTCGTGGATACATGGACCATGATGTGTCTCTACCAGGTCGTGACGTTCCTCACCGCCTACGCGCTGATAGTGACGGTCACCTTCGTAATGGACGCAAACGCAGGCATGGCGCGCCAGAAGACGGAGGCTGCACGGCTCAATGCAGAGCTCTCGAAGGCACAGCTCGCCGCGCTGCGCCGGCAGATCGATCCGCACTTCATGTACAACACGCTCAACTCCATTGCCGGGCTGGTGCGCGACCATCTGAACGACGCCGCCGTGAGCATGATAGTCGCGCTCAGCGAGTTCCTCCGCCGCTCGTCCGAGGATTCCCACCGGTCGCAGGTCGCACTGCAGGAGGAAGTCGAGTATCTGCGGCGCTACCTCGACATTCAGAAGGTCCGCTTCGGGGAGCGACTGCAGGTGAGCGTGGATATCCCTTCGGACCTGCTGCGCGCCCAGGTTCCCAACCTGCTGCTGCAGCCGCTCGCGGAGAATGCCATCAAGCACGGCATAGCAAAGCGTGTCGCGGGAGGGGCCGTGCGCATTGCCGGGGCGTGCCACGACAGCCGGCTTTGCCTGAGTGTCTACAACGACGGTCCCACCTTGCCGGCGGATTGGGAGGCGGCCCAGACCGGTGTCGGCATCCGCAATCTGCGCACGCGTCTGCAGATCCTCTACGGCAACGACTCCGAGCTGCAGCTGACGCGCGCCAATTCCGCCGGAGTGGAAGTGCTCGTGACGCTGCCCTTCAGGGAAGCGTAAATGGAGCCGGTCGCGCAGCAACGCCCACCAATTCGGGTGCTCGTGGTCGATGACGAATCATTGGCGCGGCGCAACCTGACCGTGCTATTGCGTCGTGACCCGGACATTGGATCGATCATCGAATGCTCGTCCGGACCCGATGCCATCGCGGAGATCAGGAAATTGAGGCCCGACATCGTCTTTCTGGACGTGCAAATGCCGGAATGCGATGGCTTCGACGTGCTGGAGCTTCTGGGCGGCCATCTGCCGCCCGCCATCATCTTCGTGACGGCTTACGATGAGTACGCGCTGCGTGCCTTCGAGGCGGGAGCGCTCGATTACCTGCTGAAGCCATTCGATGACGCGCGCTTTGCCCGCGCTTTGGGCCGGGCGAAGGAGAAGCTCGCCCATTACCCGCCGGCGAAGCCGCGGACAGCCGAGCAGCTCGTCGTCCGCACTCAGGGCCGGGTGCTGTTCCTCAGGGCCGCGGACATCGACTGGATCGAGGCCGCCGGCTACTACGTGTGCCTGCACGTGGGTGAAGACACTCATGTCCTGCGTCGCCCGTTATCGGAGCTCGAGCAGGACCTGGGCGAGGAGAAGTTCGTCCGCATTCACCGCTCGACCATCGTGAACCTCGAGCGGATTCGCGGGCTCGAGCTCCAGACCGGCGGCGAGTACGAGGTAGTGCTGCGATCCAAGGCCCGGCTGCGGTTGAGCCGGCGTTATCGCAAGCGGCTGCAGGAACGCATGGGCGCAAGGCCCAGGCCGCTGGCGGCCTATTGACGGCGTCGCAAGGCGGATGCCGCACGGGCCGTGCGGCATCCGCTGTCAAGTGGCCTGCTCTACGCGCGAATCACCATAGATCCACGTCCGCCGTAAGCTGATACGTGCGGCCGATGATGCCCGCGAAGTAGTACGAGGTCGAAGCGGTGAAATTGCCCGACGCCCCGGCCAGCGCGGCGAACGGCGGCTGCTTGTTGAACACGTTGTTGATGACCATGCGCAGGTTGATGCGATCCGTGATGTAGTAGCCCACCGACGAGTTGATCAGCCACCAGTGGCCCACCGTCAGGATGTTCTGCGATGTCGCGGTATTGAGATTGCTGAAGTTCATGCCGCTGGTGTATTGCGCCTGCCAGTACCAGTTGAACGATCCCTTGACGTAGTTGGCGGAGAAGCTCATCCGGGTCTTGGGCGCGAGGACGTTGCTGGTGTCGGCGAGCTCGCCGGCCTCGTTGAGGGGCACCCCTGAGCCGACCTGGAGCTTCAGAGTCTTGGTGTCGAGGTAGTTGCCGGTGAACGACATCCTGCCGAGCTTCCAGGGCAGCTCCGTCTGATAGTTGATGGTGATGGTCTCTCCCTGGAAAGTCAGCAATCCCGCGTTGACGAAGCCGTCATGGAAGTCCGTGATCTGACCCTGGGAGTTGCGGGTGAAATCATTGCATTCCGGCACGTTCGGATAGGACGGCGAGTCGTAGCAGGCCTCCAGGATGTCGCTCAGATTCAGTTGCTCGATGGCATTCGACATCTTGATGCTGAGATAGTCGAGGGCGATGTTCAGCGATGGTACCCAGCGCGGCGTGAGCACGGTGCCGAAGGTATACGACTTGGCGACCTCGCTCTGCAGAGCGGTATTACCGGAGGTCAGGCCCGCCACCGTTGCATTGATCGCATTCGAGGTGAACGTCGCCGTGTTGATCCCGGCGGCCGCGCAGTTCTTGGCGCGGACCGCCGGACTGGGTCCCTGGCTGACGTAGTTCTTGTCGCACGGATCGGGCGTGGCGAACTCGTCATCCGTCGAGGCGGGCAGGAAGAGCTCGGTGATGGCCGGGGCGCGAATGGAGACCGTCCTGTTGCCGCGGAACAGGACGTCCTGTGTCGGTGCCCAGCGCAGGCCCCCGTCCCAGGTGTTGGAGTCGCCGGCGATGGAGTTCTCGACGTGCCGGATGGCGCCTTCAACCTCGACCCGGTGCAGCAGCATGATGTTCTGTTGCGGCTCGAAGATCGGGAGCAGGGTCTCGGCGTAGGCCTCGTTGGTGTGATAGGACCCTTCGATGTAGGACGCACTGAGATTCCCGACTGGCGGATTCGAGGTGTAGTAAGCGTCGGGCTCGAACACCGCCGCTTCGCGCCGGTTCTCGAAGCCGACCGCGAACTTCCAATAGTCGGCGGGCAGCTTGACGATGGGGCCGCTGAGGTTCGCGGTGACGTCGCGTTGTGTGTTGTATGAGTCGGCCGTGGCGACGTGCGTGATGTAAGCCTTGGCGGCGGCGCTCGGGTCACCCTCGCCGAAGATATCGAGCGGCGAGCAGGTCTCCGATTCCGTCGCAATATATGAATTGACCACCCCCGCCGGGCAGACGATCTGTCCGTTCGCGCCCATCACCGGATTGACTGCATTTTCCAGGTTCTGGAAGACCACGGCGGGCTGGCGCGAGATATCGCGGGAGTAGCCGTAATTGGCCGCGCACGTCCCAGTGATAGGACTGGCCGAATTCGGAGAAGTCGCCCTTCAGGCCGAGGACGCCGCGAGCGACCAACTGGTCGCCGGTGAAGGCGCCGGCCTCCAGGTCAGTGCTGCCGCGATCGAGGTAGAAGTAATTGGGATTCCAGTTCGAGTCGAACGGAGCGCCGCCGCTCAGCGGGAAGCCGGAATTGCCGTAGGCAGTCATCTCGCTCTGGATGAGCGCCTGGTCGGTCGCCGACAGGTAGGGGTTCTTGGTGCTGATGTAGATCGGCCCGTTGGGCGTTCCGGGATTTCCGAAAATCGTGGCGTTGTAGAGCGGCTGGGAAATGAGACTGTGGGAGTGGGAGTCCGAGAACCAGCCGTTCCAGTAGCTCTGCACGTTGTCGGTCCAGTCGAAATGTCCCAGCGAAACGACGTTGACCCGCTCGGTCCATGCCTGGAGATTGCTGTAGTTGACGAGATTGATGCCCTGGCCGCCGTTGTAGAAGATCGGGTTGCCGGTTTCCTGGCCGAGATTGTACGGCGTGAGGGCGTTCGAGCCGGGCGAGAAGGCGAGCGGCTGTCCCGCGGCGTTCGTGATGCCGATCGCGGAGTCGGGGACCCCGGGTGTATAGAAGAAGTTGTCGAGGTAGGGTACTCCCGAGGTGCTCAGCTGATTGACGATGGGATTGGGCGTGTAAACCAGCTGATAGGTGCCGGGTGTCGCGGGCGCCTCGAAGCCGCCCTGGTTGGCGTAATCCGTGCGCGCCGTGCCCCTGAGGCCGGTGCTCTTGGTGTACTCGACCACGGTGGTCGTGTTGCCGCGACCGTCGGCGAAGTTGTGACCCCCGAGGGCGCTCAGCCGGTAGTTCCAGGCGTCGCCGTCATTCGACACGCCCGTCATGGCGTTCATGTCGAATCCCTGGTAGTCGTGCTTCAGGATGACGTTCACGGTTCCCGCGATGGCGTCGGCACCGTAGATCGGTGCGCCGCCGACCGAGACCGTCTCGATATGGTCGATGAGCTGGACCGGGATGACGTTGAAGTCGACCTGGCTGCCGGGGCTTGCCGCGCCGGCCAGGCTCGCGGTATTGGAGGAGACGAACCGCTGCCCATCGACCAGCGTCAGGGTGCGCTGCGAGCCGAGCGAATACAGGTCGACGAAGCTCTGCCCGACGCTGAAAGCCGACTGCTGATTCTGCTGGCTCGTTGGTGGCACACCGAACTCGGGCATTTCGTCCAGCGCCTGGCTGACGTTGGTGTAGCCACGTTCCTCGAAGGTGGCCGAGCTGATCTCGACGGTGGGTTGCAGCGTGTCGTTCAGCGCGCGCGCGATGCGGGAGCCGGTGACGACGACCTCCTGAAGTTGCGGCCGTGGCGCGCTCTGATTCGTTTGCTGCACCGTCTGCGTGCTGTTCTGGGCCAGCATGATCCTTTGGGCCCGCGTTTTGCTTTGAGCCTGCGTTTTGCTTTGGGCGCAGTGTTTTGCCCTGGGCCTGCGTTTTGCTTTGCGGTTGCGTGCTGTCCTGCGCGTGCGCGCACAGCGCCACCATGAAGAGCAGAGGCGCAACGAGCCAACCGGAGCGGCGCGGGTTGCGGTGCTGGTCGATGTGATTCATGTGGTGTGACTCTCTATCGAAGTGCAAGCGGAGGATTCTGATCGGCGACGCCGAGGACGGCTTCGAGCGCGCGCCCCAGCGTGATCAGGACGTCTTCCCTGAACAGGGCGCTCCAGAGGCAGATCGCGCGCGGTACGCGATGTTTCGGGGCGTGAATGCTGATCGGCTTGTCGTCGATCCGACGCGTCGGCAGCTCGAGAAAGCCGGCTTTCATGGCGAGGCAGGGGTTGCCCGTGGCGTTGGTCGCTACCAGCGAGTCGTCTCCCGACACCGGTCCGATCAATGCATCGATGCCATCGAAGAGCCCATCGAGCCCTACCATCACCTCGCGACGCAGACGCTCGATCTGCACCATCTCCACGGCGGGGAACAAATGGGCACGGCGCCAGGTGTTGGGCCAGGCCATGTCGGCCTGCCACTTGAGCTCGTCATCGCGGTGAGTCAGGGTGAGCTGGGAGAACGCGGCCGCCGCCTCGATGAATACCAGCGGCGTGAGCAGCCCGTAAGGCAGATCCGGCATGCGCACTTCGACGACCTGCGCGCCGGTCTCGCGCAGCGCGTCGAGCGCATGGTGGTCCACCGACGTAGCCTTCTTGCTCTCGAACCAGGCGGGTACGTAGCCCACCCGGAGCCCGCGCACGCTCGCCTGCCAATCCCAGCCTAGCGGGGCATCGAGAGAGCCCCAGTCTCTGGGATCCAGACCATTGATGATTTCAAGGGCCAGCCCGCAGTCGGTGACGCTGCGCGTGATGGGTCCCACTTTGTCCCAGGACCATGCCAATGCCATGGCACCGTGGCGCGATACCCGCCCAAAGGTCGGGCGCAGGCCCGTGCAGCCGCAACGATTCGAGGGCGAGACGATCGATCCCAACGTTTCCGTCCCGATGGAGAAACCAACCAGACCGGCCGCCGTCGCGGACGCGGAGCCCGCCGATGAACCGGACGATCCTTCCGCGGGATTCCACGGATTTCGCGTCTCGCCGCCGAACCAGATGTCCCCGTAGGCGATCGCACCGGCGCTGGTCTTCCCCAGGAGAACCGTGCCGGCGGCCTCGAGCTTGTCGACTATGGCCGCGTTGCCGGCGGCCACGCGGTCTTTGTAGGGCTCAGCTCCCCAGGTAGTGCGCACTCGTGCAACGTCGAACAGATCCTTGATGCCGTACGGAACGCCATGCAGGCCCGAGCGAATCCGGCCTGTCGCGAGGTCTGCATCAGCGCTGGCCGCCTGTTTGAGCGCCAGGTCGTCCGTGACAGTGATGAAGTTCTGCAGCTCGGGAGCCAGCCGGTGGATGCGATCGAGATAAAGGTGGGTGAGTTCGAGGCTCGAAATCTTCTTCTCGCGCAACCACGTTGCCTGCCGCCAGGCCGGCGCCAACGCTATACCGACTGGTGAAGTGGGAAGAGGGCCGGCTGCGGGCACCGCCCCCCGGATTCCGCGGCTCGGCATCCGGTAGCTCTTCCCTGGGATACGCGGATCGAAGCGGCAGGCCGGCGACACATCGTTGGCCAGATCGAGCGCGCGGACGCCCGCAAGCTCCTTCAGAACCGGTGAATAGGTGCGGGCAAGCTGCGCGCGCTGCGCGGGCGTGTAGGCGAGGGCGAGCAGCCGTTCCGCCGCCGGCAGGTCCGCCTCGATCCAGGCCGGCGCGCTCGAGTGCACGCCGGCCGGCTTTCCGGGCAGCGGCCGCGGTGAGGGCGTGGCGCGAGCACGCGCACGAGCAGACGCCGCCGGGGCGACGAGAGCCTGCGCCAATAAAGCACGCCGTGTCAGTGTCATTCTATTTGTGGTGGTGCCGAGACACGCGCCCGGCCTCCCCTCTGGCAATTACGACTGACTGCGCCGCTATTTCCGGTAGTGCGAGGCAAAAAAAAGACAAAGTGCGCTTGAAAAATCCAAGAGGAGCTTGCCGCTGTTGCGAATGTGCAATAGCCTGCCTGTGAACTGAATTCGGGGGGATCGGGACCTACCAGCAGGTGGACGGTACGAGCACCACAGCTTGGTTCTTCAGAGTCCTCGGGCACGAGCGGGACTTGCGCGCCTTCCTGGCCCGCCCCCTTCCTCGCCCGGATGACGTCTCGGATGTCGTCCAGGAGACATACGCCCGGTTGCTGGCCCTGTCCCCCGAGCGGCGCAGCGCCGTGCGGAACTGGCGCGCGTTCCTCTTCACGACGGCCCGCAATGTCGCCATGGACCACCTGCGCAGGCGGGAGGTCGTTTCTCTCGACGCCTTACCGGAAATCAACGCAACGGACGTCGTATTGCGTGGCAGCCAAGAGCGGAGACCGGACGAGATCGTGAATCTCACGCAGGAGCGGCTCCTGCTTTCACGGGTGATTGCATCGCTTCCGGAGAGGTGCCGGCAGGTGCTCATCCTGCGCAAGATTCATGGTTTGTCCCACAAGGAGATCGCGCTGCGGATGGGAATAGCCGAGCACACCGTGGAGAAACATGTCAGTCACGGTGTCCGGCTCTGCGCCGCGCGACTGCTCGAGGCGACCGGTACCGCCCAAACTGAGGTCTATCCTTCATGCCCCAGAGACGGCGCATGGCGTCGGGTGAGCGGATCGAGGGTTGCGCCGCAGACTGGCTGGCTCGTCTAGACCGGTCGAACGCGTCTGCCACGATCCAGACGGACTTCGAGCTCTGGTGTCGGGCGGACCCGCTGCACGTCACGGCTTATCTGCGACTGCTGGGCGTTTGGAACCGGCTGGATACCCTTCAGGCATCCGGCCGCCTGCCAACCAGGCCGTAATGATAAGGAGGCAGTTGCACTACCGGGCTCGCCAGGTCGAACCCCGCTGCCTGCATCCATTGCTGACACTGCTGCGGGGTAGGACGGATCTCCGGAGGCGGTCCGCGCGGCGTGGCGGAGTCCGTAATCCAATGAATGACGGCGACCAGGCCGCCCGGGCGGAGGACCTCGTGGGCTTTGCGCAGCAGTCCGAGGGCATCCTCCGCGTGCAGGATGTTGAAGAGCATCGCATAGCTGCAGCTGCCGGCCGGTAAGCCAGCCCCGCGGGTGACGAAATTCCGCTCCACTGTCCTCACGTTGTTCAGGCCGGCTTCCTGTGCGCCTCGGGCGGTGGTTTGCACCATTTCAGGATCGATATCGATCCCGTAAACCGTGCCCGTGGTGAGCGTTGCCGCCGTCAGCGTGAAGGTGCCATAGCCGCAGCCGAAGTCCACGATGTCTCCCGATACCGGCAGAGACAGCAACTCGAGGATCTCGGTGGGCTCGAAAAACGACTCCCACAGCACTTTTTCCGGCATTCCGCTGTCGCGCACCTGCATGACCGAAAGGTAACACGATCCAGGGGCTCCGCTCTGGACTCCTTAATCGCGGCATACTTGTAACTCCCACCCACCGCCGGCCCGTGTCAATCTTGCGCACGTCCACTGAACGTACCCCGCACGGAGACCACCATGACCACGACCCCGCGACCCGCTGTTCAAGGCCCCCCGATCGTGTCCTCGGAGGCCTGGGAGGCCGCGCGCCAGCAGATGCTCGTGAAGGAGAAAGCGCTGACGCGGGCCCGCGATGCCCTGGCTGCGGAGCGCCGGCGGATGCCGTGGATGGCCCTCGCGAAGGCGTACCAATTCGAAGGGCCCAATGGCAAAGCCAGCCTCGAGGATCTGTTCGAGGGCCGCCGGCAACTTATCATCTATCGCGCGTTCTTCGAGCCTGGCGTGTTCGGCTGGCCGGACCATGCCTGTCGCGGCTGTTCCTTGGGCGCCGATCAGATCGGTCACCTTGCCCACCTGAACGCCCGGGAAACGACGCTCGTCTATGTCTCGCGGGCGCCGCAGCCTGACATCGCGCGCCTGAAGGCGCGGATGGGTTGGGCGATGCCCTGGTACACGATCACCGACGACTTCGATGCCGACTTCGGTGTGCGCGAATGGCATGGCCACAACGTGTTCTTCCGTGATGGCGACAAGGTGTTTCGCACCTACTTCATCAATAACCGCGGCGATGAGGCGATGGGGACCATCTGGAGCTACCTCGATATCACGCCGCTCGGCCGGCAGGAGACATGGGAGGACTCACCCAAGGGTTATCCGCAGAACCCGCCGTACAAGTGGTGGAACTGGCACGACAACTATGATGCCGAGCCGTCGCTCGACCCGCGTTGGCTCGACATCATCAGCGATCCGGCGGGCGCCGCCGCCCGCAGGAGCGAGGCGGAAAAGAAAGCATGTGGCTGCTGAGGCGCGACGTTTCAATGGCTCATCGCATGCCACGCCGCCAGCGCCGCCAGCTTCTGATCCCGACTCCACGGTTTGGTATCGATCTTGCCCAGCGCGGTTATGTCGAGGGAGGCGGGCGGCGTGATGCGACAGGGGATCTGACAGGCGTCGCGGAAGACATCGCGGTAGAACAAGCCTTCGGCCAGATGGATTCGCATGTGTGTCGCCAACGCTGTATCGGGGTCCGGCAGGACCCCGTCTTTCGCGACGATGGCGCCGAAGCGCACTGTTGGAGTCAGTAGAGGCGCGAGCTCGCTTCTCGCCCGGGCCAGTGCTCGCGCACGCACGTGCTGCAGCCACTCCGGAACGGACGTGGCTTTCATCTCGGCGGCACGGTGGTAGCAGAAGCGCTCGGCGCCGTCCAAGAGCTCGATCACCCTGTTGCCGATGATCTGCGGATTGCGGGGCGAGCCGCTCACTACGACGCAGGCCCCCCAGCCGGTGTGGACGGTGATGCCGATCGCACACTCCATGGCGCGACTGCGGTTGCTGCCGCCCTTTTTCATGACTGAACGGTAACACAACAAGGGGTCTGGTGAACGTCCTGCCGCGCCGCAGTATCATGTTGTCAGGGGTTGCGCAGCTCTGTCTCCTTGTCGTTTTTTAGCGACGGCCACCGGAAGTGTGAGCTGCTGTGCACCCCGGCCAGCGTGCCGCGTTCATCATGTACAGGCGGTAATCAGCACCGCAACGGTAGTTTGACAAGAGGTTCACATGACCCGTGTTGTCTCGCGCGCTCGCAATGCAGCAATCGTTCTCGGGCTGGCCGCTGCGCTCGGCGGCTGCGTGATAGCGCCGGCCCCCGGACCTTACTACGGTGGCGGCTTCGTAGCGGTGGCACCGCCCGTGGCGCGTGTCGAGTATTACGGCGCGGCGCCCTACCCCGGCTACTTCTGGATGGGTGGCTTCTGGCGTTGGGGGCCGGGCGGCTACGCCTGGGCTCCCGGACACTGGGCAGCTCCGCGTGCCGGGTTTCGCTGGATGCCGAACCACTGGGTGCATGGAGCACGCGGTTGGCACATGGCCGGCGGCCGCTGGGCGCGTCGCTGATCGGCTGATCAGTCGCGCCGCCCTTGTCGCCTGAGAGCGGAGGGCGGCGCGCCCAGGACGCGCAGGAAGCTGCGTCGCATCCGCTCCGGATTGCCGAAACCGCACGCCGCGGCCACCTGTTGGATGGTAGGGTTGCCGCTCTCCAGGTCGGCGCGTGCGGTGTCGACACGCAGCCGCTCGACCGCTTTGGCGGGGGCGATGCCGACCTCCTCCTTGAATGCCCGCGAGAAGTTCCGCGGGCTCATGCAACTCACCCGGGCGAGCTCGTCGATGCTCAGCCGGTCGCGCAGATGCGTCCTGACATGGTCCCATAGTTTGCCGAAACGCCCCTCGGCCCGCTCCATCTGCAGCAGCGGCGAGAACTGCGACTGGCCTCCGGGCCGGCGGTGGTAGACCACCAGCTGCTGCGCCGTGCGCCGCGCGATATCCTCCCCCAGGTCCTCGCCGATCAGGGCCAGGGCGAGGTCGATGCCGGCCGTGATGCCCGCCGAGCTCCAGATCTTCCCGTCCCTGACATAGATCCGGTCGGCGTCCAACCGTACCTGGGGAAACCGCCGACTGAAATCCGCGGTCACGCTCCAATGAGTCGTGGCGCTCCTGCCGTCGAGCAATCCGGCGGCGGCCAGCACGTACGTGCCCGAGCAAACGCTCGCGACCCGGCGTGAGCGCCGCGCGCAGTCCAACACGAACCGCAGCGTCCTGCTGCAGACCGCGGCCTCGCGCGAGCCTTCGCCGCCGGCGACGATCAGTGTGTCGACCGCCTTCGCGGGCCCGAGCGACGAGGCCTGCAGGCAGGCACCCGATGAGCTTGCCACCGCCCCCGGCGCAGTCGCGATGGTGCGCAGTGTGTACGTCCCCGGGCGGTAGCGCTCGGCAATCTCGAAGGCTGCGAGCGGCCCGGTCGCATCGAGGATCTGGAACCGCGGGAAGACGAGAAATGCGATGCGGCGGGTCATGGCACGAAAGGTGGGAAGAATGTCGTTTACGCCAACAGCGTACCGAGGCATGCTGGCGGCGTCAACTACGGCGAGGAAGCATCATGAGTGGCGATTTTCCGGTCGTGTTCGCGCTGTATCCGAACATCACGCAACTCGATTTCACCGGCCCCTATGAAGTGTTCACACGTCTGCCGGGGGCGCGCTGCATTCTCGCGTCGGTCGCGGGAGGTACCCTCGAGGCCGGCGGCGGCATGACGTTCGTGGGCGTTCGCAGGCTGCAGGACATCGAGTCGTGCGCGCTGCTGTGCGTTGCGGGCGGTTTCGGCACCATCCAGGCGATGGAAGACCGCGAATTCCTGGCCGCGCTGCGCCGCCTCGCCGGCTCGGCGCGTTACGTGACATCGGTCTGCACCGGCTCGTTGTTGCTCGCGGCAGCGGGCCTCCTGACCGGGAAGCGCGCGGCATGCCACTGGGCATGGCGCGATTCGCTCGCGGCATTCGGCGTAGTCCCCGATCCCGCCCGTGTGGTCCGCGACGGCAACATCATCACGGGCGGTGGCGTAACCGCCGGCATCGACATGGCGCTGACGGTGTTGGCGGAGATAGCGGGGGTGGACTACGCGCAAGCCGTCCAGCTGGCGATCGAGTACGCGCCCATGCCACCCTTTGATTCCGGACGGCCGGAGCGCGTTCGCCCGGAGATAGTGGCGGCGGCCAGGCAGCGGTTGGACGCCAGCCGAGCGGAGCGCGATGCGGCAGTGCACCGTGCCGCTGCCCGGCTTGCCGAGCGGCAGGTTTAGGCTGCCGAGGCCGGAAGGCCGCCGTAGCGAGCGCCAGGCTCGCCGACAGCAGCGCCGGCCAGGCGAATCGGTTTGTCATGGGATCCCTAGCGCTGCGGCCGCCGGCCGATCGGCAGCGATGTTGTCGGTGAAGAAGTTGGGATAAACGGGCGCCAGCGCCGTGGCTGCATCGAGCTCGGCGATCTGCGCGGCGCTGAGGGTGACCGCCACCGCCTTCAGGTTGTCATCGAGCTGGCTCAGCTTGGTGGAGCCGACGATGACGCTGGTCACGCCCCGACGCGCGAGCAGCCACGCGAGCGCAACCTGCGCGACGCTGGCGTCGTGAACGTCGGCGATGGTGCGCATCCGCTCCACGAGCTCGAAGCCCCGCTCCTTGTCGAAGGGCAGGATGTCGAAGCCCGACAGGCGGTTGTTCGGGTCCGAAAGCGTCTGGCGCGTGTACTTTCCGCTCAGGAAACCGAAGGCGAGGGGGCTCCACACCGTGAGGCCCAACCCGTAGCGCCGCATCATGGGGATGACATCGCGCTCGACGTCACGGCCCACGAGGGAGTAGTACATCTGCCCATGGGTGAAGGGTGCGAGACCGTTCGCCTTCTGGATCTCGAGCGCCGCCGCCGCTTTCCACGCCGACCAGTTGGAGAACCCGAGATACCGCACCTTGCCGGCACGCACCACGGCATCGAGCGCCGCGAGCGTCTCCTCGATCGGGGTGTAGGGATCCTCGCGGTGCGCGATGTAGACGTCGATCCAGTCGGTGCCGAGGCGCTGGAGGCTCTGATCGACCGACCAGAGGATGTGTCTGCGGGAGAGCCCCGCACGGGTCAACGCGGGACCGGTGCGGAAACCGACCTTGGTGGCGATGACGACCCGGTCGCGGTGTGGCTTGAGTGCCGCGCCCAGCATGGCTTCGGATTCACCGCCGGCGTAGCCGTCGGCGGTATCGAAGAAGTTGATCCCCGCGTCGAGGGCCCTGCCGACGAGCTCTCCCGCCAGGTCCGCGCCCACCTTGTAGACCGCGCCGATATCCTTGTTGCCCGCGGTGAAGGTCATGGCGCCGAAGGCGAGGCGGGAGACGGTCAGGCCGGTGTTGCCGAGCAGACTGTATTGCATTGCTCCACTCCCGGGCGGCGACCCGCCACCCCTGCCGCGGCACGATACCGCCAGGCGGGGCGGGCGAGAAGCCATCGTAATATGGATATAGTAAAGCCGGACGTGCCGTTCAGCTCGGGCTCAGGTAGCTTGCCGCAATCTGGCGGCAAGTCTCTTGCTGTAATTCTCTTGCCGTAATCACGTGGAGGGTGTTCAAAAATGAAACGAATGATCATGGGAGCGATGGTGCTGTCGCTGGCTGTGGGATCCCTGGCACTGGCCGATCCCCCGCAGGGCTACGATCAGCAGCACCACGACGAGCATCATCGCGCGGTCGAGCATCATCGGCCGATGATGCATCACGCGCATGCAAGGTTCGCGACAGGGAGGTATGTGCGGCCGCACGGGTACTACGCGCACACCTGGCGTCGCGGTGATCGGCTCCCGCCGGAGTACCGCGGCTCTGCGTATGTCATCCCGAATGTTGCCGTCTATCATCTCCGCCCGGCGCCTGCGGGCTACTACTGGATCCGGGTAGACAACAACGCGGTCCTCGCGGCTGTTGCGACCGGGGCTGTGGTCAGCGTCCACGTCAACTTGTTCTAGTCTTTCCACTGGCGATCAGTGACGCCCGTGCCGCGGATCGAGCCCCGGCACGGGCGTCGCGCCTGACGGCTCGCCCGCCTCTTTTCGTCACAATCCTTCATTGCCCGGCCACCGTTGCATCCTTAGAAATGCGCGGTTCGAGGCGCTCAATGCTCCCAGTTCCACCACCGGGAGTATGCCGCGGTCCGCTCACCGATCCCCCTGACTGGTTCGTTGCAACGGTTGCACAGGCTCACGCTGCGGGCGCTGTATCTCAGGCCCGGGCTCATTGCGAAGATTCTGGCCATCGTCGCCTTCTTCACGATCGGAATCGTCTAGCGCATCCGTTCCCCGCGCGCACTGCTGCTCGTCGCGGCGGCCACTCGGCTGGCCTTGTGGAAACACGCGGAGTGTGAGCAAAGCGGGCCGCGTCCGGATAAAGTGACGCCCCTCGCCCCACTGTGCTGGGGATTCTGGGAGGCTGCCCTTGCGAATGCGCGGTCTTGCATGGCTCGTGGTCGGATTGTCCCTGGCGAACTTCGCGTGCGCCGCCGCCGTCCCGAGCGCGGTCGATCCGTCGGATTATCAGGCGCTGCACTGGCGGCTCATCGGTCCCTTTCGCGGCGGGCGCGTGCTCGCGGTGACGGGCATCCCCGGTGACGCCCGCGACTTCTACTTCGGCAGCGTGGATGGCGGCGTCTGGAAGACGCAGGATGCCGGCCGGACCTGGCAGCCGATCTTCGATGGCGAGCCGGTAGGCTCGATCGGTGCCATCGCGATCGCGCCCTCCAGCCCGGGCACGATCTACGTGGGCACGGGCGAAGCGGACATGCGCTCCGACATCGCGCAGGGCAACGGCATGTACAAATCCACGGACGGCGGCGCGCACTGGACGCACATCGGCCTCACCGACTCGCGCCAGATCGCGCGCATTCTGGTCGATCCCCATGACCCCAACCTCGTGTACGTCGCCGCCCTGGGCCATCCGTACGGGCCCAGCGCGCAACGCGGCGTTTTCCGCTCCCGGGACGGCGGCCTGCACTGGACCAAGGTTCTTTACCAGAACGCCAACACCGGCGCCGCCGACCTCGCCTTCAAGCCGGACGATCCCAACACGATCTATGCCGCGCTGTGGCAGACCCGGCGGCCACCCTGGAACGTCTATCCGCCATCCAACGGGCCCGGCAGCGGGCTCTACATCTCTCATGATGGCGGCGATCACTGGAGCCAGGTCGCGGGTCACGGCTTCCTGACGAACCCCGGCCGCATCGGTCTCGCGGTCTCGCCTGCGAGTCCGGACCGGGTCTACGCGCTCGCCGATGGTCCGCGTACCCAGGGAGGCCTCTATCGATCGGATGACGGTGGCGCCAACTGGCGCCATATCTCGGCCGATGATCGCATCTGGGGACGCGGTTGGTACTTCTGCGCGCCCACGGCCGATCCCGTCAACGCCGACCTGGTGTATGTCATGAACACCATCGTCCTCGAGTCGCAGGATGGCGGCGCGCATTTCATCGCCCTGAAAGGCGACCCGACCGGTGATGACTTCCACGCGTTGTGGATCGACCCGACCGATAGCACGCGCCGAATCCTCGGCAGCGACCAGGGCGCGCAGGTCACCCTGAATGGCGGCAAGACCTGGAGCAGCTGGTACAACCAGCCCACGGCGCAGATCTATCACGTCAGCACGGACAACGAGTTCCCCTACTGGGTCTACGGGTCGCAGCAGGATTCCGGCGCGGTGGCACTGCCGAGTAGCGCGTCGAGCTACGACGGCATCACGATGGAGCAGTTCCACGAGATCACGCCGGGGGGCGAGAACGGCATGATCGCCGCCGATCCGGATGACCCTGACCTCATCTACGGTAATGGCAGCGACGCTGGCGCCAGCGTCGAGAAGCTCGATCGCAAGAGCAACCAGGTTCGCGACGTCAATCCTATGCTCGCGTACCCGTGGGATCATTACCGCACCACCTGGACGATGCCGCTCATCTTCTCGAAGCGTGATCCGAAGACGCTGTACTTCAGCAACCAGCGGCTCTTCAGCACGGATGACGGCGGCACTCACTGGCAGCCGATCAGTCCGGACCTGACGCGGGTCCGCCCCGGCACGCCGTCGAATCTCGATCCGACGACGGCGGCGGATGACTTCCACGTCGGGAAGCGCCGTGGCGTGATCTACACCATCGCGCCGTCACCATTGAGCGCCAACATCATCTGGGTGGGAACAGACGACGGATTGGTCTGGCGCACGGACGATAGCGGCGCACACTGGGTACAAGTGACGCCGACCGCGTTGACGCCGTGGTCGAAGGTTGGCGGCATCGATCTGTCCCACTTCCAGCAGGGAGTGGCCTACCTTGCGATCGACCGCCACCGCCTGAATGACGATACGCCCTACATCTACCGCACGAATGATGACGGCAAGAGTTGGACGCGCATCGATTCGGGCATTCCGCGCGGCAGCTTCGTCAACGTGGTG
The DNA here is from genome assembly GCA_963833085.1 of uncultured Pseudomonadota bacterium. Taxonomy (GTDB): domain Bacteria; phylum Pseudomonadota; class Gammaproteobacteria; order Steroidobacterales; family Steroidobacteraceae; genus 13-2-20CM-66-19. The sequence continues at coordinate 101,008 of CAWHWV010000037.1, forward strand.
CGGGAGGATCCCGTACGGCCGGGACTCCTCTATGCCGGCACGGAGTTCGGTATCTACGTCTCTTTCGACGACGGCGCGCATTGGCAGTCGTTGCAGCAGAGCCTGCCTATCACCTCCGTGCGCGACATCGATGTGCACGGCAATGATCTCGTGATCGCCACGCATGGCCGCGGATTCTGGATCATGGATGACGTCAGCGCGCTGCGTCAGATGGATGATGTGCATTCCGGAGCGGTCACGCTCTTCAGACCTGCGGATGCGATCCGCGTGCGCGCCGCGTCCTTCGCGGGAACACCGATGCCGAAGGACGAGCCGATGGCCGCCAACCCTCCCGACGGCGCGATCATCGACTACGTGTTGCCTGCCACGGCACAGGGCCCCGTCGTGGTGACGATTCGCGACGCGAGCAATCAAGTCGTGCGTTCGTACAGCAGCGCGGACCACGTGCCGGCACCTGATGCGGCGACGCTGGAGTTTGCTCCAGAGTGGGTTCCTCCGACTCCCACTCCATCGGCCGCGCCAGGCATGCAACGGTTCGTATGGGATCTGCACTATGCCACGCTCGCAGCGCCCGGCTCCAGGCATGCGTCGCGGGACGGCGGAGTGTGGGCGCCGCCCGGCCAGTACACCGTCGAGCTGACAGTGGCGGGACGCGACTATCGCGAGCCTGTCGTCGTGAAACCCGACCCGCGGGTGAGCCTGCCGCAAGCGGCTTACGAGCGCGAGTTCGAGCTGGCACGCAAGGTCGAGGCCGCGAAGGTGCAGGCGTCGGCGGCTCTGGGTCGCGCGGTGAACCTGCTCGATGCGTTGGATGCGCGACTCGCCAGTGCAGGCGCGGCGCACCGGCAGATGGCAGCTCTGCTGGCCAAGGCCAGCAACATCTCCGGAACGACCCCGCACGCCATCCCCTTCCCGGCGGTGCCGTCACTGCGGACTGACAGTCTCCAGGCACTCGCCATGGACCTCGACACCCTCGAGTCGGCCGTGGATGGCGCGGATGCGGATCCCAGCTCCGACGCGTTGTCGTCTTACGCCACTCTGTCCCAGAAGCTGACGGCGACGATGGCGGAGTGGACGCGTCTCGAGACGGTGGACGTGCCCAAGCTCAACGAGCGGCTGAAGGCCTCGGGGGGGCGGCCCATTTAAAGCTTGCCTGCGGGCTCGACTCCTCGGGGCCCGCACCTTCGAGCGCCAGCAACTTGCGCTTGATCGGCAAGCCGCCGCCGAACCCCGTGAGGCTGCCGTCGGCGCCGATCACGCGGTGGCAGGGCACGATGATGGGCAGCGGATTGGCGCCGTTGGCGAGTCCGACCGCGCGCGGCGCGCTCGGCTTGCCGATGCGCCGCGCGAGCTCGCCATAGGAAACCGTCTTGCCGTAGGGAATCTCAGTCAGCGCGCGCCAGACCCGGCGCTGAAATTCAGTGCCCCGAGGCGCGAGCGGCAGCTCGAAGCGGCGCCGCTCGCCGGCGAAGTACTCGCCGAGCTGCCTGATCGCCACGCGAAACGGCTTCCCATCGGCGATCCAATCGTCCGCCGGCTGCAGCGGCCGCGGACCGGACTGGAAGTACACCTGCGACAGGCTGTCGCCGTCGCCGGCGAGGAGGAGCCTGCCGACGGGTGAGTCGATCTCGTGCCAGTAAAGGGCTGGGGTTTTCATCGAGCATCTCCACGAAGTTGCCGGTCGCCGGCCGCGCACCACAGGTGCATGACCGCATAACCGCGCCATGGCCGCCACGCATCGGCGCGGCGTTCCAACTCTTTCAGTGTCAGCGGCGTGCCGCCTCCGGCCGCCATGCGCCGCACGACCAGATCGGCGGTCAGGAATGCGTCAGGCTCGCCGAGCGCGCGCAGCGCAATGTACTGCGCCGTCCATTCGCCGAAGCCCGGCAGCTCCACCAGGCTGGCGACGACTTCGTCGGCGGGGCGGTCGAATGTGACCCGACCCTCGGCCACCGCCAGCCCCAGGGCCTTGAGCGCGGCGATCCGCGCGCCGGTGATCCCAAGCCCATCGAGGTTCGCGGCTGCGAGCGCCTGCGCTGTTGGAAAGAGGCGATCGAGTCCGCTTACCGCGGTCGCGACCGGCTCTCCGGCGCGCTCGACCAGGCGCCCCGCCAGAGTGCGCGCGGCCGCCACGGTGACCTGTTGACCCAGTACGGCGCGCACGGCGCACTCGAATGCGTCCCACGTGCCGGGGATGCGGATGCCCGGGCGGCGTCGCACCAGCGGACGTAGCAGCGGATCCGATTCCAGCCCCGCGGCCAGCAGCGCCGGATCGGCGGCGAGATCGAACACGCGCCGCGCGGCGGTCGCGATCTGAAAGAGCGCCGTCGGCGGCGCCCCCTGGACGCGAAGCTGCAGCGCATCCTTTCCCGCCAACGGCCGCACCTGAATCACGGCGTGGCCCGCATCGGTGCGGATCAGCCGGCCGTAGCTCTGCTCATCCACCCGCTCCACGCCCGGTGTGGCGCGCAGCGCGAGGAAATCGCGCAGGTGATCCCAGTCGTACGGTGGCCGGTAGGCGAGGGCGAGCGAGACTTCGTCACCCGTGCCGTGGGCGGGCGGCTCGCGGCGGTCGCGGCGCAGCTCCCGCGGCGGCCGGCCGTAGGCGTTGCGGAACGCATCGTTGAAGCGGCGCAGGCTCCCGAACCCGGCGGCGAGCGCGATCTGCGTCATGGGCAGATCGCTTTCGTCGATCAGCCGCTTTGCGAAGTGCAGGCGCCGTGTCTGTGCGACCGCGAGCGGTGAAGCGCCGACGTGCTGCAGGAAGAGCCGATCGAGATGTCGTGCGCCAACACCGACGCGAGCGGCGAACTCGCCGACACTTGCCTCATCGAGCGCGCCTTCATTGATGAGGCGCAGCGCTCGTCTGACGACCGCGGACGTCCCGAGCCACGCCGGTGTGCCGGGCGCGGCCTCCGGGCGGCAACGCAGGCATGGCCTGAAGCCCGCTTCGGCCGCCGCCGCGGCGGAACCGAAATAGCGGACGTTGCCTCGCCTGGGGGAAGGCGATGCCGGACAGATGGGACGGCAGTAGATGCCCGTCGAAGTCACGGCGATGAAGAATTTGCCGTCGAAGCGAGGGTCGCGGCTCAGCCGTGCCCGCTCCAGCACCGTCGGATCGAATGGCAGCGTCTCTTGCATGGGGGTGACGATACGCCCTGCTGCCGGCAGAGACTAGCCATTTTCGGACGTGGATGCGCGTTGCGCTTTTGAGACGCATTTCACAACGTTGCCAACAGGCAGGGGAGCTTGCCATAGTATTCGCGGAGCGCTTCGCATGGAGCTCACTTGCGTGGCATAGGATCGAAGCGGGGAACTCATGACGCTCTCTATCTCGACTCGCGGGCTCGAGCCCACAAGAGGCGCACTGTGCGCCGTGCTCGCCGTGGGCGCGCTCGCCGCGAGGTCACCGGTGCTGCACGCCCAGCAGTTGGCCGCCAATCAGGTCAACCAGCTCAAGCAGCTCAGCATCGAACAGCTCACCAACGTCATGGTGACCTCAGTCACCCGCGGTCCGGAGCCTTTGTCCCGCTCTGCCGCCGCGGTCGCTGTCGTCACGAGCGACCAGATCGAAAGCTCCGGCGCGATGAACGTCCCCGAGGCGATCCGCTACGTTCCCGGGATCAACGTCGCGCAGATGACGGCGAGCCAGTGGGCGGTCAGCGCGCGCGGCTTCGCCAGCTCCAACTCGCCCGATCTGCTTGTATTGAGCGATGGGCGGAGCATTTATACGCCGCTCTTCTCCGGTGTGTTCTGGGACGAACAGGACTACCTCATGCAGGACATCGATCGGATCGAGGTGGTCCGAGGCCCCGGCGCGGCGCTCTGGGGATCCAATGCGGTCAACGGCGTCATCAACATCATCACCAAGAGCGCCGCGGAGACACAAGGTGGCTGGGCCGAGGTGGGAGGCGGCTCCGAGACGAACGCACTGGCGGCGGCTCAGTACGGTGGCGAGAGCGGCGATCAGATGTATTACCGCGTGTTCGCGAAGTATCAGAGCGACGCCCCCGAGGACTACCCGGCCGGCGCGAGCTCGGACGGGTGGGATCTCGGCCATGTCGGCTTCCGTACGGACTGGAAAGCCGACTCGGCAGACGCGTTTACCGTCCAGGGCGACGCTTACGACGGCCGTATCGGGGAAGTCAGTCCGGCGATCGACATCATCGGCCGGCCCGGGCCCACGCCGCCACTGGCAGTAGGCGTGGGCGGCGGCAACGTGCTGGCACACTGGCAGCACACGCTGAGCGATGACTCGGATTACGAGGTGCGTGTCTACTACGACTACACGCACCGTGACGATCCCACCTATACCGACAACCTCGCCACTCTCGATCTCGATTTCCTGGAGCATCTGCCGCTCGGCCAGGACCAGACGATCACCTGGGGACTGACCGGCCGGACGATGGATGACATCTTCCACGGCAAGGGGCTCCTCACCCTGAATCCGCCGGACGCCCGCTACAATCTCGCCAGCGGCTTCGTACAGGATGAGGTCTCTCTGCCGCATGCGGTGCGCCTCACGCTCGGTACCAAGCTCGAGCACAACGACTTCAGCGGTTTCGAGGTGCAACCGAGCGTGCGGGCGGCATGGGACCTGACGGACACGCGCACGCTCTGGGGCGCGATCTCCCGCGCCGTGAGAGTACCAACGCGAATCGAGCAGGATGAGGACGTTGACGCCACCAATCCGGCCGGGAACCCGGTGGTCGTGCTGCTCGGCGACCGTAGCTTCCATGCGGAGCAGGTGCTCGCCTTCGAGCTTGGATACCGCTGGCGGCCGCTGGCCGATCTCTCGCTCGATCTGGCGGCGTTCCGCAACCGCTACACGGGACTCGCCTCGCTCGAGCTCGGCACGCCGTACCTGGACGCCGCGACCGGCCAGACCATCTATCCCCTGCTCACCGAGAACCTCACCGACGGGCATGCGACGGGGCTCGAGGGCCTCGCCCTGTACTCGCCCGTCGAGTGGTGGCGGCTCTCGATCAACTATTCCTACATGCAAATGACCCTGACGCCACTGGGTGAGGATCTCAACCGCGGCCATTTCTACGAGGGCTCGACGCCCCGCAACCAGGCCGGAATGCAGTCCTACCTCGACCTGCCGCAGAACGTGGAGGTGTACGGCGGCGTGCGCGTGTTGTCGGCCGTCGAATCGCTGCCCGAGATCGTCAACGGCACCGGCGACGCCGGCTACCAGGAGCTGGATCTCAACGCGATCTGGCATGCGACGGCGCGGCTCACGCTCTCGCTCGAGGGAGACAGCCTCCTCCACTCCAGCCACATCGAGTTCGGCGGACCCGATGAGCGCAGCGCAATCAAGCGGAGCGTCTTCGGACGACTGACATGGAACCGCTGAGAGCTCGCATTCGGGCCACGGCGGTGGCGCTTCTCATCGCCGTGGGCCTGCTCGGCGGGCGCAGCGCGCTCGCGGCGCCCACGGCGCAGCAGGTCGAGGCCGTGTTCCTGTTCTATTTCTCGCAATTCGTCGACTGGCCGCCGGGATCATTCGCCGACCAGAGCTCCCCGATCGTGATCGGTGTGCTCGGCGATGATCCCTTCGACGGCTCGCTCGATCAGGCGGTCGCCGGCGAGCGGGTGAATGGGCGGCCGGTCGTGGTGCGCCGCCTGAAGAGCCTCGCCGATGCATCGGGCTGCCACATTCTCTACATCAGCTCGTCGGAGTCGGCGCAGCTGGCGCAGATCATGAGCGCGCTCAAGGGACGCAACGTGCTCACCGTGAGCGATCTCGGTGATTTCGTGCAGAGCGGCGGCATGATCCGCTTCGTGCTGACCGATCAGCACGTGCGCCTGGTCATCAACCCGCAGGCGGCGCAGGCCGCCGGTCTCAAGCTGAGCTCGAAGCTGCTGCGCGCCGCCGGCTCGGCCGCGCCGGGGGAGGGGTAGCCGTGGTGCTGCGCAGCACGCCGATCCGGCGCCGGCTCATGATCATGCTGCTCGTGACGAGCGGCGCGGTGCTCGCGCTCACCTGCGCGGCCTTCATTCTGTATCAGTACCAGAGCTATCGCGCCGTCGCGCGGCATACCGTGCAGACTCTCGGCGAGGTCATAGCAAGCAACAGCACGGCGGCGGTCGCTTTCGACAACGCGTCGGACGAGACTGACGTGCTTGCGGCACTGCATGCGGAGGGGCGGGTCACCCTGGCCGCGGTATACGACTCCGGGGGCGCGCTCTTTGCGCACTATCCCGCGCATGCGCCCGCGACGGCCTTCCCGCTGCATCCTGCGCGGGATGGCGTGCGCTTCGACGCTGACACGCTGGTCTACTATCTGCCGATCCGTCAGGGCGGCAATGCCCGGCTGGGTACGCTCTATCTGCGTTGGGATCTGACCTCACTCCACCGCGAGATCGCCCTTTACGCGCTGATCGCCGCGGGCATGACCGCCTTCGCGATGCTGATCGCATACATTCTCGGCCGCTCGCTGCAGCAGCAGATCTCGAGGCCGTTGCAGACGCTCGGGCGCGCGGCGCTCGCGGTCTCGGAGAAGCGGGACTATTCCGTGCGGGCTCCGAAGCTCGGCAATGACGAGCTGGGCGCTCTCACCGATGCGTTCAATCACATGTTGGATCAGCTCACCACCGACATCACGGAGCGCCAGGCATTCGGCACGAGGTTGCAGCGACAGCTCTCCCGTCTCGATCTGCTGCACCGGATCACCCGGGCGGTGGGCGAGCGCCAGGATCTGCGCAGCATCTTCCAGGTGGTCATCCGGCATCTCGAGGAGGACGTGCCCGTCGACTTCGGGTGCATCTGTCTCTACGACCCCCACGAGGAGATACTGACCGTCACCAGCGTCGGTACGCGCAGCCGCGAGACGGCGCTCGAGCTGGCGCTGACGGAGAAGGCGCGGGTGCCGGTCGATCGCAACGGCTTGAGCCGCTGCGTACGCGGCGAGTTGGTGTATGAGCCCGACATCGCCGCGAGCGCGTACCCGTTCCCGAGCACTCTGGCGAAGGGCGGACTGCGCGCCCTCGTTGCCGCGCCGCTGCGCGCCGAGAGCAGAGTCTTCGGAGTCCTCGTGGCCGCGCGCCGTCAGCCGGAGTCTTTCAGCAGCGGCGACTGTGAGTTCCTGCGGCAGCTGAGCGAACACGTCGCGCTGGCGGCCCACCAGGCGCAGCTGTATGACGCGCTGCAGCTGGCCTACGAGAATCTGCGCCAGAGCCAGGAGACCGTGGTGCAGCAGGAACGCCTGCGCGCGCTGGGACAGATGGCGAGCGGCGTCGCGCATGACATCAACAACGCGATATCTCCGATCGCGCTCTATACCGAGTCGCTGCTCGAGCGGGAGCCCACACTGAGCGAGCGCGCACGCTCTTACCTGACGACGATTCAAACAGCGATTCACGATGTGGCGCGGACCGTGAGCCGCATGCGCGAGTTCTATCGCCCGCAGGAGGGCCATGCCGCGCTGGCGAAGATCGAGCTCGATCGCGTCATCCGCGGGGTGCTCGAGCTCACGCAGGCGCGCTGGCGCGATCTGCCGCAGGAGCGTGGCGCCGTCATCGAGCTGCAGACGGACTTCGTGCGTCCCGCCGCCGCGATCATGGGTGCCGAGAACGAGATTCGCGATGCCCTGACCAATCTCATCTTCAACGCGGCTGACGCAATGCCCGACGGCGGCACGCTCACCGTGCGGACGAAGAGCGTCGTGCGGCAGGCGAAGGGTGCGGCTGAAGCAGAGGGGCCGGCCGAGGTGGTCTGTGTCGAGGTCTCGGATACGGGTGTCGGCATGGACCCGGAGACCCGGCGGCGCTGTCTCGAGCCGTTCTTCACCACCAAGGGCGAGCGCGGCACAGGAATGGGCCTCGCCATGGTGTACGGCATGACGCAGCGTCATCGGGCGGAGCTCGAGATCGACAGCTTCCCGGGCGAGGGCACCACGGTCAGGCTCGTGTTCCCCGCCGCGCCGGGCGCGGCGGAGGAGACGGTGAGGCAGCTCGCGCTCGGTCTGCCGGTGCGGCCGATGCGCATCCTGATCGTGGACGACGATCCCATCATCATCGAGTCGCTGCGCGAGACTCTGCGCGGCGACGCTCACCGCGTCACGGCGGCCGACGGTGGACAGGCGGGCATCGACGCGTTCGAGGCGGCGCGAGTGAACGGCGAAGCGTTCGAGCTGGTGATCACCGACCTCGGCATGCCGTACGTGGACGGAAGACGCGTGGCAGCCGCGATCAAGGCGGCGTCGCCCAATACGCCCGTCGTTCTGCTCACCGGGTGGGGCCAGCGACTCATGGCGGAGAACGAAGTGCCGCCCCACGTCGATCGTGTCCTCAACAAGCCGCCGCGGCTGAAGGAGCTGCGGGCCGCGCTGGCGGAGCTCGGCCGCCCGGGCTGAGCGGCGAACTTCCGGGGCTCTCGCGGATTCTAATGGGGGCTGCACGCCATCGTGCTCGGGAGGAGGGTTCCCATGGTTCGCCCCATCAAGCTCCTGGCAGCATCCGCGGCCGCGGCTCTGCTCGCGGCCTGTAACGGCGGCAGCAACGGCTCGTCGGCCCCGCCGCAATCCACGACTCCGCAAGAGGGCCAGCTGCTGCAGAGCCCGCCCGCGGAGACGGGCTCCTACACGGTCTCCGACCTCCTGTCGATGCTGACCGGCGACAGCGATGCCGCGCAGCTCCTCAAACTCGTCTTCACGCCGGCATGCACGGTCACGGTCTACCACCTGCAATACGAGACGGTGGGTGGCCAGGGTGAGGTAACGACCGCCTCGGGTGCCCTGATGGTGCCCGGCGGAGCCGATCCGTCCTGCCAGGGACCGCTGCCGGTGGTGCTCTATGCGCACGGCACCTCGCCGGCGAAGGCCTACGACATCGCCAATCTCACGGGCACGTCGGGCGACGTCAACGACGAGGCCGTGCTGATGGCGGCCGTGTTCGCCGCCCGGGGATATATCGTGGTCGCCCCGAACTACGCCGGGTACGACACCTCGACCCTCCCCTATCATCCCTATCTCGTGGCTGGCCAGCAGTCGCACGACATGATGGACGCGTTGACCGCCGCGCGCAGTGCGCTCTCCTCGGTGGGCGCGACCGCGAGCAGCAAGCTCTTCGTCACGGGATACTCCCAGGGCGGTTACGTGGCGCTCGCGACCTTGAGCGCCATGCAGGCGGCCGGAATAGCCGTCACCGCAGCCGGTCCGATGTCGGGACCCTACGCGCTCTCCGCTTTCGGCGACGCGATCTTCATGGGTGAGCCGAATGGAAGTGCGGTACTCAACTTCACGTTCGTCGCCGACTCGTATCAGCACTCATACGGCAACGTCTACACCGATGCCACGGACATCTTCTCGCCGCAGTACGCCACCAATATCGGCTCGCTCCTGCCGAGCACCACCTCGACCTCCGACCTCTATGCGCAGGGCCTGCTGCCCGAGAACACGATTTTCAGCAGCACGCCGCCGGCGCCCCAATACGCGTCCATCACGCCGGCAACCACGCCCACGAATCTCGCGCCCGTATTCGCCCTGGGCTTCGGCCCGAGCCCGCTGGTGACCAACGCCTATCGCCTGAGCTATCTCCAGGATGAGCAGGCAAACCCGGACGGCGGCTTTCCTACGACGACCACCGACGTGCCGCCGGCGAACGCGGGCAACACCTTGCGACAGGATTTGGCGAAAAACGACATGCGTAACTTCAACCCCTCGGTCCCCGTGCTCCTCTGCGGTGGCGACGACGACCCGACAGTGTTCTATTTCAATACGTTGCTCGAGCAGGGATACTGGGCCGCGCATGCGCCGAGCGCGCCGGTTACTGTGCTGGATGTCGATTCTGCGGTCGGCCCCAACGACCCCTACGCCGATGTCAAGGAAGGCTTCGCGGCCGCCAAGGCGGCGGTCGCCGCCGCTGCGATCGCGGGAGGGGCCACGGACGGCGGGCAGACCGCTGTGCTCACCGACTATCACACGGGGCTGGTGCCGCCCTTCTGTCTCTATGCGGTAGAGAGGTACTTCGGCGGGTTCTGAGCCCGGGCGGCGCCGATCGATGAAACGTTGCGCCCGCGCCACGCTTGATGAAAATGCGCGGCCAATCAGGTATCTTCACGGCCACAACTCGACCACTAGGAGACGGACCCCGGGTCGGTCCCGTCTTCTGAGCGTCCATTCATCAATTTCAGGGTCACCATAATGAATCGGAAAAATCATCTGGTCTCATTGGCCGTCGCATCCGCGCTCGCAAGCAGTGTCTGTGGCGTTGCGTTGGCTGATCAGCAATCCGGGCCGGCGGCAACGACCGCAACGACGACAGCAGCAGCGGCGCCCTCCGATCAGCTGGCCACGATCGTGGTCACCGCCACCAAGCGCAAGACGCTGGAGCAAGACACGCCGATCAGCATGACGGTGCTCACCGCCGCCAACATCGCCGATCGCGGCGTGACGGATTTCAACACTCTGTCGCAGGGCATCCCGGATCTCGCGATGCGCACCTCCGGCCCCAATCAGACCGAGTACGAGATGCGCGGCCTGAATTCCTCGGGCGGCAACACCTCGATGGTCGGCGTGTACCTGGACGAAGTCCCGCTGTCGTCTCCCGCCTCGGAGCAGCTCGGCAAGGTGATCATCGATCCCAACCTCTATGATCTGGATCGGGTCGAGGTTCTGCACGGACCGCAGGGAACCCTGTATGGATCGAGCTCGATGGGCGGCACGGTGCGGCTCATTCCGGCGGCGCCGGAGCTTGGAACCTTCGACGCCTCCGGCGAGACGACCGTCTCCGACACCGGTTCCGGCGGCAGCATCAACTTCGCGCAGAACGGCATGGTGAACCTGCCGTTCGGATCGACGGCAGCCTTGAGGCTGGTCGGTTCCGCATCCTCGCAAAGCGGTTGGCTCAGCCAATACGTGCTCGCCGACGGTGCCGTGGGGACGGACACGTGCCCGAGCACCCCGTGCTACCGGCCGAGCGGTTTCTATACGGCGCCGCTCCTTTCGACCACGACGGGCGTGAACTCCGCGACCAACGACACCGTCCGCGCGACCTTCCTCTGGCAGCCCATCGATGGCCTCAAGATCACACCGATGCTCATGTGGCAGCAGGGCAATAGCGACGCGCCCAACGCGGTGGACGTCAACGGCTCGCCGACCAATCCGACTTACCCGAGCCCGGCGGGACACTACGAGATCTATCAGACCGACGAGCCGCAACAGGATCGCTTCACGTTGGGCAGCTTGAAGGTCGAATACGCGCTCACGCCGGACATCGGCCTCACTTCGATCACCGCATTGTGGTCGAATCACTCCCTGACGTCGCAGGACGGAACCGAGGAAAACGACGGCTCGGCAGGCCTCGGCTCGGCCGGTACGTCCTACCCATACGATACGTCCGCCGGCGGTGTCGGCCCGACCGGTCCCGGCCCCTTCGGCCCCGCGGTCGAGGAGCGCGATTACACCAGGCAGTTCAGCGAAGAATTCCGCGTCGCTTCCACGGGCAATGGACCGCTGCAGTGGCTGGCGGGCTATTACTACCAGGACCTGCAATCCGACTGGGACATGTGGTCGATCAATCCGCAGGCCGGCCCCGTCTCCAACGTTTACGTCGACTACATGCCGCAGGACATCATCCAGAACGCGGCTTTCGGCAATATCTCGTGGACGTTCATGCAGGGCCTCACGGCCAGCGTCGGCGCGCGTTACTATCACTACTCGTACGCCCAGGACAACACCGAGTGGGGCGATTTTACGCCGTATGGCTTCGCCAACCTGCTGAGCGGTGCCCCGACGGTGGCTGGAAACCTGGCGCCGTTCAACACCAGCGCCGGCAGCAGCGCCACCGGAACCAATCCGCGCTTCAACCTGACCTGGCAGATCGACCGGGATCACATGGTGTACGGCACGGTCGCCAAGGGCTTCCGTCTGGGCGGCACCGACCAGCCGTTCGTCGGCTACAACCATCCGGAGACCGCGGCCTCGTGCGCGGCGCCCTCATCGCTGCTCGATCTGCAGCAGTGCGGCCTGCAGACCAAGTTGTCGGCGACCCCGACCACGGCCGGCGCCTGGTACACCCCGCTCGCGAACTTCCCCAATGTCAACTCGCAGGGCGTGCCGCAGTTCAAATCCGATTCCGTGTGGGACTACGAGATCGGAACCAAGAACGAGCTGTGGAACAACCGCGCCATGTTCAACCTGACGGGGTATTTCGAGCGTTGGATGGACCCGCAGGTCTCGACCAACATCGCCGGCTTCGGCTTCACCGTCAACGGCGGTGACGCCAACATCTACGGCCTGGAGGCGGAGTTCCGCGTCAATCTCGGCTACGGCTTCGATTTCTCGACGGACTGGGGCTATACGCACAGCAAGTTCCTGACCAACAGCGCCATCACCGGCATACCCGCGGGCTACGGCGTGCCGGATACGCCGAAGGTCACGGGCTCGGCGTCGATCAACTACAACCAGGCCTTCAGCGACAGCCTGTCGTTCTTCGGCAACATGACCTACAGCTACGTCGGCGCGCGGTATGACCTGCCGTACGGCGTCACGGTCTATCTCAACAACATCAACCAGACCGAGATCAATCTGCAGTCCTATGGAATCCTGGATCTGCGCGCCGGCATTCGCGCCGACCGTTGGAGCCTGGCCTTCTTCATCGACAACGCGGACGAACAACCAGGTGCTGCTCGATCCGCTGCCGCAGATCAATCTGGCGTCGCCGCAGTTCACGCGCTACATCGTGAATCAGCCGGTCACGTACGGCATGGATGTGACCTACAACTTCGGGAAGTAATCGCGCGGAGTGATTGCGGGCCGCCGCCGTGCATGACGGCGGCGGCCCGCTCCCGGATGAGCGAGGGTTAGGAACATGCGAACGCAACATCGAAGATTGCAAGCCTGTCTCCCCGCTGCTCTCTGTCTCATCGCCGCCCGGCACGCGTGGGCGGACACGATGCGTTGTGGCAACAGGCTCATCGAGGTCGGCGATTCCATGGCGGCCGTGCAGGCGCTTTGCGGCGCCCCGGCTACGGTGCAGCAAGGCGTCAAAGCGAGCGGAACCGCCGAGGTCCCGGTCGAAACCTGGACCTACAACCGGGGGCCGAACCAGCTCCTGGTGAACATCCGCTTCGTCAATGGGCAGGTCGTCGAGATCAAGACCCTCCACCAGTACGGCAACTAGGTCCACGGCCGTATTTCCGCCCCGGGCGGCTATAGCCCATAATCCTGCAGGCTTGGCTCAGGGGAATCGATCTCTATGACGTGGCTTCTTCGGCAGGCTACTCCGGCGGACTCGCGCGGAGATCCAGGAATTGATCGCAAGGTCCATCCGCGCGCTCGGCGCCGAGGATTACTCCGCGGACCAGATCGAGGGAGCGCTCAAGGGCGCCTTCGGCCTCGACACTCAGCTGATCGCCGACGGGACTTATTTCGTGGTGGAAAGCGACGGCCAGCTCCTCGGCTGCGGCGGCTGGAGCTATCGGCGCACGCTCTTTGGCGGCGATGCGCGCGCGGATCGGGATGCCGGAGCCCTCGATCCGGGTACCGATGCCGCCAAGATCCGGGCTTTCTTCGTCGATCCCGCGGCGGCTCGCCGCGGCGTCGGCAGCGCGATCCTCGAGCGCTGCGAGGAAGAGGCGCGCCGCCATGGCTTTCGGCGCGCGGAAATGATGGCGACGCTCCCGGGCAAGAGACTCTACGAGGCGCGCGGCTACGTCCCGGAAGAAAGAGTCCACTATCCGGTCGGGCCGGGCGTCACGATCGAGTTCGTGCCGATGTCGAAGAGCCTCACCCGCTAGTTTCCCATCGATTCATGTCGACCCCGAATCATGAAGCAGCGCAACCCCGTAACCAGGCACAGGATGTGCCCCGCCGCCGCAGGTAGGCGGAGCCGCGGGCAAAAAACCGCGCTTTTTGCCCGCGGCGCGCTGGGCCGGGCAGGAGCCCGGATCCAGCGCTTCATACTACGGCGCCGCCCGACCGGCTCCGCCCTTCCGCCAGGGTGAAATAGAAGCTCGCGCCGCGATCGGGCGCTGCTTCCGCCCAGATGCGTCCGCCATGGCGGCGAATGATGCGCTGCGCCGATCGCCAGCCCGATGCCCGCGCCTTCGAACTCCCGCTCGGAGTGCAGGCGCTGGAACGGGCCGAAGAGCTTGTCGGCGTAGCGCATGTCGAAACCCACGCCGTTGTCGCGCACGAAGTAAACGGGCGGGGTGGCGGGCTGCACACCGACCTCGATCCGCGCCGGCTCACGGCCACGGGTGAATTTCCACGCGTTTTGCAGC
>CAWHWV010000038.1:0-25028 GCA_963833085.1 uncultured Pseudomonadota bacterium
GAAGCGCAGTCTCGCGGCCAGGAACCACTCCTCCGCCACCGGCGCCTCCACGTGTCGGTAGCTCACCCGATACTCATCCGCCGTGCGGCGATGCTCGCGACCGCGGCGATCGATGGTTTAAACTCGATCACATGTCGCCACGTCTCGCCACCGAAAGCGCCGGCGTTCATGGCGAGGGCGCCGCCCAGTATCTCCGGGATGCCAGGGAAAAACTCGGCTGGGCCCAAGCCCCACTTCACACACTGTTTGGCGATTCGCGCGCAGGCGATGCCCGCTTCGCCGTAGACATTCGTCTGGCTGAGGCGGTCGAAACGATCAAGGGTGCCGTGAGTGCTGATCACGACACCTTTCAGGCCGCCGTCACGGATCAACAGGTTGCTGCCAGGCCGACCCAGTGAATCGGCACATCGGGCGCCAGCGTTCAGGAATGCAGACAAGTCCTTGCGGTCGCGGGGATTGAAGAACACCTCCGCGGGTCCGCCAACATGCCAGGACGTGTGACGGCTCATGGGCTCGTCACGTCGTACGCGCAAGGCGAATTCCTGGGCGATAACACTCCATAAGTTCGGCGATGATCACGCGGTACCTCCGGGCCGATGGAGCTGCCCCCAATAGTCACGCCCGATCCCCGGCAGAATCTCCGCCGAACCGCTCCGGCAGCGCGTGTGCAACCACGCTGATGTTTCCCGCACCCATCGACACGATGACATCGCCATCGCGGACGACGTCCTTCAGGGACTCGGCGAGTTGTTCCACCTTGTCGACAAACAGCGGCTCTACCAGCCCGCGGCTACGGACAGCGCGGCAAATCGCTCGGCCGTCGGCTCCGGGGAACGGCGCCTCGCCTGCCGCGTAGACCTCAGTCACCAACAAAACGTCCACCGACGACAGCACCTTGCCGAAGTCGTCGATTAGATCGTGAGTTCTCGTGTATCGGTGCGGTTGGAACGCGAGCACCAGACGGCGGTTGGGATATCCCTGGCGCATCGCCTCGAGCGTCGCCGCAACCTCGGTCGGGTGATGACCGTAGTCATCGACGATGGTCACGCGGCCGCACGCGTCTGGAGTCAGCAATGTGCTGCATGCGGCGATCAACGCCCTGGAAGCCGGCCAGCGCTCGCTGATCGCCGCGTCCTCGACACCGAGCTCGATCGCGACCGCAATCGCCGCGAGAGCATTCAGAACGTTGTGCTGGCCGGGCAGGTTGACGGTGACCGCGAGAGGAGCGCCGACGGGCGCACACTCGAAGTGAGTCTGCAACCCGATCGGCTGGATTTTCCGCGCGAACATCCGCGGTGGGCGAGAGTCCGTACGACAGGATCGGACGACCACGCGGCGCATGATGCGAGCACGTTCTCGTCGTCGTACACAGCACCGCCAGCCCGTAGAACGGCAGGTTGTGCAGGAAGTCGAGGAAACTCTCCTTGAGAGCTCGAAATCCCCGCCATGGGTCGCCAGGTGATCGTTGTCGATGTTGGTGACGATAGCGATCGAGCGGCTGCAGGTGCGTGAATGACGCGTCACTCTCGTCGGCCTCTGCCACCAGGTAACGGCCGGTGCCGAGCCGTGCGTTGCTGCCCGCGCTCTTCAAGCGACCGCCGATCACGAAGGTGGGGTCTTCGCCGCCCTCCGCCAGAACGCTCGCGATCAGGCTGGTGGTCGTCGTCTTGCCGTGCGTGCCGGCCACCGCGATGGAGTCGCGGAAGCGCATCAGCTCACCGAGCATCTCGGCGCGCGGCACCACCGGGATGCGTTGCTCGAGCGCCGCCTCGACTTCGGGGTTGTCGCGCGCAACGGCGCCCGATACCACGACCACGTCGGCCCCGGCGACATTCTCGGCCGATGGCCGAGGTGAATGCGCGCGCCGAGCCCCGCGAGCCACTCGGTGACGAGTTGGCCTTCAGATCCGAGCCCTGCACCGGTAGCCGAGATTGAGCAGCACTTCGGCGATGCCACACATGCCGCTGCCGCCGATACCGACGAAATGGATGGTCTTGATGCGCCGCATGCGCTCGCGCGGTCGGCGGCCGGCGCCGCTCCCGCGGGGTCGGCCGGCTGCGCCACCCTCGTCATGCGGCCCTCCCTGCAGCTGCAGGCAGGCATCGGCCAGCTCTCGGTGGCAGGGGGCTTGGCGAGCTGCGGGCACGCTCGGCCATCGCGAGCAGCTTGCCGCGCCCCCCGCAAAGCTGTCAAACTCTTCGGCGAGCCCTTCGGCGCTCAGCTCGCGCTCCGCGATCAGGATCGCCGCGCCCTCGCGGACCAGGAAGTGGCGTTGTGAGTCTGATGGTCGTCGGTGGCCGCGGGGAACGGAACGAGGATCGCGCCGACCCCAACCGCTGTCAGCTCCGAAACGGTCAGCGCGCCGGAACGGCAGATCACAAGATCCGCCCAGCCGTAGGCTTCGGCCATATCCTCGATGAAGGCCGCACGTCGGCGCGCACGCCGGCGCCGGCATAGCTCTGGCGCCCGCCTCGATCCAGCGCTCGCCGGCCTGGTGACGCACATCGAACATCAAGTGGCGAGCTTCGCCAGGGCGAAGGGCACGATGGCGTTGAGCCGCGCCGCGCCCTGACTGCCCCCGATCACCAGGAGACGAATGACTCCGCTCACGCCTGCGAACCGCTGCGCCGGCGGCGGCACTGCGCTGATGTCGCCGCGCACCGGGTTGCCGATCACGCGCGCCTTGATGTCGCGCCGGAAGCTGTCCGGAAAGGCTGCGAGCACTTCGCGAGCAAAATGCGACAGGCAGCGGTTGGTAAAGCCCGCGACCGCGTTCTGCTCGTGAATGACGAGCGGCCGGCGCGTCAGCCACGCGGCCACGCCGCCCGGACCCGTCACGAAGCCGCCGAGCCCGACCACCAGAGCCGGCCGACGGCGCCGCATCACTCCAACGCCTGGATCAGCGCGACGGCCAGCCGCAACGGTGCCGCGAGCCAGGTCAGCCCTTGCCGCGCAGGCCGCCCACGGAAAGCCATTCGATGGGGATGTCCTCGGCGGGCACGATCCGCGCCTCGAGGCCGCGCTGCGTGCCAAGCCAGACGAGTCGACGGACTGCTCGCGCACTCGCGCGCCAGCGCGAGCGCCGGGAACACGTGGCCGCCGGTGCCGCCGGCCATGATGAGCGGCCGCGTTGCGTGGCTCCGTCCATGCGGCGCCCTTCGCGCCGGCTGTCGCCGTCCGCGGTCGCTCCAGACGATTTGTCACCGAACCTCTCCCGCTGACGGTCGCCGAGCCGCGCCGCTCCAGCACGGTCTCGTGATGGACCCGCAGCACCAGCCCGACCCACGCCAGCGTGACGATCAGGCTCCAGCGGCCATAGCTCATCAGCGGCAGCGTCAGACCCTTGGTCGGCAGCACGCCCATGTTCACGCCGATGTTGATGCACGCCTGGACGCCGAGCCAGAGGCCGAAACCCGCGGCGAGGTAGCCTGGAACTTCAGCCCGCCTCCGAGGCGCGGCGCGCGATCAAGAAGCGCGCCAGAGAGACCGAGGAACAGCGCCAGCGTCAGCACCACGCCGAACAGCCCGAGCTCCTCGGCCAGCACCGCGAACAGGAAGTCGGTGTGCGCCTCCGGCAGGTAGAACAGCTTCTGCACGCTCGCGCCCAGGCCGACGCCGAACCACTCGCCGCGGCCGATCGCGATCAGCGACTGCGTGAGCTGGAAGCCGTGTCTTAAGGATCGGCCCAGGGATCGAGAAAGGCGGTCATGCGGCGCATGCGGTAACCGGAAGCTACGGCCAGCAGCGCCAAAGAGCCGCCGCGAGCGCAGCATCGCGAGCACATAACGCAGCCGCGCGCCGGCCAGGAACAGCACGCCGAAGCCGGTGACAAACAGCACAGTCGCCGCACCGAAATCCGGTTCCAGAGCAGCAGCACGCCATCGCACAGCAGCAGCAGCGGCTTGGCGAGCCCCAAAAAGGTGCCGCGCAATTCAACTTGACTCCGCGCCGCGTAACTGGCGATATAGATCAGCGTCAACACCCGGGCCGCTCGGACACCTGGAAATTGATGGCCGCGACCCGCAGCCAGCGGCGGCTGCCGTTGACGACGTCCCGAGCCCCGGCACCAGCACCAGCAACAGCATGACAGCGCCGAGCTGAGCAGCAGCGGCATGCCAGCCGCTCGAGCGCTGCGTCGGAAACAGAAAATCAGCATCGCGCTGGCGCCGCCGGCGAGCACAGCAGGAGCTGCCGCTCGAGGTAGTCGAAAGGATCGCCTTCCTGGCCGGCGATCGTGATCGACGCCGAGGTCACCATCACCAGGCCGAGCAGGAGATCGCCAGCACCAGGGCGATCGTCGCGCCGTCGATGTGCACGACTGCGGCTCCCCCGCGGTCTGCGGCTGGGCATGGCGCCGCGATGCGGCGACCGGCTGTTCATGCCGCGAGCTCCTGCACCGCGGCGCGAACGCGCCGCGATGGGCGTAGTCGCGGAACATGTCGAGGCTCGCGCAGGCGGGCGACAGCAACACGGTGTCGCCGGGCCGGGCCGCATCGCGGCCGCGCCACCGCGTCCTCCAGCGAGGCGCAGAACTCGAGCGTGCACACCCCGCGAGCGCCTCGCCGCGAGGCGGCCGTCGCGACCGATGAGCACCGCGTCGCGCACCTTGCCGCGAACGCCGCGGCAAGCGGCGCAAAGTCCTGACCCTTGCCGTCGCCGCCGGCGATGATGACCAGCGGACCCTGCATGCCAGCCACCGCGGCGATGGTGGCGCCGACGTTGGTGCCCTTCGAGTCGTCGATGTAGGTCACGCCGCGACGTCGGCGACCCACTGCGAACGGTGCGGCAGACCGGCGAAGGCTCGAGCTCCTCGAGCATCGCCGGCAAGCGGCAGGCCAAGCGCCTCGCCGAGCGCCAGCGCCGCCAGCGCGTTGGCGGCGTTGTGGAGCCCTCTGAGCTGCATGGCGGACACGGCAGCAGCGGCTCGCCGCGCCGCGTCAGCCACGCACTCGCCGTCGCGCGTCGCGACGCGCGTAGTCGGCGCCGACGGCGCGCAGCGAGAAGCTCAGCGTCCGCTGGCCCGGCGCGGCATGGCGACGACCAGTGGGTCGTCGAGATTGATCACGGCCGTCTCGCAGCGCGCGAAGATGCGGGCCTTGGCGTCGGCATAGGCCTCCAGAGGTAACGGTCCAGATGATCGGGCTAACGTTGAGCACGGCCGCGGCGGCCAGGCGAGCGACTGCGTCGCCTCGAGCTGGTAGCTGGAGAGCTCGAGCACGTAGAGCCAACGGCCTGCCGGCGCAATCGCCGCTCCAGCAGGTCGAGCGCCGGCTCGCCAAGATTGCCGCCACCCGCACGCTGCACCCCGGCCCGCGCCGCCATGCGCCCGAGCAGCGTCGTCACCGTGCTCTTGCCGTTGGTGCCGGTAATGCCGGCAACCGGCGCGTCCGCGGCGCGCGCGAACAGCTCGATGTCGCCCACGATCTCGAGGCCGCGGCGCGCGCCTCGTCGAAGAAGGCTCCTCCAGCGACACGCCCGGCGAGACCACGAGCAGAGCGCGTCCTCGAGCAGCGCGCGCATCGAGACCGCCGAGCCGCACCGGGATCTGCGGATCCAGCTCGCGCAGCGCGGCGAGCTGCGGCGGCTCGGGCCGCGTGTCGGTGACCGCCAGCCGCAGCCACGCTCGCGCAGGTAGCGCGCGCAGGAGAGCCCGTGCGCCCGAGACCCACGATCACCACGGAGGATGGTTGTGTGGCGGTGATGCTCATCGCAGCTTCAAGGTCGCCAGTCCCGCCAGCACCAGCAGGAGGCTGATGATCCAGAAGCGCACGATCACCTTCGGCTCGGCCCAGCCCTTCAGCTCGAAATGGTGATGGATCGGCGCCATGCGGAAGATGCGCCGGCCGGTGAGCTTGAAGGATGCGACCTGGAGGATGACCGAGGCGGTCTCGAGCACGAAGATGCCGCCCATCACCAGCGCGACGATCTCCTGGCGCACGATCACGGCGATGACGCCGATCGCGGCGCCGATCGCCAGCGCGCCGACATCACCCATGAAAACCTGCGCCGGATAGGCGTTGAACCACAGAAAGCCCAGGCCCGCCCCGCGAGCGCCGGCAGAAGATCAACAGCTCGCCGGCCCGCGGAATCTCCGGGATCCCCAGGTAGTGGGCGAACACGTCGTTGCCGCTTGCGTAGGCGAAGATGCCGAGCGCGGCGGAGACCAGCGCGGCCGGCATGATGGCGAGGCCGTCGAGGCCGTCGGTCAGATTCACCGCGTTGCTCATGCCGACGATCATGAAGTAGGCGACAGCGATGAACGCAGCGGCTGACAGCGGGACGGCAAATGTCTTGAACAACGGCAGGAAGAGCGTCCGTTCCGACGCCTGCGTCGCGGTGTAATAGAGTGTCGCCGCGGTGGCCAGGCCCGCCACCGACTGCCAGAAATACTTCCAACGCGCCGCGAGCCCGCGGGGATTGCGCACGACGAGCTTCAGATAGTCGTCGTAGAAGCCGATCAGGCCGAAGGCGAATGTCACCCCGAGCACCGTCCAGACCAGGCGGTTGGATGGATCGGCCCAGAGGAGCGTGCTCACGAGCGTCGTCACCAGGATCAGCGCGCCACCCATGGTCGGCGTGCCGGCCTTGGGCAGGTGCGTCTTCGGGCCGTCGTCGCGCACGACCTGACCGATCTGATAGCGTGACAGTCGGTCTATCATTCCTGGCCCGACGATGAGCGAGATCGCGAGCGAGGAGACCGTCGCCAGAATGGCGCGGAAAGTCAGGTACGAGAAAACGTTGAAGCCGGTATGCCAGCCGGTCGTTCGTTGCGCGAGCCAGTGTGCGAGCCAGTACAGCACTTAGTGTCCGTCCGGGTTGTCGTTGGTGTTGCCGACCAGCGCCGCCACCACGCGCTCCAGCCTGTTGACTCGCGAGCCCTTGACGAGGACGCTCGTGCCACTGGAGAGCACCCGCAGCAGCTCGCGCCCCAGCGCCTCGGTATCCGGGAACCACTGACCGCCGGTGCCGAAGCGCTCGACTGCGAGGGCCGCGAGCGGCCCGGTCGCAAGCAGGCGCTCGATGCCGTGCTCGCGGGCGAAAGTGCCGATCTGGCGATGTTCGTCCGCCGCGCACTCACCGAGCTCCGCCATGTCTCCGAGCACGAGCCAACGCCTGCCCTCGATCGCGGCGAGCACCTCGATGCCGGCGCGGACCGAGCTCGGATTGGCGTTGTAGGAATCGTCGATGATCCAGGCACCGCTGGCTGCCTGTTTGAGCTGCAGGCGTCCCGGCACGGCTCGCATGGCGCCAAGGCCCCTGACGATCTGCTCCAGCGTCGCGCCGGCAGCGGCGGCCGCGGCCGCGGCGCCAAGCGCGTTCGCAACGTTATGTCGGCCGCCGAGGTGAAGCTCGATGTCCGTCCGCCCGAGCGGGCTCGAGAGGCGGAATCGAGTGAGAAAGCCGCCGGAGCCCAGGCTCGTACGCAAGTCCGATGCACGGAAGTCCGCCGCGCTAGCGATGCCGAAGGTCACGACCCGCGCTGGTGTCATGCCGCGCCAAAGGCTCGCGAACTCGTCGTCCGCATTGATCACCGCCGTGGCGTCGGTCGCGAGACCCGCGACCGTCTCACCCTCCGCGCGGGCCACTCCCTCGATGCTGCCGAATCCTTCGAGGTGCTCGGCGCCGGCGTTGGTGATGAGGCCCACTGTCGGCCGCGCCACCTTGACCAGGTCCGCGACCTCCCCCGCCCGGTTGGCGCCCATCTCGATGACCGCGAACCGGTGTCCGGGCTCGAGCCGCAGCAACGTCAGCGGCACGCCAATGTGATTGTTGAGATTGCCGCGCGTTGCCAGAGTGCTGCCGGCCTCGGCGAGGATCGCCGCCGTCATTTCCTTGGCCGTGGTCTTGCCGTTGCTGCCGGCCACGCCGACGACCGGAATGTCGAGCGCCTCGCGCCAGGCGTGTCCGGCGCGCGAGAGCGCCGCCTGTGTGTCGGCGACGATGATCTGCGCCAAGCCAACCGGCTGCGGCGCATCGACGAGCGCCGCGGCGGCACCGGCCGCGACCGCGGCGCCGACGAATTCGTTGCCGTTGAAGCGCGGACCGCGCAATGCCACGAAAAGATCGCCTGCCGACAGCGTGCGGCTGTCGCTCGACACGCCGGCGAAGGCGCGATCGGCGCCTTCGAGCCGTCCGCCGCAGGCCCGTGCGAAATTTCGCAGCGTCCGCTCGACTGTCGCGTTACCGCTCACGGCCGCATCGCCTCGAGCGCCGCGCGCGCCACGCTCTGATCGCTGAACGGGCGGCGCTCGCTGCCGTAGATCTGATACTCCTCATGACCCTTGCCGGCAATCAACACCACGTCCTCCGGACCCGATCGCCCGAGCGTGGTCCGGATCGCCAACGCGCGGTCGTGCTCGACCCGGGCCGCGGCGCCGCCGGGAATGCCTGCCAGGATGCCGGCCACGATCCGCTCCGGCGGCTCGCTGCGCGGGTTGTCGTCGGTCACCACCAACTCATCCGCGAGCTCGGCGGCGATCCTGCCCATCATCGGCCTCTTGCCGGGATCACGATCGCCGCCGCAGCCGAAGATCACCCGCAGCCGCCCGCGGCAGTGCCGCCGTGCGGCGCGCAGCGCCTTCGCGAGCGCATCCGGCGTGTGGGCGTAGTCCACTATGGCCAACGGCGCCGCATCGCGGCCGCCGAACGCCTCCATCCGGCCGGGCGCCGCCCGGCATGACTCCAGCGCCGCGGCGGCCTTGGCCAGCGGGATATCCCAGGCGAGCAGCACGGCGAGTACCGTGAGTGCGTTGTCGGCATTGAATTCGCCGATCAGTGGCACCTCGAGCCGCGCCGCGCCCCAACTGGACTCGACATCGATGATGAGTCCGGAGATGGCGGCCGCGACGCGCACCGCGCTCACTACTCTCGCGCCGGGCGGCGGTTGCCGCCTTTCGCCGGCACGCGTGGTGATGACCAGCTGCGCCGCGGAGAGTTGCCCGGCGAGCTGTGCGCCGAACTCGTCATCGACGTTGATCACGCGCAGAGCGAGCCCCGGCCACGCAAAGAGACGCGCCTTCGCGTTGGCGTAGGCCGTCATGGTGCCGTGATAGTCCAGATGATCGCGTGTGAGATTGGTGAACGCCGCGGTATGGAACCGCACGCCGCCAACGCGATGCTGATCCAGCGCATGCGAAGACACTTCCATGCTCACCACCTCGGCGCCGAGCTCCCTCATCGCTGCGAGGCGGCGATGTACGGTCACCGCATCGTCGGTGGTGAACTCCGTCGCGGCGAGCACGCCCGGGAAGCCGTATCCGATCGTCCCCATGTAGGCGGCGGGCCGGTCGCACTGGCCGAGCGCCTGCGCCAGGAGCCACGCGCAGGTCGTCTTGCCGTTCGTGCCGGTAATGCCGGCGACCGTCACCGCCTGCGAGGGCTCGCCGAAGAACCGGTCGGCGATGATTCCGGCATGCTGGGAGAGCTGCGGAACGGGAGCGACGAACACGTCGTCAGCGCCAGCGCTGCGGTCGCAGGCAAGTCCCGTGAGGCCCGCCTCCACGAGCTCGAGCGCCGCGGGGGACGGCTCGTAAAGCACCGCGCGCGCGCCGCGCGCCAGCGCCTCACCAACGAACTCGGCCCCGTGACGCCCATGGCCGCGGCATGCGAGGAACAGGGCTCCGGGCCTCGCCGCGCGCGAGTCGAGCGTCACGTCGCTGACCTCGAGCGCCGCGGGCGCGGCGACGAGGCCGGCGGTCAGCTTCGCGAGCCGCGCGCCGTGTGTTGGACCTGCTGCGGTGCCCGGATTCATTGCAGCGAGGCCGTCCGCAACTCTGCCGGCTGCTCCACCGGCTCATCCGGCGCCACGGCCATCAGGCGCAGCGCCGGGCCGACCACCTTCGCGAACACGGGCGCGGAGACATCACCACCGCGATGGATTCCGTTCTCGGGGTTGTTGATGAAGACGGCGGCGGCCAGGCGCGGTGAGCTGGCGGGTGCCACGCCGGCAAACACCGAGACGTAGTTGTTCTCTTCGTACGAGCCGCCGTCGGCCTTCCAGGCCGTGCCGGTTTTCCCGGAGACCGTATAGCCCGGGATGGCGGCAAGCGGCGCGGTGCCTTCCATCGAGATGACCGAGCGCATCATCGCGATCAGTTCGCGACAGAGCTCCGGACTCATCACCCGCGTGCCCGCGGGTGGCGCGTCGACTCTGAGGAAGGAAACCGGCCGCGCGATGCCGAGCGCGCCGACGGTCGCATAGGCGTGCGCGAGCTGCAGAGTCGTCACCGAGATGCCGTAGCCGTGCGACATGGTGGCGATGTCGATGGGCCGCCAGCTGTGCAGCGGCGCCAACAGTCCGGCCGATTCTCCCGGATAGCCGCTGGTGGCGAGCTGTCCGAAGCCGAAGCCACGCAGTGTCGTCCAGATGAGCCCGGGCGGCAGAGACAGCGCCAGGTGTGCCATGCCGACGTTCGAGCTCTTGGCGAGGATCATGGCGATGTCGACCGGCCCCAGATCGTGCTCGTCCGTGAAAACGTGGGCGCCGACCTTGATGAAGCCGGGCGAGGTGTCGATGATCGAGCGATCGTCATAGCGGCCGGAGATCAGTCCGGCGGCGACGAAGAAGGGCTTCATCGATGAGCCGGGCTCGAAGACATCGGTGACGGCGCGATTGCGATACCGCTTCTGCACCATCTGGTCGCGGTCGTTGGGATTGAATGCCGGCTGGTCGACCATCGCCAGCACCTCGCCCGTGGCGATGTCGATCACCACGATGGCGCCGGAGCTCGCCTTCTGCTCCGCCACCTGCTCCTTCAGCGCGCGATAGGCGAGGTACTGAATGCGCAGGTCGATCGACAGCACGAGATCCCGTCCCGGGCGGGCGGCGCGGATGCTCTCGATGTCCTGCACTATCCGCCCGTAGCGATCCTGGATCACACGCTTCTCGCCGTCGATCCCGGTCAGCCACTGGTCATTGGCGAGCTCGAGCCCCGCCTGACCCTGGTCGTCGACATTGGTGAAGCCTATGAGCTGACCGGTGACTTCCCCCGCGGGGTAATAGCGGCGGTATTCGCGCGAGAGATACACGCCGGGAATGCCGAGCGCCTTGATCCGTGCGGCTTCCGCCGGCTGGCACTGGCGCGCGACGTAGAGGAAGTCGCGGTCGAGATTGCTCGTCACGCGCCGCAGCAGCTCCTGGGTGTTGAGGCCGAGCGCTTGCGCGAGCCGTGCGATCTGATCGCGCGAGCTTGCGATCTGCTTCGGGTTCACCCAGATGGAGTCGACCGGCGTGCTCACCGCGAGCGGCTCGCCGTAGCGGTCGGTGATCGTGCCGCGATGCGCCGCAATGTCGACGGTGCGCGTGAAGCGCGCATCGCCCTGCTTCGACAGGAAGGAGTACTCGAGCAGCTGCAGCTCGACCGCGCGGCAGAGGAGCGCCACCGCGGCGACCCCGAGGAGACCCACCAGGAGGTGCGCCCGCCAGCGGAACGACCGCGGCGCGGAATGACGTGCGTTGCGGGTCTTCATGGCGGGACGATCACGATGTCCTTGGGGGGCGGCATGGTCATGTGCAGCTTCTTGCCCGCGACACTCTCGACCAATGCATGGGTCGACCAGGCACTCTGCTCGAGTTGCAGCTGACCCCATTGGATGTCCAGGTTGTCACGCTGCGTGCTCAGCCCCTCGAGCTGGATGAAGAGCTGGCGCGCACGGAACTTGCAGTAGACCGCGCCCGCGGCCGACAACAGCACCGCGATCCAGAGCGCCGCGGTCGCTATTGCCAATGTCGTGGCCGCAGGTCTCATGCCACCTTCTCGGCAACGCGCAGCAACGCGCTGCGCGCACGGGGATTGCGTGTAACCTCCTCCTTGCTCGCGCGGAGCTTGCGGCCAACCAGCTTCAGGCGCGGCCTGAGCTGCGGCGGCAGGATCGGGAGCGAGGCAGCGGCGGGATCGGCTTGCGATTCGCGCTGCATGAAGCGCTTGACCACGCGATCTTCGAGCGAGTGAAAGCTGATGACGGCGAGGCGGCCACCGAAAGCGAGCACGTTGACCGCACCGGAAAGCGCTCTCTCCAGCTGTCCGAGCTCGTCGTTGGCGTGCATCCGCAACGCCTGGAACGTGCGCGTCGCAGGGTGCTTTCCCGGCTCTCGCGTTCTCACTGCGCGCGCGACCAACTCAGCGAGCTCGCGGGTGCGCTCGATCGGCCGCTCGCGCCTCGCCGCCACGATGGCCTGCGCCACGCGGCGCGCGAAGCGCTCTTCGCCGAGAGTGGCAATCACCTCGCGAATCTCGTCGACGCTCGCACGAGCGAGCCACGCGGACACCGGCTCACCGCGTGTCGGGTCCATGCGCATATCGAGCGGACCGTCGGCCCGGAAGCTGAAGCCGCGCGCCGGATCGTCGAGTTGCGGCGAGGAAACACCCAGGTCGAGCAGAACACCCCGGCAAGCGCGGCCGCCCGAGTGAGCCGGCACGAGCGTGCCGATGTCGGCAAACGACGCGTGCACGAGCGCAAGCCGCATTTCGCCGGCGAAGCGCCGGCCCCCGGCCGCGACGGCCGCAGGATCCTGGTCGATCGCGAGCACGCGCCCCTCGCGACCCAGGGCCTGGAGGAGGAGTGCCGTATGACCACCGCGCCCGAACGTCGCATCAACATAGTAACCGTCCGGCTCTGGAGCTAACGCCCCGAGCGCCTCATCTGCGAGCACCGGGATGTGCTCGACCACACCCCTGACCCTTACAACGACAGCGAGTCGAACTCCGACGGCAGACCCGTCGTAGCCTTCCCGCTCTGCAACATTTGTTCGAGCCGCTCGGCCCAGCTCGATTCGCTCCAGAGCTCGAATTTCACGCCCTGGCCGATCAACATGCCGTGGCGCTCGAGGCTCGCGTACTTGCGCAGCTCCGGTGAGAGTAGAATCCGGCCATGCCCATCGAGCTCGAGATCGTCCGCATGACCGACCATGAGTCGCTGCAGCCGCCGCGCCTCCTCATTCAGGGCCGGCAGGCTCATCAGCTTGGTCTCGATCAGCTCCCATTCCGGCAGCGGGTAGATGAGAAGGCAGCGGTCCCTGCTATCCACGGTGACCACGACTCGCCCCTGGGCGCGCTCGACGAGCTGCTCCCGATACCGGGTGGGCATGACCATCCGGCCTTTCTCATCGAGGGTGACTTTTGTAGCGCCGCGAAACATGAACTTGTGCGGGAGATCTACCCATCTCCTCCCACTTTGCCCCACTTGCTGCCACTATAGGAATCGCGGCTGCGCTATGTCAATTGAAATAGTGAGAAATCAGTCGCATTCACGCGGAGTTATGTAGAGCGAAAAAGCGCTTCAAACAGTGCTTTTTAAGCATTCGTCTTAGCAATCAGCAAGTTGCTCGAATAACCTTATCCAGTAGGTCATCTGAGCCTCGGCGGTGGGATTTCAGGCCGAGAACGCGTGTTTGATCCACTCTATGCGCGGGGCGTTGCTGCAAGGATCGCAGACGACGATGACATCGAATCGAGCACGCAGCCGCGCCAGATCCCTTCTTTGCTGCAGCAGCAGGCTCGCTGCTCTCACCAGCCGCTGTCGCTTGCTGGCGTCGATGCTCGCCGCGGCGCCGCCATATGCATTCGATGAGCGGGTGCGAACCTCCACGATCGCGAGCTCGCCATTACCGAGCTTGGCGACGATGTCGAGCTCGCCGCAGCGGCAGCGGTAATTTCTCAAGAGGATTTGCGCGCCCTGCGCCTGCAGATACTCGGCGGCTGCGTTCTCGGCCCGCCGCCCCACGCTCTGCCTCCATGTGAGCTCACCGCCCTCCATGCGATTTCTCTCGGGCGGCTCAGCTCCCCGGAGGACTGGGAAGCTGTGTGATCTCGCCGCTGCGAAGCTGCGCCCATATGAGCTGGCGATGAATACGGCCGTCGGGATCCAGCGTCAGTTGACCCGTGAGGCCGCTCAGATCCAGCGACGATGGCGCTCGGCTCTCGCGCAGCGCCTCTGCTATGCGATAGGCATCGAATCCGAATGCGAACAGCGCTCCCGTCTTCGGGCCACCGACGGGCCAGGCCTGGCTGGCAGCGGACCGGACGGCCTCGACAAGCGGGCTGTCGAGCATCCACGGCATCTCCGGGAACATCAGCCCATCGAGATCCTGGTTGGCGCGCGGGTCGGGCTCGAAGGCGTCCGAGGTCGCATAGGTGGGAATGCCGCCAGCGTAGAAGAATCGCAGCTGCGGCTGCAGCTGGCGCTCGACGCCCGCTGTCGCCGGAGAAAAGATGAAATCGATGTCCTCGCGGCGCCGCGGCACGAACTCTAGATGCGTGCCCAGCAGCGATTCCAGCCTGTCGAGTCGGTCAGTGCTCTGATCGATGCCCAGCACCTGCTTGAGCTGGTCGGAATAGTCCGCCTCGGAGGTGTCGATCATGGTGCTGGCGAGCACGGTGCCGCCGCCGCCCTGTAGCTGCTGGGTGAAGGCGGCGAGCACCCGCGAACCCCAATCGCCCGCCGGCACGATGGCGATCCCTATATGATGCCCATCGCTCAGCACCCGGCGGGCGACCAGGCTCGCCTCTTCCACGGGTGACAGGGCGAACTGAAAAAAGAGCGGCGGCGCCTGCTCTCCGTCCGGCAGGAAGTTGAGCGCGAGCAGCGGCGGCCGCTGTATCCGGTCCACGGCCGCCTCGGTAACCGCCTGCCGCGTGAGGGGTCCCACGATGATGTCCGCGCCTGCCTGAGTCGCATCGGCAATGTCATCGGCAATGGATTGCTCGCCGCCAGTGTCGTAGACGCGTACCACTGGGCGCTGCTGCAGCGGCGTTTGATAGTAGGCGGTGAGGAAGCCGTCACGCACAGTGGCCGCGAGCGGACCCTCAGGACCAGTGATGGGCAGCAGCAAAGCGATGTGCGCCTGCGCCGCGAGCGATTGCGGCTGCTCGCCAAGGAGCTCGCTGCGCACGACTTCGACGGCGGGGTGGCCCGGGTGATCGGCCAGCCAGCCGGTCAGGTCGGCCGTCGCGGTCGTCGGGTTGTGTGCCGCCTCCGCTGCCAGAGGCGCCAGCTCCAGCCAGCCGCGGACGACGGGGCTGCTCTCCGCCCCGGGCTGAATCGTGACGCCGCGCTCCACGGCATCACGTAGCGCGCCGAGGAGCGCTACGCGGCTCTGCTGGATCGCTGCGGCGTTGAGCAGCCAATGCTCGAGCTGAATTTCCGCCTCGACGCCCGCGGCTGCGTGCCCCGAGGCGAAAGCGGCTTGCTGCCGCAGCCGGAGGTACCGCGCCGCCGGCTCCGATTGCTGCGGCATGGCGACCGCCCCGATGAGCTGCCAGGCCTGTGTTGCCTGGCCGCGCTGCAGCGCAATCTGGACCTGGATCAGCGAGCGATCGAATGTGTCGTCAGCCGAAACGGACGGTGCCAGCAGACCGAGGGTGCGAGCGGCATCATCCGGACGCCGCGCCGCGAGATAGGATTCGGCCGCCTGCAGTGCGAAACCGTTACGTTGGGCGCCAGCGCTCTGATTGGCCAGCGTCTCGTACATCTGCGCGGCGCCGGCCTCGTTACCTTGGCGGGCAAGTGCCGCGGCCTGCTCGGCGGAAGGCGCTGGGCCCTGCGGAATGGCGACACAGCCCGCGAGGACTAAAGTGACTGCGGCGAGCGCAGCCAAGCTGACGGTCCATCGCGCATGCATGGTTGAGAAGCCTTTGTTCCGGAGCCAAGCTTACGGCCGCAATGGTGCGGCGGAGATGAGGATTATAGTGGGCAAGCCACGAGGCCGGTTGCAAGTCGTAGCGACGCCGATAGGCAACATGGGTGATGTCAGCGCGCGCGCGCGCCAGGCGCTCGAGGGCGCCGCCGCAATCGCGGCGGAAGACACGCGCCGCACCGGCGCGCTGCTGCAGGCGCTCGGTATCGCTCGGCCCCTACTGTCGCTACACGCGCACAACGAGACACAGCGCGTGCCGGAGATCCTGGCGCGACTCACGGCGGGCGAGACGATCGCACTCGTCAGCGACGCCGGCACCCCGCTTCTTTCCGATCCCGGCTACGAGCTCGTGCGGGCCGCTGCGGATGCGGGCATCGATGTCGAAGCAATCCCGGGCCCGTCAGCCATCACAACGGCATTGGCTGTCGCCGGATTGCCGGTGAGCCGCTTCTGCTTCGAGGGTTTTTTGCCGGCGCGCGAGCGCGAGCGCCGGACGCATCTCGCGCAGCTCGCGGGCGAGACGCGCACGCTGGTCTTCTTCGAGGCACCCCACCGCATCGCCGCCACCCTCGCCGACCTTGCCATGGAGCTCGGCGGCGACCGTCGCGCGGTAGTGGCGCGGGAGCTCACCAAGGCCCACGAGACCATCTACCGCGGCACTTTGGCGGAGCTGGCGCAAAGGTCTGCAACTGAAGACAACTTTCAGCGCGGGGAAATCACGATCGTGGTCGCAGGTGCCGCTCCTACAGCCACCGGGGTCGATACAGCTCTTCTGCGGCGGGCGGTCGATCTGCTTTCGAAGGAGCTTTCGCCCAGCAGAGCAGCAGCAGTCGCGGCGCAGCTGACGGGTGCGACGCGCAGTGAGGCTTATGCGCTTGCCATGAGGCATTCTGAGAAGACTTGATCTCCGGGGCGCTCGGCCGCTCTCGTACAAAAGCGATCAATGAGCGGCTTTGCGCCCATAATGAAGCGTGGGAGTCGGCCGGGCAATCGCTGCTTCGACATTGTTCGAGGGGGAGGAAAGTCCGGGCTCCGGCGGATCTGGGTGCCAGGTAACGCCTGGGGGGCGCGAGCCCACGGAAAGTGCAACAGAAAATAAACCGCCTAAGCTCTCGCGGGTAAAACCGCGCGGGACGGCAAGGGTGAAACGGTGCGGTAAGAGCGCACCGCGGCCCTGGTAACAGGGCTGGCATGGCAAACCCCACCCGGAGTAAGGCCAAATAGGGAAGCAGCAGGCTCTGGCAACAGAGCAGGCAGCGCCTGATCCGCGCGCGCTTCCGGGTAGGCCGCTAAAGGTTCACGGCGACGTGAATCGTAGAGGAATGATTGCTCTAGACAGAACCCGGCTTACAGGCCGACTCCTTCCTTCTATTGGCGCAAAGTCGGCATCCTGCCGCTTTGCGCGAGCGCGCCCTGTGACAGGGATTCCCGCCGCGGCCCCGGGAACGGCCCGGGGCCGCTTACGTAATCGCTTTCGAGCGTTATGTCAAAGAGGGCCTCGCGTGCAAATGGCCTTGCCGCGGGGCCTGTGGAGTCGTCGGAACGGAGCCTCCAGGGATCAGTGAGCGGGCGGCAGCCCGCGCAACCGGATTCACGGCGTCCCCGCGGCAAGGCCATTTGCAGGCGGGCCCGGAGCCGAAAAAGGCCTTACTTGACCACCCGCAGCTGAGGCCTCTTAGGCGCCCCCCCGCCTTCCTCAGCAGGCGCAGGCCCTGCCGGGGGCGGCGTTTCCGGCCCCGTGTCCTGTTCAGCAAACATCATCCCCTCCCCCGTCTCCCGCGCATAAATCCCCATCACCGAGCTCACCGGGAACCGCACGTGGTGCACGACACCCGCAAAGCGGGCGTCGAACTCGACCACGTCGTTGTCGATCTTCAACCGCTGCGTCGCGCTGTAGCTGAGGTTGAGGACGATCTTTCCTTCTTGCACGTAAGCACGCGGTACCTCACCGCCCGAGCGCTCCGCGTCCACGATCACATGTGGCGTGTGGCCGCTGTCGGTGATCCACTGATGCATGGCTCGCAGCAGGTAGGGACGCTTGGGAGGGGCTTTCAGCATCGCTCGCCTCAGAGCCGCATCTCGCGCTCCCGCTCCGAGAGCGACTCGCGAAACGCGGCACGGGAGAAGATCAGGCTCGCGTACTTGAGGATGGGCTGAGCCTTCGGCGGCAACTCGACCTCGTAGTGCGGCAGCCGCCAGAGGATCGGTGCGATGGTGGCATCGACCAGCGAGAACTCGTCAGATATGAAGTACGGCTTCACCTTGAAGAGTTCCACACCCTGAACGATGGTGTCGGCCAGCACCTTGCGCAGCTTCGGCAGGTGCTTCTTGTCGTCCTCGACCTCGATTTGCTGCAGCAGGCTGTACCAGTCGCGCTCGATGCGGTACAGCGCCAGCCGGAACTGCGCCCGCGTCACCGGGTCGACGGGCATCAGCGGGGGATGGGGAAAGCGCTCGTCCAGGTACTCGATGATCACCCGCGAGTCGTACAGCACCAGGTCGCGGTCCACCAGGGTGGGCACCGTGTGATACGGGTTGAGGTCCAGCAGGTCCTCGGGGTACTTGCCAGGCTCGACATTGACGACGTCGATGCCGATGCTCTTCTCCGCAAGCACTATCCGTGTGCGGTGGCTCCACGGATCGCCCGGCGCGGAAAACAGCGTCATGATGGAACGTCTGCTCGACACGATTCCGCTCCCGCGGCCCACCCACCACCCGAGCTTTTCCGCTTACTTTACCGGGTCTGCGGCCCTCCTACTTGACGTCCTTCCAGAATTCGCGCTTCAGGAGCCACGCCAGCCAGGTGAAGACCAGCAGGAAGAGCACAACCCAGATCCCCATGGCACGGCGCATGGCCTGCTGCGGGTCGCCGACATAATCCAGGAAGTTCACGATATCGTGGCAGAACTGATCGAACTGCTGCGGGGTCATGCTCCCGGGCGCTATCACCTTGAAGTGGTCGAAGACCTGCTCCTTGACCACCTGTCCATCGGCACCCCGCGTCTCCACGGTCTTATAGACCGCGATCTTCAGGCCCTCGAGCGGCGAGACGACGTCCGGCATGGCGCTTTCCGGATACGCCATATTGTTGGCGCCGGTCGGCCGGTCCGAATCCACGTAGAAGGTCTTCAGGTACTGGTAGATGTAGTCCTTATCGCGGGCGCGCGCCATGAGGGACAGGTCGGGCGGCGCCTTGCCGAACCATTTCTCGGCGTCCGAATCGATCATCGGGGAAGTGATGTAGTCGGTCGGCGCCTCCCCGGGCGGTACCAGGTCCTTGACGAGCAGTCCCTTGGGAATCTTGAGATCGTCCCCGAGCCGCGACCAGCGCTCGTACTTCAGCGAGTGGCAGCCGACGCAGTACGCCACGAAATCGCGCGCCCCGCGCTGCAGCGACGCCATATCGGTATCGTTGGCGTTCGCCTGCCAGCTCTGCCAGTCCGAATCGCCGGCCGCCTCGTCCGCGGCAACAGCGTGGGTGGCGAAAGCGACCCCCGCGACGAGCGCCGTCGCCGCCAGCAGCGCAGGCACGATCCTGTAACGAACTCTAATGGGCATGATAGACCACTCTCTCCGGCACCGGCTTCACTCGGTCGATCCGCGAGTAGAACGGCATCAGCCAGAAGAAGGCGAAGTAGCCGATCCCGAAGATGCGCGCGAGGATGACGTAAAGGCCTTCCGCGGGCTGCAGGCCCAGATATCCCAGGCCAACGAAGGAGACCACGAAGATCGCGAGCATGACGCGGGAGATCCAGCCCTTGTAGCGGATGGATTTGACCGGCGAGCGATCCAGCCACGGCAGCACCAGCAGCGACACCAACGCCAGCAGCAGCAGCAGCGCCCCAATTCCTTTGTTCGGCACGGCACGCAGGATTGCGTAGTAAGGCGTGAAATACCACACCGGGTGGATCTCCGCCGGCGTCGACAGGGCATTGGCCGGCTCGAAGTTCGGCTGCTCGAGGAAGAGCCCATGGACCGTCGGGGCATAGAACACGATCAGCGAGAAGACGATCAGAAACACGCCGACGCCGACGATGTCCTTGACTGTGTAGTAGGGGTGGAACGGAATGCCGTCGACGGGATGACCGTTCGGGCCCTTGTGCTCCTTGATCTCGATGCCGTCCGGGTTGTTCGACCCGCTATTGCGCAGCGCGACCAGGTGCAGGCCGACCAGCAGCAGCAGGATGAGCGGCACGGCGGCCACGTGCAGCGCGAAGAAGCGGTTCAGGGTCGCATCGGCGATGCCGTAGTCGCCGCGGATCCACTGCACCAGCGCGGGCCCGATGGCCGGCACGGTGCCGAAGATGTTGACGATCACCTGTGCGCCCCAGAAGGACATGTTGCCCCAAGGCAGCACGTAGCCCATGAACGCCTCCGCCATCAGCGCGAGGTACACGAGCATGCCGACCAGCCACAGCAGCTCCCGCGGCGCGCGGTAGGAGCCGTACATCAGACCGCGGAACATGTGCAGGTAGATGACGATGAAGAACGCCGACGCACCGGTCGAGTGCATGTACCGGATCAGCCATCCCCAGTCGATCTCGCGCATGATGTGCTGCACCGAGTCGAACGCGTGCGCCGCGCTCGGCTTGTAGTACATCGCGAGGAAGATGCCGGTGACCAGCTGGAGCACCAGGACGACGAGCGCCAGCGAGCCGAAGAAATACCAGATATTGAAATTCTTCGGGGCGTAGTAGCCGGTGAGCTGGCTGCCGATGAACTCATCGACGGGCAGGCGCTTGTTGAGCCATGCCCAGAAGCCTCGCTTCTCCGGTATCGCGCCAGGCGGCAACGGCGCGCCCGGCCCGCGCAGCTCGGAGCCGCGCTCGGTCGTAGCCATCAGGTACCTCCCCTGGCAAGAACAGGCAAGTTGGCAGGCATCACGGATTGGATCATTCGGCAGGCTCCCCAATCGCCGCGGTGGCGCGGCATTATACACAGCGAGAGGTGCACACATGCTGGAGCGACTGAGCCGCGGATTGACGTTCATTGCCGGATCGGTGGTCGGCGGGCTGGCCCTCGCGTTCGTCATCGTCGCGGTGCGGCCCGATCTCATCCGCGGGAACCAGGGCTCGCAGCCGGTGCCCGCGGCCGCGCCGGTCGTCGCCGAAAGCGAACCGCCCTCGCGCGCGCCCGAGCGCTTCTCCTATGCGGCGGCGGTGCAGCGCGCAGCCCCCGCCGTAGTCAACATATACACGGCCCGCCTGGTCACCGAGCGCATCGATCCGTCGCCGCTCGGAGAGCTCTTCGGCAACGTCCTGCCGCAATACAGGCAGCGCATCGAGCGCAGCCTCGGGTCCGGCGTCATCGTCGATAACAGTGGCCACATCGTCACGAACTACCACGTGATTGCGAACGCCGGCGCCATCCGCGTGCAGCTTGCCGACGGCCGCATCGCCACCCCGCAGGTCGTCGGCGTGGACCCGGATACCGACCTGGCAGTGCTCAAGATCGATCTGTCGAACCTGCCGGTGATCACCTTCGGGCGTTCGGATCAGCTTCGGGTCGGCGACGTGGTTCTCGCCATCGGCGATCCGCTCGGGCTCTCGCAGACGGTTACGCACGGCATCGTCAGCGCCACCGCGCGAGGACAGCTCGGCATAACGACGTTCGAGGACTTCATCCAGACGGATGCGCCGATCAATTTCGGCAACTCCGGCGGGGCGCTGGTCGATTCCGACGGCGCGCTGATCGGCATCAACACCGCCATCGTCGCCAAGAGCCTGGGGGTCGAAGGCATCGGATTTGCGATACCCGTCGACATGGTCCGTGGCGTGTTACACGACATCATCGAGTACGGACGCGTGGTCCGCGGCTGGATCGGGATCGTGCCAGAAGACATTTCAGACGCGGAGGCGCAGCAGCTTGGCCTCGCTCGCGGCGGCGTCGTCGTCGCCAACCTCTACTTCGGCAGCCCCGGGCTGGAGGCCGGGCTCAAGCCGGGCGACCTGCTGCTCGCCATCGACGGGACTCCCGTGACCTCCGCCGAGGACGCCAACGCTCGCATTGCAACCCGCAAGCCCGGCTCGACGCTCACCCTGAGTGATCAGCGGGGCAGCAGCCAGTTCGACGTGAAGGTGCGGGTCGCCGAGCGCCCGCGCACGACCGAATAGGAGGCGGTCCGACTCGCCACGCTCGAGGATGGCCCAACACAGCCGGCAAAAGTCGCGCCTTTTGCCGGCGGGATCGGAGCTGATGTCCGAAAAAGCGCCGCAGGCGACTTTTTCCAATCGACTAGAGAAGCCACCATGCCCAAAATCGACGTTCGCCGTTTCGCCACCCGCTCCGAGCTCGACGCCGCGCTCGCCGATCGCCTCGAGGAGGCGATTCGCGCCACCGCCAAGCAATCGGGGGGCGGCCCTCCCGTGATCATGCTCTCCGGCGGCCACACCCCGATTCCGGCGTATCGCGAGGTTGCCCGGCGGCACCCGCCGCGAGGCGATGCGCTGACGATCGTCTATTCCGACGATCGCTACGTCCCCGCCGACTCCGACTCCAGCAACTACCACGCGACCCGCCCGCTGCTCGACGCCCTGGCGCTCTCCGAAACTCAGGTGCTGCGCGTCAGAACCGAGCTCCCCCTGGAGGAAGCCGCCCGCGACTACGAGAGCAGCCTGCGTACTCTGTTGCAAGCGGGTGCGCGCATCGGCCTGGCACTGTTGGGTTTAGGCCCGGACGGCCATACCGCCTCTCTTTTCCGGCCCGAGAACCTCCAGCAAGCCCGCGGCCGCCTCGCCATCGCCGTCCAGCGGCCGGACGGGATGCAGGGGATCAGCGTCACCCCCGAGTTCCTGGCGAACGTCGCCGAGCCCCTGTTCGTGGTGGCGGGCGGCGGTAAGCACGATGCCATCGCCGCATTCATCGGCCAGGACCCGAATCTCGTCGCGCTGCGCGCGGTCGCGAGCTGCCCACGCGTGGAGCTGTGGATGGAGCGAGCCGCGGAGCTGGCAGCGCCCGAAGGCAAGTCATGAAATACACCGTCGAGCGCTCGCTCCTGGACGAGCAGCCGATCGCAGAGCTCAAGGACGATGGCGGCAGGCGCGTGCGCATCGCCTGCCACGGTGCCGCGCTCCTCGGCTTCGAGGTCGCGCGTGGCGGTCGTTCGTTCGACATTGCCGCAGGCTACCGCGATGCTGCCGAAATCGTCACGCGCCCGGGTTCGCGCTTCGGCGTCATGGTGCCCTTCGCCGGCCGCATTGCCGATGCGCGCTACAGCTTCGACGGCGACGACTACGATTTGCAGCCGGGAGCAGCTCCAGGGAAGCGCGAGTCCCGCCACGGCTTCGTGCGCGATGCGGACTTTGCAGTGACGGAGCTTGCCGCGGACGCCGGCTCCGCCCGGGTAACACTGAGCACTTCCGCCGGCCGAGTGCCAGGCTATCCCTTTGCCATCGGTGTCTCTGTCAGCTTCACCCTCGATGCCGGCGGACTCGCCCTGGCGGTGCGCATGCGCAACACCGGCGACGAGCCCGCGCCCTGCTTCTTCGGGTGGCATCCGTACTTCCGTGTCAGCGACGGCTTCGCCGATGAGTGGACGCTGGAGATACCCGCGCAAACGCTCATCCGCACGGGCGCCGATCTGATCGCGCTGGCCGGCGATGCCGCCTACGTTCCGTTGGACGATGTGCCGGACCTCGATTTCCGGCGCTCACGCCTGATCGCTGGCAGCGTCCTCGATCAGGAATACACCGATCTGGTCGCGGGCGCAGACGGCCGCATCCGTACGCGTCTCACGGATCCCAAGAGCGGATTCGGAATAACCGTCTGGCAGGAGCGCGGCGTGATGCACGCCTTCACCGGCGACACACTCAAGCTCGGCGCGCGGCGCTCGGTCGCGTTGGAACCGATGGAATGCATGGCCAACGCCTTCAACCGCTCGGAATGGGCCGACGCGGTTCGCCTCGACCCGGGCGCCGAACGCGTCTACCGCTGCGGCGTCGAGCCGGCCGCATAGCCGCTATTACGGCGCGAATTTACCCAGCGGCAGGTGCGAGGGCGCGCACGAGCGCGTCCAGCCCTGTGGCTCCTTGCCGGGGTTGTGCCAGCTGCAGGCTCCGCTCAACAGCCGCTCGGACTCCTTCGGCCCCCAGGTGCCGCAGGTGTAGACATAGGGCGCGTCCGTCCTTCCCAACGCCGGGTCCATGATCGCCCACGCGGCCTCCACTTCATCCTCGCGCGCAAAGTGCGACGTATCCCCGATGAGCGCCGCGCTGATCAGAAGTTCGTACGCATCCATCACATCCGCGTCGTGCTGCGCGACGAAGAGCTCCACCTCCCGCCCCTGCATCGCCGCGCCCGCCTTCTTGGCATGGGCGCCCAGTGCGATCGCCACATCCGGTCCGACCCGAAACCGCACGTAGTTGGGATAGTCCGGACCCGCCTCGCCAAACACGTGCGCCGGCGGCGGCTTCAGATCGACTACGACTTCCGTCGCCGTCACCGGCAGGCACTTGCCGGCACGCAGATAGAACGGGACCCCGCTCCAGCGCCAGGAATCGATCTCGAGCCGCATCGCCGCGTACGTCTCCACCTTGGAATCGGGCGACACGCCCTTCTCCTGCCGGTAAGTGGCGAACTGCCCGCGCACCACGCCATCCGCACTCACGGGCCGCACCGCCTTCAGCACCTTCACCTTCTCGTCGCGCAGCGACTCGCCCTCGGTGTTGACCGGCGGCTCCAGGGTGAGCAGCGCCAGGATCTGCAGCAGGTGGTTCTGCATTACGTCGCGGATGGCTCCGGTCTCCTCGTAGAATTTGCCGCGCCCCTCGACTCCGAGCGTCTCCGCCATCGTGATCTGCACGCTGGCAACGAAGTTGCGATTCCAGATCGGCTCGAGGAAGGAGTTGGCGAAGCGGAAATAGAGGATGTTCTGCACCGCCTCCTTGCCGAGGTAGTGATCGATGCGGAAGATGGAGCTCTCCGGAAACCGCTTGTGCAGTTCCTGATTCAGCCCCTCCGCGGAAGCGAGATCGCGCCCGAACGGCTTCTCCACCACCACGCGCGCGCCCTGGGCGGCGCCGGAGGTGCCCAGGTGATCGATGACCACCGGAAACATGCTGGGCGGGATCGCGAGGTAATAGAGCGGTCGCTGCGAGTCCCCGAGCGCCTGGCGCAGCGCGACGAAAGTCTCGCGGTCCTGGTAATCGCCGTCGTGATAACGCAGCAAGGCGACCAGGCGTCCCAGGGCGGCCTCGTCCGGCGAGGAAACGAATTTCTTGATGCTGTCGCGCACCCTGTCGGCAAGCTGATCGAGGTTCCAGCCGGCGCGCGCGACGCCGATCACCGGCACGTGCAACAGGCCGCGGCGCACGAGGTTGTTGAGGGAGGGGAATATCTTCCGATAGCAGAGGTCTCCGGTCGCCCCGAAAAGCACCAGAGTGTCGCTGTCTCGCCG
>CAWHWV010000039.1:0-9676 GCA_963833085.1 uncultured Pseudomonadota bacterium
GCGACTGGTGGAAACCGGCACGGATGGAGTGCCGCTCTACACGCTCGACGCCGCCACCATCCGGCAGTTGCCGAACGAGGACCAGGTGCAGCTCACGCAGGTGCAGACGAGCTTTCTGGATGCGAACGGCAACCCCTGGACCGGGACTGCCGATAGCGGCGAGCTCGAGCAGGCCGCGGATCGGGTGCAGCTGGCGGGCAATGTGCACATCTCGGGCGCGATGGGCGGCACCGCGGGAGACGCGCAGATGTTCACCGCCACGCTGTCGGTCGACCTGCGAACCAATATCGTGAGAACCAAGGACCCGGTGCAGTTGCTCTGGGCAGGGAAGCAGCTGAACTCCACCGGACTCGTCGCCAATTTGAAGGACGATCACGTCGAACTAGAATCCGCTGTACATGGCACTTACTGACAATAGTCTCCGCATCCTCTGCTTGGCGCTCGCACCGCTGGCCGCGTACGCCGCAAATGCGCCCGCCCCGCCGACCCGCGCCGGCGCAGTCCCGGCCGGCCCGCCCCTGCCCATCAACCCCCAAGAGCAGGTCAACGTCTACTGCAAATCAGGAGGCGTGAACTACAAGACGCAAACGATGGTCTGCAGCAACGTCGTGATCTCCCAGGGCAAGACCCGGGTGACAGCTGATCATGCGCGCGGCACGGGTGGGGTCAATTTCCAGAACAGCCGCTGGACATTCACCGGCAACGTGCACATCGAGGCTCCGCCGCGCGGCACCCTGCGCTCCGACGACGCGACGGTGGAGTTTCGCGACAATCGCATTGCCGGCGCAACGGTCAACGGCAATCCGGCGGAATTCGAGCAGCAGCGCTTGGGCGATCTCGGCATGGAGAAGGGTCATGCGGACCAGATCGTGTACGACGTCGGCCAGGGCACGATCCTGCTCAGCAAGGACGCCTGGATCTCGGACGGTCACAACGAGATGAGCGCGCCATCGATCTCCTACAGCATCCGTGAGCAGAAGGTGCTGGCGACTTCCGGCGGCGCAACCCAGGGCGTGCACATCACCATCACGCCGCAATCCGCGCCGAAGCAAGGCTCGCCGCCACCGAACAAGGGTGCCGCCAAGCCGCCCCAGGGCGGTTCATGACGACCCTGCGCGCGAGCGGGCTCGAGAAGAGCTACAAATCCCGTAAGGTCGTCAGCAGTCTCAGCCTCGAGGTCTCGAACGGCGAGGTGGTGGGGCTCCTGGGGCCCAACGGCGCCGGCAAGACGACCGCGTTCTACATGATCGTCGGGCTCGTACCCTGTGATGCCGGCCGGATTCACCTCGGCGACACGGACCTCACGCTCCTGCCGATGCACCGGCGGGCCCAGCTGGGCCTCGGCTACCTGCCGCAGGAAGCTTCCGTCTTCCGCAAGCTGTCGGTGGAGGACAACGTGCTCGCAGTCCTGGAGACGCGGCGCGACCTCGATCGCGCGGCGCGCGAGCAGCGGCTCGAGGAACTGCTGGAGGAGCTGCGCATCGGTCACGTGCGCCGCAGCCTCGGGCTCGCGCTCTCGGGCGGGGAGCGACGGCGGGTGGAGATCGCGCGGGCGCTCGCCGCCGAGCCGCACTTCATGCTGCTCGATGAGCCCTTCGCGGGGGTGGATCCGCTGTCCGTGCTGGACATTCAGCGCATCATCCGCGAGCTGACGAGCCGCGGCATCGGGGTGCTGATCACCGACCATAATGTGCGCGAGACCCTGGGGGTTTGCGGGCGCGCCTACATCGTCAACCAGGGGACGGTGATCGCTCAAGGAACTGCGGAAGAAATCCTTGCCAACCCCCAAGTGCGTGAGGTGTACTTGGGTGAGTCGTTCCGGCTCTGAAGGACCCGACTCTTCTGATAAACTGTGCAAGATCAGAGACTTACCCTGGGAAGGCCTAAGGCCGCCTCCGTGTCAGCATGCTGAAACCCTCCCTGCAGCTAAAGCTGGGTCAGCAACTGACGATGACCCCGCAGCTGCAGCAGGCGATCCGGCTCCTGCAGCTGCCTGCCCTCGAGCTGCAAGCGCATATCCGCGAGCTCCTCGAGACCAACGTCATGCTGGAGGCGATGGATGATGGCCATGAGGAAGGCCTCGACACCACGACGCTGGAGCACGCGGCGGTGCCGGAACCTGCCGAAGCCCCCGCGGAAGGACCGCGCGAGAGCGCCGTGGAAGTGCTGGATGAGGGCTGGGGCGAGCACAGCGTCGGCCCGGCCGAGACCCCCTGGAGCGGCGATGACGATGACCGGCAGCAGGAATTCGCCGACTCGGCCGGTCAGTCTCTGCAGGAATATCTTCTCTGGCAGCTCGAGCTGGTGAAGCTCGCGCCGCGCGAGTTAGCCATTGCGCGCGCCATCGTCGACGCCATCAGCGACGACGGCTATCTGACGGAGCCGCTGGAGGAAATCGCCAACACCCTGCGGCCCGAAATTCACTGCGAGCCCGCGGAGGTCGCAACCGCCCTCGCGGACGTCGTTCAGGCGCTCGATCCGCCAGGCATCGGCGCGCGCTCGGTCGGCGAGTGCATCGAGCTGCAACTGCGGCAGCTCGATCCGGCGATCCCCGGGTTCAATGCCGCGATCGAGATCGCCCGGCACCACCTCGAGCGCATTGCCGGCCGCGAGCTCGCGGTCGTGAAGCGGGAGCTGCGGGCCAGCGACGAGGAGCTCGCCAGCGCGCTCGCGCTGGTACGCTCGTGCCATCCGCGCCCGGGCGCCACGGTGAGCGCGGGTTCGGCCGAGTACGTGGTACCCGACGTGTTCGTCCGGCGAACCGAGCATGGCTGGGCGGTGGAGATCAACTCCGCCACCATGCCGCGGGTGCGCCTCAACCAGAGCTACGCCAGCCTCATCGGGCGCAACTCGACCCATGCCACCATGCGCGCGCAGTTGCAGGAGGCGCGCTGGCTGCTGAAGAGCCTGGAGATCCGCCACGAGACGCTGATCAAGGTCGCGCGCTCGATCGTCGAGCGGCAGACGGCCTTCCTCGAGCACGGCGAGGAGCACATGCGGCCGATGATCCTGAAGGACATCGCCGAGGCGATCGGCATGCACGAGTCCACCATTTCCCGCGTCACTTCCGGCAAGTACATGCACACCCCGCGCGGCGTGTTCGAGCTGCGCTATTTCTTCTCGAGCCACGTCGAGGGCGCCGACGGGTCGGGCACCTCCTCGACCGCCATCCGCGCCAAGATCAGAAAGCTCGTCAAGGACGAGGAAGCGGAATCGCCGCTGAGCGACGGCCGGATCGCCGAGCTCCTCTCGGCGGAAGGCATCCCGGTCGCACGCCGCACCGTCGCGAAATACCGCGAGGCGATGGGCATTCCGCCCTCCAACGAGCGCCGACGGGCCGGCCTGGGCCAGATGTGAATTGAAGTGAACTGAGATGATGTCAGCCACAACACTGAAGGAGACGGCTATGCAGCTCAACGTCACCGGCCACCACGTCGAGGTGACCCCCTCTCTGCGAGGCTATGTGGAGAAGAAGCTCGAGCGCATCGGACGACATTTCGAGCAGGTCATCGACGTGCATTGCGTCCTGACGGTGGAGAAACTGCGACAGAAGGCCGAGGCGACCCTGCATGTGAGCGGCAACTCGATCCATGCGGACGCAACCGAAGAGAACATGTACGCCGCCATCGATCTCCTGGCCGACAAGCTCGACCGCTGCATCAAGAAGCACAAGGAGAAGGTGACGGACCATCATGCCGTCGAGGGCCGGGCGCTGCGCGCCTGACGGCGCGCTCGCAAGAGGACCACGGGTAGTGCGGGGGCGGTGGCGCGATGCGCATCGTAGTCTTAAGCGGTCTCTCCGGCTCCGGCAAGAGCGTGGCCCTGCACATGCTCGAGGACCTGGGCTTCTACTGCATCGATAACATCCCGGCGGCGCTGCTCAAACCCTTCGTCTCCCACGCCGTGCGCGGCCCGGAGCGCACCTATGAGCGCGCCGCGGTCGGGCTCGATGCGCGCAACACCGCGGCGGAGATCGCCACAGTGCCGCAACTCACCGACGAGCTGCGCCGCAGCGGGATCGAGTGTGAGGTCATCTTCCTGACCGCGACCGACGACGAGCTGCTGCGGCGCTTCGCGGAGACGCGGCGCAAGCATCCGATGAGCCGGCACGATGTCGATCTGCGCGCGGCCATAGCGCTGGAGCGCCAGCTCCTCGAGCCCATCGTCTATGCGGCCGATCTCGTCATCGATACTTCCCGGCTGGGAGTGCACGCGCTGCGGGAGCTCATCAAGCAGCGTGTCGGGGAGCCGCATGCCGGTCGCCTGTCGCTCACATTCGAATCATTCGGCTTCAAGCACGGCATTCCGGGCGACGCCGATTTCGTGTTCGACGCCCGCTCTCTTCCCAACCCCTACTGGGAGCCGGCGTTGCGCGGCCTCACGGGACGCGACGCCGCGGTCATCCGCTTCCTCGAAGGGCAGACCAACGTCGCGGCGCTGGTCGCGGACATCGCGCAGTTCATTCGTGCCCGGATCCCCGAATACGTCGCGAGTAATCGCGGCTATCTCACCGTGGCGATCGGCTGCACCGGCGGCCAGCACCGCTCCGTCTACATCGTCGACAAGCTGGTGGCGCAGTTCGGCGGTGAATTTCCGACCGTGATGGCGCGCCACACGGGTCTGACCCGCTAGCTCAATTGAGCCGCCCGAAAGCGATCCGGTGAGCGGCCCCGGGCCGTTCCCGGGGCCGCGGGGTGAATCCCGGTCACAGGGCGCGCTCGCGCGAATCGCCGGGAGCGATTTGCGCCAATAAACTCACGTCGCTTGCGCGACGCCGGCGGCGGTCATTAGGGGCGGCAGCCGCTCGCCGTTCATGAAGGCGACCAGCGCCGATCTCGCCTCCATGGCGTCGCGGTAGCCGAGCTCGATGAGCGCCCGGGTGTAGCCCGCCTCGAACATGAGGTAGCTCGCGAGCTGATATCCCGCCACGTCGCGGCCGCCGATGACTCGCAGCAGCGCACGCAGGCTGCGCGGCATCTCACCCGTGAATCGGCCGGCGACTTCGCGCGGATCGATGCTCGGGGCGAGCATCAGGGTGTCCACATGCCTCAGGCCCCGCGCGGCGAAGGGCGCCTCCTGCACCAGCTGGTTGATGCGCTCGATCTGCTCGAGATCGCCGTATATCTGGTCGGTGAACAATGTGTCGATCATGTAGCCGAGCACCTCGCCCGGAGTCGGCATCGAGCGGCTGGTGCCGCTGCCGGCGCCCACGCCCGCCGCCCGCCGCGCCTGCACGCCGATGACCAGCAGGCGGTCGGCGCCGAGATGAATGGCAGGACTCAGCGGATTCAACTGACGCATCGCGCCGTCGCCGAAGTATTCCCGGCCGATGCCCATCGGCGGGAACAGCAGCGGGATCGCGGAGCTCGC
This sequence comes from uncultured Pseudomonadota bacterium, assembly GCA_963833085.1. Taxonomy (GTDB): domain Bacteria; phylum Pseudomonadota; class Gammaproteobacteria; order Steroidobacterales; family Steroidobacteraceae; genus 13-2-20CM-66-19. Next base: position 5,371 of record CAWHWV010000039.1, read on the forward strand.
CATGAGGTGATCCAGGGTCAGCTCCACGCGCCGTCCCATGCGGTGCGCGCGGGTCCACTCGGGGATCGAGTCCCGGCCGTCGAAGAAGGCGACCGAGTGTCCGGTGGCATAGCTCGTTGCGCAGAGCGCGAAGCCCTGCAGATGGCCGCGTGCGATGCTGCGATGAATGCTCGCAAAGTCCACGTGGGTTCCCAGAAGCTGCCGCAGCGGGCTGTTGTCGAGCATGGCCTTGGGCGGCGAGAGCACGAGGCCGCCCGAAAGCAGCGCCAGCAGCCAGTGCGTGCCGGCACGCAGCATGTGCGCGGAATTCACGTGGAAGACCTGGCCGGTGCGAAAGTTGGCCCAGACGCGCTCGAGCCCCGCCACAGCACGCCGCCAGCGGTGCGCCTCCGCCGCCATCACGCTGGCGGCCACCGCGCCCGCGGAGGTGCCCACGATGACCGGGAAGGGATTACGGGCGCGCGGCAGGAGCTCGGTCAGCGCGAGCAGCACGCCCACCTGATACGCCGAGCGCGCGCCCCCGCCGGTCAGGACCAGCCCGACGGTCGGGCGCGCCAGTGGCTTTTTCGCGACTTCGATGGGCGCGTCCATCGACGAATAATGCCACGGGCGCTGCCCCGAGGATTACAACCCCCGTCGCAGCAGCGCCAATAAACTCATGCAACCTGAAGTATCTGCATGGAGTTCGTGCCGCCCTGGACTCCCGATAGCTCCCCCTTGGTGAGGATCACCAGATCCTTGCGCTTCACCAGATCGAGCTCCAGGAGGCGCGAGAACAGGGCGCCGTAGAGCGCGCCAGGGGAAGTGGGGTGCGTAACATCAAAAATAACGGGATAGACGCCACGGTAGATCGTGACCCGGCGGCGCGTCGGCTCATGCCGTGTGAAGGCATAGATGGGAATGTCGGAGCGGATACGCGACATCCACAGTGGCGTCGCCCCCGACTCCGTCAGTGCGACGATGGCGCGCACCTTCAGATGGTTGGCCGCATACATCACGGCCATGGCGATCGCCTCCTCGGTTCCCTTGAACTGGCCCTCGGTGCGATGGCGGGTACGGCTGTGAGTGAGCTGGTATTTCTCCGCGCCCTGGATGACCTGAGCCATCGCCTCCACGGCCTTCACCGGGTAACGGCCCGTGGCGGTCTCCGCCGACAGCATCACGGCGTCCGTGCCGTCCATGACGGCGTTGGCCACATCGCTGACCTCGGCGCGTGTCGGGACGGGGTTCTGGATCATCGACTCCATCATCTGGGTGGCGGTGATCACCACGCGGTTGCGGCTGCGGGTCTGATGGATGATGGTTTTCTGCAGCCCTGTCAGCTCGGCGTAGCCCATCTCGACACCGAGATCGCCGCGGGCCACCATGACGACGTCTGCTGCGTCGATGATGCCCGGCAGATTCGTGACGGCCTCGTGCCGCTCCACCTTGGCCACGATGCGGGCGTCACCCCCCGCCTGGCGAACGAGCAGGCGAGCCTGATCGATGTCGGCGGCATCGCGCGCAAAGGAGACCGCCATGTAGTCGACCTGCTCCTCGGCCGCAAAGCGGATGTCCTCGCGGTCCTTGTCCGAGATCGCCGGCGCCGAAATGCCGCCGCCCTGCCGATTCAGGCCCTTGCGATCCGACAGCTCCCCGCCTACGCGCACGCACGTCTCGATTCGCGTGCCGCTGACGCGCTCCACGCCGAGCACGATCTGGCCGTCACCGAGCAGCAACGTGTCACCCGCAGCGACGTCCTTGGGCAGATCCTTGTAGGCGCAGCCGACCTCGTCGATCGTGCCCGCCTTCGGGTCGAGCGCCGTGTCGAGCGTGAAGGGCCGGCCCTCCTGCAGCATTACTTTCTTGTCGCGGAAGCTCTCGATGCGGATCTTGGGTCCGCCCAGATCGAGAAGAACGCCGATGCACTTGTTGGCGTGCTCCGCGGCCTCACGCACCATTCCCAGCCGGCGCCGGCGGTCCTCTACCGTCCCGTGCGAGGCGTTGAGCCGCACGACATCCAGCCCGGCGCGCATCATTTCCGTCAAGACAGCGATGTCGTCAGTCGCCGGACCGACGGTCGCCACGATCTTCGTTCGTCGCAACATGGTCAGCTCCTTGCGCGATCTTCGAGGGCGGCGACGGCCGGCAGCTTCTTGCCTTCCACGAACTCGAGGAAAGCGCCGCCGCCCGTGGAGATGTAGGAAATCCCGTCCTCGACCTTGTACTTCTCGATCGCTGCGAGCGTATCGCCGCCGCCGGCCAGCGAGAATGCCTTGCTGCGGGCGATCGCCTGGGCGATGGCGCGCGTGCCCTCGCCGAACTGCTCGAACTCGAACACTCCGACCGGTCCGTTCCAGATGATGGTGCCCGCCGATTGCAGCATGTCGCTCAGGTGCTCGGCGGTGTCCGGACCGATGTCGAGAATCCTTTCGTCCGGGCGGACTTCGTGAATGGGTCGCACGTCGGCGTGCGCGGTGGCGGCAAGCTCCTTGGCGACCACGACGTCGGTCGGCAGCGGAATCTCCGCGCCGCGCTCGCGCGCCTGCGTGGTGAGCCGGCGCGCGACGTCGAGCAGCTCCGGCTCGTAGAGGGACTTACCGACCGTCACCCCGGTCGCGGCCAGGAAGGTGTTGGCAATGCCGCCGCCGACGATCAGCTTGTCGACCTTGGTGAGCAGCGATTCGAGCACCGTGAGCTTGGTCGACACCTTCGAGCCTGCAACGATGGCGACCAGCGGCCGCGCGGGCTTCTCGAGCGCGCGCTCGAGAGCATCGAGCTCACCGACCAGCAGCGGCCCCGCGCAGGCACTCTTGGCGAATTTCACGACCCCGTGGGTGCTGGCCTCCGCCCGGTGCGCGGTGCCGAACGCATCCATGACGAAGACATCGCAAAGATCGGCCATCCTGCGGGCGAGCGCCGGGTCGTCCTTCTTCTCGCCCTTGTTGAAGCGCACGTTCTCGCAGAGCACCGCGCTGCCGGGCTCGCAATCGACACCGTCGAGCCAGTCGCGCCGCAGCGGCACGGCCTTGCCCAACAGCTCCGAAAGGCGCGCCGCCACGGGCTTGAGCGACAGCGACTCATCGACCTTGCCCTCCTCGGGGCGGCCGAGATGCGAGAGGATGAACACCTTGGCGCGCTTATCCAGCGCATGGCGGATGGTCGGCAGCGCCGCGCGGATGCGCGCATCGCTGGTAACGACGCCATCCTGAATCGGTACGTTGAGATCCTCGCGGATCAGGACCCGCTTGCCGCGCAGGTCCAGGTCCATCATGCGCAGTACTTTCATGCTGCCTTGGCCCAGGCGAGTGTGGTGTCGATCATGCGGTTGGAGAAGCCCCACTCATTGTCGTACCAGGCGAACACCTTGACCAGAGTGCCGTCGATGACCTTGGTCAGCGTAGCGTCGAAGATCGACGAGTGCGGGTCGTGGTTGAAGTCGCTCGAGACCAGCGGCGCGTCGTTGTAGGCGAGCACGCCCTTGAGCGGGCCGGAGGCCGCCGCCTGGCGCATCAGGTTGTTCACTTCCTCCGCCGTCGTGGGGCGCTTGGCCGTGAAGGTGAGGTCGACCAGCGACACGTTGATGGTCGGCACACGGATGGAATAACCATCGAGCTTGCCCTTCAACTCCGGAAGCACCAGGCCAACGGCCGCAGCGGCACCTGTCTTGGTGGGGATCTGCGACATCGTGGCGGAGCGCGCACGGCGCAGGTCAGAGTGATAGACGTCCGTCAGCACCTGGTCGTTGGTGTAAGAATGGATCGTGGTCATGATGCCATTGACCATGCCGATCCTGTCATGCACCACCTTGACCACGGGAACCAGGCAGTTCGTGGTACAGGAGGCGTTGGAAATGACGGTGAAATCGCTCTTCAGCACATTGTCGTTGACGCCGTAGACGATCGTGGCGTCTACATCCTCACCACCCGGCGCCGAAATGATGACGCGCTTCGCCCCACCCTTCAGGTGGGCGCTGGCCTTCGCCTTGCTGGTGAACAAGCCGGTACTTTCGAAAACATACTCGACACCGAGGTCGCCCCAGGGAAGTTTGGCCGGATCGCGCTCGGCGAGTACCTTGATCCGATCGCCGTTCACGATCATCGCGTCACCGTCGACTTTCACCTCGCCGTCAAATCTGCCGTGCACGGTGTCATAACGCGTCAGGTGTGCGTTGGTTTTCGCATCGCCGAGGTCATTGAGCGCGACGATTTGCACTTCGTTGGTGCGCCGGCTTTCGTAGAGTGCGCGCAGGACGTTGCGGCCGATGCGCCCGTAGCCGTTGATTCCCACCTTGATTGGCATGACCCGATAACCTCGTTTGCGTTTA
>CAWHWV010000040.1:0-54222 GCA_963833085.1 uncultured Pseudomonadota bacterium
CAGAGTGACGACGCGCTTGACGTAGCGTTCCGGAAGCACAGCACGAGACCGACGGATGACGCTAGTATTTCTTCCCTGGCCGCGTGGATTCCGACCATTAGCCGGCTCAGGGTCGGGGTCTCGATCATCGCGTCAAAATCTCACCTCTGGTCACGTTGGCACGGACTCGCTCTCGGAACTGATGCATCATTCTTTCCTTCTCTGTCCACGGCGGGGGCATCGTTTCCGCGAAACGGCGCACAGCTCCGGCGAGCTGTCGGTTGGCCATCTCGTTCCAGGAGGTCTGCCAGGCCGCGCCACCCGTCCAGCACTGCCCGGCGGGTCTCAAGCAGTACGCGCTTGCCGGGATCGGGTTTGGGGCCGCCCGCTGCGAGCTCCCGGGCAACCGCTTCGGCACGCGCCCGCATGTGCGTCGACTTGCCGCGAAGCATCGCGCGGTGAATGCCGTCCCGCTTGGTGCGCTCGGGTCTCGCCCCGCACGGCCCGCTCTGTCGCGTTCGCCTCCACGCCAAGGTCTCGCAGGTACTTCGCGAAGTCCTGCCGCCACTCGCGCAGCATCGGCTTGCGGATGTAGAGCCTCACGCCTTGCTCGCTCACCGCCTTGATCACCATATGCACATGCGGGTGGCCCTGGTCGACATGGAGCGCCATAGCGTATCGGTGCTTCAGCGCGAATTTCTCCCGCGCGAAGACCTGCACCGCACGCAGCACCTTATCGGGCGGCGTGCCTTTCGGCATCGAGAACACCAGGTTGTGCACCAGTTTGGGCGGCTTGCGTCCCGCGGCAATCGCGCGCTCGCTGCGGCGCCGCTGCGCTTCGAGATCGAGATCCCAATCTTCGAGAAGTTCCTTCTCGAATCCCTTCCCCTGGAGGCGCTCGCCGTCGTCAGTCTGTACTTCTCCGCGACCCTCTCGGCCAATGTAGTCGAGGTGCTGGGCGACCCCTCGAAGGCTTCGCGCTCCGCCCGAGACTTTGACGACCACTTCCGGCGTGCGCCGGACGGTGCGGGAGATGTGCGCAATCTCCGCCTTGGAGGGCGGGCGGTGCCCCGGCCCACGCCGGCCGAAGCTCGCAACGTTGAGCAAGGGCTCCGGACCTTCCCGCAGATCGACGATACGACGCTTGGGCATGTCACGTCTCCCAGCTGGCGGCGTTCGCGCGAACCAGTTCCTTCACATGGTCGCGGAGCGCCGAGCAGGCGCGCAGAAGCGCCTGCAGGTCTTGCCGATTCGGGCCGGTCACTTGTGCCCGTCGCGTTCGCTACACGGGCAATCTGATTGAGGTTGCGGCCGATGGCCCCGAGCTCGGCCACGGATCGCTTGAGCTCGGCGAACTCGCGGTCGGGAATCCGTGCGATGCCCCGCAGGTGGGTCCGAAGGACAATCGAGGCATACGTGGCGGCGGCCATTCCTCGCGCGGCGGCGCGCTCCCGCAACAGCACGTGGTCATCCGGTCGCAGCCGCACGAACAAGCGCGCGTTCCGGGGAATGGCATCGACCTGCCGGGCGACGTTTGAGTCTGGCGTGCCGGCGCTCTGGAGCAGCGCGACATCAACGAACTTCTTCAGGAGCGCGGATTCGGTGACGCCGCGCTGCTCGGCGATCGCGTGCAAACGCACCTTCGTCTCGGGAGAGACACGACACTGAATGCAAGGGTTGCCGCCTGACATACGCTGTAGTGTCTGACACGAGCTGCCGCTAGGCTATCCTGCAAACCCTCCGAGTTAGCACCTCCTCGCATGTTGCAGGTCGGCTGCTGTCAACAGCGGGCAGCGGGAGTCAGCCCGCGCTGGAGCGCCGACTAAGCGGTACTAGCTAGCCCGCACGCCAGAATGACGGCTCGCCCCTCGACCTAGCACGCAGCTATCCGATCGGGCTCCCGGGCGAGGCTCTCAGTTCGGAAACGGCACACCGGAGGATCAGAGGCTATACGTCGGAGTCGGATTCACGAGGACCTGCGGCAAGTACCTATGCCGTTGGGGCACTGCATCACTATGACGCTGGCCCAGGCCGGCAAAGAATGCAGCATGGTCGCCACCCCCAGCGCGCCGGACAAATTGAAGGCTCATACCTGGTACTACGCAGTGGATTGCGCTTGCAGCCGTCTGCATGCCCTTTGCGAGGACCTATTTGTCGGCAAGGGTGATGAGCAGAGCAGCACCTGGATTGCTCCGATCCAGTCGAAGTCCCAGGCGAATGCGGTGCGGTGACGCGCGCCGAGGGGCTGCACAAATTCAAGGCACCCTGAGCTCAGTCGATGGCCGCGAAAATTGCCGAGCCTCGGCGTGCTCCGCGGCGAGATCCCGAAGCGGTGGAAGTGCTCGGCGAAAACCTCGTCGCCAAAGTACTCGAAGACAGGTGGCTATACGTGAAGAGGCAGACCGTAATACCGGCCGCAACCACCAAAGGCCACCGGTGTAATCGGGTGCAAACTGGTGCATGAAGCTGTAGACCGAGCCCTCGAAGATCATCAGGCGATGACCGCAATGGCGAGCGAGGGTCATCAGGCGCTCGGAATTGCGGGTATGCCCAGACGCGGCGCACCATTGCGGATCTCGGATCGATCACTTGCCCCGTCCCCCCGGTGCGTTGCTATCTGACGCGCACTGAACAGATACGTCAGGTGCGCAAGCCAGTTCCTCATGTCCCGCCCGACTCCCCGCCGCCTTGATGGTGCGGTGGTTCATGCAAGAAAAACACGATGCTTCAATCATCTTCGGAGGCCGAGGCGATAATCGCGGCCATGACTGATCGAACACCGCTCCTTCGGCCCGAAGACTGTGCTCTGGTGCTGGTCGATCAGCAAGCCGGACTTGCCTTTGGCGTCGGCTCGATGGACCGACAGACGCTGCTCGACAACGTTATTGCATCGGTCCGCACCGCCTTGGCGTTTCATGTTCCAATAATCATTTCCACGTCAGCCAGCAAGGTCTACAGCGGACCCCTGATGCCGCGAATCCGCGGGCTCGTTTCCGATGTCCCTGTGATGGAACGGCACAACATGAATCTCTGGGAGGACGAAGCGGTCCGTTCGGCGATCGCGAACACCGGCCGGCGCCGGCTTCTGCTCTCAGGCCTGCTGACCGAGGCTTGCGTATCCTTCCCCGTGCTCTCCGCGCTCGCCGACGGGTATGAGGTCTCAGTCGTCGCAGACGCCTGCGGTGGTTTGACTCCAGTCAGCCACGAGCTGGCCCTACGGCGCATGCAAGCGGCTGGTGCGCAGATGACCTCGTGGATCCAAGTGCTCCTCGAGCTTCAGCGGGATTGGACGCGTCGCGATACCTACAACGATGCACGCGCGATCATCGAAGCGCACGGCGGAGGGTATGGAATCGGACTGGCCTATGCGCGAGACATGATCCACCCGAGCTGAGATCCTCGCATCACGTCCAGTCCCGCGTGTGCCGCTGAGATTCATCTCGCTTTAGCCGAGCTTTAGCCGGGCTTTAGCCGCATTGTGCAGAGTGGGTTTCCGCTACCGCGGTAGTGGGCAGATTTGCAGCCACATCCGCCCCGAGCGCCGCGCATACATCGCTGTCTGCTGCACCACTTCGCCAGCAAAGGCAGTCGGCGAGGTTATATGTTGATGCGCTTGCGACCATATAGGCGGGCATCCACAGACCATGCACCCGGGCCGAGCAGCATGAGACTCAGACTGATCGCGGCGCGTGTCAGGCAAGTGCTGCTGGCTGCCGGATGATACAGCACGAGCACGACCTCGATACCGATTACCGCTGCACTCGCGAGAGGCATCCATGCACCGACCAGCAACAGGGCGCCGCATATTGCCTCCGGCACCTGAAGGCCCCATCCCAGGAGGGGACCTCCGCTCCAGCCTGGCACTGCCGCATCGAGCAGCAGCGGCGCGGCGATCGAAGCTCGAAGCAAGAGCAGCGCGACGCCGGGCGAGGAGTTGGGGAATGTTGAGAAAAGCCGCTGCATGGCGTCCGCCGAGACTAAAGCTCCCGGCGGCGCGCCCCTACCCCGTAACGAGTTGCTCCGCACCCCCTCTTTCGGGGGGTCAAAGCTCGATCATTCCTCGCCTGAGGGCCAGCGTAACCGCGTGCGTGCGGTCGTTCGCGCGCAACTTGGCCAGAATATTCTTCACGTGACCTTTGATCGTTTCCTCCGTGAGCGACAATTTGGATGCGATGGACTTGTTCGCGTTTCCAGCCGCAACCAGCGTCAGCACCTCGAGCTCACGCACCGAAAGGCCCTCCTCGCCCAGGCAACTCGCGAGTTCTGCGGCGATCTCAGGCTGGATCCTCTTGAGGCCCGCATGGACCTTGCGAATCGCGTCCAGAAGCTCTTTGCGCACGGAGCCCTTGAGCAGGTAACCCTGCACGCCCGCCCGCAGCGCGCGCTCAGCCAGGGCGTCACCGGCATAGGTCGTCAAGACGATGATTCTGGCGTCCGGACATTCGGTCCGAATGGCGGCGATGGCATCGATGCCGCTCGCGCCAGGCATCTGAATGTCCATCAACGTAACGTCCGGGCGGGTGCCGCGAAACTTCTCGATCGCCTCGGATGCGCTGGCGGCTTCCGCAACCAGACGCATGTCAGTCTGAGTACCGATTAGCGCGGCAATTCCCTCCCGAAGCAGTGGATGGTCATCTACAGCAAGTATGCGGATGGGTGAAGATTGCGTGTTGATTTGCATAAGTCACCCCCTACAGGACTTTTCGGTGGCTGCCCTTCCAGTAAGCGACCTTGCCCGGCATGACGATCTCGACCTCGGTTCCCGCTTCGTGCTCGCTCCACACACTGAACTTACCCCCCAGACGCACCGTGCGCTCGCGCATTCCCTGCAGCCCCCAATGGCCTGCGCGCATGCCGCGCGTAAGAATCTCCTGATCGAGTCCCAGCCCGTCGTCACGTATACGAACTGTGAGGTTCGTGCTGTCATAGATGACCTCGATCTCGATCTGCTTAGCCTTCGCGTGCTGATAGGCATTACGGAAGGCCTCCCGTGCAACCTGGTAAATCTCGTCACGCACCATGGGACAAACCGCGCGCGCCTGTCCTTCGACGACTACACGATACGACGGAGAAGCCGAACTGTCACCCACACCGAATTCCGCGCCTAGCGCCTTGAGCGATTCCACGAGGTCTGAGTCGCTGCGCGGACCGCGCAGATTGCTCACCGCGTCGCGAGCCTCGGCAATGCTGGAATCCCCCCTTTCGAGCGCATGCTCGAGCGCCAAGGCCGCTTCCTCAGGCTGCGCCGGCAGCATCTGGCGTACTGCCTGCAGGCGGAACATCAGCCCTTGAAACCCCTGCAGCAGGGAATCGTGCAACTCCCGCGCAATGCGCGTTCGTTCCGAGGTGCGCTCCTCAAAGCCGACTTCCAATTGACGCGCGAGGCGGCGGACATGCGCGAGATAGGCGACAACCGCAACCGCAGCGATGAGAGCTGCGACGGCCGCTTGGAACCACCACATCTGCCACCAGGCTCGCAGAATGACCACGCTGATGCTCGTGCTGGGACTCCATGGCCCGCGAATGCTGGCCCCTTGTACCTCAAAGCGATAGTGCCCCGGAGGCAGCGTCGTATAGCTGGCCCGACGCTGATCACTGCCGACCTTGTGCCACCGGCTTTCCAGCCCCACGAGTCGGTAGCGGTAACGGTTGGTCTCAGGACTGCAAAAGCTGAGCGCCGCGAACACAAACGAGAAGCTGTTTTGGTTGTGTCGAAGCACGATCTGCTGCGCTAACCCGATCGCACGCCGCAACGGCGAGCCCGCCCCGAGCTCCACGGGCACGCCGAACAGATCGAATTCCGTCAGCACGACCGGGGTACGTAGGCGGTATCGGCCACCTCCCGTGGTCGGAATGTGACTGCGCCTGAAAAACCGCCGAAATACATCTCCCCGCTCGCGCCGCGAAAGCACGCGTGCCACCCGGTAAGATCGGGGCCCGGGAGCCCATCGGCCATGCTGTAGTTCGTGAAGGTGCCGGTCCGCGGCTCAAGCCGCGACAGGCCGGCGCTCGTGCCCATCCAGAGATTGCCTGCGCGGTCCTGCAGCGTGCAGCTCACGGCGTTGCTCGCCAAGCCATCCTGCTGCGTGTAATGCGTGAACGTTGCCTTCGTCGGGTCCAATCTGTCGAGGCCGTTTTGAGTAGAAACCCACACCGCTCTCGAGCCCGCTACCAGGACACCGTTCACGTGATCGTCACTCAACGTGTCCGTTTGATGTGGCCGATGGTCATATATCGCAAATCGTCGCATCCTCGGATCGAATCCCAGCAACCCCGAGTACTGGGTGCCGATCCAGAGAGTCCCGTCCGGACCTTCCGCCAACGAGCTGAATTGCGAGGTCTTTCCGCTCCCTGGGAGGCGATAGACGCGGAACCGGCCGCTCGCAGGCTCGAACTCATCAAGCCCGTCCAGTGTTGCCGCCCAGAGACGATGCTGACGATCCACGAGCAACGCGGGAATGATGTCATTGCTGAGGCTCCCGGGATCGCCCTCTTGGTGTCGGTATATCCTAAAGCGCCCGCTGCGCTCGTCGAAACGCGCAAGCCCCTGTCCTGAGGTCCCAACCCAGAGTGTTCCGTCAGGATTCTCCGCGATTGAGACGACGTCGCTGGCAACGCCATATCCTGGCAGCGTGAAGTGCTCATAGCGCCCCGTACGGGGGTCGAGCCGATTCAGCGCCCCCGTCGTACCGGTCCAAACATGACTGGCGTGGTCAACGAAGATCGCGTTGACGAGGTGCTCCCCGAGATTTGCCGAATTTAGAGCATCGTACGGCAGGCTCTCGAAGGGTAGCGGATTCGTCGTGAAGAATGAGGGCGCGGTAGCGCCCAAGCCCACCCAGATTGAGCCTTCCCGGTCCTCGTACAGAGTGGTCACCCGGTCTTCCGAAAGACTGTCAGGTTTCACAGGATCGTAACGATACCGAATGAAGCGATGATGGCGCCGGTCGAACCTCAAGAGCCCATCGGAGAACGTCCCGACCCATAGCGTTCCGTTGCGGTCCTCTATCATTGAGCTCACCCCCGACAGCGGTTGATCGGGGAGGCCTCGCGGCCCAAACGAATACCGCGTCAATACGTGCGTGCTCCGGTTGAGAACTGCTAGTCCGTCCACTGATGCCTGAAGCACCCAGAAAGTGCCGTGGCTGTCCTCGTAAAAGGAGAGGTCATTTGGCTCACGCAACGGCACGTGCATCAAAACGCGGTCGCGTCCCCAATCGAATTCATCGAGACCCTCTGCGGTTGCCACCCATAGATGCCCCTGGCGGTCATTGCCCGCGAATTTCACGTCGTTGCTGCTCAGGCTCGATGGATCGCCCCTCGCGTGCCGGAAGATCGTTGCACGGCCTGAGTCGGGATCGAACCGATAGAGCCCTCCCGTCGTCGAAAGCCAGAGCATGCGGCCCCGCCCTTGACCAATGCGGCGTACGATGATCGGCGGCCTGCCGCCGAGATGAGCGAGGGGATAATGCACAAACGAATCCGTGGCGGGATCATATCGATCCAGTGAGTTGTCGCACCCGACCCAAATGGACCCCGAGCGATCCTTGAATAGCGACCAAACGTACACACCGCAGAGCGAGCTCGGGCTGTTGGGGTTGTGGGCATAGATCTTGAACCGGTAGCCGTCGTAGCGGTCGAGCCCGTACTGCGTCGCGAACCAGAGAAATCCCTGATCGTCCTGCACCACTTGCGTCACTCGGCTCTGTGACAACCCTTGCGCTCGGGAGAGATGCGAGAATCGTATATCGGAGCCGTCGATGACAGGCACTCGGACGGCATTTGGATCCACTCGCACCTGGATCGGCAACTCGGGCGCGTATGTCGCGCCGGCAAGGGGCGAGACTGCGCGTGTTCCGGGACCCGCGTTCGACAGTGGACCGTCGACGGCGAAGGCAGTTTGAAGAACTGCGATAGCTATCGCGCCGACCGAGAGAGAAGTGCGCCGGGTGATGATGCCCATCGTCGCTCGCAAGGCGGACTAGCAATTGGGGGCCGGTCGCGGCGGTCGCGGCTTCCGGCGGCGGCTCGTCGCGGATTATACGCTGGCGGCAGATTCCCGAACTGACGATCGGTCACGGTCCGCTCACCAGGCGAAGCGCAGCTCGATGCCAAGATAGTTTGGGTTGCTGCCGCCGGCTCGGCGGATTGTGGAGCCGACCTGAAAGTGTCCGCTTCGAGCGCGGCAGCAAGTTGTGCGAGATCGCCCAGTCCGCCCGCAGCTCGGCGTAGGCCCCCGTCCAGAGCCCGGTTGGCCCGCCGTTCGGGTACCGGTATATTCGGCACGATATAGACCGCATCTGCGCTCGTCAGTCGCCACTGGAAGCCTAGGGCTCCAAGAAGCGCAAGTGCCGGAGTAGGATGAAGCGTGAGGGACGGTTTCACGTGCAGCAGGTTCGCGTAGGTAGTCCATCCTCCGAGCGTGAAGTAATAGCCGTTGGGGAAAAGCGGATTGAAGGTGCCCAGCGGTATTCCGCCGGGGTGACGGTCTCCAGAGGCCGCATCGACCTGCAAGCCGACCCGGGGCCGCAAGGTCGCCGTGTGAAACGTATAGCCCGCTGAGGGTACCTACCGCCCAGGCCCTAGCCTGCTTGAGGGCCGATAGAGCCTCGTTGACCCATGCCCTCGAGATCCCAATCGACGCCGTCCAGCGTACCTGCATAGCGGATGTCGAAGATATTCAGCCGCTCATCGCCCGCCGCATCGAGATAGTGCGCGTTGTCGAGCTCATAGCGGGAGAAGTAAGCGGACAGCTTTCCCGGTCCAACATTCCGGCGCTCCACCCGTACCCCGCCATATTGGAAATGGCGACTCGAGTAGTCGTCGAATGGCCGAAGATGCCGATCCTCGACCGGGTGGCCCCAGACGTGATCACTCGCCAAACTCCTCGTTCCCAGTCGAGCCAAAGTGCATCGAAGGCCTGTCGAACGTTCGGTCCGTCGCGCACGGCAACGAAGCGTTGCAGATCGAATGCCATCTCCTGACGCCCGGCCCGGATCTTGAATTCGTTTGCGCCGATGCGCCGCGAGTACGTGACAAAGCCCTGCTCGAGACCGAGCTCCTCCTCATCGACGGGCGTGATCACCTTCTTGCCGAACTCGCGATCATCCTGCAACTGGGTGAAGATCTGCCAGTTCTCATCCGGATGGAGGTCGAGGTGCACCTCGAGCCGTTGCAGCAGGTAGCCATTGGTGCCGCCCTTGCCGATGCCAAACGGCGCGAGACTCGCGTCCTCGAACCGTTCGCGAAGTGAGAGCCCCAAGGAGGCATAGTCCTCGGGATGTCCGGTTCCAAAGGGGATGTACTTGAGGTCGTCGAGCGGTTCGGTGCGCAGGGCCGGATTTGCAAGGACGGACCAGTCCTCCTGCCAACGGTTGAACTTGATGGCGGGCCGATGCGGTCTCGGGCTCCGCGCGCTTCTCTTTGGAGGAGCGCCCTTCGTAGGCGCTGCCCTCTTGCCGAGCTTCTTCGCGGCTACCGGTTGCCCCACTGCCGGCGAGGCAGCAACACCGAGCGTCACGAGCGCCAGGACGACGGATGACACGACGGCTGGCGCAGGGGCTTTGCGGCATCCGGCCATTACGCGGGGCTGGGTTGGGACGACGCGCTTCACACGCCTTCCTGCGATCTCACCCTTTATTGACCCTTCGGGTCGCTGGCCGCAGAGCTCTCAACCGAGTGAATCTCAGCGACATAACCTCCCGGAAACTCGACCATGACAGCCGTGCGGCCGTCGGCCGTATATCGCGGGACCAGGACCTTGACGCCCGCAGCCCGAGCCTTGGCAAGGGTCGCCGCGAGATCCGGAACCGCATAGCCGGTCGTCTCGCGGCCGTAGGGATACGGCAAGTGGCCGTCGGTCACGAGCACCGTGAGCTTGCCGAAGGGGGAAACCGCCCGGATGCAACGAAAGACCTGTTCGGAAGTCCGATCTCGATACCCGGCGCGTGTCGATCATCGGAGACGACGTGACCATGGGCGAACGCCAGAAAGCCGTGGAGGAAAGCGTTCGCGCTGCCGCGGAGAGATAGACCCGATTCTCCGGCACTGTCTCGAAGCGCGCATAGTGGGGTTTCTTGAAATGCCAGTAGAGCTGCATGTCCACGCCGCCCGGCCATTGGATGACCGCATCCCGCCCGATCGGATCGGGGAACGGCGCCACCACCACCGCGGCCCCCGCCAGGCGAGCCGCCCGGATCGCGAGATCGAGATCGGTCACGAGATAACCCGTGCGCTCCGCGCCGAAAGGGTAGGGAACCGGTGTCTTGAAGCCGAACAGTGACACGGTACCTACGGGTGTCTGCAGAAGCTGAGAAGTCGTGAGGCTCGGCGTCGGGGTGACGGTCACCGTAAATTGCTTCGTACTCGCGCCTCCGAAGGTCGCGAGGAAGCTGGCGATGAATCGGTTCACGTCCTGGGGAGCCACGTACACATGGCTGGTGTCGTACTGAGCACCCACTGCCACGAAAGGCTCCCCAGCCCGCTCACGCGCCTGGGCCCCCAGTCCGACGCCGGTCAGGACACCAATGAGCAGCAACCGATAGCCGAGAGAACGCATGAACATGTTCGTCGCCTCTTTCAGGTACGAATCACGAAGCTTTGATGTCAGTCTGCTGCCGCAGGCGGTTGGCGTGTTCGGCGAGCAGCGCCGCCATCACGCAGCCGGCGATCAAGCCCATGTGCTCGAAGAAGGTGTTCAGGGCAGGAAGCGCGCGGTTCCCACAATGCTCCAGAACGGCGTCGCCACGACCGCGGCGATCGCCGTAAGCACTCCGATCGCTCCGGCACCGAGCCACACAAAGTAGCCGGAAATCACGAGCGCGGGCCCTGCGAGCTCGACGATGATGCTGAGGACGGCCCAAACGGCGGCAGGGTGCAAGCCGAAGCGACTTTGCTCAGCGACAGCGGCCGGGAAATTCAGCGCTTTCGTAGCCCCGCCAATGAGGAAGGCGCTGGTCAGCGCCACCCGAGCGAGAAACCAGGTTCCCGACCAATCGAGGATCGAATCCACCCAACGGGGATCCGCGGTTGATGGAGATCCATGTTACATCGCCCAGCAGGCACATCCGAGCGGCCCCCAGAGCGAGCCCAAAGCTGTCTCCTGCTGTCCTCGCCGCTTGCGCGCAAGGAACCGGCCTGTGCTGAGCGCTGCAATCGATACCGCAGCTGCCTGCAGGGTCAGCGATCCGCAGCGGCTGCCTGCGATCAGCCCATGCGCCATAGCCGCCGAAGCTCCGCACCGGAGACCAATCGGGCATCGCAGGCGGGGGGCCACCGGAGTCGAAGCGCTCGAACGCGCCGGCTCCGTACACGACCTTCCCACCGACGACCGTGAGTAATGAGGTGATGCCGGAGATCTCCTCTTCGGAGCAGGCGAAGTAGTCTCGATCCGGCACGATCAAATCGGCCAGCCGGCCCACCTCGATGCGTCCTTTCTTGCCCTCCTCGCCCGAGAACCATGTGACGTTCTCCGTCCACATCCGCAGGGCCGTCTCCCGGTCCAGGCAATTGCGCCGGGGGTAAAGCGAGAGCCCGCCTACGGTCTTTCCTGTCACCAGCCAAGCCAAGCACACCCAGGGATTGTAGGAAGCCACCCGCGTCGCATCCGTACCCGCCGAGACGCGCAGACCCTGCCCGAGCATGCGAGCGATCGGAGGTGTCGCCTCGGCAGCAGCCGGCGCCATAGCGCTCGACGAAATACTCGCCCTGGTAAGCCATGCGGTGTTGGATCGCGACGCCGCCGCCCAGGGCGGCAATGCGATCGATCGACTCCTCGGAGATCGTCTCGGCATGGTCGAAGAACCAGTGGAGCCCCGAGAGCGGAATATCCTGGTTGACGCGCTCGAAGACGTCGAGGGCCCTGCTGATGGTCTCATCGTACGTGGCATGCAGCCGCCAGGGCCATCGGTTCGCGGCAAGGATCCGCACCACCTGCTCGAGCTCCCTCTCCATCTCCGGGGGCATATCCGGACGCGGCTGCCGGAAATCCTCGAAGTCCGCCGCCGAGAACACCAGCATCTCCCCAGCGCCATTGTGTCTGAAGTAATCGTCTCCGTCCCCGTATCGACTCGTTTGGGTCCAGCGCAGGAAATCCTCCTTCTCCTGCTTCGGCTTCTGCGTAAACAGATTGTAACCGAGGCGAATCGTCAGTTGCCTGTCCTTGGCCAGCCGCTCGATGACGGCGTAATCCTCGGGGTAGTTCTGCGAACCTCCCCTGCGTCTATCGCGCCGGTCACCCCGAGCCGGTTCAACTCCCGCATGAAGTGGCGAGTCGAATTCAATTGATACTCGAAAGGCAGTCTTGGGCCTTTGGCCAGGGCTGCGTAGAGAATCCCGGCATTTGGAGCCGCCAGGAGCAGCCCCGTCGGATTGCCTCGTCGATCCCGCAGAATCCGACCCCCCGGCGGTTCAGGCGTATCCTTCGTGTATCCCACCGCTCTCAGCGCCGCCGCGTTGAGCAACGCGCGGTCGTAAAGATGCAGGATGAACACCGGTGTATCGGGCGCCGCTGCATTGATCTCCTCGAGGGTCGGCAAGCGCTTCTCCGCAAACTGCTGCTCCGTGAAGCCACCCACCACCCGTACCCACTGGGGCGCCGGGGTCACCGCCACTTGGCGCTTCAACATCCCCATTGCGTCCGCAAGCGAGCGCACCCCATCCCAGCGCAGCTCCATGTTGAAATTCAAGCCACCCCGGATGATGTGCAGGTGGTTGTCGATGAGGCCCGGCAGCACTCGGTGGCCGCGCAGATCAATGACCTTGGTACGTTCGCCGGCGAGTGGAAGCACATCCGCCTCCCTCCCTACCGCGCTGAAGGCACCATCTGTGATTGCGACTGCTGTTGCCTCCGGGTGCGCCGGATCGAGGGTGGATATGAGGCCTCTATGCAGGATGAGATCAGGTGCCGGAAACCGAACGTTCATGATGACGCCTCCGTCGACTTGGCCGTCGATGAGCCATGAGCTCCCCCAGGAAGCATCCCGAAGATGTGGGGAATGGACTGCTGACAGGCCGCTGCGAGCGAGTGACCCGACAACAGCTGCTTGGTAACCGGAATGAGCTGCTCCCCTATCAGGATGCCAAGCAGGCCCACGAGCGCGACCAGGGGCGGCGCCGGCGAGCGCACATGCAGCAGGCTGTACACGACGCCCACCAGCACACCAGCACCCAAGGAGATGATGTACGACTTTCACCGCCCGTTCCTCTTGAGAATATTCGGGTCTCTTTGTCGCCAGCCCCCCGTGGGCCGGCAAGCAAAGGGTTTAGTGTCCCTCGCTCACGCCAAACATGGTCTTTGCATAGATGAGACCGAGCCCGTACGCCCCGCCAAACCGCTTGGCGACTCCTGTCGTCATGTCGTAGGTCGCCGTTCTCGCCCAATCGCGTTGCAACTCGATCAGGTACTGCAGCGAGGTCATCGGGCTCACACCGGCTTGAAGCATTCTTTCCATGGCCCGCTCATGCGCTTCGCTCGAGACGTCTCCACACGCGTCAGCGATTACATAGACTTCAAATCCCTGATCGAGGGCTGAAAGTGCTGGCCCGAGGATACACACGCTCGTCCAGAGTCCTGCCAGGACGATGCGACTCAGGCCGATCTCGTTCACTTGCTTGATGACTGCGGCATCCTCCCATGCGTTCATCGAAGTCCGATCCAGCATGCGCTGGCCCTGGAAAGGCTCGGTGATCTCGCTGAACATCGGGCCGGAAAAGGTCTTTTCCGCCACAGTAGTCAGTATCGTCTGAACCTTGAATCCTGCGGCCGCATTGGCCACCATCGCGGCATTGTTGCGCAGCAACACCATATCGATCGAGTGGATCGCAAACGACATCTGCGACTGAAAGTCGATCATGATCAACGCATGATCTTTCGGCGACAGCAGCTTCTTTCCGGGAATCGCACTTGCTTTGCTCATGGAAGGCAACCTCTGGAAGGGAGAACATTGCGTGAGAAGTGTTCTGCATTGAACCGCGGCGGCGCTTGTGTGATCGGCTGGTCCTTGAACCCCCCGACGGTTGTGTGAGATCGATGACGAGCAGCGAGGTAAGCGAGCGATTTCACGCTGGCAGCTCGTGCGCCTCGTTCTCGCCACTCATCGAGAGAGACGCCGGAGCCGCCCGGTGCGCACGCCTCCAGACTGCTGGTGTAACGCCCGCAAACTGCTTGAACACACGCGTCAGATGCGCCTGATCAGCAAAGCCGCACTCGAGCGCTATTGCCGCAAGGGGGTCAGTCGTCGCAAGGATCCGCGACTGTGCGCGTTGAATGCGGCGTCTCACCACGTATCTGTGAGGCGACTCACCGAGCGTCGAGCGAAAGGCATAAAAGAAGTAGCTCGTGCTCAGACCTGCGACGGCCGCAAGCGCGCTCATTCGAATCGTGATCCGCAGATGACTGTCGATGTATTCCATCACCTGGCCGACCTGCCATCGCGTCAAGCGGGTCTGACCGGATCGGCATGCCGTGGAATCCTGCGTGAAGCCGTCTGCTCCCCCATTTGAGAGAATGAGAGCGGTCGCTCTGGTGATGCAGCCGCGCGCATCAGCTTCGTTACACGGAATCGCTCGGCTGGCACACCGCAGTAGACTCACGACGGCCTGGACCCAGGTCACCGCGGAAGAAGGCGCGATCACCTCGTGCGGCCGCTTATCATCCCCGATCGCCAAGGCACACGAGGGTCCGTCGATTTCGCGTGTAGCGGCAGCGCTCCCCCAGGGCAGACCGTATGCCGGGTTCACAGGATGAGCACCTCAAGGATGCCCAAAGCGGCTAGATGAAAGAGTGACATTGACGCACTGCTGTGTTGACGGACTGCGAGAGAGGCTAGAGAAGACGGATGCAGGCGGTTAGCCTCGATCGGACTTCACCCCGACCCCTCTTATGGGGGGTTCGGAGCATCAGGAGACGAGGTACAGCCGCTTTCCCCGGTACGAGCGCGGCTAGCCCCTCGAGCTGATCGAGGGACCGTGTGGAGGACGTGAGCTGCTTGATTAGTCGGCTCGGAGGCGCTCAACGTCAATTATTTGGCCGACCGGTCGGCCGTTGCGGGAGCCGAAGACCGGCAGGTCAGCCAGCAACCTCGACCAGCACGACCTCGGAATCTTCCGTGGCCACGATTTCCAGCCTGCTCACTCCGGAGATCGCCGCGCCGTCGCGCGCTTCGATGCGGATTCCGTTGACCTCGACGATGCCGGCTGCGGGCACGAGATAGGCCAGCTTTCCGGGCTCGGGGACGTGCTGAATGCTTTGGCGGGATTTCAGGGTCGCGCCGAGCACACGCGCATCGGCGCGGATTGGCAACCCGCCGGCGGGCGGCTCGCCTCCCGCTAACGTCACCAGTTGGCCGGCGCGCTCCGATTTGGGAAAGGGCTTGGCGCCCCAGGTCGGCCGGCCGCCTGATTGCGTCGGGATGATCCAGATTTGAAAAATCTTCGTGGTGACGGATTCGAGGTTGTACTCGGAGTGGCGGATCCCACTGCCTGCACTCATCACCTGCACGTCTCCGGCCTCGGTGCGCCCTTCGTTGCCGAGACTATCCTTGTGCGTGATAGCGCCCTCACGGACGTACGTGATGATCTCCATGTTAGCGTGCGCGTGCAGCGGGAAACCGGTCCGGGGCTGAATCTCATCGTCGTTCCAGACTCGCAACGCGCCCCAGCTCATGCGCTTTTCGTCGTGATAATCCGCGAACGAGAAATGATGACGCGTCTTCAGCCAGTCGAGATCGTCGCCGCCGAGCGTTGAGTAGGGTCTGCGTTCGATCATGCGAGCTCCCATTTTGCCGCTCATTTCGGGTTCGCCCAGCCCCCGCCAAGCGCCTTGACGAGGGCGAGGTAGGAATCGGTTGACGTCTCGTCCGCGCCCGCAAGGCTCATCTGGGATACATACAGCGTGCGCTCGGCATCGAGCACCGAGAGGAAGCTCTCGATACCGTGAGTGTACAGGCGCAGCGCGATCATGAGAGCCTGTTGCCGCGCCGAGACCTCCGCGAGTGAGTGCATTGCGCTGATCTGCGAGCGACCGTAAGTGACGAGGGCCGTCTCCACCTCAGCGAGGGCGGGAGCACCGCCTCCGGTACCGGCGGCAGCGATATCGGTCCGTGCCCTCTCGATGATGACCTCGTCGCGGATGCGGCCGGCATCGAAGACCTGCCAGGTGATCGAGGGTCCGATCGTAAAATAGCGGCTGCCACCGCTCAAGAAATCGCCGGCGCCGAGACTCTCTACGCCGGTGGCGCCGGTGAGTGAGAAATGCGGGAAGAGGTCGGCCTTGCGCATGCCGATCCGCGCGTTGGCCGAGGCGATCCGTCGCTCCGCGGCACGGATATCCGGTCGCCGCTCGAGCAGATCCGAGGGAAGACCCACGGGTACCTCGGTATGGACGGTCGGGAATGGGGCGGGATGATCAGCATCGACAGTAACGTCTCGGGCGGCCGGCCAATCAGCTCTCCGAGGCGATAAATTGCGGCTCGCTCCGCGGTCTCGATCGCGGGAATATCCGACTCGCTGTCGGCGAGATCCGCCCGGGCGCGGGCCGCATCCAGCGCGCCCGTCAGGCCACTGTCGAATCGCGCCGTCGACCAGCTCGAGATTATCCTGGCGCATCGCGAGAATCTCCCGGGCGATGGCCAGGCGCCGCTGCTCGGTGCGCAATTCCACATAGTCGCGCGCGATTTCGGCGACGAGCACGAGCTGTGGCCCCTCTGATCATCCACGGCGGCGCTGACCGATGCCCGGGCCGATTCGACGGCGCGGCGGGTGCCGCCGAAGATATCCGCCTCCCAGCTCGCATCAAAGCCGGTCAGCCAGAGACTCGAGTCGATGCCCGGCCCGAGGCCCCCGGGCGCCGTTCCTACGGGCACATGCTCGCTGCCGCGCTGGCGAGCGTAGGCGCTCGCCAAGTCAACCTCGGGTACCCCTCGGTCGAGATGGCTGCCAGCTCCTCTCGCGCCTCGATGATCCGCGTCGCGAGCGATCTCGAGGCTGGGACTGCCTGCCACTCCCTCCGTAATCAGCCGGTCGAGCAGCGGATCACCCAGTCCTTGCCACCAGTCCAACTCGATGCCTTCGGCCTGGTCCGCCGGAGCCGCTCGTTCGGTGAATCGGGCGGGCAGATCGACTTCAGGTCGCACGTAGCTCGGACCCACCGTACATCCCGAGAGCATCGCAAGCCCACCAACCACCGCCCAGCGGCCCAAGGCTAGTCGAGGACGACCGGTTACCATGCTCGTTTCGAATAGCTGAACGGAGACGACGGCGGACATACCGGGCGCCAACCGCGAGAGGATCCGGGGCGGCTCATCCAGCACGATCTTGACCGGAATTCGCTGCACGATCTTGACGAAGTTGCCGGTGGCGTTCTCGGGCGGCAGCAGCGCGAACTGCGAGCCCGTGCCCCGCTGAATGCTGTCGACGTGGCCTCGAAGCCTCAGCCCCGGAAGCGCGTCAACGCTCACGGACGCGGGACTCCCTGCCCCAATCCCATGGAGCTGTGTTTCTTCGAAGTTCGCGACCACGTAAACCGCAGTCGGAACGAGCGACAGGAGCGTCTGCCCCGGCTCGACGTAGTTGCCGCGCTCGACGAGCTTGTCGGCTACGCTGCCGTCTTCCGGGGCAACGATATGCGTATAGGAGAGATTCAGTTGCGCCTGCATCAGTGCCGCCTTGGCCTGCCGGATTACATCCCGCGCCGTCTGCTCTTGCGCGCGCGCCAAGTCCGGCGTCCGCCTGTACGAGCCCGACTTCGGCCTCCGCAGCGCTGAGCGCCGCACGGGAAGACGCCGCTTCCGTCTCGGCGGCGTCCAGTTGCTGGGTCGAGACAGCTCTCACGTCGCTCACGCCCGCGAAGCGCGAAGGTCGTCGGCGGCAAGACGCGCACCGGCTGCGGCCGCCTTGGCTCGTGCTTCCGCGACTTCCACACTCTCATCGGCGACCCTCGACCTCGCATACGCCTCCTCGAGCCTGCCGCACGCAGTGGCAAGATTGGCTTGCGCAGTCGCGACCCGAACCCGGTAGTCACGAGGGTCGAGCTCGAGGAGGACCTGCCCCGCGTCTGACACGGCTGTTATCGTTGATGCGGAGGGTTCCACGTACCAGGTACCCGCGCACTGATCGCCTCGACATGGGCCTCGACATAAGCGTCATTGGTCCGGGCACGCAGCAGGCCCGGCAGAAAGAGATAAAGACCGAGCAGGAGACACAAGCCGAGCGCCGCCGCTGCAAGCAACACGCGCCGCCGGCGCAGCGTCGGCGGGTGTTGTGCCTCGGCGGCTCGGTCGGCGTCGGTCATTTGGCCGGGGGAGTTGGCGGGATGAGGGGAATCAGGCACAAGGCGAGAAGCCCGACGCAGGCCATGAAGAGAAACGCATCGGCGTTCGCCAGCGTATCGGCCTGCCGCGCACCGACTTCATTGAGCATCGCAACCGCGATCCGTGTGCTGTCGTGAGCCGACAGGCCCGCCCTGGCCGTAGCGATACCCGCCGCATTCGCCAGCCATTGCGCGCCATAACCGCCCGCGGCCTGAAGATGCTCGAAGAGCCGTGACGAGTGCAGTGCCTCCCGGCGATCGAGCAGCGCCGTGAGAAGGGCCACCCCGAGAGCCGCACCGAATTGCCGAAAGGTCATGTAGAGGGATACGCCGTCGAGGAGCTTGTGCTGCTCGATCTTCGCGACGGTTCCGCTGCCGACGGCCGGCAGCAGCGACGCAAGACAGCACGCATAGAGCACGAGCGGAACCGCATAGTCGACGCCGGAGTCTCGGTCGTCAGCAGGCGGCTGAAAAGCATCATCGAGATAACCAGAGCCACTATCGCCGCGACGATGGTCTTGCGCTGACCGATACGGGCAATGACTTTGACTGCGAACACTCTGATCACCGCGGCGGAAAGCGCGTATATGCACATGACCTCGCCCGTCTGCGCGGCGCTCAGAGGGGGCGAGGCGAGGTTGCGCAGAAACTCCGGCAACACGAAAAGACTTCCCGAGAGAATCATTCCCGTGAAGACACCAATCAGCGCCGAGGACACGACACGCCGATCGCGCAACAGCTCGAGACACAAAAGCGGGACCCGATTTCGGGGGCTCATCTGCCACCAGATAAAGGCGATAAAGGCCGAGACGGCGACCCATCCAAGCAGCCGGATCTCGGCCGAAGCCAGCCAGTCGTCGATCGGGCCGCGGTTCAACATCACCTGTAGCGATACGAGCGAGACGGCAAGCATCGCGATCCCGGCCAATCGGTACCGACCGACCGGTCCGAAGGCTGCGGCGCGAGCGCCGGGAAATGACGTGAGAGAAGCCAGAGCGCGCCGGCCGCATACGGAATGGCCGGCAAGAAGATGAGGCGCCAGCCGAATAGATCCGTGAGAGTCCCGCCGAGGAGCAGTCCCGCGGCGCTCGAGAGAAAGAGCATGCAGGACACGCGCATCATCGAGGGGCTGCGCTCGCTCTTGGGCAGCAGAACATAAATGGCCGCACGCCACCAGACGTAGAGCCCCGCCCCCGCGAAACCCTGGAACGCTCGACACAGCAGCATCGATGCAGATCCGGTGCCAGCATGCAGCCGATGGAGGCGATCGCGAAAAGCAGGGTCGTCCCGATCAGGTAGCGCTTGTAGCCCACGTGACGCGCGAGCCAAATGCACACGGGAACACCGAGAAACAGTGTCGAGCTGTAGATGGTCAGAAGCCAGCTCGCCTGATCCAGTGAGACCCCGAGCGCGCCGGCAAGGTCGATGAGAACGAGGTTCATCGCCTCGAAAGTGAAGAACTCCATCCCGGTTGCGAGACCGAGTCCGAGAAGGAGGCCCCGCCTCTGCCGCAAGTCGACTGTCGGCGATCCAGCAGCGCCCTGTTGCACCAATGCGAGGTCTTGCATGTCGCACCGACACCTTCGTCAAGATTCCCGAGAGGCTGCTCCAAGGCAGCGCGCGAGAAGGCTTCGGGACTGCCGGACAGGATAATGTTTCCCGGGATGGCGCGATTGCAGAATCCTCCTCTCTTTGCCTGATCATCGTCGAACCCGAAAGGTCCTTGCCCGAGTGCCGCGCGGTGATCCTCTGCCCACTGATCGACACCATGTGGCGCCCGTTTCCATGACGCGGATTCCGTGCCGCGGTGTGGCCGGATTGGTCTCAATGGGCAGGTTCGCCATGTTCAGCTCCGCAGCGCTTTTCAAGACTGTTGTCTGCGAGGCGCCGCGTTCACCTCCGCCCATTTGATCGCCTTGTCCGCGACCTCTTCCCAACCTGGCTCGGCGATCAGCCAATGACTTCGGCGCGGAAACTCCAGGATGTCGGTACGGCTTGGAGCCCGGCTGTGCTTTCGGTACATGGCGCGCACCATGGACGGCGTGCATCGTGCGATCTTCGGCGGCGGCGATCAGCAGCAGCGGCGGACGCTTTGGGTTCTTGAACGTCACCCCGTTGCCAAGGCCCAAGGCCGCCTGGAAATAGATTCGGCCGGGCGCCGGGACGATATGCCGGTCATAAGTCGCCTTCATCTGCGAGGCCGGCAGCGTATTGGCGAAGGTCGTCGAAAAACTCTTGAGCGACATGGTCAGAATGCGAGACCAACCCCGCCACGCCAGCAGCACCGGGAGAGCGGATTTTATGGCTGTCGGGCTGGGTAGGACGCCGCGCGGCGGTCCTGCGTCAATGGCGACGCCTGCCGCGCCGAGCCCCCGATCAAGAAGCATCTGAACGATCAAGCCGCCAAACGAATGGCCCATCAAGATCGGCGGCTCCGGCAAGGATCGGATGAGCGTTTCGAAATGATCGACCAGGTCTTTGATCGTCAAGGCCGCTAATCGGGGATCAGGGCTGCGCCGCAGCGCTTCAGCCGGCTTGTCCAAATAGGGCCACGGCGGCACAACGACCTTGTGACCACGATCTTCGAAAAACTTGCGAAAATCCGCCCAACAGTCGGGTGTCACCCACGCGCCGTGCACAAGCAGGATGGTTTTTGACATCTGAGGGTGTTCGCGCATAAGCTTTCGAGTGAACGATGCGTCCATCGTAGCAATAGAGATGGGCTGAGGCCAGTGACACTGAAGCGCCGGAATTATTTTGCTCAAACGCCGATCGATTCGGACAATCAGCAAGACCCGTTCGCCCTGCGGCGAGACCCGTTGTCGGACGTCCTGGAACTCATACGGGTGCGGGGGAACACGGTGTTCACCTGCGCCGCCACACCGCCGTTCGGCATTCGCTTTCCGGCAGGGAAAGCCAAGGCTGCACATCATCCGCAGCGGATCGGTGACCATCACGGTCGATGGCGTCGATGAGGTCTTTCAAGCCTCGCAAGGCGACCTCGTGCTGTTGGTGCACGCTCACGGCTCATACGATTTCGGACAAGCCGGGGCGCAAGGGTCAACCTCCTCTTCGATCTCGCCAAGCATGATTATGATCGAGAGCGACTCGTGCTCGGTTCCGGCGAGACGGTCTGGCTTTGCGGCGACTTCGGATTTGACGGCATGCTGGCCCGCCGCCTGCTATCGGTGCTGCCCCCGGTCATCGTCCTGAACGGCCTGCGCGATCGGCCGTTCGAATGGCTGGAGCTAAGCTGCCATTTCATTCTGGACGAAGCGCTTGCCGCCCGCGCCGGCGCGGTCGCTATGATCTCCCGCCTGCTCGACGTCATTTTCATGCAGTTGCTGCGCACCTGGGCCTCTAAAGGCGAGGTCGGCCGCGGATGGCTGTCGGGCGCAATCGACCAACGCGTCAACAGGGCGATGTCCGCCATCCACGCCGACCCCGCGCACAACTGGACGGTCGGTGAGCTCGCGGCATTGTCGAACTTGTCCCGCTCGGCATTCGCGGATCGCTTCTTGAGCGTCGTGGGCCAGACGCCAATGGCCTATCTTACCGCTTGGCGCCTTGATCGCGCAGCCGAGACGCTTCGCTATGGCCGATCTCCGATTTCAGAGGTTGCGGGCAATGTCGGCTACACATCCCAAGCCGCGTTCAGTCGCGCTTTCAAAGGACGATTTGCGATGTCGCCCCTCCAATGGAGGCGGGCGGAACTGCTGTGATCGCCGAACAACTTGGTCGCCGTGCCGACTCGGACTTGCAGAGTGGCAGCAATGTATATACTATGGCTACACTCTGCCAGGCTGAGGAGCCACCATGTCCCAGGCTATCTTGAAGTGGGGAAACAGCCTCGCATTCCGCATTCCCTCAGCCATCGCGAAGCAGATGGAGATCGAGGAAGGCGCCGAGGTCGAGCTCCGCATCGAAGGGAAGCAACTCATCGTCGAGAGAGCGGATGAGATGCCAAGCTTCACCAATCGCGATCTCGTCCAGGCGCTGCGCAAGGTCAAGAGAGCGCTGGTCGATCTCGGTAGACCTCGCGGCAATGAGATTCTGTAATGACTGTCGCAGAGGGGGACGTCCTGGAGATCGACGCGGATTCGGCCGTCGGACATGAGCAGCGCGGCCGACGGCCCGTCCTGGTCGTTTCTGTCGATGCACTCCATTCTGCGCTTGGACTTGCCATGGTCTGCGCGATCACGACCCATGGGGGCCGCTCGACAGGCGCGCGGAACGATTTGGAAGTCGCGATCCCACCCGGAATGGCAGCCACGGGCGTCGTTCTTCCTCACCAGATGCGAACGATCGACACCAAGGCACGAAACGCGACGAGGCTCTGCGCCGTGCCGCGGGCGACCTTGCAGGCGGTCCGATCGCGACTGAAGGTACTGCTGGGGCTCGGTCGGTAGAGGGCCACCGTGATGGTCGGGTCGATAGGTAGGCTCGTGCAACAGGTGCGCAACGACGGCGATGCAATCCGATGCAGCGTGTCGAGCCGCGTTGCAGAGTGCCGCAACGGGCTGCATCGGGCTCGACTCGGCGCAGAGCCGGCAATGGGCGCGTCTGTGCAGATTCGACCGTCTCGCGCCTTATGCCTCGGAACGGCTTGGCGAAACATATCTCCGTCCGCGTCCGAGGCAGATGCGGTACCGCGACGGAGGTGTGCCCCCTATGCTGCAAAAGATGACCGACCGCGTACTGATCTGCCTGCCCGATGGTCGGTGGCTGGCCCTTTCGGCAGACCTGTTTCGGGAAGCCCTCCTGAGCGGCGCGGAACTCGCGGCGCCGTCTGTCGTCTCTCCCGTCCCGCAACCCTCGTCAGGCCTGGTGACCGCAGACGAGATCGGCGAGGCTACTCACATGTCACGCTCGACCGTCTACGAGCTTGCCAAGGCCGGAGTGCTACCTTGCGTGCGAGTCGGGCGGCGGATCCGGTTTGACCGTGAGAGAGTCATGACCATGTTGGCGTCTCGATCTACTGCTGACCTGTCGCAATATAGTGAGAAGTGATCATGGCGTGCATTCGTAAGCGACGTGGGAAATGGATTGCTGATTATCGCGACCCGCGTGGCCGCCGCCGTTGGATTACGCGGGACACGCGAAAGGAGGCAGAGGCCGCACTTGCGTCCGTCAGTGTTGCAATCGCGAGCGACGAATATGTCGCGCCCGATGCGGCTCGCATATTTCAGACCGTCTACGACCATTGGTGGCGTGTCTCTGTAACGGGTAGCGACAACAAGAGGGGGAAGCCTCTGTCTCGAGGATCTCAAGGATTCTATGCAGGCCTGTGGAGCCGCTACTTCGTGGCGCCCGAGGAGCATCAGCATACGACTGCCGAAGCGCGATTCGCACCGCGGCGTTTGCGATCAATCACGCAGGCCGAGGTTGCGGAGTGGAAAGAAGCGCTCAGTCTCCGCGTCGGCCCACGCACAGTCCTCGCGGCCTTTCAGATGCTGAGCACGCTCTTCGAGCACGCCCGCCGTTTCGGCTGGGCGGTCCGCAATCCGTGCGAATTTATACACGCGCCCTCCTATGGGGCTAACGTGCGTGCGTTCACTCCCGAGGAAATCGCGGCCCTTCTCTACCACGCGGAGCCGAGCACCGTCTTACTGAATTGAAATGGGTGCCGCAAGTGGGCTGCGGGAGTCGGAGCTCTTCGGGCTCCGGTTCGAGGACATCGACTTCCAAAGGGGAGGCGTGAAAGTGGCGCGACAGCTTCAGAACGGCACTGTCCTGGCGCCAAAGACTGACAAGTCGCGTCGCTTTGTCCCGCTTCCTCCGACAATCATGAAAAAGCTGTGGGAGCATCCGCGGCGTTCCTTCGGGGGCTTGGTATTCCTTTCTCCCGAGGGCCAAGCGATGAATGCTTCAAACTTCCATCGGAGGATCTGGCATCCGCTGCTGGAACGCGCCGGCATTGAGTCCCCGATGCCAGAGTACTTCGTCGGTACGCGCTCGGACCCCGATTTGGAGGCGAGCAGGGAAGCGCTCGATGAGGCTTTCCGGACTGGGAGACTGAGCCGAGAGGATTTCAATGAGCAGCTCCTGCTTCTGCAACGCTGGCAGGTCGCCATTGATACGCAGAAAGAGCGCGGCAAAATCACCTTTCACAGCCTGCGCCACGCGACCGCGACCGCTGCAATCGCCAGCGGGGCAAACGTGCAAACGGTGTCCTCGCTCCTGGGGCATGCGAATCCGCAGATCACCCTGACGACCTATGCAGATCAGTGGGCAGCGCGACTCGACCAAGCGACGGCCATCGACATAGCCGGCGTTCTTTTTGGTAGCAAAATGGTAGCAGAGGCCAAAAAAGGGTCCGGTGACCGAGTTGGATCTAGCCGAGGAAACTACTGGAAATTCCGCGAGTTATAATGGTGGGCCGTGTAGGGATCGAACCTACGACCAAGAGATTAAGAGTCTCCTGCTCTACCAGCTGAGCTAACGGCCCATTCAAAATTGGTGGGGTGGACGACGGGACTCGAACCCGCGACAACCGGGATCACAACCCGGGACTCTACCAGCTGAGCTACGTCCACCGTTGTCGCCTCCATCCATCCCCCGTCCCCTGCCGATTCCCTCGGCGGCTGGCGTGCCCGGCAGGACTCGAACCTGCGACCACCGGCTTAGAAGGCCGGTGCTCTATCCAACTGAGCTACGGGCACGCGGACTGCATCGCCCACTCGCCCGCACGCGCCTCGTCCTCGTCTCGTCGCCAGGCATCATGCCGTGCCGCTCGGCCTCGTGCCACGTGCCCGGCATCGCTGCCGCCAGACCCGTCGCACGGGGGCGCGAATCATACGGAACCGGCCGTGGAAGCGTCAATTTGGGTTTATCCTAGATGGCTCCATGCCGTCACATCCCCGCCAGTCCT
Source organism: uncultured Pseudomonadota bacterium (assembly GCA_963833085.1). GTDB lineage: Bacteria > Pseudomonadota > Gammaproteobacteria > Steroidobacterales > Steroidobacteraceae > 13-2-20CM-66-19. Next base: position 25,158 of record CAWHWV010000040.1, read on the forward strand.
CCCCTGCCCCGACCACCGCCCCCGTGAACGGCGCCGCAATGCCGGCGGCGAGGCGCGCGAGGTCGAGTGGCAGCTCACGGCCCCCGATCTGGGGGTGGTCCGGCGCTGGCTCGAGCAGCATCCCCGCCTGGATCGCCTGAGCATCGGGCCGCTGCCTGCGCGGCAGCTTCACGATACCTACCTCGATACCGAGGACTGGCGCCTTTTCCGGGCCGGATTCGCTCTCCGGGTGCGTGCAAAAGGCAGGTCACCTCGAGGCGACTTTGAAGGGGCTCCACTCGGCGCGCGACGACGTCGCCGACCGGCGGGAGATCACCGAGCGCCTCTCACAGGGCGGGGTCAAAGCCCTCGCCCAAGCCATCGGTCCCGTCGGTAGTCGCGTCCGCGACGTCGCGGGGGTGAAGCCGCTTCGCCCCCTGTTCGAGGTCCGGACCTCGCGACAGCGATTTGCCGTCCGAAACGGCAACCCGGATGCGGCCGTGGGTGAGATTGCTCTCGATGAGGCGCGGTTCTCGCGCGGTGGCCGCCACCGCCGCCCGATGCTCCTGACGCGCGTCGAGCTGGAGGCGGTCGGCCACGATTCCGCTCCGCTCGAGCGGCTCGCGGACCGTTTGCGCGCCGAATGCGGACTGTCCCACGCGACGGAAAACAAGTTCGCCGTCGGACTGCGCTCGGCCTCTCTCGTGCCACCGCGGGGAGCGGGGCCGGACCGGGAACCGGAGCCGGCGCCGGCCGTCATGGATCCCTCGACCCGTGCCAGCGATTTCGCCGCCACGGCGCTTCGGAGGCTGCACCAGGAGTGGCAGGCCAACGAGCCCCCCGCCCGGCTCGGCGAGGGCCCCGAGCCGCTGCATAGGCTGCGGGTGACCGCGCGACGCATGGAGACGATCCTCAGTCTCTTTCGCGCCTACCTGCCCGCCAGCGTGAGGAACAGCCGACAGACGCTCAAGGGTCTGCTGGACGCGCTCGGCCTCGTCCGCGACGCGGATATTCGTCTCGAGGCGGCGAGCTCGTTCCGCAGCAGCCTCCCCGAAGGCGAGCGCGGAGGGCTCGACCCGCTACTGCAGTACCTGCAGTCGGAAAGAGTCCGGGCGCGATCCACCATGCTGCGCGCTTTGGATGCGAAGCGCGCCCGGGATTGGCTCGACACACTCCCCGATCAGCTTGCAAGGACGCCGCCCGCGACGTCATCCGCATCCTCACGCAATGCCGCCGCGCTGAGCCGTCGTTCCCGATCTGATCCACAAGCGCTATCGCAAATTGCGCAAATTCGCCCGCCGACTGACTGCCGAGTCGTCGATGACGGAATTCCACGAGGTCCGGGTGCGGGCCAAGAAGCTGCGCTACGCCCTCGAGGTCATCGCACCGACTTACGCGAAACCCGCGAACAGGATGCTCGCGGCACTGCACAAACTGCAGAGCAGGCTCGGCACGCAACATGATGCGGACGTGATCGCACACTACCTGACGCAACTCGCAGGCCACCCGCCGGCGAATTTCACCGCGGCGACGCTCTTCATGATGGGCAGAATGGCGGAGCAGCGGGCGCGCGAAGCGCTGCGCATGGGCAGGAAGGTCGCGGGACCCTGGCGCCGAGTGCGTGGCAAGCGCTGGAAGAGACTGCGCTCGCGCATGGAGAAGCGGCGGGACGACGTACCGGCAAGCAGCAGCAGAGACGACGTCGTCAGTTACGGCGCACGCGGCAACGGCAAACTCGGCACCGCCCCGGGCAGATGGATGTCTGCTGCCGTGGTCCTGCATTGACCATGGAGCTGCTCATCCTCCGGCACGCCATCGCCTTCCCGCGGGACGCTAAACGCTGGCCGGACGACGCCAAGCGCACTCTGACCATGGAGGGAGTGAAGCGTGCGCGGCGCGCCGCCGCGGGCCTGAAGCGCATGGCAAAGCGGCCGGCGCTGGTCCTCACCAGCCCCCTGGTTCGGGCGCGCGATACGGCGGCGATTTTTGCGCAAGCCGCGCGCTGGCCCGATGCGGTGGAGTGCGCGGCGCTGTCACCGGGAGGGTCCCCGGAAGACGTGCTCGAGGCGCTGCGGCGCCAGGGCGCCAAGGCCGAGTGTGTCGCCGTCGTCGGCCACCAGCCACACCTCAGCCGGTTGCTCGCGCTATCCCTGCGGGGCGATGCCCGCGGCGAGGCATTCGAGCTGAAAAAGAGCGCCATGGCCTGCCTGCAATTCGAGGGCCGCCGCGCGCCGGTCAAGGCGTACTCATGGTCGCTGATTCCGCCCCGCTCCTGCGCGAGATTTAATGCGCGCCGGCGGCGGCTTCCTTGCTCGCGGCACCAGCCTTCCCCGGACGCGCCAGCCATACCAGGCCCGCCAGCACCACGAAGAGAAATCCCGACACGTAGAAGATGTCGTTGGCGGAGAGCATGTATGACTGGACGTCGACCAGGTTGTTGAGCAGCGCATAGCCCTGCTGGCTCGTGAGGCCGCCGGCGTGCAGTTGCGCCATCGCCTGCGTCATCGCGGCATTCGAGCCGGTCAAATGCTCCACCAACTGCTCGTGGTGCAGCGTCGCGCGCCGGTCCCAGAGGGTCGTGGTGATGGACGTCGCGAACGAGCCCGCGGTGATGCGCGCGAAGTTCATGAGACCGGAGGCCGAAGGAATGCGCTCCGGGGGGAGTCCGGAGAAGCCGAGCGTGAGCAGCGGGACGAAGAATGTCGCCAGCGCCGCGCCCTGGATGACAGTCGGCACCAGCAGGGTCCGAATGTCCGCGTCCGTGTCGAACCACGAGCGCATGAACATCACCAGACCGAAGACCAGGAACGAGGTGGTGACGATCCAGCGCGGATCGACGCGGGACAGGTTCCGGCCCACGAGCGGCATGAGCGCAATCGCCAGCACTCCCACCGGGGCAAGCACGACGCCCGCGAGAGTGGCCGTGTAACCCATGTACTGCTGCAGCCAGAGCGGCAGCAGCACTACGTTGCCGAAATACAGGCCGTAGCCCACGAGCATCGAGACCGTGCTCACGGAGAAATTGCGTCCGCGGAAGAGGCTCAGGTCAACGATCGGATGCTTGTCGGTCAGCTCCCAGACGAGGAAGACCACGAATCCGACTACCGCGGTGACGGCCAGCGTCACGATGACCGGTGAGTTGAACCAGTCGAGATCCTTGCCCTTGTCCAGCAGGATCTGCATCGAGGCGACCCAGAGGACGAGCAGGCCCAGGCCCACCTTGTCGATCGGCAGGCGCGCAGTCGGAGTCTCGCGGCGCCGGTAGATCGGCCAGGTCACGAGGACCGCGGCAATGCCGATCGGTATGTTGATGTAGAAGATCCAGGGCCAGGAGTAGTTGTCGGTGATCCAGCCGCCGAGCACGGGCCCGACCACCGGCGCCACCAGCGTGGTCATCGACCATACGGTGAGCGCGGCGCCCGCCTTGGCCTTCGGATAGCTCGCGAGCAGGAGCGATTGCGACAGCGGGATCATCGGTCCCGCCACCAGCCCCTGCAGCGCCCGGAATGCGACCAGCATTCCGATCGAGGGCGCCAGACCGCAGAGGAAGGAAGCCACCACGAAGAGCAGCGTCGAGGCGATGAAGAGGCGAACCTGCCCGATCCGGCGCGTGAGCCAGCCGGTCAGCGGCATGGAGATGGCATTCGCCACCGCGAACGAGGTGATCACCCACGTCCCCTGATCCGGCGAAACTCCGAGATCGCCGGCGATGGAGGGAATCGCCACGTTGGCGATCGACGTGTCGAGCACGTTCATGAACGTCGCGAGTGAGAGCGCGATCGTGCCGAGGGCGAGCGCGGTGCCTTTGAGGGACTCGAGCTGCGGTGCGGCAGCAGCCGCAGGAGCCGGCGCCGCAGGCCGCAGCTGCGGCAGCGGCATTCCTGTCTTTCCTTAACGACTGCGTTCATGTCGTGTCGCGTTGACGATGGGATCGGCTCAGCAAGGCCGCCGTGCTATTCGCTCAGCGCGACGGGCAGGTTGGACGGCGCGAGCGGGGTCGGCGAAGGATGGCGGCCCGAGCGCCGACTCGAGCCGCGAGGCGGTGCGACGCCGCTCGTACGCGCCGCAGCCGGGTCATTCGCGGCAATGATCTGCTGCACCATCTCGTCGGCCTGCGCCGTTACGGACTGGAAGACGTCAGTCGAGTAGTCGGGGTCGTTGGTTGCAACCTCAGGCAACCGCTGGCCGCCGTCATCGCGCACGTTGACGTAGGCCTTCATGGACAGGCCGATCTGCAACGGACGCTGCGCGAGCTCCCGCGGATCGAGCGCAACGCGCACCGGCACGCGCTGCACGATCTTGATCCAGTTGCCGGTGGCGTTCTGGGCGGGCAGCAGTGAGAAGGCAGAGCCCGTCCCGGCGCCGAATCCGACGACTCGGCCGTGGAATACCACGCGGCTGCCGTAGAGATCGGATATCAGCGTGACCGGCTGCCCGACCCGCATGGTGCCGAGCTGCGACTCCTTGAAGTTGGCGTCGACCCATACCTCATTGAGCGGCACGACCGACATCAGCGGCGTTCCGGTGCTGACACGCTCCCCGAGCTGCACGTCGCGGCGGGCGACGAAGCCGGATACAGGGGCAGGTATGACCGTGCGCACGTAGGTGAGATATGCAGCATGCAGAGCCGCTGCCGCATTGCGAACAGCAGGGTTGCTCTCGATGGTCGTACCGTCGACCCACGCCCGATTCGCAGCCAGCTGTTGCTGCGCAGCCGCCAACGCCGCCTGCGCCGCATTCACCGCGTCGCCGGCGTGCTGCAGCTCTTCTGTCGAGATCGCGCCGCTGCGCGCGAGCCGCGCCCGGCGGGCGTAGTCACTCTGCGCCTTGGCGAGATCCGTGCGCCGGACCTGCACGTTCGCCTGCAGCTCCGAGCGTGGTCGAGAAGAGGTTGCGCACCTGACGCACGGTGCGGGCAAGCTGCGCCTCCGACTGCTGCAGTGCCACCTTGGCATCCGCCTGATCGAGCCGCACCAGCGGCTGGCCGGCCTTCACAAACTGAGTGTTGTCCGCGCCGATCGCCACGACCGTGCCCGAGATCTGCGGCGTGATCTGCACCACGTTGCCGCTGACGTAGGCGTCATCCGTATAGACGGAGTAGCGCAGGTCGCGATCCCAGTAGACGCCCCAAGCGGTGCCGATGACGAGGACGCCCCCGAGAATCGCGTCAGCCAGCGCACCCTCGGGCTCTTCCAGGCTGAAGGCTTTGCAGTTTCGTTGCGAGTCGTCATGTCTCAGGTCTCCCACTCACCTGCCCCGGCTAAAAATGCCTAGGCAGACTTCTATCGTTTAAAAAAACCGGTCGCCGTCCTCAGGCTGCGTTCTCCAGCATCCGCCCGAGCAGGCTCTCGAGCTGGCGCGCGTCCGCGCGGCTGAAACCGCGCAGGAAGCGGTTCTGGATCGACATCGAGAGCTCGCGCAGCCGCGGATAGACGGCGCGCCCCTGCTCGGTCATCTCGAGGTACACCAGCCTGCGATCCTGCGGGCAGCGCGCCCGGCGGATGAGGCCCTTGCTCTCGAGACGGTCGATCATGCGGGTCATGGCTCCAGCGTCGTACGACATCTCCTTGCAGAGGTCGGAAGCGGACTTCTTGCGCTCCGCCGTTGCAAGCCGCGATATCACGACGAACTGCGCGGCCGTGACGCCGATATCGGCGACGTGCCTGCACGCGGTCAGCTCCCGGTCCAGCGCGGCCAGCAACTCCGTCCGCACCTGCCCCACCAGATAAGCCACGGTCCTGTTCAGCTCGTAGTTGTCGCTGTCGTATATGTTCACCAAGATCGCTCTCCGCGAAAATCTCCCTGATGGGAGGTCGGAATCCCCCCGAAGGGAGATGGCCGGAAATATACTTGCCTAGGCTGTCTTTGTCAAGGCTTCCACTGCTTTGGCAATATGGTGTCGCAAAGGGCCGCGGCCGCCGCCATTTGCGGTGTCACGCCCGGAGCGAGATGGGAAATGAGGATTGGTCGGGGCAGCCGGACTCGAACCGGCGACCCTCTGCTCCCAAAGCAGATGCGCTACCAAACTGCGCCATGCCCCGGCCGGGAATCCGAAAGCTTCGCCGCAGGAGAAGCTTCCTAGAGCTCGCAAGGATCATATGCGAGAATGCCGCGCCCCTCAAAGGGCTGGAACGACACTCGCGATGACGGCGCAACTGATCGACGGCCGCGGGCTGGCGGCGGAGGTCAAAAACCAGGTCCGGAGCAAGATCGAGGCGGCGCTCGCGCGCGGCAGCCGGCGGCCTGCGCTCGCCGTGGTCAAGGTGGGCAACGACCCTGCCTCGGAGGTCTACGTGCGCAACAAGCGCAAGGCCTGCGAGGAGGTCGGTATCCGCTCCGTGGCGCGACGATCTGCCCGAGTCGACCTCGGAGATCGCACTTGCTCTCCCTCATCGACGAGCTGAACCAGGACCCAGACATCGACGGCATCCTGGTGCAGCTACCACTGCCCGTGCAGATCCAGCAGACGGCGGTCATCGAGCGGATCAATCCGACGAAGGATGTCGACGGCTTCCATCCTTACAACGTCGGACGCCTCGCGCAGCGCATTCCGGTGATGAGACCCTGCACGCCCTATGGCGTCATCAAGCTGCTCGAGAACATCGGTGCCCCATTCAAAGGACAGCACGCCGTGGTCGTCGGTGCTTCCAACATCGTCGGCCGGCCGATGTCGCTGGAGCTGCTACTCATGGGTGCTACGACGACGGTCTGCCACCGCTTCACGATCGGCCTGGAGAATTACGTGCGTCAGGCCGACATCCTGGTCGTCGCGGCCGGCAAGCCCGGACTCGTTCCCGGCGAATGGATCAAGCCGGGCGCCATCGTGATCGATGTCGGCATGAACCGTCTCGACAACGGCCATCTGGTGGGCGATGTGCAGTTCGATGCGGCCCGGGAGCGGGCCGGCTGGATCACACCGGTGCCGGGCGGCGTGGGGCCGATGACCGTCGCAATGCTGATGCACAACACGCTGGAAGCCTTCCATCGCCGGCACGAGCGGCCGAGCTGAGCCGGCAGGGGCGGCAAGCAGGCGGCAAGGTTTTGCCGCTGCAAGGTCCCGTGTCACGGCGTTACAAATTGCAATGGCGGCGACGACGAAAGCTCGCTGACACTCCGCAGTGGCGCAGAAAACCGCAAATCCGGTCCCCGCGCCACCGACATCCCCCACGTGAGGAGAGCACATGATCAGCGGAATCAGCGGGAACGGTTTCCCGCTTTACGGCAGCAGCGGCACGGCGGCCGCGAGCAACGCCTCGAATGCCTATAACGGCGGGAGCGCGTTTACCTTGAGCCCGTCCGGGCTGCAAGACTTCGAGTGCTTCAGGCACCTCGAGCACTGCAGGCGGTTCCACCATACCGAACGCACTGAGCGCCGCACTGAGCGCCTCGGCGGCGACATCGGCCAGCAGCACGACCGCGACCAACGCCACCGCGCAAACGGCGGCGGCCGGCCGCGCCCATCACGGACACCACGGTCATAAAGGCGGCGGCGGTTCGAACTCGCTGGCGTCGATCTTCCAGCAGAATCAGTCGACCAACGGCACCTCCGGCACCGCAAGCACGTCTACGCTGAACACTTACGCGTAGAGGCCTAGGGCGGCGGGTGCGATCTACGCCCGCCGCCACTCCGTCCTGCCGTCGGGCTTGTCCTCGAGGATCACGCCGGCCTTGGCGAGCTCGTCACGAATGCGGTCCGCCTCCGCCCAGCTCTTCGCCTTGCGCGCGCTGAGGCGGGCCTGGATGCGCTCCGCGATCTCGGCATCCGTCAGGGCGGCGCTTGCCGTTGCTTTCGAGTCGCCCTGCGACACGAGCTTCGTGCCCAGAGAGAACCACTCCTTGGGCGTCACCGTGATGCCGAGCACGCCGGCCAGGGAGCGCAGCTCCGCCCCCAGAGCCGCGGCCCGCGCGCTGTCGCCGGCGTCCTTCGCGGTGTTGATCTCGCGGGTCAGCGTCTGCAGGACCGCGATCGCTTCCGGCGTATTGAAGTCGTCGTCCATCGCCTCCTGAAAGCGGGCTGCATATTCGGATCCCGCCGCCACAGCCGGCGGCGACTCCGGCAGATCGCGCAGCGCCGTCATGATCCGTCCGAGCGCCGCATCCGCCTGCTCGAGCTGCTCGAGCGAGTAGTTGATGGGGCCGCGGTAGTGGCTCGCGAGCACGAAGTAGCGCAGCACCTCGGGATGGCGCACCGCCTTCGCGAGCGCCTCGCGCACCGTGAAGAAGTTGCCGAGCGACTTCGACATCTTCTCGTTGTCGATGTTGACGAAGCCGTTGTGCATCCAGATCTCGGCGAAGCGGTCGCCGGTGGCGGCGCAGGTCTGGGCGATCTCGTTCTCGTGGTGCGGGAACTTGAGGTCCAAACCGCCGCCGTGGATGTCGAAATGCGAGCCGAGGAGCGCCACCGACATGGCGGAGCACTCAATGTGCCACCCCGGACGCCCTTTGCCCCAGGGCGAGTCCCACGCCGGCTCGCCGGGCTTGGCGTGCTTCCAGAGCACGAAGTCGAGTGGGTCGCGCTTGGACTCGTCGATCTCCACGCGCGCCCCGGCGCGCAGGTCCGCCAGCCGCTTGCCGGAGAGTCGGCCGTAGCCCTGGAACTTCGCGACCGCATACATGACATCGCCGTTCGGCGCCACGTAGGCATAACCGCCTGCGACCAATGTCTCGATCATGCTGATGATGGGCGGCAGGTATTGGGTCGCGCGCGGCTCGAAGTCCGGACGCACGACGCCGAGCGCATCGCAGTCCTCGTTCATCGCGGTGATGAATCTTTCCGTCAGAGCGCCAATCGGCTCACCGTTCTCCGCGGCGCGCTTGATGATCCGGTCGTCGATGTCCGTGATATTGCGCACGTGCGTGACGCGAAGCCCGCGGTGCCGCAGATATCGCTTCACGACATCAAACACGACCATCATGCGCGCGTGCCCGATGTGCATGAAGTCGTACACGGTCAGGCCGCAGACGTACATCCGGACCTCGCCCGGCGTGATGGGTGTGAGCGGCTGCTTCTCTCCGGTGAGCGAGTTATGGATGCGGATCATGTGGTCTGCGTCGTAAAGGATAGAGCGATGAGTTGTCAGGCGAAGCGCGCCAGGCGCGCCTGCGCCTCGCCCGCGGGCATGGCCTTGAGGAGCGGCGCGAGCTCCGGCCCGTGGCCGCGGCCCGTGAGCGCGAAGCGCAACGGCATGTAGAGCTCCGCGCCCTTCCTGCCGGTTGCCGCCCGGACCGCTGCGGCGATCGCCGGCAGGTCGTTGCCGTTCTGCGCGGCAGCCTGCGCCGCGGCCGCGAAGTAGCCCTCGCCCGCCTTGGCCACGATCTGCTCGCCCTCGGGCTCGAGCGCCGGTGGCGGACCGAACACGATCCGCGCCCACGGCTGCGCATCCTGCGGCAACACCACGTTGGGCAGAATGGCATCGACGAAGGCGCGCGCCGCGGACTCGTCGAGCCCGGCAGGCAGCGCCGGTGCGAGCCACGCTCGCGCCTCATCGGCGGCCAGGTGGTGCGCGACCTCCTTCTGCCATACGAGGAGTTGCTGCGCATCGAAATGTGCCGACGCCCGCCCGAGGTGAGCGGGATCGAACGCGCGGGCCATGGCCTCGAGGTCGAGCAATCCATGCTCGCCGCTCGAGTGGCCGAGGCGGAACAGATGGTTGACCAGGGCCTCCGCCCGATAGCCGTTGTCGCGATACTCGCGGACACTCGTCGCGCCGTGCCGCTTGGAGAGCGGCGTCCCGTCCGGCCCCAGGATGAGCGACACGTGTCCGTAGCTCGGGGCGCGCAGCCCGAGAGTTTCGAGAAGCAGGAGCTGCCGCGGTGTGTTGGCCAGATGATCCTCGCCGCGAAGGACGTGGGTAACGCCCATGGTGGCGTCATCGATGGCATTGGAGAAAAAGAAGGCCGCCGTGCCGTCAGCGCGCCGCACGATGAAGTCGCCTATGTCGTCCGACAGAAAGCTCTGCGGACCGTGGACCAGGTCCACGAATTCGATGCGCCGGCCGGCAGGGACGCGAAATCGCAGGGTGGCGGCAAGGCCCTGCGCCCGCTTGGCGCGCCGCTGCTCGGGAGACAGGTCGCGGCAGGTGCCGGCGTAGCGCGGCGGCCTGCCGGAGCCGAGCTGGGCGCGGCGCGAGACTTCCAGCTCGAGTGGCGTGCAGAAGCAAGGGTAGGCGGTCTCCTGCCGCTCCAGGGCCTCGAAGAACCGCGCGTAGAGCGCACCGCGCTGCGACTGGCGGTAGGGTCCGCGGTCGTCCTCCCGGTCCGGTCCCGCGTCCCAGTTCAGGCCGAGCCAGCGCAGATCCTCGAGCACCACCGCCAGATGCGACTCCTGGCTGCGCTGCGCGTCCGTGTCCTCGATGCGCAGCAGGAAGCGCCCCCCGGAGCGTCGCGCCAGCAGGAAGTTAAATAGCGCCGTGCGCGCGTTGCCGAGGTGCAATTCGCCGGTCGGGCTCGGCGCGAAGCGCGTCACCGCGCCGCGGTAGAACCCTGCGGTAGCTGTGCTGTCCATTCCAGTCATGCGGCAATGGTACGGGGTTTGCCGCGACAGCGACATCGCCCCGCCCGCGGGGCTCCGGCGCTGCTAAGATTCCCGCCTCAAAGAGCCTATGCGACGGAGAACAGATGCGCGCCCGGCACCGGACCCTGACACTGAGATTCGCCCTCACCCTGGTGGCCGCCTGCGCGTGCCTCGTCCTCGTGCAAGCCACAGCGCGCGCCGACGACACGACCTCCTCCGATCCGGAGGTGCGCGTCACGACGAACATGGGCTCGTTCGTGGTCGAGCTGTATCCGGACCGGGCGCCCCTCACGGTGGCGGATTTCCTGCGCTACGTGCGCGAGGGCTTCTACACCAACACCCTGTTCCACCGCGTAGTGGCCAACTTCGTCATCCAGGGCGGCGGCCATGATGCGAACCCGCCCTACGACCTGAAGCCTACTTATCCGCCGGTCGACAATGAGTCGGGCAACGGCCTGCAAAACAAGCGTGGCGCCGTCGGCCTGGCGCGCGCTGCCGGCGCGCATACCGGCAATGCGCAGTTCTACGTCAACCTCGTCGACAACCCGGAGCTCGACCCTCTGCCGACCCGCTGGGGCTACACGGTCTTCGGCCAGATAGTGGAGGGAATGGACGTCGTCGACCGCATCGGTGTCGTCCCGACAGGCGCCTTCGGCCCCTTCAAGGCGGATTCGCCGGTGAAGCCGGTGATCATCCAGAGCATCACGCTCATCACCCCGCCGGGGCTCGCGACTCCCCCGGCGAGCACGCCGTCGGCAACACCACCCGCTGGCGCGCCATCTCCGGGCGCTACGCCGGCGGGAACTCCGCCGCCTGCACAGCCGGCGAGCCCGCCTGCACAGCCTGGAAACTCCGGATCGACAGCACCGGCCCCCTCGGGCACCAAGCCGGCCAACCCGCCGCCGGCAACGCCCCCGGGCACGCAGCCGAAGTCGAAATCGGGCGAGGCCGACCAGCCCGACGGCGGGTGATGCCGGTGTCGGGCCCCGCGGCGCCGCAGGCTCCGAGCACGAGGTCCGCGCGCTACCTGTTCGTCTCCGACGTGCATCTCGATGCCGCGACGCCGGAGGCGCAGCGGCAATTTCTCGACTTCCTGCGCTCGCAGGTCGCAAGTCCCGCGGCTGCTCGCGCGCTCTACATCCTCGGCGATCTGTTCGAGAGTTGGGTGGGGGACGATGATGCCGGGGGTGAAAGAGCCGCGGTGATCGCCGCATTGCGGGAGCTGACGGCAAGCGGCGTTGCCTGCTTCCTGCTGCATGGCAACCGGGATTTCCTCCTCGGCGGGGAGTTCTGCCGCCAGACCGGCTGTCAGCTATTGCCCGACCCCGTGGTTGCCGAGATCGACGGCGAGAGGGTGCTGCTGACGCACGGCGATGCGCTCTGCACCGATGACCATTCCTATCAGGAATTGCGCAGCATCGTCAGGGCACCCGCCTGGCAACGTCGGTTCCTCAGCCTGCCGCTGTCGGACCGGCAAATGCTGGCCAACGAGGTCCGCGCCGGCAGCCGCGCTCATACCGCGCGCACCATTCCCAAGATCATGGATGTCAACGCTGCGGCAGTGGCTGCAGCCTTCGAGGCCGCGCGAGTCAGGAGGATGATTCACGGCCACACCCACAGACCGGCGGTGCACGATGCGCTGGTCGGGGGTGAACCCGTCCAGCGCATCGTGCTGGGTGCTTGGTACGAGCAGGGCAGCTGTCTGACGTACGAGAACGGACGCTACGAGCTGCGGTCGCTACCCCGCTGAGCGTTTACTGCGAACCCCCTCCAGGAGGAGGCGGTGGTGGTGGACCCATCCCATGGTCGGGGTGGTGGTGCCACTTGCCCATTGGGCCCATCGGGCCCATCGGCCCGCCCATGCCCATCCGTCCCCGCATCATGAAACCACGGTGCCGATGCGGCATCAGCAGCTTGAGTTTCTTCATCTGGGTGGGGCTCAACACCTGACCCAGCTTCGTCTGCGCCTCGGTATGCGCGGCCTTCCGGGCCTCCATTGCCTGTTTCATGGCCTGCTTCATCTGGTCGCGCTCGCCGGCGAAGATGGTCTGCACCTGCTGCTTCTGCGCAGGCGTCATGTCGAGCAGCACCGCCAACCGATCCAGCCGCCTCTGCTCCATTTCCGCCCGCTTTGCTTTCCATTTCTGCTCCCACTGCTGGCGCTTGGCCTGCCAGTCGGCGTGCGACGGGGAGGGAGGCGCCTGGGCAAACGCCGTCCCGGCGGCGCAAAGCACTGCGGCCAGGACAACGACACTACGTCTCATCATCGAACGTACCCCTCTATGGGCTTCACTGATGGACACTGTAGCCGCGCCCAGACGGGGACGCCGTAATCAATCATTAACGGGGTTAGGAAACGTTAAGTCGGGTCAGGAATCAGGGCTCAGCGGCGCCGCGGCAGGGTAAGCCGGGCCTCCAGGCCCCCCTCGGGTCGATTCCTGAGGACCAGAGAGCCGCCATGCGCCTGGGCCACATCGCGTGCAATGCTGAGCCCCAGGCCGGTGCCCCCGGTATCGCGGTTGCGTGAGGATTCCAGGCGATAGAAGGGCTCGAACACCTTCTCCAGCTCCTCGGGGGGGATTCCCGGTCCGTCGTCGCAGATGCTGATCTCGAGCTCCGCGCCGTCCCGCACCAGAATGCGTGCGCGGGTGGCAAACTTGACGGCGTTGGCCACGAGGTTGGTGAGGCAGCGCTTCAGCGCCTGCGGCTTGCCTGACAGCGGCCCGAACGCGCGTCCTTCCAACGTCACATCCTTGCTCATTTCAGTGAACTCCCGGCACACGGTCTCGAGCAGCAGATTGACATCGACCGGCTCCAGCGCCTCATCGTCATTGAGGTTGCGAAAGAGCGCGAGCGCGCCGTGCACCATCTGCTCCATCTCATCCAGCTCCCTGCCGAAGCGCGCCTGCAGCGCCGGGTCATCGATCTGGGTCTCGACCTGAAGCCGCAGCCGCGTCAGGGGTGTCTTGAGGTCATGAGACATGGCTGCCAGCACGCGCGTGCGGCTGTCGAGATAGCGATGCAGCCGGTCCTGCATGGTGTTGAAGGCACGCGCCGCGTGGCGCAGCTCCCTCGCGCCCTCTTCCGCCAGCTTCGGCTGCCGGATGCTGCGGCCGAGGTTGTCCGCCGCCAGCGCAAGCCGCGACAGGGGGAGCGTGATGCCTCGGGCTACGACATACAGCGCAATGACGAGCACGGCCACGAGCAGAATCAGATTGAGCATGAGGCTCGGCGGCAACGGTGTCCCGGGAGAGACGCGCGTCACGCGATAGACGAGTGTCGAGTCGTCAGGCAGGCGCACCGCCACGTCGTACGACTCCGTGGGCCGCTGCGTCGTAGGACCGAAGAATGGCGACGGAATGGAGATGACATTCGTCGCCGGCGCGGCGGCTGGGTGTACCGCAACACCATAGCCGGTACCGAGGTCTGCACGCAGTTGCTGCGTCAGGGCTCCCTGCATGTCCGAGGCAAACGGCAGCTGGATGAAGATACGCGGCCAGAACGAGCTCTGCGCCGGCTGCCCCCGCTCGCGCGCCAGCAGACGCCGGCCGGGCGGCGGCGGCAGGCGGTAGCTCAACGGAGGGGGCGGCATGGCACCTGCCGGCCCGGAGGCATGAGGGGGGGCGCCGGGTGGCCCGGCGTGTGGCAATGCTCCCGGATCAGGCGGCAGCAGCAGCGGCCCGCCCCAGGGGCGATCCCGGGACGCGCGATCGCGCTGCCTCAGCTGCGCGACCCTCCCGGCCTGTTCCTTGAGCATCGCGACGGTCGCGGCGCGTTGCTCGGTTGGAAGTTGCTCGAGGAGCAGCGTGATCTCAGTGATCCGTCGCGACCACTCCCGCACGCTGCTGTCGGCGACGAAGTGCTCGCGGTCGCGCGCGAACAGGTAGAGGCTCGCCGCCTGGGCCAGCACGACCGCGATCACCAGAGCCGCAATCAGGCGGCCGAACAGGGATTGCGGCCAGAATGACAGGACGCATGGCGCAATCCGCGGCCGGCTCAGGCAGTCTCGACCGGCACGCCGATCACATAACCCTCGCCGTATATGGTCTTGATGATCTGCGGTGCACGCGCATCATCGCCCAGGATCTGCCGCAGCCGGCTGACGCGCACGTCGATGCTGCGATCGAAAGGGTCCGCCTCGCGACCGCGCAGCAGCTCCGTGAGCTGCGCCCGTGATAGCACCCGGTTGCCGGCGGAAAGCAACACGGCGAGCAGGCGGTATTCCGCGCCGCTGAGGGAAACGTCCTTGCCGGCCGCATCTGTCAGCGTGCGTCGAGTCGTGTCGAGCCGCCAACCGCCGAACGTGAACCCGCGGACCAACTGCGGGTTCGGATCGCGAGGGGCGTGCGCGGCGCGGCGCAACACCGCCCGAATCCGCACCAGCAGCTCCCGGGGATTGAACGGCTTCGGCAGATAGTCGTCGGCGCCGATCTCGAGTCCGACGATGCGATCGACGTCCTCCCCGCGCGCGGTCAGCATGATGACCGGCACCTGCGAGTGGGTGCGCAGCTCCCGGCAGAGGGTGAGGCCGTCCTCGCCGGGCAGCATGAGATCGAGCACGATCAGGTCGACTGCCGCACGATCGAGCACGCGCCTCATCTCGCGGCCGTCGGGGACGGCCGTGGTGCGGAAATCGTTCTTCTCCAGATATTGACTCAACAGCGAGCGGATCTCGCGGTCGTCATCGACGATGAGGAGGTGGGGTCGGTCAGCCATGGCAGCTAGAAGATAATCGTGCTGGGCGCGGCTGGTGTAAAGAACTGTTATTGCGCTGGCGGTGGACCCGAGTGGAAGCGAAGCTGCGCATCCGGGGCCGTGGCGAGCCGCGCTTCATGCGCGGCGAGCTCCTGCAGCCTTTGCCGCCACTCCGGCGCCGCCGCCTGCGCCAGATCGACATACTGCTCGAAGTGTCGCGCCTCGGAGTGCGCCAGCTGCGCATAGAATCCGCTCACCTCCGCCGGCAGCCGCGGTGCGAGCAGCCGAAAGCGCTCACAGGAGCGCGCCTCGATCAGCGCGCCAATGAGTAGGAGGTCGAGCTTGCGTCCCGGGTCGTGCGTGCGCAGCGCCGTGCGCAGCCCCGAGGCATAGCGCCCGGGCTGCTGCCGCTCGAAAGGTACCTCCAGCGTGATCATCAGCTTCTGGACCTGCTCGAAGTGCCGCAGTTCCTCGCGCGCGAGGCGCGACAGGGTGCTCGCGAGGCGGCGGTCCTCCGGATAAGTGAACATCAGCGCGAGAGCCGTCGAGGCGGCTTTCTTCTCGCATTGGGCATGGTCGTTGAGGAGCCGCCGCCAATGGCCGGCCGCCGCCTGCACCCACGCGTCGGGGGTCGGCGCCAGCAGTATCTCCGTCTCGCCGTCGATCACAGCGTCATGCCGGCTGGAGAAACTGCGCCAGCTGCCGCTCGAGAGCTTCGGCGGCCGCGAGCGCGCTCGGGAAACGCTCCTCCGGCCGCTTCGCGAGCAGCCGCTCCAGCAACGGCTGCAGGCCATCGAGACCCGCGGCGAGCTGGGGCACCGGCTCCTTGCGATGTTTGTATATGAGCCCCATCGGGCTCTCGGCGCGATACGGCTTGCCGCCGGTCAGCATCTCGTAAAGGATGATGCCCAGGCTGTAGAGGTCGCTGCGCGGGTCGGTGGGCTCGCCGTGTCCCTGTTCCGGGCTCATGTAATGCGGCGTGCCGAAGATCAGGCCGCGCTCCGTGAGATCCAGCTTCTGGGCCGCATCCTTCGACAGCCCGAAATCGATCAGGGCAATGCCGCCGTCTTCCCGCAACATGACGTTGCCGGGCTTCAGATCGCGATGCACCACGCCCTCGGCGTGCAGCGCCGCGAGTGCCTGCGCGATCGCCGCGGCAACGCGCACCGCCCAACGCGGCGCGACCGGCGACTTCATGCGCCGGCGCAGGTCGCCGCGCGCAAAGTACTCCATCACCAGCCAGGCGTGATGGTCGCTGACACCGAGATCGAACAACCGCACGATTCCGGGGTGGGTGATGCGCTGCGCGATCTCGTATTCCTGCAGGAACCTGAGAAATGCGTCCGACGCCTCGTCGTGCTCCGGCTCGTCACGCACCACCTTGAGCGCGACCAGCGAGCCGGTCGCGATTCGCTCGGCGAGAAAGATGTCGGCCCGCGTGCCCGAGGCGACCTGCCGCACGCGCCGGTAGCCGCGGACGAAGGCGCCACCGAAGCACTGCGACTCCGGCACGGCGCGCGGGTCGTGGGGGTTGCTCGGAGGCGTTTGTGGGGGCATTGGCACTTATATCATGTCCCGATGCGGGCCAGCTTCAGCCCGATCACCAGATCCGCAACGTTGGTTCCGGTAGGGCCCGTGCTCACCAGCGCGCCCACGGCGGTCAGCGCCGTGCCGGAATCGGCCCGCGCCAGGCAGTCGTCGGCATCGAGCCCGGCCAGGGCCAGCCGCCCACAGGTGTCGGCGTCCACCAGGCCTCCCGCCGCCTCTGTCGGGCCATCGGTCCCGTCGGTGCCCGCGGCGAGCAGCGACAGCTCCGGATAATCCACGAGGAGCTTGGAGGCCGCGAGCGCGAGATGCTGATTGCGCCCTCCGCGACCCGGCTGCGGCGGCAGACGCACGGTCGACTCGCCGCCCCAGACCCGGACTTGTGTGTTGCCGATGAGGAGCTCGTGGGCGAGGCGGGCGGCGAGGCGCGTCGCCTCGCCCGCAAATCGTTGGCGCACACACGCCGCCGTGAGGCCGCGCTGCAACGCAGCCGCGACAACACCTTCCATGGCCCCATCGATCGAGGCGATGACCTGCCGCTCGATGCGGTCCAGGCCGGCCGCGGCCGGGCCCAGTAGCCCGGAGCCGATGACTGCCGGGTCGTCGTCCGGTACGTCTGATATGAAAAGCGCCAGCGCCTCACGACCGGCAAGCCGCGCCGCGAGGCGCCCGCCTTTGATCCGCGACAGATGTGCGCGCCGGGTGTTGAGCTCGGCGATCGCAACACCCTCGGCAAGCCCGCGGGCCGAGAGTTGCTCGAGCTGCGCCAGCGAGACACCGGGCTCGAGCACTTCCACCAGGCTCGATGCGCCTCCCGAGATCAGAAAGAGCGGCGACACCACCGCCGGCAATTCGTCCACCCATTGAAGAAGGCGCCGCCCCGCGGCGAGCGAGCGCTCGTCAGGTACCGGATGAGCGCTTTCGTGAATCTCGATGCCGGGCAGCGACAGCAGCTCGGGAGCGAGGTGTCCGCTCTTCGTGACGACCAACACCCGCTCGAGGGAGGCACCCAAGGCATCGGCGGCGCCAAGCGCCATGGAAGTGGCGGCCTTGCCGACCGCCGCGGCCCAGACCGGCGCAGCGCGCGCCGGCGGCGGCCGCCCGAGCAGCGCCTCGCGCACGCAGCGCCGTCCCTCAACTCTGGCGAGCCCGGCCTGAAGCAGTTCGAGCAGGAGCTGGTGCCGCGCCGAGGTCATCTAGTTGGCAATCGATTGATGTCGACTCCTCCGCCAGGCACACGGACGTGCCCCGCCGCCGCTAGGTGGCGGAGGTCGCGAGCAAAAACCGCGCTTTTGCTCGCGACCGCGCTGGGCCGGGCAGGATGCCCGGATCCAGCGCATCAATAACTGCGGATTACCTTGAAGGGGCGGTCGCGCTGCTTCTTCGCCTCGTCGGAACGCTCGAGCTGCAGCCGCTCCAGGTACTCCGGCGTGACGTCACCCGTGACGTACTCGCCGGAGAAGCACGACGTGTCGAATTCCTCGATGCGCGCATCCTCGTGCTTGCACGCGGCGATCAGGTCCTCGAGGTCCTGATAGATCAACCAGTCGGCGCCGATGAGCCGCGCCACCTCATCCAGCCGCCGGCCGCTCGCGACCAGCTCCCGGACCGCCGGCATGTCGATGCCGTACACGTTGGGGAAGCGCACCGGCGGCGCGGCGGAGGCGAAATAGACCTTGCGCGCGCCGGCCTCGCGCGCCAGCTCGATGATCTGGGCGGAAGTGGTGCCGCGGACGATGGAATCATCCACCAGCAGCACATTCTTGCCGCGGAACTCGAGGTCGATGGCGTTCAGCTTCCGGCGCACGGATTTCTGCCGCTCCTCCTGGCCTGGCATGATGAAAGTGCGGCCGATGTAGCGGTTCTTGATGAAGCCTTCGCGGTACTTGAGACCGAGCCGTTGCGCCAGCTGCTGGGCGCTCGTGCGGCTCGTATCCGGGATCGGGATGACGACGTCGATGTCGTGGTTGCCACGCTCGCGCAGGATCTTCTCCGCGAGGCGATCGCCCATGCGCATGCGCGCACGATAGACGGAGATGTTGTCGATCTTCGAGTCCGGCCGGGCGAAGTAGACGTACTCGAAGATGCACGGGGTGTGGCGCACGGTCGCCACGCACTGGTGCGAATGGAGCCGGCCACTCTCGTCGATGAACACCGCTTCGCCGGGGGCGATGTCGCGCACCAGGCGGAAGGACAGCATGTCGAGCGCGACGCTCTCCGAGGCGATCATCCACTCCGGCCCCTTCGGCGTGTCGCGCTGCCCGAGCACGAGCGGCCGTATGCCGTTGGGATCGCGGAAGCCCAGGATGCCGTGCCCGATGATCATCGCCACCACCGCGTAGCCGCCGCGGCAGCGGCGATAGACGGCATTGAGCGCCGCAAACACGTCGGCCGGAGTGATGCGCCGAGTGCCGATGCGCTGCAGCTCCGAGGCGAAAACGTTCAGCAGCACCTCGGAATCGGAAGTCGTATTGAGATGGCGGCGGTCTTCGCGGATCAACACCTCGGCGAGCTCCGTCGCGTTGGTCAGATTCCCGTTGTGGCCGAGGCAGATCCCGTAGGGCGAATTGACATAGAACGGCTGCGCCTCCGAGGCGCTGTCGCATCCGGCGGTGGGATAGCGGACGTGGCCGATGCCGGCGTTGCCTTTGAGCTCGAGCATGTGGTGCTGCTGGAACACATCGCGTACCAGGCCGCTGCCCTTGCGGACGTAGAGCTCGCCGTCACCGTAGGTGGCGATGCCGGCGGCATCCTGCCCGCGATGCTGCAGCACCGTCAGCGCGTCATAGATGCGCTGATTGACCGCGCTCGTTCCGACGACACCGACGATTCCGCACATGGTCCTACCTCTAAGAATACGCGCCGACCAGCACGCGCAAGCCATTGGCCACCGAGTGACCATAGGGAAGCAGCATGGAATGCCGCCACCACACCTCGCCATCGAGCTTGAGCAACTGCCCGAGGATGACGAACACCCCGATCAGTACCAGCCCGCGCGCCGCACCGAAGAGAAATCCCAGGAAGCGGTCGACGCCGCTGAATATCGACAGCCGCACGTAGTGTCCCATGATGGCGCCGAGTCCGGCTCCCAGGAGCAGGATCAGCGCGACAATGATGACGCGCGCCGCCCAGGGCCGCACGTAACTGGCGGCAAGGAGGCCGCCGAGATGCGGCTCGATCGTGTCGGAGAAGTGCCAGGCGACGAACAGCGCCACCAGCCACGCCGCCAGGGCAATCGCCTCGCGCAGGAAGCCGCGGAGGGCACCCACGATGGCCGACAGCACGACGGCGGCGATCACCACATAATCGGCTATGTTCATGGATGTTGGCGCGGAAGCCCCGGTAAGAGCCGCTGGCGCAGGTGCGCGGGTCCCAGGAAACGCGGCGGATTGTACAAGACCGTCCGGACGATCGCTCGGAAACGCGTCACCGTACTGGAAGGAGCTCGCCGCGATGGCCGAGCGCTCGCAGGCGGACGGCGAGATGCACCGCCCCGGCGTGATTGCGCGCCGGGCCGGCGCGTACCCGCCAGAGGACGCGCGATCCAGCCCGTGCGGGAGATACCGACATGCGGAAGCCCCTGCTCTGGAGCGAGCGCGCCAGGCGCTCGGCATTTTGACGGCTGGCAAAGCTGCCAAGCTGCACCACCCATCCTGTAGATGAGGCCGACGAGCGGCCCTCTTCCACCACCGGATGTGCGGGCGATTTCGAGCCTTGCAAGCTGCCCGGCGAGGCCGCGGGCGCGGGACTTGGCGTTGCGCTTTCCGGGGGCCCTGCCTGCGGGCTTGCCGTCGGCTGCGCCGGCGGCGCCTGTGCCGATGGTGCGGCGGGGTTGTCCTGGACCGGCGGCGGCGCGCCGAGTGTCATGGTATAGGAGCGAAGCGGTGGTTCCCCGTGCGCGCCGCTCGCGGCACCAACGGCGGCTGTGATTGCCGCAGTCGCTGCTGCGGCCCGCGCCGGTCTCATCCGGATCGGACCGGTCAGCAGCTCCGGAACCAACAGCACGATCAGCGCCACGAGGATGATGGCGCCCGTCAGTCGCTCTTTCACCGCGTGGAGTATACCCCAAGCCACTCGAGCGCCGGCCCCACAGTGTGCACGGAGCCGCAGACGACCACGCGATCCCCCGCGCGCGCGGCTGCGCGCGCCGCCTCACAACCCGCGCGCACCGAGTCGGCCAGGATCGGGTCGCGCACGATGGGCTCGAGGCGCCGCGCCAGCTCCGCCGCGGCGATGCCGCGCGGACCCGCCAGGCCGCAGAGGAACCAGCGATCCAACGCCGGCTGCAGCGCGCGTGCGATCGCCGGCGCATCCTTGTCACCCAGAATGCCCACCACCCCGAGGGTGCGTCCCTGACACGGGCGCTCCCGCAGCTGCGCGGCCAACACCTCGGCGGCAGGCTCGTTGTGCGCGATGTCCAGAATCCACTCGACCGGCCCGGGCACGACCTGAAACCGGCCCGCCAGCCGCACGCGTCGCAGTGCCGCGGCGACGGTCCGCGCATCGAGGGCCGCTACGACCTGCGCCGCCGCTGCGGACCCGGCATCGACGGCGAGCGCTTCGAGCGCCGCGAGCGCCGTGGCCGCGTTGCGGTACTGAATCGAGCCGGCGAGCGCCGAAGGCGGCAGAGCGGCGAGGCTGAGACGGGCACCGCGGTAGCCCCAGCGCGGCGGCTCGCCCGAGTCCGGCTCTATTTGCCAGCTGAAATCTCTCTCCGCCACGATGGGCTTCGCGCCTAGGCGCGCGATCGCCGAGTAGACGCTCGCCGGCATGCGCGCCGTCCCGAGCACCGCCGGGCGGGCGGCGCGGAAGATGCCGGCCTTCTCCGCGCCGATCTCCTCCAGCGTCTCCCCCAGCCAGTCGCGATGATCGAAGCCGATGGAGCAGACCACCGCCACATCGGCGTCGACCAGATTGGTGGCATCGAGGCGTCCGCCGAGCCCCACCTCGAGCAGCGCGAGCTCGACGCGCCGCTCCGCGAACAGTTGCAACGCCGCCAGCGTGTTGTATTCGAAGAAAGTCAGGGTGGTGGCGCCGCGCGCCGCCTCGATGCGCTCGAAGGCCGCCACGATCGCCGCATCCTCCACTTCCACGCCGTCGATGCGGATGCGCTCGTTGTAGCGCAGGAAGTGCGGCGAGGTGAAGAGTCCGACCGACCGGCCGGCCGCGAGCCACAGCGCCTCCAGATGCGCCACGGTCGATCCCTTGCCGTTGGTGCCGCCGACCGTGATGACCGCGGACTTCGGCCGATCGATCCCGAGCCGCCGCGCCACGGCGCCGACGCGCGCGAGCCCGAGGTCGATCGACTTCGGATGCGCCGCCTCCTGCAGCGCCAGCCACTCGGCGAGCGATCGGGCCACGGGCCGCGGCGGCTTACGCGGCGGCCGCCGGTTGCTTCAGCAGCATCCGCAGGAGCGATGCGATCCGCTCCCGCATGTCGCGGCGATCGAGGATCATGTCGATCACGCCGTGGTCGAGCAGAAACTCGCTGCGCTGGAAGCCTTCAGGGAGCGTCTCGCGCACCGTCTGTTCGATCACCCGCGGACCCGCGAAGCCGATGAGCGCGCGCGGCTCAGCGAGATTCAAGTCGCCCAGCATGGCGAGACTTGCCGACACACCACCCGTGGTCGGGTCGGTCATGACAGAGATGAACGGCAGATGCGCCTGCGCGAGCCGGGACAGCGCCGCGGCGGTCTTCGCCATCTGCAGCAGCGAGTAGAGAGCCTCCTGCATGCGGGCGCCGCCGCTCGCAGTGAAGCAGACGAAGGGCTTGCGGTGCTCGATGCAGTGGTCGGCGCCGCGCTTGAAGCGCTCCCCCACCACCGAGCCCATCGAGCCGGCCAGAAACTGGAACTCGAAGGCGCAGGCGACGATCGGCAACTTCTCGAGCGTGCCGGCGAGCACGATGAGCGCATCGGTCTCCCCGGTCGCCTTCTGCGCCTGGACGAGGCGATCCTTGTACCGCTTGCTGTCGCGGAACTTCAGCGCATCCTCCGGCGTGATCTGCGCCCCGATCTCCTCGGTCAACTCCGGGTCGAGGAAGCGCTCGAGCCGCTCGCGCGCGCCGATCCGCATGTGATGGCTGCACTTCGGGCACACGTGCAGATTGCGATCGAGCTCCGCCCGGTAGAGGACGGCATCGCACGCCGGACACTTGATCCACAGCCCCTCGGGCACCGACCGGGTGCGGCGCTCGGTCTTGATGCGCGAGGGCATGATCTTCTCGAACCAGGACATGAGGGCTGCCTAGGGTGGAAAACCAGCCCCGATGATAGCGTCTTCCGGGTCTTGGGCCTCACGCGTGCCACTCCCGGGTACGCCGGGCAGCGCGAAAGCCGCCGGATAGCGCACGTGCCACAGGTAGAGCCCGTGCGCCGGAGCCGTGGCGGCGCTCAGCCGCCGGTCGCGTCCGGCGAGCACCTCCGCCGCCCAGGACGCCGGTGCGTCGCCCTTGCCGATACGGATGAGGAGCCCGGCGATGTTCCGCACCATATGGTGCAGGAAGGCATTGGCCGTGGCCTCGATCGCGAGCCACTGACCGCGGCGCGCGACGGTGAGCCGCTCCATGCGGCGCACCGGCGATTTCGCCTGGCACTCCGCGGCGCGGAAGGCGCTGAAGTCATGTTCACCCTCGAGCGCCGCGGCCGCCTGCGCCATGCGTTCCGCATCGAGCGGCCGGTGGACCCACGTTGCCCGGCGCGCCAGCAGCCCCGAGCGGGAGGCGCGATTGAAGATCAGGTAGCGGTACGTCCGCGCCTCCGCTGAATAGCGGGCGTGAAAGTGCGCGGGCACGGGGCGCACCCAGGAGATGCTGATATCGCGCGGCAGCTCGGAATTGGCGCCGAGCATCCAGGCCCGCATGCCGCGCGTGGCGGCGGTGTCGAAGTGCGCCACCTGGCCGCGGGCATGAACTCCTGCGTCGGTCCTCCCGGCACAGACGAGACTCACCGCTTCGGCCGCTACCTTCCCCAGAGCGCCCTCGGCGAGCACCTGCACGGTGTCCGCCGAGCGCTGGCTCTGCCAGCCGGCGTAGCGCGTTCCCTCATATTCGAGTCCGACCGCGATCCGCACTTAACCCGGCAATGACTCCATGAGGCGCTCCGCCTCCTGGCGCTGCGCCACGGAGCCCTCGTGCATGACTTCCTCGAGGATGTTGCGTGCTCCCTCGGGGTCTCCCATGTCCATATAGGCACGCGCAAGATCGAGCTTGGTGCCGACCTCGCTCATGGTGACGGGCTCGAGGTCCGGCAGCGCCAGATCCTCCGCCGACAGCTTTTGGGTCGCCGTGAAGGCAGTGTCCGGCACCGTCGCCGTGCCCACATCGAGGTCGAGACCCGAGCCGTTGCCGGCATGATCGGGCTCCGCGTCCGCATCGCTCAGCTCATAGTCGACAGCCGGCGAATCCTTCAGCGCAGCCAGCCGCGAGGTCGCCGCCGTGTCGTGACCATTCGTACGGCCATCGCCATCGGTCAGCACCGCCTCGAGCTCGCTCTCGTCGATCTGCCACGCGTTGGTAGTGCCGGTCGGCTCCGGGATTTCTTCAGTCGCGCCCTGATTGGCCTGCTCGATGATCCGCCGTGAGTGCTCGTCGAGTCCCGCGACCAGCGTCGGGGCCTCGGGCGAGGCTTCGGCCGGCTCGCCAGCGGGCTCGGGTGCATCGAAGGCGCCGAGATCGAGCCCCAGGTCATCGATCGCGAGCTCCGCGGTCTGCTCGGCACCGCTTTGCTTCATCGCCGTCTCGACCTTCTGCCGGATCGTCGGCTGCTCCTGCGTGTGCAGGGCCGGTTGCTCGATGGTCGGACCTTCGATCTCCGTACCGTACGTGCCGGGCACCTCGTCCCCGCCGGGCAGGGTCGCTGTCATCTCGCGCGTGGTGCCGGTGGTGTTGTCAGCGAAAGGTACATCGAGCAGCGCCATGTTCCGATCGGTGGCGGTGCCGGGCTGCTCGACAGTCACCACGTTCTCGCCCTCGCCGAGCGCCGAGCCGATGTCGAGGTCGAGCCCTTGGGCATGCGAACCGGTGGATGCGATGTCGAAGTCGAGGCCAGCGCCCTGCCCGTCCGCGAGGTCGAGATCGACCCCCGCCGACGCCGCGCCGCTCACGGCGGCGCCGCCGGTGAAAAGCGGATCCTCCGGCGCGAGCTGCTTGCCCATGATCACGATCTTTTCCCACTCGCCCGGCGCTGCCTCGGCACGGGTGCCGGCCAGCTCGCGCGCGGTCTGCAGGAACTGCTCCTTGTTGCCCCAGACGAAGAAGACTTCGAGGAGCTTCAGCTTCAGGTCCCGCCGCTCGGGCTCGCGCCCGATGGCGATGCGGATGAGGTCGGCGGCCTGATCGTACAGGCCGTACGCCATATGGAAGTCGGCCTCGGCCAGCGGGTCGCCCTGATCCAGGTTGACCGCCGTCTCGCTGCTGATCGTGTCCGCGGTAGTGGTGACGTGCTTGGCTGTGACGGGCGCGGCAGTTGCGGGGATTTTCGGGCGCTCGTGCGTCCCGCTCTCCTCGACGACGAATGCATCGTTGTCATGCGCCCCAGGTGCCGCACGGATGGAGGCAGTATCTCCCGCCGACGGCTCCAGCCTTGTATACGGAGACGGTGATCCCCCTGCTGCGGCGAGACGACCCAGCGAGTCATCGAGAGCCGATTGGCGGCGCGAGCGGAAGATGCGCGCGGCCACGAAGCCGAGCAATGCGACCGCAAGCAGGACGACCACCCACCAGTACTTGGCGAGCGTGTCGAACAGCGACGGGCCCGAGCTCGGCTTGAATGAGCCGGGTGAACTCGCCGGCGCATGATGCGCCACGTGCGGCACGGGTGTCGGCGCAGCCTGCTGTGCCGGGGGATTCGCCGCGGCCGGCGGCGGCGGCGGTGCCGAGCTTGCCGGCGCGGCAGCACCGGTCGGCTGACTGGGATTGGCTGCGGGCGGCGTGCTCGCTGCAGGCGGAGGCGCGGCGGCCACCGTCTGCGGCGCCTGCTTGGCGGCTAGCTGAGCCTGCATTTGCGCCAGCTGCGTGTCCTTGAGCTGCAGCATGCGATGCTCGTCCGCGAGCTGTGTCTGCAGACTTTGAACCTGTGCCTGCAGTGCCTTGACGTCACCGGAAGAAGCGCCGGCAGCCGTGGGCGAACCGCCAGCACCAGCTCCCCCCGCGGGGGCGACCAGGCGCAGTCTTCCCGGACCGCTCTCGGCGTTGCCCGCCTCCTGTGAGGCAGTGCGCCAGGCGGCGTACTGTCGATGAATCTCAGCGCTCGCGGCGGCCGGCGAGATAGCTGCGACCGTATCGTTGTCGGGGATGCGCAGCACTGCGCCGGAGCGCAGCAGGTTCATGTTGCGAGCGAAAGCGGCGGGGTTCTGCTGATAGATGGCCACCATCCAGGCGCGCGTGGGGCCGGAGTCGACTCCGGCGCCGCTCAGCTGGTTGGCGATGCCGGAGAGAGTCTGCCCATGATGGACCACGAGCGAATGAGGCTCGCCTCCGGAGTCGGTTGCAGCAGTAGAAGCGGCGCCATTACCGGCCGCTGTCTCGTCCGAGCCTGGCGTCGCTGTAGCGGAAGGTGCTACCGGAGCCGGCGCAGCCGGCGCCTGCGAGCGCGCAATCTCGCCCTCTCGCGGCGCGGTTCCGGTGGCAGCGGGTGCGACCTGCTGACCGGCGGACTGCGCCTGATTGGGCACGTACACCGGCGGATCGAGCAGCACGGTGTACTCGCGAATCAGGTGACCGCGATCCCAGTTGGCCTCGACCAGCAGCGTGAGCACTGGATCGGTGACCGGCTGGTCCGAGGACAGCTCGATGACTTCCCTGCCGTCGGCCGAGTGCACTGCTTTGACGTGCACACTGCTCAGGAACTGCGGCCAGTTGAGGCCGTAGCGAGCAAAGGTGTCCTGGGACGCGAGCTGAACCTGCAGGTTTTGCAGCGACTCAGGCGAAGCGTCGAGCAGCTCGATCTGCGCCTTGAGGGGCTGATCGAGAGGTGAAAGGAGACGGATGTCCCCGAGGCCGAGGGCGAACGCCGCTGAAGGAACTGCCAGCAGCAACGCCACCGCCCGGCTTGAGCGTTTGGCGACCATTTACGACACCCCGGAAGGCATCAGTGAGTTGAATACATTGCTAAAACAAAGGGATGGCTGCATCTTGGCAGTCTCATCCGATCGGGGTGGCAATATAACTTAATTGGGCGCAAAGCCAAAGCGACCGCAGCACGGAATGACGAAACAGGCAACCACGACCCATAAGTTAAGTCCCCTTTCGGTTGCGCCGATCTTCAGGCATCTGCAAGACATAAACTGTGTCGGCGATCACCGTCGGGTGATGTCCGGCGTCTCAGACCGGACATCTGCGTTCTGCGCGCGGTTCCGCAGGTAATGGTCCAGCAGCACGATCGCGAGCATCGCCTCGGCGATGGGCGTGGCCCGAAGGCCCACGCAGGGATCGTGGCGGCCGGTGGTGACGATCTCCACCGGCTGGCCCGCGGTATCGACCGTTCTGCCCGGCACCTGGATGCTGGAGGTCGGTTTCAGGGTGAGATGGGCCATGATGTCCTGGCCGGAGGAGATTCCGCCGAGGATGCCGCCGGCGTGATTGCTGGCGAATCCCTGGGGCGTGAGCTCATCACGATGCTCGCTGCCACGCTGCCTGACCGCGGCGGTGCCGGCGCCGATTTCCACCGCCTTGACGGCATTGATACCCATGAGAGCCCCGGCTATATCGGCATCCAGGCGCTCGAACACCGGCTCGCCGAGCCCCGGGGGCACGCCCGTTGCGATCACGGTGACGCGCGCGCCGATCGAGTCGCCTTCGGAGCGCAGCTTCCAGATGAGCGCCTCGAGCTCCTCCATCCGTGCCGGGTCGGGACAGAAGAAGGGGTTCTGGTAGGCGAAGGCCGGATCGCGCGCCTCGAGCGTGAGGTCCCCGACCTGACTCAGGTAGCCGTAGATCCTGGTGCCGAGCCGGATCGCGAGGTATTTGCGCGCGATCGCGCCCGCGGCCACCCGCATCACCGTCTCGCGCGCGGATGAGCGCCCGCCGCCGCGATAGTCGCGCCGGCCGTACTTCTGCTGATAGGTGTAATCCGCGTGGCCCGGCCGGAAGCGGTCCTTGATCTTCTCGTAGTCGCGCGAGCGTGCGTCGGTGTTCTCGATGAGAAGCCCGATCGGCGTGCCGGTGGTGTGCCCCTCGAACACGCCCGAGAGGATGCGCACCTGGTCGCCCTCGCGGCGCTGGCTGACGAATTTCGAGGTGCCGGTGCGGCGGCGGTCGACGTCCTGTTGGATGTCCTCCTCCGACAGAGCGAGTCCCGGCGGACAGCCATCGACGATGCAGCCGAGCGCGGGGCCGTGACTCTCGCCGAATGTCGTCACCGCGAAGACCCTGCCGATCGTGTTGCCTGACATGTGTCGGATTACCTATGCCCCAGCGCGAGCCTGAAGCGTGCAGCACAGGCACAGGGACGTGCGCTTCATACTAGTTGTTCCGCGGTGAGCATAAAGACCCCGCCGCCGCCGCGCTCGAATTCCAGCCAGATGAACGGCAGCCGCCTGAATGCCCGGCGCACGGCCGCCTCGGTGTTGCCAACCTCGACGATGAGCAGCCCCCCGGGTAGCAGGTGCGCGCCCGACTCGCGCAGGATCACCCGCACGGAGTCGAGCCCGTCGCGCCCCGCGGCGAGCGCGATCGGCGGCTCGTGCCGATACTCCGGCGGGAGTCCTGACATCTCCCGCCGCCCCACGTAGGGCGGATTGGCGACGATGATATCGTAGCGCTCGCCCTCGAGGACGCTGAAATGGTCGGAGCGAACGAGGCGCACGCGCCGCCCGAGGCGGTGGCGGCGGACGTTGCCGGCGGCAACCTCGAGGGCCTCGGGCGAGATATCAGCCGCGTCGACGCGCGCGCGCGGCAGGGCCTTGGCGCATGCGATCGCGATGCAGCCCGAGCCGGTGCCGACATCGAGAATCCGGCGTACCCGGCGGGGATCGATCCACGGGGCAAAGCGCCGCTCGATGAGCTCCGCGAGCGGCGAGCGCGGGATGAGCACCCGCCGGTCCACGTGAAAGCGCAATCCGGCAAACCACGTCTCACCGGTGAGATATACGGCCGGAATCCGCTCCTCGATGCGGCGCGTGAGCAGCTCGTCCACGCGCTCGATGTCGCGGCTGCCCACGCGCCGCGCGTAGATCGCGCGCTCGCCGGAATGCGGCAGATGCAGAGCATGCAGCACCAGAGCCGCGGAGTCGTCCCACGCATTGTCGGTGCCGTGCCCGAAGAAAACGCCCGCGCGGCGCAGTCGTCGCGCCCCGCGCGCAATGAGCGTGAGCACGGTAGGCTTGCTCTCCGCT
>CAWHWV010000041.1:0-27861 GCA_963833085.1 uncultured Pseudomonadota bacterium
CCGAGGTCACCGTCGATATCGCTTACCACGGCCGACAGATGGTTGCGGGAGTCCGCGTCCATCGATCGCGATTGGCTCAGCCGCTCACGCAGGCGTGCCAGCAGCTCACGCAAACCCCTCTCACCCGTCCGCCCGCCGCTCATTGCCCACCCTCCGCAGCCATCTTGCGGCGATTGTAGACGCGCCTCGGTCGCGGTACGTAGTGGACTATTGCAGGTGCAGCGCGTAGAACAGCGGCCTGGCCAAAGCCTGCGTCACAGAACACCGGACGATGGACAAGATCGATCACGAGATCGTGCGCCTGCTCGAGGACGACGCGCGAGTGTCTTTCGCGGAACTCGGCCAGAAGGTCGGGCTCTCGAAGACCCCCTGCTGGCAGCGGGTGAGGGAGCTCGAGCGGCGCGGCTTGATCCGCGGCTACCGCACGGAGCTCGATGCGGAGGGCCTCGGCCTGCGGGTGCACGCATTCGTTCACGTCACCATCAACGCGGCCCGGCACGCGGAGTTCGAAGCGGCCGCCTCGAGCCACCCATCCGTGCTGCAATGCTTCACCACGGCCGGTCAGGCGGACTACCTGATGCACGTGCTGGTCGCAGAGATCGCGCAGCTCGATCAGCTGCTGCGGATGGAGATCAGGCGCATGCCGGGCGTGCAGAAGCTCGAGACGACAGTCTGCATGAAGACCATCAAGCCCCGGGCGCCGATCACGGGCTGTCTGCGGTAGGCGGCTACTCTTCGGCCGCGGTCTCGGTCTCGGCCTCCGTCGCGCCGCCGAGCGCCGACGGCGCCGCGGCCTGGCCGTTGAGCACGCCCTTCCAGCTGAGCTCCTGTCCTTTGCGCCTGCCCTTCTCAGTGAGCTTAAGACCCTCCGGGGAAATGGCCAGCATGTAGGCCTTGCCGTCCACGTCGATTTCGCGCTTCAGGGTCTTCTCGAGCTTGGTAGCCATGTCATTCCTCAGCTGGTTTTTCGTTTGCGACGGGCCAGTGCCGCCGATTTTGCGCCATTGCGCGGACCGAAGGCCAGTTATTCCAGCCACGGTCCTGCTTCAGTCACCATCGGGCGGCCGTATCCCGGCACTCTGCAACAGCACCTCGAGGCCGTTGGGGTCGATGGGCTTGGTCAGGTGCCGGTCGAATCCGGCCGCCCGAGCCCGCCGCTTGTCCTGCTCCTGGCCCCAGCCGGTGATCGCAATCAGCATCGCCCGGCGTCCCCAGCTCGTGCCGCGGATGCGCTGCGCAAGCTGGTAGCCGTTGAGCTCCGGCATCCCGATATCGAGCAGCAGCGCATCGGGCTCGAGCCGGCAAGCGAGGTCGAATGCCTCGCGTCCCGTATGCGCGACGCTGACCTCGTGACCGCATGCCTCGAGGAGAGCGGCGCAAGTCTCCGCGCTGTCGCGATTGTCGTCGGCCACCAGCACCCGCAGCGGCTTCGCCCCGGTGTTCGCCGGCGCACTCGTCTCATAGACACCTGCGGTGTCCCCGGGGTTTCCGATCGGCAGCCGCACCAGGAACTCGCTCCCCCGCCCCACGCCGCCGCTGTGCGCGCTCACGCTGCCGCCATGCAGCTCCAGCAACCCGCGCACCAGCGCGAGGCCGATGCCGAGGCCGCCCTCGGAGCGCTCCAGAGCCGGGGACGCCTGCGCGAAGAGATTGAACACCCTCGGCATCATCTCCGCGGAAATACCGATGCCGTTGTCCCGGACCGCGATGATCAGCTCGCCGCCCTTCCGCCTCGCCTCGAGCTCGATCCGGCCCCCACGATCGGTGTACTTGGCGGCATTGATGAGCAGATTGGCAAGCACCTGCGCGAGCCGCACGGGGTCGGCCACCAGTCGCGGCGTCTCCGCGGGGAGCTGCACGAGCAAGGTGTGGCCTCGGGCCTCGATGAGCGGCCGCGCCGACTCCTGCGCGGCGGCCACCACAGCGGCAAGGCCGACCGTCGACCGCCGCAGAATGAGCGTGCCGCGTGTGATTCGCGACACGTCGAGGAGGTCATCCAGCAGCCGGCCCATGTGCTCGACCTGGCGCTCGATGATGGCCTGAGCCTGCAGTCGCTCGCTATCGGGCCTGCCGCCCTTCCGCGCCATCGCGACCGCGTAACGGATCGGGGCGAGCGGGTTGCGCAGCTCGTGGGCCAGCACTGCGAGAAACTCATCCTTGCGCCGGTCCGCTTCGCGCAACGCTTCCTCGGCGCGCCTGAGCTCGCCGATGGTGCGCTGTTGGGCCTGCTCGGATGCCTTGCGCTCGCTGATGTCGCGGGCGATCTTCGAGGCGCCGACGACGACACCACTGGCGTTGCAGATGGGAGAGATGGTGAGCGCGACGTCGATGCGACGCCCGCTCTTGGCGACGCGCACGGTCTCGAAGTGATCGATGCGCTCGCCGCAGCGCAGTTTCTCCAGGATTTCCTGCTCCTCCTGCACACGCTCCGGCGGGACGATCAGCGTGATGGGCTGCCCGACCGCCTCTTCGGCCGTGTAGCCGAACAGACGCTCCGCGGCCCTGTTCCAGGAGCGGATGATGCCCTCCAGGGTCTTGCTCACGATGGCGTCGTCGGAGGATTGGACGATGGCCGCAAGATGCGCGCGGGCGTTCTCCGCCAGCCGCTCGTGAGTGACGTCGCGTACGAACCAGCGGCTGTGGACGAGCTTGCCCGCATCCCAGTGAGAGTTGGCGGTGACCCGAACCTGGCGCACCGAGCCGTCGCCGCGGCGCAGCGCAGTCGCATGGTTGTGCAACGTCTCACCCGCCTGCAGCAGCCGCAGCGACTCCGTGGCATCACCGGGGTCGAGATAAAACTCTTGGATCGACCGGCCGACGCACTGCGTCCCATCGCAACCCAACAGCTCGAGGGTCGCGCCGTTCACCCAGAAGACGGTACCATCGGGCCCGACCTTGAGGAGGCCCTCGAGCGCATTTTCGAGGAAGTCGGTGAGCTCGCGGTCGCGGTCCGCGAGCGCGCGCTCCACCATGATGCGTCGCTGAACCTCCAATTCCAGTGCGCCCGCCTTCGCCGGCGCCAGCTCGTCGGTGAGGTCACGGGCGTTCAATCCAATCGCCTCTCGGTCGACATCTGCCGAGCCGCCGCCGGCTTACGATTCTGCGCGCGGCCCGCGAGTTTCTGGATCGCGGGCAGGAGGGGACGCGAGGAACCGGCGTAGTCCTCCCAGGCCCCGCTGCGATCCAGCAGCGCCCGCGCTGTGCGGACCGTGAACTTGGTGGGATCCAGCCCCGCGCGCCCCTGCCTCCAGGTGAGGGGCATCGACACCGGCGCTCCCGCGCGCGCACGCGCGGAGAGATCGGTGCCACCGCGGTTGCAGTCCGATCGTTGCGCAGATAGTCGAGGAATATGTGGCCGGTCCGCACACGCTTCGCCATGTTGATGACGTAGCGCTGCGGACTGTCCGCGGCCATTCGTGCGCAGAGCTGCTGCGCGAAGGACTTCACCAACGGCCAGTCGAGTGTGCTGTTGCGGGGTTGGGTGAAAGGTGTCACTACGTGCAGTCCCTTGCCCCCGGTGGTCTTGAGGAAGCTTTCGAGCCCCAGCGCCTCGAGCCGCTCGCGCAGCTCGCGCGCCGCCCCGACCACCGCGTCGAACCCGATGTCCGGCGCGGGATCGAGATCGAACACCAGGCGGCCGGGCACTTCCGGCCGATGGGGAGCGCAATTCCACGGATGCAGCTCCAGCGCGGCGATCTGCGCCAGCGCAGCCAGTGCCTCGATGCGATCGACCTGGAGGTAGGGCTTGCGGTCCCCCGAAACCCGCACCAGGCTGATCAGGCTGGAGAGGCCGCGCATGGCGTGGCGCTGGAAGAATCGCTCGCCATCGATGCCATCCGGACAACGGACGAGGGAGCAGGGCCTGCCCTCGATGTGCGGCAGCATCCACTCGCCAACGGCGGCGAGGTAATCGGCGAGCTCGCGCTTGGTGACGGGGCGGCCATCGCCCGCATCCGGCCACAGCGACTTGTCGGGGTTGGAGATCGTCACGCCGGTGAATCGCAGGCGCGCGGACGAGGCAACGGCCCCGCCGCCCGACGGCTGCGCGCTGTGATTGAGGTCTCGCTTGCCGCGATAAGCAGACTGTCTCCGGTTCGCCATGAGCTGCCCTAGCGTGAGCGCGACCGGATGAGGGCTAGCCCCCGGGCCGGATCACGTGTCCTGCAAGCCTAGCGCCCGGCGCCGACCTGCGGGGCATGTTCGTAGCGACAAACGTGCCCGGGTGCCTGCGGGCCGCTGCAAGCCAGCTAGAACGAGGCCGCTCCTGGCATCAACCCTTGACCCGGGAGCTGGTCGTGAGCGCCGCCGGGTGGAACTTGACCTGGGAGGTGATCTTGATCTGCTGGAGCGAAAGATTCGTGAGCGTGTCGCGACCGGCGACCCTGACGGCCGGAGCGGAGATCGTGATCGGCTCGAGCGTAGCGGTAGCGGCATGCGCGCTCACCCAGGAGAGCACGAGGCCGCCGACGGCGAATGCCAACACTGCGGCGCCGGCCAGTTTTCGACGGATCATGATTGAGTGTCCTTGAATCGGCACGGCGGGATTACCGCTCACCATCGAACCGCGACACGCAAGCCGATTGGCTTGGTCCAGCCCGTAACGGTCTGCGGTGCCAGCGACTCATCCGGCAGCGGCCGGCTGTCCCGTATCCAGAGGTGGTGCGGATCGCTCAGGCCGACGCCAAGCAAAACAGAGACCGGCTGGCCTTGCGTCCAGCCTTGGGGAGGGGTCTGCGACAGGGTCCAGTCGAGCCGGTGCACCAGGGGCGGCGGGGGGCTCGCATGCGCCAGCCCGTGAAGGCCCAGCGTAGCGCCGATGAGTCCGGCTGCCATTAGCGTCTTTTTGTGAGTCATGGAACTGATCTCCAGGGATCCGCGGGTTCAAGGGAAGGATCCGCCTGAGCCGCCTCCGCTCGATATCAATTCCGCGATGCTCTATTACAGTTGAAATCTGCCCGGTAATACCGCGGCAGCGCTCACCCGCAACTATTAGCGCGTCATAGGACGGCATAGATGCCGTCGCGTTGCAGAGGGTGATCGCCATGAATCATCGAACAGCACCACCGGCTCGAACCCGGCTTAACCGCGCCCTACCGCTTCTCGTCAGCGGCCTGCTTGCGCTGACCACCGTGCAAACGGGGGGCACTGTGGAGGCAGCAGCGGCGGACTATCCCGCCACGGATGTCGCGGCTCCCCTCACGCCTGACCAGCTCGACCAGTTGGTGGCACCGATTGCGTTGTATCCGGATGAGCTGGTTGCGGAGGTTCTCGCCGCCGCGACGTACCCAACTGACGTCGTGGAGGCAGACCGTTGGCTGCAGACGCATAGTCAGCTGCAGGGTGACGCTCTAGCCGACGCGGTGAATGCGGAGCCTTGGGCGAGCAGCGTCAAAGCGCTGGCACAGTTCCCCTCGGTGTTGGCAATGATGGATAAGAACCTGTCGTGGACAACCTCGCTCGGTGGGGCTTACATGCGCGACTCGCAATCCCTGATGAACGCGGTTCAGGAGATGCGCGCACGAGCTGAGCAAGCCGGCAACCTCAAGAGCACCCCCCAGGAGATGGTCACGAACGACGACCAGGCAATTGACGTCGAGCCGACCGACCCCGACGTGGTCTATGTTCCTGAATACGATCCGTGGCTCTGCTACGGCGCACCCGTTGTGTTCTATCCCGGCTGGGTACCAGTCTCGGGTCTGTTCATCGACGGACCGGGTATCTACTTCGGTTTCGGGATCGGTGTCGGCCTGTTCGGCGATTACGACTGGGGCTGGAATCACTGGCGGCCGGATTGGCGCGGTCACGGCGTCTACTTCAATCAACGACCTTACGCATCGCACGACCTGACATTTGACCAACACAGACCGGTCACGTTCAATCGCGGCGGCGGATTCGATCGCGGCGGTGCTTTCGGCGGCGGCTTCCACCCCGCAGCCGGATTCCATTCCGAAGGGTTCGCCGCGCGTGGCGGCGCCAGCATCGGAGGCTTCCGCAGCGCAGGCGCCGGTGGATTTCGCGGCGGCGCGGGGTTCGGTGGCGTCCATGGCGGCGGGTCTCACGGCGGCGGCGCCCGTGGCGGCGGCTCCCGTGGCGGCGGCGGACGCCGATGAGATCACTTGCGTCCGGCGCAGGGGTCGGTTGAGCGTCGTGCTCTGGTACGATGATCGCGAAGGATTCTCAGCGGCTTGTGGACGCATGTAACACCCATGATCAGGCTCCTGCGACCAAGTGCGGATGCGGGCGAGCACGCGCGATTGCGCGCCGTCCTCATTCTGCTCGGACCGATCATCATCGCGGCATTCACGGTGTCCTCCGCCTACGACGGTTGGCGCGCCTACCGGCATGTCGTGACGTCGACCAATCGCGAGGTGGAAAATCTCGCCAACGCTCTCGCCGAGCAAACCGCCTGGAGCTGGGCGGGAACCGATCTTCTCCTTGCGAGGATAGCCCGGTGGTATCCGGAACACGGCCAGCTTTCATCCGAGCAGATCGATCAGACTCTGGCGGCGGGCGTAGCAGGCGTGCCGCAAGTGCGGGCGATGCGAATCATCGACCCGCACGGCATAGTGAGGTACAGCTCGGACAACAGCGTGCCCATTGGCAAGGACCTGTCGGCGCGCCCCTATTTCGTGGCGCAGCAGAGCTCCGCGGCCAACCTCTTCATCACCCCGCCACTCATCACGCCGTCGGGACGGGCTGTCGTGATCGTCTCCCGCAGGATCGTCGATGCCCAAGGGCGATTCGCCGGCGTTGTGAGCGCTGTAGTCGACTTCACCGACCTGAGCCATCTCTACGCAGCCGTGATGCTTCGGGGCCAGTTCAATGTCGAGCTGCTGCGCGACGACGGAACTCTGCTGGTTCGCCGTCCAGCCGCACCGGCGCTGATCGGGCACCGATTTGCGGCGCTGACGACACTCGTTCCGGGGACTGCCGCTCGAATCCGCAGTCCGGTCGATGGCCAGCGGGATTTCGTTGCGGTTGCGCCGGTTCCCTCCATGCCCCTCGTCGTTGATGTCACCCGCAGCGAGGCCATCGCGCTCGCGAGCGTGGAACAGGAGACGATCCACGGCGCGATACGAACGCTCCTCCTCGTTCTGCTCGGCTCCGCAACTATCGTAGTGTTGGTGCGACAGTTGCGGCGCGTCGAGCGGACGGACCTGGCCCTGCGGCAGTCGCAGAAGATGGAAGCTATCGGAACACTGGCCGGCGGCATCGCGCACGACTTCAACAACATCCTGGGCGCAATCGTCGGTTATGGCGAGCTCGCGCAGCAGCAGGCACCCGAGGGCACCCCGCTGCGGCGCTATCTCGACCACATCATGCAGGCAGCCGGTCGTGCCCGCGCACTCGTCGATCGTATCCTCGGCTTCAGCCGCAGCGGCCTCTCCGAGCGCGCACCGGTCCGCGTCCAGCCCGTAGTTGCCGAGACACTCCAGCTGCTGCGGGCTTCCCTACCGCCGCAGGTGCGACTCGAGCAGGAGCTTCGCGCCGCCGAATCCACCGTCATCGGTGATGAGACGCGCCTGCATCAGGTGACGATGAACCTGTGCGCGAATGCAGTACAGGCGATGCCCGAGGGAGGAGTCCTGCGCGTTGTGCTCGAACCGGTCGAGCTCTCTCTGCCGCACGCTCTCAAGCGCGGACAACTCGCCGCTGGAGGCTACGTTCACCTGACGGTCAGCGATACCGGGACGGGGATTCCGCCACAGATCGTGGATCGGATCTTCGACCCCTTCTTCACTACGAAGTCGGTGGGAGAGGGTACCGGCCTTGGTCTGTCGCTCGTCCACGGCATTGTTGCCGACCTCGGTGGCGCCATCGAAGTGGCCAGCAAGGTCGGCGAGGGCACGACTTTTCAAATTTGGCTGCCGGCCAGCGCCGAGACCGCGCGGCCCATGCCCACCCAGCCCGCCGAGCTGCCATACGGCCATGGCGAGACAGTCATGATCGTGGATGATGAGCCGTCACTCGTGTCGCTCATGGAGGAGACGCTCGCCGAGCTGGGCTACGAGCCTGTAGGCTTCGGATCCAGCGTTGCAGCGCTTCGCGTCTTCAAGGCCGACCCTGGCCGCTTTGACGTGGTCCTCACGGACGAAGTGATGCCGGAGTTGCCGGGCACCGAGCTTGCGCGCGAGATTTCCACGATACGCTCCGACGCGCTCATCCTGCTGGTCAGTGGTCACGGCGGCCCCTATCTGGCGGAGCGCGCCGCTGCCGCCGGCGTCAGCGAGGTACTGCGTAAGCCGCTACAGAGGCGCGACCTCGCCGAGTCCTTGGCCAAGCTGTTGTCTCACCGCGCTGACCCAACCTGACCATGGCAACCATCGCGGCCTACGAGAGCGACGATCTCATGTATGGACTGCTCTGCGAGTGGCTGGGCGGAGCTGGCCACGCCGTGGGAGACTCTTCGAGGACGCACGGTCGTCAGACACCCCGCGCCGATCTCGTCATAGTGAGCGTCTCCGGCCCGAAGCGGGCAATCGATCTGATGATGCACTGCGTCCGCAGCGTGCATCCGGGTACCCCGATCGTTGCTCTGTCGAGCCAGGCCCGCCTGGGCCTGTCTTCCAATGGCGCACTGGCCCGCGAGCTCGGCGTCGCGCGCGTGATGGCGAAGCCGCTCGCTCGCAGGGAGCTCGTGGCCGCCGTCAACGACATCCTCGCTGGGGTATAGTAGCGTTGCCTGGGCCGGCAGGCCGGATTGGCAACCATGGCAGAAGCGATTCAGCCACATATCCTCATCGTCGATGACGATGCCGCGATCCGGACGCTCCTGACGGAGTATCTGGCCGAGAACGGCCTGCGCGTCAGCGTCGCTCAGACCGGCGCCGCCATGTCAGCGATCCTCGCCGAGTCGGCGATCGATCTCGTCGTATTGGACCTGCGTTTGGGGGGCGAGGACGGCATGGTGATTGCACGCCGCCTGCGCGGCGACTCCGCAATTCCCATCATCATGCTGACGGGTGTTCGCGATGAGGCCGATCGGGTGATGGGCCTCGAGCTCGGAGCCGACGATTACCTGACCAAGCCGTTCAGCCCGCGCGAGCTCCTGGCACGGATCCGCACAGTCCTGCGGCGCGCCAAGGCGGCGACGCCGACACAGGCTCGCGAGGCAGAGATTCGAGCGTTTCGTTTTGGCGAGTTCGAGCTCAATCTGCGCACGCGGCGGCTGAGCGGCAGAGGCGCCCATATCGATCTCACCAACGGCGAATTCAACCTGCTCGCCGCCCTGCTTGCGTCCGCGCAGCGGGTCATGACACGCGATCAGCTGATCGAGGCGAGCCGCGTATATGACAACGAAGTCTACGATCGGGCGATCGACGTGCAGATACTGCGCCTGCGGCGCAAGATCGAAGCGGACGCCTCGCAGCCAACCTATATCGTCACCGAGCGGGGGGTCGGCTACTCGTTCAACGCGGCTGTCGAGAAAGTCTACTGAATTGGAGCGCACCTAGTCGATAATGCGCATCGAGTCCCCATTTGTTCGAGAATTCTGGACCGTTCGGTCCTGACAACAAGAGCGTGCTCAATGGCGGAATATTCCGAGTACATGTTGGAGCCGCTTCGCGAGCGGGCGGACTTCACTCTCTACCGCGGTAGAGAGCGCGGCAACCAAATGCCGATCTTGGCGGTGGCACTCGCTGCTGACCTAGGCATTACCCCGCAGCTCGCGGAACAGATATTCGACCCGTTCTTTACAACTAAGCCCCACGGCACCGGTATGGGGCTTCGCATCAGTCGGTCAATCATTGAGACTCACGGTGGGCGCTTGTGGGCGGATAGCTCCCCTGGGCGCGGCGCAACATTTCACTTCAACCTGCCCGCCGCTCGGCGCGCTGGGCTCGCGGACTGATCCTGGGGCCTCGCGCCCGGGAACTCTGGCGAACCTCGGCGAACGTTGCGGAAATGGGCCCGGTAGGATTCGAAATTCGCGGCGAACACGCTGAAACGCTGGCGGTTCGCCCGTCCGTGCTCCCTGCGTACCCCCAGGCCTACCCCCAGCCAGTGCCTGACCGCCCGTCGTCAGTGAGAAGCGCTCAGTTTAGCGCACCTCGCCACCTATGCCGCTTCGCGCGACGAGGTGGTCCATCTCGTCACCGACCCCGTACCCGAAATGATGGCTCTGGCGGCGCACGGTGTCCAACCGCGCGAGCAATGCCGAGCGATCGGCCTCAGGTCCTGCCTCGATAATCTTCAGCGCCTGCTCGAACATCCGGACCAGGGAATCGAAATAACCCTCATCCTGCAAGCCGACATCTCGGGCGAACCCGGCCGCCCGCTCGCAGTAGAACACCATGAGTTCGGCGAGCCCATTCGCGCTCCCGACTGCCTTCTTAAAGTCCGAAATCGCCTTCTTGGCCTTCGCGACTGAGACGTCCTGATCCTTGAATACGTCTGGCCACAGCCACCGATCGATCGTGGCCTTGTACGGGGTGAGCACATCGGCACCCAGCGCAAAGCGAGCGTGCAAGAAGGCCCGGTTGTCCTTGCTCGCTGCGTAAAGATCCTGAAGGAGACCGAGCAGTCCCGCGCGATCGAGGTCGGTCAGCTTTCCCTTGACCTCGCTCCAAGAGGAGGATGATTTCTTCCGACTGCTGCCCATGACTCGTTGCATTCTCTTCACGAGCGTTCAGCTCGTTGCGCCATGAACTCGGCGCGACTCATCGCCCCTCCAGCAGGCGCAGGAGCATCACCACTTCGGGGGCCCCTTCGGGGATCACTCCCCCGTTTGTTTTCTCGAAGTCCGAACTGCTGCCCATGGGGCCCGTTAGTACTGCCACTCCTCGTGCGCCAGCGGCGCCTGATTCAGCTCGTCGCGAATTCGCCGCCATCCCGGCACTAGCGCATCCATCCATTGGCGGAAGCGCTCGTCGTGCTCGCGCACGCGCAGGTGGACGAGCTCGTGAACCAGAATGTACTCCAGGCACTGCGGCGGCTTCTTCACGAGCTCGAGATTCAGCCAGATCCGCCTTACCGGTGGGACACAACTGCCCCAGCGGGTCTTCATCTTCTTGATTCGCACCTCGGCCGCCTGCCGGCCGACGCGCGGTTCCCACTTGGCGATCAGCGGCGGGAGTAGCTCTCGCAGGCGCTCCCGATACCAGCGGACCAGTACCGCTTCGCGCACGGTGAGATCGCTCCCCGGGCGCACATAGAGCTCAAGGGTCGATACGCCACGCAGCCGAACTTCCGGGCGGCCTTCAGTCTCCCGAACACGCAGCCGGTAGCGCCTGCCTAGGAAGTAATGGCTCTCGCCGGACACCATATCGCGTCGCGTCTGACGTGCCTGGGCGCGGAAGGACTTCTGCTGGCGGCGTATCCACGCGAGACGTGTCACGACCGCGACGCGCACAGCCTCAGCACTCAATCGCAGCGGCGCCGCGACCCGAACCCTGCCCACGGGAGGATAAACGCCGACGTGCAGGTTGCGAATGTCGCGACGGCGAACCTCGACGGGCATTCCGCCGATCACGAGCTGCAGCGATTCAATACTCACGCTGGGCCTTGATGATCTCGAAAATTTGCGCCGCGAGCGCGTCATCCCGCAGCACGCGGCGGATAGCTGCCTGGACTTCCCGCTCCTTGAAGCGATTACCGCGCCAGTCGGCCTTCTTCACGTTCCGGATAGCGTCGTCAATCGCAAGCGCCGCGGTCTCCGCAAGGTCCTCGGCTGAATCGGCCACCACTTGTGCCGGCACGAGGTCCTCGGCGAGCTCCGGAATATCCTTGAGGTTGTCGTAGAGCGCTCGCCGCGCCGGGCTGTTGACTACCAGCGGGTAGTCCTGGGTGTCGGGCTGGCCGACACGCTTGGTCAGCTCCACGATTCGGGCGAGGTAATTGCGGTAGTCGACTGCTTCCTGAAGGCGCTGCTCGATCAGCGCGTCCAACAGGTCCGACATGCGCTCGTAGTACTTGGGGTTGACCGCCATCTCGTCGATGATCAGACGCCGGACGTTGTTCTCGATGGTTTCGGCCATGGCCTCCGGATTCTCGCGCAATCCCGCCGGCAGAGCTTCCAAGCCGCGCTCGCCGCGTTCTACGATCAGCTGCACCAGTGTCAGGTCATCGAAGGCCGACAGCTTCTCGCTCTCCTCCGCCCGGATGTACGCATCGAGCAGGTGCCGCATCGCGGGCTCGTAGAGCTTCAGGTCGACGTAATCGCCGCTCGCGAGTTTCACCTCGGCGCGCACTTTCTCGAAGTGGTCGACTTCCGCCTTGATCCTCTGAGACTCGGTTTGCGAGTACCCGGCCTCCTGCATCTCGTTGGCCAAATTAGCGTAGGCGCGCAGAAACGAGGCCACGAGGCGATAAAGCGCGAGGCGCTTCGGCTCATTATCCTTGAGTTCGGTCGCGTTGCCACTGTCGGCGGCGCAGAAGTAGCGCAGATAGGCCGCGGAATCCCGCGGTGGAGCGACGGGCTCGCATAGCGCCTTGACGGCCTCTCGCGCTTCCTCCAGATGCTCGCGCCCCTGCTGAAGCCGGTCCTTCAACAATCCCTCGACGTCGGCCTTGTCGTAGCCACCGAAGGCCTCGCCCGTGTAATCCTTGATCGACCGCTCGAGGGACCGGAACAGGTCTTTGTAGTCGATGATGTAGCCGTATTCCTTGTCCTCGTCGTCCAGGCGGTTGACGCGGCAGATGGCCTGGAAAAGGCCGTGATCCTGCATCTGCTTGTCGATGTAGAGGTAGGTCGCGGGTGGAGCATCGAAACCCGTCAGGAGCTTGTCGACCACGATGAGCAGCTTCATCTGGCCGGGCTCCTCGATGAAGCGCTTCTTGACCTCCTTCTCGAACTGCTCCGCCTTGTACATGGCCGTGTCCGCGGGCTCGTTGAAGTGAGACGCGAGCATCTGGCGGTAGATCTCGTATTGACGGAGCTTCTCGGTCAGCCCCTCGCCGCTTTCCTCACCCTTGATGTCTGTCGGCGAAGGCCGGTAGGAGGTAATGATGGCGCAGCGGCCCGCGAGATCCGTACGTTGGAACATCTCGAAGAAGCGGCAGGCTGAGTAGATGCTCCCCGAGACCAGGATCGCATTGCCGTGGCCACTGCGAAGTCGATCGCGCGTCTCCATGTCGAGCAGGATGTCGGCGACGATCTTCTCGAGCCGATCGCGCGCCGAGAGCACCTTCCGCATCGTGCCCCAACGCTGTTTGAGCTGCGCCTTGGCGATGTCCGTCAGGCCGTTGGTCTTGAGCTCGAACCACTGGTCGATTTTCGCCTGTGAGGTGATGCTCTGGTCGATGTCCCGCGCCTCGTAGCGCAGATCGAGTACGACACCGTCCTTCACGGCCTCGTCGTACTTGTATGTGTGGATGTAAGGTCCGAAGGTCTCGATCGAGCGCCTCTTGTCGCTCTTGAGGAGCGGCGTGCCGGTAAAGCCGATGAGCATCGCGTCCGGCAACAGGGCCTTCATCGCATCGTGGAGCTTGCCGGACTGAGTGCGATGACACTCATCGACGAAGACGAACACGTTTCCCTTGGCGCGAAACCCCTTCGGCAGATGCCCGCGGATGTCGGCGAGAAAGGCAGCGACGTCGCCTTCCTCTGAGGCGCCGAACTTGTGCACGAGCGAGCACATGAGCCAGTCCTCGGTCGCATTCAGCCCGCGCACCAGATCGGCACCGCTCGAAGTGCGGTAGATGGACTCGCTGACGCCCTGGAACACCTTCTCGATCTGCTCATCGAGCTCGGTGCGATCGGTGATGATCAGCACGCGCGCATCGTTGACATGCTCACGAATCCACTTCGCGAGCCACACCATGGTCAGGGACTTGCCGCTCCCCTGCGTGTGCCAGAGGATACCGCCCTCGCGGCGCCGCACGCGCTCCTGTGCGGCGCGCACGCCGAAGTATTGGTTGTGGCGGCAGATCTTCTTGATGCCGGCATCGAACACGATGAAATCGTGGATCAGCTCCAAAAATCGTGACTTGAGGCAGAGCTGCCCGAGCTCGCGGAGCAGCGGGTTGTCCCCGGCATCCGGGTACGCCTCGGCCTCCTTCCAGCGCAGCCAGTACTTCTCCGGCGTCTTGATCGGACTGTAGCGCAGCCCTTCCGTGTCGTTGCCGGCCATCACGAGCTGAACGGGCGGGAAGAAGGGCTCGATGAATTCCTTCCTCTGGCTGTCGAGGCTCTGGCGGATGCCCTCACTGACCGAAACGATCGACCGCTTGAGCTCGAGCATGCCGAGCGCAA
This sequence comes from uncultured Pseudomonadota bacterium, assembly GCA_963833085.1. Classification (GTDB taxonomy): domain Bacteria; phylum Pseudomonadota; class Gammaproteobacteria; order Steroidobacterales; family Steroidobacteraceae; genus 13-2-20CM-66-19. Next base: position 14,195 of record CAWHWV010000041.1, read on the forward strand.
TGCCATTCACGTACAAGACCAGGTCGGGACGCTTGGTGTGCTCGCCGCTGACGGTCACTTCCTCGGCGATGCCGAAGTCGTTGCCGTCCGGGTTCTGCCAGTCGATGAGCCAGACGGTGACGTTCTGCTCGCCGACGTCGGGTCTGACTTTGATCCCATAGCGCAGCAGGCCGTAGACCTCGCGGTTCGCGTCGTAAAGCGTCTTACTGCCACCCAGGGCGGCGGCCTTCCCGAGTTCGAACAGCGTTCGGGCGATGAGCTTGTCGCCGTGGCCCCGGCGCTTCAGCCAATCGGTGAGGAGCCCCTCCTCGATGGCGCGGTTGTCCGCACGGTCCTTCCAGTAGCCGAGGTAGCGGTACCCGAGCACCTCCCGGAAGAAAGCGATCACACGCTGCTGCGTGCGGATCTCGCGCTCACCGACGCTGCCGGATTGCGGGGTCGGCGAGTTCATGCGGTTCCACGCCCGAGTGCGGCCACGAAGGCGCGGCCCCTGGGCGTGAGGCGGTACTTCTGCAGGCGGCTCCTGGGCGCATCGGGTCGGGTCATTTCGATGAGACCAAGCTCGAGGGCGGGCACAAGGTAGAGCGTCCGGAAGTTTTCTTCGCCCTTGAGACCGAGCCGCTCCTGGAGTTCTTGGCGTCCGTGCTCCCCCTCAAAGACCTTCAGCAGGCGGCCGACTTCCCCCGCGACATCCCCCGCGACATCCCCCGCGACTTCCCCCGCGACTTCCCCCGCGACTTCCCCTGTGACTTCCCCCGTCACTTCCCTTGTGGCCCCCCCCGCCACTGCCCTCGGCCGGCGCCGGATAGTTGTTACGAAGCCGTCCGATACGGAGAACTCCGGTTCAGCGAGCCCTGCCTCCCGACAGAGCCGGATCATGTCGCGGGTTCCCGTGCCCATGCGTTCGATGTACTTCGTCAGGTACATGGATTCTGCGAGCAGGGGGTTCCCCGGCACGGAGCCGTGCGGTTCGCGGAGCTTCGCGAGCGTCAATGACGCCGGCAGACTGCCTGGGTTCCACACTTCCAGCCGGTCGCCGAACAGCATCACCTGCACGCTGCCACTGCCCGTATAGTCACGGTGGGCGACCGCGTTGACGATGGCCTCGCGCACGACCTCAAGTGGGATTTCGTAAGCCACAGGCACCTGGACGCTCTCCGCCCGCGTTCCCACCCACAGGTTGATCTTCGACATCACGAAGTCGAGAGCCTGATCCACGAGCTCGAACACCGTGCCCTTGTAGACCTGGTACGAGGGTATCGGCTTCGCAACCTCAGTGCCGTGGAAATGTGCACACTTCACTTCAGACGAGATCAGAAACCGCTGCGGCTGCCGCCCGAACAGCAGGACGGCCGCGTTCGTGGGCCTGCCGTCGTCCAACAGGTTGAGGTGCGTCAGCACCTCGAGCGCCGTCGCCTCTTCCGGCAGCGGAAACCCCCGCGCCCGTCGCGCACGTTGCAGAAAGGTATGGATCCGTTCCTCATCGAGGTCCGCCATCGACGCCTTCGGGCACGGCGCCGCGTCAAAGGGGCCTGAGCGAATCAGCTCGCGGCGCTCCAGATATTCGACGAGCGCCGCGTATAGTCCGCCGACCAACTCTGCCGTCGTGCTGAATCGCTTGCGGATCAGATCTGCCTGCGCCTTTGCAATCAGCGCGCGCATCTTCGGCTGCCGCGCCGCATCGTCCGCACCCTTGACGTAGATCAGACGGTACTTCCCTGCCGCAGTGGCGGCGTCGAATTCGCGTTCAGTGGGCGCGGTGCCTCCGGCGTCTGCCGAGCCGTACTCATTCCCGAACAACCCTACGTAGATGTCGCAGTGCTGCACCTCGTCCAGATAAAGCTCATCGGCGCGCCGGTCGGCTGCCGGCACGTCCTCGAACAGGAAGACATCGAAGAACCGCCGCATCAGCGCATCACCACGCAGGTAGTCGCGCAGCGCAGCCCGCTCGGCGGCGAACTCCTTCTGCACGCTGCTGACGAAGAGGCGAATATGCATCATGCCGGCTTTTCTGAGGCCAATCTTACCAGTCTGATCCGACCGGTTAGAAGCTCCTGCATCATCCCTTGCTTTATATCGCGCGTCCTGTCCCGGCGAGCCTCGAGTACAGCAATCTGGGCATCTAATTCAAAAAGCACCGCGGATATGGCACGTTGCTCATCAATCGGCGGAATATTAATTTGGGTGCGACTAATCAGGGGTGTGTTCAAATTCATTTGCGAACCCGTTTGCCCCTGCTTGGACCAATCCGACTCGATGTTCTTGAGAACATAGTAAAGGTACAACTGGTCGGCTTTTAAATCCATGAACACCACGAATCCATCGTGAATGCAAACATCCATTCTCGTGATTACTGGCCTGCCGACGGTCGCGCAGATACTCATAATTAAGTTGCCGGAAGCTACGTATCGGCTACGCCTCACTCCGGCGGCCGAGAGTCGCTGACTCGTCTTGTAAAGGTATATTCCCGTACCACTAGTAGTCACATCAGAAATCCGCAACCAGCCAATCGAGGAGTTATCATTGAACCAAACTGGGCTATCGATCGGTCGGGGCGACGCGCCGCGCTGAATGTTCGCTACGGTCCCAAGTTGCTTCACCTCCCACCCCCCACGGAACCCCGGCAGCCGAATCCTTCCCACGAGCAGCTGCTGCATCGTGGCCTGTTTGATGGCGCGTGTCTTGGCGATCATTGCTTCCAGTGCTTCAAGCAGCGCATCAACGTCCGACAGCGCCGCGGCGATGGCCCGCTGTTCGTGGCAGGTCTTCGGCCACGGCAGCGACAGGCGCTCAAAACGGCTGCCACCCAGGTGCGCGATCGAGGTGGTTCGTAACGCTATCCGAGCAAACACCCCAGTTTGTTGTGAGTAACGAAACAGGTGCGAAGCGAACTGCGCGGAGACTCCTGCCTGCGCCCGGAAACGCAGGAGCTGATTCTGAATCGCGCAAGGCCCTGGATACTCATCTCGGTAGAGGGCGCACCTTCCAACCAGCTCAAGACTCTGCCCTTCGTTCAACAGAATATCGTCTCTAAGCAATTTGAAGTGCTCAAACTGCGCATCGGTCATAGGCATCGTCAGTACGTCTTCTATGTCGATACGCCCGTCAAAGACATTCTTAGTTCGGAGATACGGACGCTGCTCACCGGGCGCTCTCACGGCTAGCGCCTTTCCCGTAACTACCTCACCCATTTGCCGAACTTCACGCACTTCCCAGTCGGCCGGAATGACGCCGGCAGCTGTTTGCTTGTAGCCCGGTCGAACACCATACGACTTGACTCTCCCTAGCTGGCGAACGAGCGCCTCCTCAACCTGCGCGATTTCCGCCCTCACTCTTCCCACGCGAGCCCCATCTTCTTTAAGTGGGCCTTTACATTCGCAGCAAGCGTACTCACCTCGCGCTCCAGGTATGGCAGAGGCTGCGCATAGCGTTCATCCAGCTCTCTTAGCCGCTCCGCCAGGCGGTGGGCGAGGCGTTGCACTTGGCGGTCCACAGCGGCGCGCAAGCTCGCGAACCACTTATCCTCGACAGCCAGCACCTTAATATCGGTCAAATCGAGCGTCATGTACGTGGCGAGTACCTGCTCGTCGAGCGCGACTTGCGCGTCGCGGACCGCCTTGGCGGATTCGCTTTCGGCATCCGTCAGCTCGAGACAGCGTTCCAGTGCAAGTCGTTCGTCAGCCAAGTCGTCAGGTTCTACCGTCGCGCGAATAGTGGCAGTCATTCCGTTAATCCGCTCCTTGATGGCGGCCTTGGTAACCTTGCCCTTGTCGTTGACGGCATCCGCGAGCAAACCCTCGTCGCCGCTGTGCTCCTCGACAAATTCCTCGAGCTCTCGCGTAGCAGTATCGAGCGCCGTCTGAAGGCCGTCGATGGCCGCCTGCTCATTCGCGAAGTATCGAGCGACGATCAGCGCCGGCGGCACGAGATCCATCTTGTACTTCTTTCGTCCGATCGTGAGGTCCGGCGTCTCCTTGATGTTCCGCTCCTTGTCCTCGACGATGCCGCGCGGCTTCGCCGCCTCGATCCAACCGTCGGCGGCGATCAAGTATACGTCGTCCTGCATCGTTTCCGCCCAGTAGTCCATCAGACACTGGTATACGTCGTAGGGATCGAGCAGCGGCAAATTGCCGCAGCGGGCAAGAAGATCTTCGGACAATTTATCAATCACACCGCGCGGCAGGTCATTTACCTTCAGCCTCTTGAGGCGCGCCTCGTGTGCGTCGCACCAGCTATCGATGACGGCGGCGACACGCGCATTGAAGGCCACGAACTCCGATGAGCCGAGAATGGTCGCGCGAATCTGCTGCGTCTCGACGCGTGCGGCGCTGTAGCCCTGACCGTTCTTGCGCACGCCCTCGTCCTCGAACAGCGTGGTACGGAGCTTAGGGAACACCGTCCAGTAGGCATCGAACGCATCGATGTCGCGATTCGGAATACCGCCGTTCAGGTGCCCATCCAGGTCGTGCAAGTCCTCGGACTCGCTCGAGTCGATGTAGCGCGGTAGGTTCAGGTTGTAATCATTCAACGGGCTCGCGATCTCGGCGACGGGTACGAGCCGTGAATAGCGCGGCACCTCCAGCTGTCGGTTGAATACGTCTACGATCCTGTGGATGTCTTGGGCGCGCAGCCGGTTCTTGTTGCCATCTTTGAGGAAGCCCCTGCTGGCATCGATCATGAAGATCGCTTTGCGGCTCCCGGCCTGCTCCTTGTCGATCACGACGATGCAGGCCGGTATGCCCGTGCCGTAGAAGAGGTTGGCCGGTAGGCCTATGATCCCTTTGATGAGGCCGCGTTGAATGAGCTCGCAGCGGATGTCCGCCTCCTTGTTGCCCCGGAATAGGACGCCGTGCGGCAGGATGATCGTGCCTTTGCCGGTGCTCTTGAGCGAGGCGATCAGCTGCAGCAGGAATGCGTAGTCGCCGTTCTTGGCCGGCGGGATCCCGAGCTCGAAGCGGTGGAACTCGTCGTCCGCCGGATTCAGGCCGTTGGACCACGCCTTGGCCGAGAACGGTGGATTCGCGACGGCAAAATCGAAGGTCTTGAGGCGGCTGTCCTTGTCCTTGAAGTGCGGTGCAGCGAGCGTGTTGCCGCGCAGAGCTCCGCAGTGGGATGGCCATGCAGGATCATGTTCATCCGCGCCAGCGCCCAGGTCGCGACATCCATCTCCTGGCCGAAGATCGCGAGATTCGCGGCCGCCGCCTGGTCGGCCGCCTTGATGAGGAGGGACCCCGAGCCGCAGGTGGGGTCATAGACCGTCGGCTGGTTCATGCGCGCTGCACGATCGATGCCGATGACCTGCGCCATGATGCGCGAGACTTCGGCGGGCGTGTAGAACTGGCCCTTGCTCTTGCCGCTTTCCGTCGCGAAGTGGCGCATCAGATATTCGTAGGCATCGCCCAAGAGGTCGTCGCCCTCGGCGCGGTTGGCGCGGAAGTCGAGACCATCGAAGATCGCGACCAGCTTCGAGAGCCGGTCCTGCATCTCCTTACCGGTGCCGAGCTTGCCTTCGTCGTTGAAGTCGGCCTGGTCGATCACACCTTTAAGGTCGTTGGCCTCGGCGAGCCGGCTGATGATCTTATTGATCTTGTCGCCGATCTCCTTGTCGCCCTTCAGGGCCACCATGTCGGCGAACCCGCCGCCCTGGGGCACGACGATGAGGGCGTCCGGCTTGCCGGCGTACTTGTCCGACACGTACTTCATGAACAGGAGCGTCAGGACGTAGTCCTTGTACAGCGAGGCGTCCATTCCACCGCGCAGTTCGTCGCAGGACTGCCAGAGCGATGCGTAGAGCTGGGATTTCTTTAGCGCCATGAGCACTCATTCACCGTGGAAGAAGATCGGTCGGTCTTCATCGGGTCCCCTCCAAATCCAGTTGCTGCACTGCCGGGTTCGGAGCCCCATTCTTCCGCGCCAGCTCATCGGGAACTGCTCTCGAGGGCTTGCCATACCCGTAAAACCGACCGTTTGTTTAAAAGAGCAGCCGGTTGCCTATCCTGCACCATGCCAAATCCGATCCCCCCTTGTGTCACACGGAGTCCCTCAAGCTGCCTGAGCGGCGCCCCATGTGGTTCCCGTTGCCTGCATAGCGGAGCCAAAGTACAGTGCTCGCTCTAACCCCGCCGGAGATAGCATCTCCGGCCCGACGCCTCCCCTCGGGGAGGCGTCTCTTTCTCCGGGATCCCCCTCACGCTGCCAGCTCATCCAGCCGATCCGCCCACCATTGCATCATGCGGCGCCGCTCGGGCAGATACTGTGCGGCGTTGTAGACCGCACGGATCTCGTCCTTCTCGGCGTGCGCGAGCTGCCGCTCGATGGCGTCACGGTTCCAGAGCGAGGACTCGTTGAGCAGCGTCGAGGCCATATGCCGGAAGCCATGTCCCGTGATCTGCGCCTTGGAGTAGCCGAGCGCGCGCAGCGCGGCATTTACCGTGTTGGCGCTCATCGGCCGCTGTCGGCTGCGCTCGCTCGGAAACACCCACTGCCAGCGGCCGGTAAGCGGTTGCAGGTCGCGGAGGATCGCCACCGCCTGGCGGCTCAGGGGCACGAAGTGCGGACTCCGCATCTTCATCTTCTCAGCCGGGATGCGCCACTCTGCCGTCTCCAGATCGAGTTCACTCCACTCGGCTCTGCGCAGCTCACCGGGACGCACGAAAACGAGCGGCGCCAGCTTCAGGGCGCACTGGACGATGAGGCTTCCCTGATAGGAGCGGATCGCCCGCATCAGTCCACCGACTGCCTTGGGGTCGGTGATGCTGGCGAAGTGGCGCTGCCTCGGCGCGGCCAGCACCTCGGGCCGCGGCGTCGGGTTGGCGTGCGCACGCCCCGTGTCCATCGCATAGCGGAACACGGCGTCCACGTACTGGCGGATGCGGTGAGCAGTCTCGACCGCGCCACGCCGCTCAATGCGCTCGAGAACGCGCAGAAGGGAGTCCTTGCTCACGGTGGCGATCGGCTCCTTGCCGACCCATGGGAAGACGTCCGCCTCGAGACGACGGGTGATAATGCCGGCGTTCCCGGGGTCCCACCGGTGCGACTTCTTCCCGAGCCACTCGCGCGCGATGCGCTCGAGCGTGTTGTCGTGGTCTGCGATCCGCGCCGCACGGTCGGCCTTGCGCTTCGCGCTCGGGTCCGTACCAGCTTCCAGCAGCCGGCGCGCATCATCGCGCCGCCGGCGCGCGAGTCGCAGCGGCACCTGCGGATAGGCCCCGAGCGCAAGCAGCTTCTCATGACCGGCATAGCGGTACTTCAACCGCCAGAGCCGCGTGCCCGCGGGACTCACGAGGAGGAACAATCCGCCGCCATCGAAAAGCTTCCGAGGACCCGCCGCGGGCTTAAGCGCCCGCAGCGAGGCTTCGGTGAGCTTGTCGGAGAGCGGCATGGCACTTGGGGGTATCGCGTAATCCAGGATGGATCATAACACAGGATACCCCCACGCTTACCCCCAAACAGCCTTGGCAGGCGGTGGATTCGGGTGGACGCATAAATACTGATTTATGCGATATTTTTCTGCTTTTTCCGATCTGACGAGTGGACAATCGCCGCTCCGCGCAAGATGCGGAAATGGGCCCGGTAGGATTCGAACCTACGACCAAGGGATTCACTCTGCCCCGGCGTTTCCGCCGGGAGTGGACTATCTCTTCACCCGTGAACAGGGTGCGCCGCCGACCTCGGCGACTCACTCCGTCCGTGTGGGTGCGGGATGCTCCTGCCTGTCATTAAGGGCACTGAAGCCCTCAGGTAGTCTCTGCACCTTCCGGCGGTGTACCGCCGGCTCGGCTCAGGATTGCCATGAGCTGCGTTGCGATCCGCAGCTCGAAGGTTCCCCTGAATTCATCCCGTCCACTGTGCGCGTTTCCGCGCACAGGCACCTTCTCCCGATGAGTCCCCTGCACTAACCGCTGTGCTACAGGCCCAATAGCCAATTATTGTATCAATTGCGCCGGCACTTGCGCTCACCGCGGTCGCTTGACATGCAAGTATTTACTTGCCTATTATTGGCTCGGTATCGGATCCCTGGATGAACGACCCCGACCTGCTGTTCAAGGCGCTGGCGGATCCCAGCCGGCGCAAGCTCCTCGACCTCCTGTATGCCCACGACGGTCAGACCCTTGGTGATTTGTGCAAGCACCTGGACATGACGCGCCAGGCCGTCACGCAGCACCTTGGCATCCTGGAAGCCGCCAATCTGCTGGCGACCGTGCGGCGCGGACGGGAAAAGCTGCACTTCCTCAACCCCGTGCCGCTGCAGGAGATCTACGAGCGCTGGATCCACAAGTTCGAGAAGCCGCGCCTCAAGGCGCTGCACGACCTGAAGCGACTTCTGGAAGGTGAGCGCGATGAATAGATCGACCTATGTGTACGTGACCTACATCCGCACGACGCCGGAGAAGCTCTGGTCCGCGTTGACCGATCCGGCAACCATGAAGCAGTACTGGTTCGGGATGCATCAGGAGACCGACTGGCTGCCAGGGGCGGCGTGGAAGCTCGTCTTCCCGGACGGACGCATTGCTGATTCGGGCGAGGTCGTCGAAGCCGAGCGACCCAGACGCCTCGTCATCAAGTGGCGCAACGAATTCAAGCCCGAGCTACGGGTCGAGGGATACTCGCGCTGTACGATGGAGCTCGAGCCCGAGAAGGACGCCGTGAAGCTCACCATCACTCACGTCATGGAGCGCGGCGACTCGAAGTTCATCGAAGCGGTCTCCGGCGGCTGGCCGAAGGTTCTCTCGAACCTCAAATCACTGCTCGAGACCGGTCAGATCGCGCTCAGTGGATCGAACTAGCCGCCGTCGGGCTGCGCGCGCTCAGGAAAAGCCAGGCGGGGCGCGGAAGCCGCCGAACTCCCGCTCGGCGAGCTGCGCAAACGCGATCGTCGTACGATCCTCGAGATAAGGCCCGATGATCTGCACGCCGACGGGCAGGCCACTGCTGCCGACGCCGATCGGCATTGCCGTGGCCGGCAGGCCCGACAATGAGGCTGGCCCTGCCCAGATCGCCTGCAATCCGTAGGGAATCCGCTGCCCGTCGACATCGATGACGCGCTGATCCATTTCCGCATCGTCGTGCAGGAAAGCCGTCGTCGGCAATACCGGACAAACCACCACGTCCCACTCTCGAAACAACTGCCGCCATTGATGCGAGATGGCGGCACGCGCGCGCTGCGCGCGAAACCAATCGCGGTGACTGGAGACCAGTGCCCTCGCCTGCGTGGCCTCGCGGCTCTTGTCTTCGGCTGGCAGTCGCGCCGCCCGCTCCTTCCGGCTCGCATACGTAACATCCGGGTAGCCGGCGCCGAGCAATGCCATGAGCAGCCAGTTGAAAGTCGCCGCCAGATGGGTGAGATCCGGCAGCAGCGGGCTCGTATCCACGACGGTTGCGCCGGCGCCCCGGAGATCATCCGCATAGCGCTGAATCGCCGCGCCAACTTCGCTCGAGAGCGGCAGCAGCGGGTGCTTCTCGAGCACCAGCACTCTGAAGTCCTTGAGGTGTGCATGGCGTGCGGCAGGCAGCGCGAGCCGGTACGCAGTGCCTTGTGCATCATCAGGGCCCGCGAGAACGTCGAGCGCCAGCGACAGGTCGCCCGCACAGCGCGCGAGGGGGCCGACCACACCGAGCTCGATGTCGACTGCGACAGACAGCTCCGGAGTACCCGGCGGAGCATGCCCGCGCACTGGGAGCAGACTATGACTCGACCTGTGAGCGAACACTCCGCAGCAATGCGCCGGGACCCGCAGTGAGCCGAACAGGTCCGAGCCCAGCTCGAGCGAGACGAATCCTGCGGCCAGCGCCGCTGCAGCCCCGCCGGAGGAACCGCCCGGCGTGCGCGCCAGATCCCATGGATTGCGCGTTCGCCCATAAACGGCATTGACGCTCTGCCAATCGCCGAGATAAGTCGCGACGTTCGTCTTGCCGATGATGACTGCCCCGCTCGCTCTGAGACGGGCCACGGTGACGGCGTCGTGCAGCGGCCTCGTCGGGTCGGCATCCTTTACACCCCAGGTCGTCGGCAGCCCCGCGACATTGAAAGACTCCTTGACGGTCATCGGCACGCCGAGCAGCGGGCGCCGATCTCCCCGGGCCAGCGCGGCATCGGCGGCGGCTGCGGCCGCACGCGCCCGCTCGAAGTCTTTGACGACAACCGCATTGATATCGCCGTCTCTCGCCTCGATCCTCCCGATGGCCTGCTCCAGCGCCTCGGCCGCCGAAATGCGGCCCGAGCGCAGCTCCGTCACGAGGGTCGTCGTCGATGGGAAGCTCACGGAATTCCTTCCAGCTCAGAAGAACATATTGATCGCTGCCACGGGAGTCACCGTCGCGCCGACGTTGCGACCTGCGGCGGTGATTCTGGCGCCGGCAATCACGCCCATACTGGGGCTCCAGTTGTATTCGATCGCGGGGGCGACATAGAGCAGGTCGTCCGATCCGGAGTTTTGCACGAGGTAGGCCGGCAGCGCTGCAGCGGCGGTCGGCACGTAGCCTCCCTCCACCTGCGTGTTGCCGTCATGCTCCCACCACAAATCCATCGCGAGTACCCAGCTTTGCGTAGCACTGTACTCGAACGCCAAATCCCCGAAGACGCTCGGGCCGGGATGCACTCGTCCGTCGAAGCCACTGGAGGTGCCATAGACGCTCATGCCGTGTACCGACGCCCATTCTGACGCTTCATACGAGACATCGAGGCGCGTGCGGAGGATGCGGCCGTTGGGCATCCAGAAATACATCTGAGAGTACAGCGCTACGGTGGTCGAGTACGCGCCACTGCCAAGGGCACCATCCGTCTGGCCATTGAGCCGATCGTACTTGCCCGTCGGAAACGTCTCCTGGATTACGACTGCAGTTGCCGGAACGTAGCTGCCCTGATGAAACTGTGTCAGGCCAAACGCCCCTTGCAGGGTAGTGTCGCCCAGCGTGAAATCGGACGAATCCTGTCCGGCGCTGGATTCATGCAACCCAAGGCGAGGTATGAGGCCCAGCGTGAACCTGTCGACCAGACCGTATTCGATGTAGGACTGCGACCCGAAGTCGTGCGCTGCGCCCGTGCTCTGCAGCGTTCCGCTCCGGTCGAATTGGCCGTAGGTCATGATGTCATAGACATACGGCTCGATCAGCCAATGCCCCTGCGGCAGCGTCGCTGCGTTGGGTGCGAGCAGCGGGCCAGTCCACCAGGCGTCATCCATGCCCTCCTGAGGCGATGCGCCGCTCTCCGACGCTGCCCCGGCCACCGCGGCTCGCGCCGATGCCGATAGCGCAGATCGCCGCTCGGAGCGAGCAGCTGCGGAGTCGTTTGGTTGTTGTGCGTGCGACTTGCGTCTTCATGGCGCGGCTTACCTTAGCATCCCAATCGTGAGGACGCTTCGTAGCGTATCGAACCGTGTGGCTCAAGTGCCACCTACCCCTAAATCGGGCTGCGCCCGCGTACCACTCCCGACTAGAATGCGATCCATGAATACCGCCACGAATACGGTGTTAGTAACCGGCGCGTCGCGCGGTATCGGACGCGCGACGGCCTTGCTTGCGGCGACCCGCGGTTGGCCCGTCGCCATCAATTATCGCAACGATGCTCGAGCGGCCGCCGACACTGCGGCGGAAGTGCAAAAGCGGGGCGCAGCCGCAACCACCATCCGGGGCGACGTCTCGGTTGAGGCGGACGTGGTGGCGATGTTCGCCAAGGCACAAGCGGATCTCGGACCGCTCCGGGGCGTCGTCATCAACGCCGGCATCACCGCGCCGGCCATGCGCCTCGCGGACATGAGCGCCGAACGCCTGCAGAGAATGTTTGAGGTCAATGTCCTGGGCGCATACCTCTGCGCCCGCGAGGCGGCGCGCGCGCTGTCGCGAAGCCGCGGCGGCAACGGCGGCTCGGTAGTGCTCGTATCGTCCGGCGCGGCGCGGTTCGGCTCGCCGGGGACGTACGTCGACTACGCTGGATCCAAGGCCGCGCTCGACACGCTTGCCATCGGGCTCGCCAAAGAGTTGGGCGCCGAGGGCGTCCGTGTCAATTCCGTCAGGCCCGGGCTGGTCGAGACCGAGATCCATGCGACGACAGGCGATCCGGATCGAGCCCGCAAGCTCGGCGCCGCGACACCGCTGGGCAGGCCGGGACAGCCCGACGAGATCGCCGCGGCCATCGTCTGGCTGCTGAGCGATGCCGCCTCATACGTCACGGGCTCGGTGCTGGACGTCAGCGGCGGCCTGTAGCCGACAGCCCTTCGGTTGCCATTCGTAAGCACTTACGGATATAGTGCAGCCCCTTTGCCTGGTGGCATTTCGCTATCGATTCGGGTGGCCTCATGTTGACGGAACGGCAGCTGCGCGCGGCGGCGGAGATCGCGGAGCAGACCGGCATCGACGCCGCGATGATCGATCGCGTGGTCCGCACCTTCTACGGCAAGGTGCGGCAGGATGAAGTGCTGGCGCCGGTGTTCGCCGCGCGGATCTCCGACTGGGAGCCGCACCTCGCCCGCATGTGCGAGTTCTGGTCCTCCGTTGCGCTGATGACCGGCAGCTATCACGGGCGGCCCATGGAAAAACATCTGCCGCTGCCGGTCGATGCGCGCCATTTCGATCGCTGGCTGCGGCTCTTCGGCGAAGCGGCCCGCGAAGTATGCCCTCCGACCGCGGCCGACCACTTCATCGAGCGCGCCGCGCGCATCGCCCAGAGCCTCGAGATGGGAATTGCGGTCAGCCAAGGCGTCCTGCTACCCCCGGGGGAGCGCTTCCGGCGGCCCGATGTCGAAATCGGCACGGACGGCGCATGACGACGACATTGCACGACTATGGCTCGCTGCTCCTGGGCTCGCGCATGCGCAAGGTAAGCGAGGCCCTCTACACCGGGGTCGATGAGGTGTATCGCGGCGCCGGTGTCACTCTGCCGTCCCGCTGCTTCCCGATTCTCTTCCTGTTGCGTGATCACGGCCGGCTCGGGATCTCGGAGCTGGCGGCGAGACTGGGGCAGAGCCATCCCGCGGTCAGTCAGATGAGCCGCAAGCTCCTGCGCCACCGCGTCATCAGGGAATCGCCGGACCCGCTCGATGACCGGCGCCGGCTCCTCTCGCTCTCGCCGCGCGGCCGCAGCGTCATGGGCCGCCTGGAGCCTGTCTGGAAGGCCATCGTCGCGGCAGCGTCCGATCTCGAGGCCGAGCATCCGTTTTCCCAACACCTGACGGCCATCGACCGGGCGCTCGAGGCGCGCGGCTTTGCCGCCCGGATCCGCTCCCGGCTCGAGGACCCGGCCGCCGTCGAGATCATCCCGTTCGAGCGCCGCCATGCGGCCGATTTCAAGCGGCTCAACGTCGAATGGTTGCAGAAGTACTTTCGTGTCGAGCCCATCGACGTAGAGGTCCTGTCCAAACCGATGCGCATACTGCGCGACGGTGGCGCGATCTTCGTCGCCCGCTACCGCGGCTCGATCGTCGGCACCTGCGCCCTGCTCAGCGCCGGCAACGCGCGTTTCGAGCTCTCGAAGATGGCCGTTACCGCCGGACACCAGGGACTCGGCATCGGGCGCAAGCTCATCCAGGCCGTGATCGCGGATTACCTCAAGCGTGGCGCGCACGAGCTTTTCCTCGAGAGCAACAGCAAGTTGACGCCGGCGATCACTTTGTACGAGTCCGCCGGCTTCGTGCATGCATTACGCCCGGAGCCTTCGCACTACGAGCGCAGCG
>CAWHWV010000042.1:0-25423 GCA_963833085.1 uncultured Pseudomonadota bacterium
TTGCCCTCCATGTTGCCGCCCGGCTGCAGCAGGCTTGCTGTCTGGTCGACTCCCAGGGCAGCGAGGCGCGGGTTGCCGATCTGCTCGTAGTGGTTACAGACCGCGTAAAGCGAAACGAACAGGATGGCCATCGCGCCGAGCACCGCCCAGCCCTGGCGGGTGTCGCCCACCATGCGGCCGAAGGTGTAGGTGAGGGACGCAGGAATGACGATGATCGCCAGCATCTCCAGGAGGTTCGAGAGCCATGTCGGGTTCTCGTACGGATGGGCGGAATTGGCGTTGAGGAAGCCGCCGCCATTGGTGCCGAGCTCCTTGATCGCCTCCTGGGAGGCGATCGGGCCCATCGGCAGCGTCTGGCTCCGCGTGGTGACGTTCTCCATGACCGGGTTGCCGGCAGCGTCCTTGACCGCGTTGCCGGCGGCATCCGTCTTCTGCTGCTGGTAGGTCACCGGCTGGAGCAGCGTCACATCCTTGTAGGCGCTGAAGTTCTGGATCACTCCCTGGCTGGTTAGTGCGAGGGCGAGCACGAACGCGATCGGCATCAGCACGTACAGAGTGGAGCGGGTGACGTCCGCCCAGAAATTACCGATCGCCTTGGCAGAGTGGCGTGCCAGTCCGCGGATGAGCGCAACCGCCACCACGATGCCGGTCGCCGCGGACAGGAAGTTCTGCACCGCCAGGCCGGCCATCTGGGTCAGATAGCTCATGGTGGACTCGGGGGTATAGCCCTGCCAGTTGGTGTTCGTGATGAAGCTGATCGCCGTGTTGAACGAGGAGTCGGGCGAGACCGCCGTGAAGTGCTCGGGATTGAGCGGCAGCCAGTACTGCAGGCGCTGCAGGCCATAGACGAGGAGCGCGCCGAGGGCATTGAACACGAGCAGCGCGATGGCGTAGACCTTCCAGCCCATTTCCGCGCCGGAATCGACGCCGCAGAGGCGGTAGATCAGAGCCTCGAGCCGCGCGCCCGCACGCACGGGCCAGATCGGGCGGCCCTCCATGACATTGGCCATGTACAGCCCCAGCGGCTTGACGCAGAGGAGCGCAACGGCAAGGTACAGAGCGAGCAAGCCCAGGGATTGGCCGGTCATCTCAGAATTTCTCCGGCTTGAACATGGCGTAGAGCAGGTAGACGCACAGGCCGAGCGCGAGCACCCCGCTCACGACGTACGCCGCGGTCACGACTCGCTCCCGAGGCGCGAGATCGCCCACGCGATCCAGTGCGAAGCCACATAGAGGCCCGCAATGATGAGAATGAAGACGATGTCCACGCCCGACCTCCGCGAAAGGGACGGTCAAGGTAGCGCGCCGGCCGTGAGCGGGCAGTGAGGAAAAAACAGTTCCCGCAGGCACAGGGAAGTGCCCCGCCGCCGCAGGTGGCGGCGGTCTCGAGCAAAAACCGCGCTTTTGCTCGGCCCATCCTGGGCCTCGCCCCTACGGGGCCGATGCTGCGCATCGTCCAAAATCGCTCCAGGCGATTTTGTGCTCGAGACCGCGCTGGGCCGGGCACGATGCCCGGATCCAGCGCTTCATACACATCGATTCAGCGCTCATTCAGAGGCTCTCTGCTTTGATAAGAGCGTGGAGGAGGCAGAGGCAGCGAGACGAGAGATGACGCAGAGCGGCAATTTCGGACGACGAGCGACAGTAACGGCCCACGAGGGCGCGCGCTGGCTGACAACTCGCGAATTGCGCTGCTTTCGCCCCCGCTGCCCGCCGCGAGTCAGTCTGCGATCTGCTTCAAGGTTTTCTCGCGGCGCGCCCAAAGTCGCCACCTGGAGACTTCCCCGCCACATTCGCATGGTGTTATGTTCAACGCGCATCGCACGGGGGATCGGTCATGCATCTGGAATATCTGACGGCGGCGCCGCGGGCGCTCGCCACGCTCGCGCGCGACAACAGCAATCTTTCGGTCCTGGCTCTGGTGCTGGGCGTCGTCGGCGGCTGCATGCTGTCGGCCTGGCGGGAACAGCTCCGTGAACGCAAGTCGCAATTCGCTCGCCGGACCAACCCACTGGAGTGAGGCTCGGATGGCGTACTGGAACACTGTTTGCTTGCCTGACTGTCGCACGCCCGTCACGAACGAATGGCATTCTTCGCCCGCCATGCAAGTCAGCCCGCTTTACATCGTCACCCAGCGCCGCGATCTGGCCGCGCGCTACGCCACGACCACTCGTCAGTGGCTCGTCGCGCGCACCACCTATCGGCGGCTGCACGATGCGCCGGTGAAGAACATCACCGCGCTGCGCGATGCGGCCCGACGGCTGGACCAGCTGGAGCGCGGACGCGCGGCTCTCCTCCGGGACCTGAAAGCCCTGGCGGATTGACTCGTATTGGTTGATTGGCGCACAAAATCGCATGGAGCGATTTTGAACGCCTGGCGTAGACAGGCGGGCCCGTAAGGGCCGAGGCGCATGGATGCGCCGAGTAAATCGCTCCCGGCGATTTGCGCGGCCAGCCCAATGACTCGTTCGACCCCGCGGCCCAGGGAATGGCCCTGGGCCGCTTCATGATTTGCTTTCGGACGGCGCCAGGCGAGAATGCGGCGCTAAAGTCGCACCACCGTCCACCCGCCGATGTCCTCTTCTTCTCTGACACCACGCTACCGCGCATTCCCTGCCCTTCGGCCCGGTGATCCGGTGGTCGCCGTCGCGCCGGCGAGCTCCTTCGACCGCGCCTCGTTCGAGGCCGGCCTCGAGATCATCTCCCGGCGTTATCAGGTCCACTACGACCCCGGCTTGTTGACGCGGCACCGCTATCTTGCGGGTAGTGACGAGCGGCGGCTCGCCGAGCTTGCGTCCGCACTCGCGGACACCGGCGCACGTGCCGTGTTCTGTGCCCGCGGCGGGTACGGAATGACGCGGCTGCTGCCCGGGCTCGAGGGTATCCCGCTGCCGGCAAAGCCGGTGATCGGGTTCTCCGACATCACGGCGCTCCACCAGGCGCTGCAACGGCAGCGGCTCGTCAGCATTCATGGCCCCGTCCTCACCCAGCTCCCAAGGCTCGCCGCGCCGACGCATGCACGCCTCTTCGAGCTTCTCGAGTCCACTGCGCCGGCCGCGGATCTCACAGGTCTGGAAACCTACGTCGACGGCACGGCGGAGGGACCGCTTCTCGGCGGCAATCTTTCGGTCCTGACCCGGCTTCTCGGTACACCCTTCCTCGCACCGCTCGAGGGCGCCATCCTCGTGCTCGAGGACGTCGGCGAGCGTCCTTACCGGCTGGACCGCATGTGGACCCATCTTGCGCTGGCGGGGGTGTTCCGTCAGGTACACGGCATCGTCCTCGGGGAGTTCACGGGCTGCGAGGAGAAGGAAGCCGATTTCTCCAGCGCCGACGTGCTGCGCGACCTGGCCGCCGCAACCGGCGTGCCGTGCGCCGCGGGGTTCCCGATCGGTCATGGCACCCAGAACCAACCCTTGCCGCTCGGCGTGCGCGTGCGCTTGGATGCGGGCAGCCGCCGCCTGACGTTTCTCGAGAGCGCGGCGGCCTGAGGGCAGGTCCGCCGCGAGCGGAATCAACCGCCCGATGGGGCGGCCGGGGATTCGGGCGCCGCCGACTGCAGGCGCAGCACGGCGGCAAGATATCCCGAGAATGACGCCGGCGTCCGCAGGGTCAGGGAGCGGCGCCAAAGGGTCAGCGTGGTGAGGATCACCGCGATCAGGCGCGGCAGCACGATGTAAAGGAGTGCCGTCCAGTCGATGAGATACAGCCACTGTCCGGCGGGGCCGCCGCCGGTGGCGCGACTCGTCCAGGCGAGCGCCAGGAGGTCCTGCGCCGAGGGGACGCGAACGCCCGGGATACCGAACCAAGCACGGACCCCGGAGGCGGCACCGTACAGCGTCACGAGAGCGGCATGGGCGCTCGAAGGGCCGAAAACGGTGGCGCTCCAGCCCGCCGTCTGCCGGAGTATCAAGCCGCGAAAGTCATAACCGGCCATGAGACCGGCCGCCGTAAGAATGGCGGCGAGGTGCAGGAGGCGCCGGACACGCTCACGAAACACCGGCCGGCCGACCTCGCACCAGTCCGCGGCGAAGCGCCGCAGACCCGGTGCCAGCGGCGCATTGAAACCAATCGAATGAGTGATGAACGCGTCGATGCGGGCATGCACTCGGTTGGCATAGAGCCTGGCGAGCCAGCGCCGGAAAAATCCATCGCGCGGGATCTCGGAAGAGCGGAATGTCCTGACGATCAGGATGACGTACACGAGCAGATTCCAGAGCAGGAGGCCGATGAGCGGGTACGCGAAGATGTCGATCCGGCCGCCATCCACGAATGCAATCGCCACACCCAGGACGAATCCGAGCAGAAGGATGGTGCGATCGAGGCCGGTCGCGCCGGCGGCGGCGGCAAGAACGCGATCGACGCCGGGCGACCGCACGCGCAACCGCGCCAGCAACGCATCCGCGCGGCGCACAAGAAAGCGTTCCGTGTCACCGTTGATCTGGGCTGGCGCGTTACTCGCCGCAGGCAGTGGCCGACCGTCGGCCGCCTCCCGGCTGGCCTGGACGCGGTCGTCGAGTGAGACGGCATCGCCAGCCAGATCGGTCTGCTCAATGGCGTGAACCAGCAGAAGGGCTTGCAGCGCCCGCTGTCGCATGGCGCCATTTTGCTGCACGATAGCGGGTGTAGGCAAAACATCGATTCGGAGCCATGTCCCCCAGCGCGGAAATCGAGCGGATCCTGAGACTGTCCCCGGTCATGCCGGTGGTCGTCGTCGAGGAGGCGGAGCTCGCCCCTGATCTGGCTCGAGCCTTCGTGCGCGGCGGCATCCGCGTGGTCGAGATCACGCTGCGGACGCCTGCCGCGCTGGCCGCGATCGAGGCGGTCGCACGCCACGTGCCGGAGATTGCGGTAGGCGCGGGGACGGTGCTGTCCGTCGAGGATCTGCGGGCCGCGGCAAGCGCGGGCGCCACCTTCGCGATCTCGCCAGGGGCAACACCAGCCCTCCTCGCAGCGGCGGCATCGGCGTCCATACCCTATCTGCCCGCGGTGGCGACACCGTCGGAGCTGATGCAGGGGCTGGCCTCAGGCCATCGCTGTTTCAAATTCTTTCCAGCCGGCCCTGCGGGCGGCACCGCGATGCTCAAGGCATTCGCGGGTCCGTTTCCGCAGGCTCGCTTCTGCCCGACCGGAGGCATCACACAGGATTCCGTGAAGTCATACCTCGACCTGCCGAACGTCCTCTGCGCCGGAGGCTCCTGGCTGTCGCCAGCGGACGCGCTCGCGGCTCGCGACTGGAAGCGGATCGAGGCGCTGGCCGCGCGGGCAGCGGCATCCAGAACTTAGGCGCTTTGGCGGCGGTCGAACTCCGCGGCGCTCCTTCCAGTCCCCACCCCCGAGCATTCGATGTCGTCAATCCGAGCTAGCGCGGTTCCTGTGTGCGCCACCGCCCTCATCGCGGCAGCAGTCCTCACGAGTTGCGCCGGAGAGCCTCACCTGTCCTCGCAACTGCCATCCGACGTGCGCCTCGCCGGCGATTGGAAACTCGATCCCGTGCACAGCGACGACCTCGGCAAGGCCGTCGAGGAGTTGCGCGCGCAGCAGGCGAAGGAGCGACACCGGACAGGCCAGGAGCAGGAGCAACAAGGCTCCGGCGGCTATGGGGGGCATCGGCGGGGGGGCGGCGGTGATCAGGGCGGTCAGCAGGGAGGTCAACAAGGCGGAGAGGGCGAAGGCACGGAAGGGGGTGAGCAGGGAGTCGGCGCCGGCGGCTCGCCGCGCACCTCGGCCGTGGACGAGCTGATGTCGAACTTGCCGCAAGGCGACTATCTCAGGATCAAGGTCAGCTCCGGCGCCTTCACGGTGACATCGGGCAACTCTTCCGACGAGTACACGCCGGGCGTCGAGAGCGACATCTCCGCGGTCCAGGGCGATGCACAGCAGTTCACGGGCTGGAAGGGAACCGACTACGTGATCGACACCAAGCCGCAGCTCGGAGCGGAGATCATCCAGACCTTCAGCCAGACGAAGGACGGCACACTCTCGATGACAGTGCGGCTCAGCGGCAGCGGGATCCACTTCACCTTCACTCGTATCTACGACCGTACGACGGGCGTGACACCGCTCGCGCCACCGACAATCGACTGATGTCGCAGCTGCTCCGGTGATGTCGCTCGGATTGTCACGCCCCGGCAGCCTCGCGCGCGTGCTGGCCGCCGTCGCGCTCCTCTGCCCCGCGATCTCGGCGAGCCGCCGCTCTCCAGACAGATGCCGCGCCGCCGATCTCCGCGCCCTTTCAGGTGGTGATCTCCGGCAGCTACAGCGGCCCGAAGCTGTGGCGGGTGAGCAAGGACGGACACACGCTCTGGTTGCTCGGCACCGTGGAGCCGCTGCCGAAGCGCATGGTCTGGCAAACGGAAGACATCCAGGGGCTCCTGCGGCACACCCAGGAAGTCATTCCCGCATGGCCGTCGGTGGGCATCGGTTTTCATCCTTTCACCGCTTTGCGTCTCTACGCGCTGTGGCGCGAGGCGCAGACGAACCCCGATCACCTGCCTCTGCAGGCCGTGCTGCCGCCCGCCCTGTACGCGCGCTTCAGCGCGCTCAAGCTGCGCTTCGCGCCGCGCGACCGCCGCATCGAGCAACTGCGCCCGATCCTCGCGGCGCAGGCGGCTCTACGACGACGCCCTGAGCGCTTCCGACCTGACTCCTCACAATGACATCCAACAGACCGTGTTGCGGCTGGCGAGGAGAGAGAGCGTGCCCATCCATCAGGACAAGCTTCTGGTGAAGGACCCGGTCGGTGTCATGAAGGACCTTACCGAGGTGCCCCGCTCCGCGGAGATCGCCTGTCTGCAGTCGGTGATGACGCGGCTCGAGACCGACGTCGGCCCGATGCAGGCGCGCGCCCGCGCCTGGGCGCTCGGCAATGTCGCCCTGCTGCGCGGTCTGCCGCACATCGACAATCGCGCCACCTGCCTCGAGGCGGTATCGGGGTCCGAGCGCGTGCGCGCGCTCGTCGCCCAGGCGCAGCAGGACTGGATGACCGCAGTGGTGCAGGCGCTCGCTCAGAACCGCACGACGCTCGCGCTGCAGTCGATGGATCTCCTGCTCGGGCCAAACGGAACACTCGAGACGCTGCGGCGCATGGGGTACAGGGTCGAAGGGCCGGATGAGATCAGCCCGCGAGCTTCCGCAAACCAAATGCGTTCAAGACGTCATTCATGCCGACAGGGCAATCTTGACGGCACATGAAACCCATCGCTTACCTCGTTGTCGGATTGCGCGCTCACTTGCTCATGCCTGGCCAGGGGCAGATCGCCGGCGGTGGCCGCCGAGCCGCACCTATCATGTGGAGAACTACAGGCTCAAGTTGCATTTCTCCCAGTCCAAGGGAGAGGTGTTCGGTGACGAATTGGTCACGATCAGACCTTTCGAAGCGGCATTCGACAGGTTCTGCATCAACAGCACCGAGTTGACGATCGATTCCGTGACGCTGCTCACGGCGGCAGCCGCACCGGAGGCGCTGGCTCATACGACGGATGACCATTGCCTGTGGATCACCTTGGATCGTCCCCATGGCCCTCCGGACTCGCTCGACATCCGCATCGTCTATCATGGCCATCCAAGGATAGGGCTCTTCTTCGTCAATCCCGACAGGAACGACCCCGGCGCGCCCAGGGAGATTTATACGCAAGGCGAGCCGGAGTTCAATCATTACTGGTTCCCGTGCTGGGACTACCCCAACGACATGGCGACCAGCGAAACGATCACCACCGTGCCGCGAAGGACAGGTGGTCGTCTCGAACGGAAAACTGGTCAGTGTGAGGCGCGCCGCCGGCCAGGTGACTTACGACTGGGTCGAGAGCATCCCGCACAGCTCCTACCTGCTGTCGCTTGCGATAGGTCCATGGAAAAAGACCGCGGCCAGCTACAAGGGAAAGCCGGTGGACTACTACGTTCCCAGGGGCGTCGATAACGCCAAGGTGGAGCGACTCTTCCATCTCACGCCCGACATGATCGGATTCTTCTCACGCGCAACGGGCGTCGAATATCCGTTCGAAAAATACGACCAGGTTGCCGTCCGCGACTTCATCTTCGGCGGTCAGGAAAACGTCAGCGCCACGACACTGACCGATGCGGCGCTTGCACGACGCCCAGGCCGAAGTCGACGACCCGACGACGATTCTCGTCGCGCACGAGCTGGGACAGCATTGGTTCGGCGATTACGTCCAAGGGCGGGACTGGGCCGACATCTGGTTGAACGAAGGGTTCGCCACGTACATGACCGCCCTGTATACCCAATATCACGACGGTAACGACGCATATCGCTATGAAATCTACGGCGACCAGAACACCGCTCTGGAGGTGGAAGCCGCGCGCGCCCCGCGCCCTCTGGTCGATCGCAAGTACGTCGATCCCCTGGATATGCTCGAGGAGATCACCCACGACAAGGGCGCCTCCGTCCTGGACATGATGCGCTACGTTCTCGACGGCGATGCGGCAATGCAATCGCCGGCATCGCAAAGCGAGACGCTTCTTTCAGGCGCTGAATTATTACCTCACCGCCACGCCGCCCAGCCGGCGGACTCCGCCGATCTGTTGCGCAGCGTTTGGACCAGAACGGGAAGGGAGCTCGGCTGGTTCTTCGACGAGTGGGTATTCAAGGGCGGCCATCCCGACTATCGCGTCAGCGCCACTTACGACCCGAAGAGAAAAGCGGAAGTGCTGACAGTTACTCAAACGCAGATCGTGACCGCCAATACGCCGGTCTTCGACATGCCCATCGAGCTGGCTTTTTTTGGGACGGCAATCAAAGAGTAGAGACACGAATTCGGGACGACGCCGCTGACCAGATCTTCGTCATACCACTCGCTTTCCGTCCCTCGTGGGTCGATTTCGATCCCAACGACATCGTGTACAAGACCGTTGTCTTCGACAAGACGAACGACGAGCTGATCAGGGAAGCTCAGGACGACCCTTACATGATGAGCCGTCTCTGGGCGACGAAGCAGCTCGGCGACAGGCTGAAGGCGGATCGGAGCTGTTGTGTCCAGGCACTGACGAAAGTCCTGGAGAGCGATTCCTTTTATGGCGTACGCATGCAGGCGGCTTCCAGCCTTGGCGCGGGCAGGTCCGACCAGGCGAAGCAAGCGTTGCTGAGCGCCATGAGGCAGCCCGACAGCCGTGTGCGTGCGGCAGCCGTAAGCGCGATGAGCAACTTTCTCGGTGATCGGGCACTCATCGAGGCATTGATCAGGACGCTGCGCGACGACCCCAGTTATGCCGTTCAAGCGGCTGCGGCCGAAGAGCTGGGCCGCTCCGGTAGCGAAAGCGCTCTGAGCGCCCTTCGCTCCAAGTCTGCGATCAGGCTCCAGGACATCGTGGCCACCGGGGTATTGGACGGATTGGCGGCAACGAGGAGTCCGCAGGCAGCCAAAATCCTCCTTGGCTATGCGCAACCGGGCACTCCGCAGAGGGTCCGCGAGCATGCGCTCGCGGAGCTGCCAAAGCTGAAGGAGGAACTGCAGCGATCCGATGCGCAAGCGCTGGCCCGTACCGTCGGTGATGCATTGCACGACCCCTTCCTGCCGGTGCACGAAATGGCGGATCAACTGGTGGCTGTATTCAAGCTCAAACAGTTCAGGGCGGTCATCGAGCGCGATGCTAAAGTGGCCGTGATCATGGACGACCGCAACGATGCCAGGCGCATCCTGCAGGATCTGGGCGAATGAGGTCCTAGCCTCGAGCGCCTTTGTGGACCACGAATGATTCGTGACGCCATGCGAGCGGAGGCAGGCCCGTGAGGCGATGCACCCATCGGCTCATGTGAGCCTGGTCGGCAAATCCGGTTTCAGCGGCTATGGTTCCGAGGCGCTCCGACTCTCGTGTAATTCGAAACCACGCGGCCTTGGTTCTCAGCTCGGCGCGGAACACCTGAGGCGCGATGCCGTAAGCCTTGGTAAAGCCGCGTGATACCGTTTCGCGCGCCAAATCGTGGTCTTTTGCCCACGTTCCCAGGCTCATGGCTGGATTGCGGGCCAGGTCAGCCGCCAGACGATCGGGCCAGTCGTTTTGTTCGCCTGGACAGCCCGGAAGTCCGCCAGCGAGCGCGGCGACGAGAAGCGCAGTAGCCTCATGGACATCCTTTTCCGCGGCACGGACGATTTCGTCCAGGTTGCGCAAATGCTGCAGACTGCCAATTCCATCGCGGTCGCGCCATGGCAGCCTGATCAATTTGAGCGTCGAAGATATCCTGTTATTCGCGTGTGCGTCGAGATCGGGGTGAATGAGCACGTCACCCGGGATCGCACGGACCCTGCCTGCATAACTTGACTCTTCGAGAGTGCCGCTGACGATGATCGTTGCGTAAGCGTGCAAATGCCTGTGGCGCGGCACGGTGAGATTGTCGGTGAGGCGGTCGAGCCCGGGAACGATGTTCCTGAATTTGACACCGCCGATATGCGAGGGCGTCCCAAAAGGAGTGTAGCTCGGCATCATGCGATTCAGCTGCCGAGAGCCAGGGCCCAGGCGGCAGCCATGATGGCGATCGCAGCGAGACCGGCAGGCCACTGACGGACCGAATGCAACCGTCGACGGACGGCGGGAAGCGCTGCGATAGCGCCGAGTAACACCCCGATCCCGAAGCCGAGCACGTGGGCCATGACATCGGTGTGCTTGCCGGCGGTACCCAACCAGCCGAGTAGGATGATCCCGGCCACGAGCGGACCCCAGCGCTGCATCCATCTCTGCGGCGGCCCCAGACGCTCCCGCCAGGTATACGCCGACATCAGTCCCAACGCCGTGAATACGGCGGTAGAGGCGCCGACCGACTGATGCCACGGCGGACCCAGCAGCCCTTCCAGGAGATTCGCCAAGCCGCCACCCGCGACGATGAGAAACCACGCTACACCGACGCCGAGCTGGCGTCCGGCGAGATAGCCGAACCAGATGCCGGCGCCCAGGTTAGCTGCAAGATGAGGGCCGCTGACGTGCAGTGTAAGCGCCGTCCATGCGCGCCACCATTGCCCGCTCTGTACACGTGCGGCATCAAGCTCCCCGGTGTTAAATGCATCGAGGCGAACGAGGCCATTGGAGATGGCATAGGCGACGCCCAGCAGCCAAGCCGCATAACCCACGCATCCTACCCAAGCGTGGGGATGCAATGGAGGAGCAGGCGGTACCGGCTCCGGCGGGCGGTTCTCGGCCTCATACTGACCGAGATGACCCAGGGCCCGCTGAGCATCGGGCTCGGCGACTTCCAAGGTGAAGTGGTCGTCTCGGAGCACGATCGCGCTGGCGATGCCTACGGCGCCCAACATGAAAGCCCGGTCCTCGCAGTCCCGCCGCCAAAAGGAGCGGTAGACCTCGACGCCGGCGTCAATCACCGGAGCGTACGTCGAAGGTGAGTTGCTACCAGAACGTTCCGGATCCCGTCGCCCTCCAGCTCGTAGACTGCATAGTACGAGCGCTCCAGGCCGGTCGCCGTCGGTAACGAAACGCATGATGTCGAGTTCCTGCGGCGCCCAGACATCCGTCGGCGCGGGAACAACGCTCAGGCCCGCAGCCTCGAACTCATGCGCCGCGCGCCAGAGATGGGTATCGCTGGTGACCAGCACGACACGGTCAATGCCCGCGGCGCGAAGGATGCGCGCGGAGTCATGCGCATTGTCGTACGTATCCTCGGCGGCCTCGTCCACCCACTTTGCCTGCACTCCGAAGTCGCGTGCGAGCGAGACTTGCATGGTGACCGCTTCGGCGCCGTTGCCGGTCAGCAGCACAGGCAGCCCGGTATGTCGGGCGACATACGCGCCGTAAGCGAGGCGGTCGTACATTTCGTATTCCGGCGCGGGGCCGCCATATTCCGGCGCATACTCTCGATAGCCGCCACCACCCAGGATCACGATCGCCCGCGCCGCGACGGGGCGAGAGAGATCCAGAGCCGGATAACTTTCCGCCACCCTCTCCAGCCCATCCGCGATCAGCGGTGTTGCAAGGAGCCAGAGAGCCGCGAGAGATATTCCGATGAGCGCCATGCCGAGCCGCCGGTGGCGCCGCGCCAGCAGCAGCCCGAGGACGCCGATGATGAGGGGACAGGCGGGCGGCAGGATCAGGGTACGAAGGAGGATCCGCAGTTCGAAAATCATGCGCGGCGATGGGCTGAGGCTGGGTGGCGACCCTATGGTCGCGACCTGTAACGTGGGCTCGATCATAAGACGAGTAGCCTCTTCGCGCCGCGCTCAGACCCCCGCCGCGGCCGGTTGGTCACTCGGATCGCCGCCGGGGGCGTGCCGGAACGGCCCGGCGATGCGACAATTGGGGCCATGACGGAGCTCGAGCGATGACCCGCCCGCTGCGATGGGTGAATAGAGTGCCGGCTCGCAAGCGGAACCCGCCGGGTCTGGACGAGCTCTACGGCCTGGAGCCGGTGATCGAGCCGGGCGACGGCGACGCCGGGCACGACTGCTCCGCGAGCCTGCAGCTGCGGACCGTCCAATGCCCCTACTGCGGCGAGCCCTTCGAGACCGTGGTCGACTTCAGCTCCGGAGCGACGAGTTATATCGAGGATTGCGCGATCTGTTGCCGGCCGATCGAGTTCAGGTTGGAAGTCGCGGACGACGGGACGGCCGCAGGCTGCAGGTCGGCCGCAGCGACTGAGCACTCAATGATAATGGTCCGCTGCAGGATAATGGTCCTGTCGGACCGGCTGCGGGTGCGGCAGAATCCCGCGGGTCAGCCGCATGGGTGATTCCCTCAGGAGCCGCTATGTTTCGGTCACTCGCCGTCTCCGTTCTGCTCATCGGCGCCTGCACTGCGTGGGGACAGGAAAAGCCGACGGTCATCCCACCCCCGCAGTCGGTGGCACATGTCTCCGGCGCCTCCGAGAAAGCGGACTTGGCGGGCGGCTGTTACTGGGGAACCCAAGGGGTCTTCGAGCACGTGAAGGGCATCAGGCGCGTGGTCGCCGGATTCACCGGGGGACACAGCGACGACGACGGCGGCGCGGAGTCGGTGATGATCACCTTCGATCCCAAGGTGATCAGCTACGGCCAACTGCTGCAAATCTTCTTTTCCGTGGTGCACGATCCGACGCAGCTAAACCGTCAGGGTCCCGACGTGGGCGCCGGCTATCGCTCGGACATCTTCTATCTGAGCGACGAACAGCGTCGCATCGCGCAGGCCTACATCGCGCAGCTCGATCACGCCAACGCGTATCCCAAGCCGATCGTGACTCGTGTCGATGCGTTCACGAAGTTCAATCAGGTGGACCTCAGCCAGCAGGATTTCATGATCAAGAACCCGCACCTCGAGTACATCGAGGTCAACGATGTACCCAAGCTCGCGAGCCTGAGGCGGCTGTTTCCCGACGCCTACAGGTCGCTGCCGCTTCAATACCGGTGACGGTCAGCCGCTACAGCCTGCCGCCGATCACTCTGGCCGGCAGGAAAAGAAGCGCGCGCAACAGCGCGAAGACTCCCTCCACGGCGATCCCGAGCAACCGGAACGGCAGCGTCAGCAGCCACATGAGGGCCAGAGGACCAGCGCCAACAGGGCCAGTGGCCAGCATAGAACGAGCAGGATCAGCCAGAGGAGGACTGTCAACATGCCGATACCTTACCGCGAGCCGAGCTGCGCCGCCACCCAATCGGCGATCGCACGGTAGTAGAGCTCCGTGTGCACCGGATCCTGCGGCGAGTGGTGGGCGCCGGGGATGCCGATGAACTTCACCGGAATCCCCCGACTGCTCAACGCGTGGTAGAGCGCAAAGGATTCCGTGATCGGCACGGTGGTATCGTCGGTACCGGAAAGGATCAGTGTCGGCGTGGTGATGTCGCCTGCATAGGTCATGGGGGAGCCGGCGCGATAGAGCGCGGCGCTCTGCTTGTCCCATGGACCGCCGCCGAGCGAGTCACGGGTCCACGCCAGATTGCCGGCGGCCGAAAGCTCGTACTCCTCCGTCCAGTCCAGCGCGCCGTCGGCCCCACCGCGCAGCGCCAGAAGTGCTGGTGCGAGATCAGCCAGCCCGTCATGTAGCCCCCGTACGAGTGCCCGACGGCCGCGATCCGCGAGCTGTCCACGATGCCCTTCCCCTCGAGCATCCTGATGCCCGAGATCACGTCGCTATCCGGCCCGGCGCCGGGATCGCGGTAGATCGCGTGCTCGTGCGCGTTGCCCAGGTTGTCGCTGCCGCGGTAGTTCGGCTCGAACACCAGGAATCCCCGGGCGGCGAACAGGTCGCGCAGAGGGCCGATCTCCGGCACGTCGAAATCCTCGCTGGAGGCGGCTTCAGGGCCGCCATGGCTGAACACCACCAGTGGATAGCGCTTGCCGGGTTGGTATCCGTTCGGATAGGTCAATATGCCGTCGTTTGGTTGCCCGTCCGGCGCGTGCCATTGCACTTCGACACTCTCGGGATAGGCGTAAGCCGCGAGAGCGCTGTTGACGTTCGTCAGGCGCACGGGAGCGCTGTCCGGCGTGCGCAGGAAATAGAGCTCGGGCGCTTGCGTTGCACTGTCGGCAACGACAGCAAGGGAGCCGGTAGCCGATGACGTCAACTCCAGGGGATTGAGAGTGCCAAGATTCAGCGCGCGACCGTGGCCGTGTAGCGGCTGCAGGTATAACTTACTGCCAATGTGGTCGTCAGCCATCACCACGATGCCGCCGCCGTCCGGCAGCCACGCGAAGTCGGTGAGCAGGTTTCTATCCAAGTCGGCACTGACGTCCCGACCGGCGTTGCCTTCTGGCGAGCCAACGAACAGATCGTTGTCACTGATCGCGCCCGGGCCGTGCAGATAAAGGTAGGCGACTTCGTTGCCCTTCGGCGCGAACTGCGGCGCGTACTCGTAGGTGCGCTGTGCAGTGATGGGCCGCTCCTCGCCGCTCGCTACATTCACAGCAACTATCGTGGTCCGGTCTGAGTCGCTGTCGTTGGCGTCCGCCTGCTGGTCGTAGACGATCCACTGGCCGTCGCCGACCACGATGGCGCGGAAACGCCTCCGCTGATGGGCGCCGCGATCTCGAGCACGCTGGTCGAGCCGCGGGTGAGCTGGCGCGCCTTGCCGGTCTTTACGGACAGCAGCCAGATGTGCGACGGGACAGGTGGCTTGTCCACGAGATAGTCGTCGTCGTGGATCGTGAAAAGGTCGTGATGCGTGCGCAGGTCCTTCGCGCTGAGGGGCGAGTCGTCGGGAGTGACGTAGGCGATGGTGCTCCCATCCGGGCTCCACGCATACTGCTCCACGCCATTCGGCGCATCGCCGAGCTCCGCGGGCGTACCGCCCGTGGCCGGCACCGTGTAGAGCTGGGCCTCCCCATCGCCCACCGTGCCGATGAAAGCGATGGTCCGGCCGTCCGGCGACCATCGCGGACTATCAATGTCGGGGATGTCCTCGACCAAGGTACGGGACTCGCCTCCCTTCGCGGATATGACGCGCAGCGTCGCATCGTAGCGGTCGTGAACGAAATCCGACCGCACGGAGAGGAACGCGATCTGCGTCCCGTCAGGCGAGAACCGCGGGGACGCAATGCGTACCAGCGTCCGGAAGTCCGTAAGACCGATCGGCGCCGCGGCGGCGGCCGCGCCGAAGGAAGCCAGCGCGAGCAGAGCGGCTGGCAGGCAGAGGAAAGCCAAACGACCTTTCATGCAACTTCCCCTTACAATTGCTTCACCAGGCGAGTGGCGTTCTTTTGCCCGGCATTATGCTCGGCATTATGCCGGTAGTGCGGCTGCGGGAACTCCGCTATAGTCCGATGGACGTGTTTAAGCGTCGGACGGCCGCAGCATGGACCCTCCGCAAAGATCCAAGCCGAAATCCACCCCGCCGGGCCAGGCGGCGGCGGGGTCCGTCAAATCGAGCCCGAAGGACGATTCGATCCCTTCAGGCCGCGTGCGCCACGATGAGCGCGGCAACGCCGTGTGGGACTGGCTCAAGGATACGGGCCGAAATGCCCTCGAAGCCACATCGCGGCTGCTGAAGAAACTGGAGGCGCCGGACCTCGAGGTGGAGGACAAGAAGGACGAGGAGCTTCGCATCCAGCCCGATCGCGATCGCGACCCGGGCGGCGGCTACGATCCCTACAACCAGTCGAGCAAGTCGCGCGAACCTCCGCCCCGCAAAGGCCGCTAGTGCGAAGCGCTGGATCCGGGCATCCTGCCCGGCACAGCCTCGAGCAAAAAGCGTTTTTGCTGAGGCTCCGCCACCTGCGGCGGCGGGCACATCCTGTGCCTGGTTACGGGGGTTGTACCGCTTCATGATTCGGGGTCGACGTAAGTCGATGGGCAATAGTCCCCAGTGGACTCGCTCATTACGGCTGCCGCCCGCGCGCTCGCGTCGGGGGACCCTCTCGGCGCATTGAAACGCGTTGCGCTGCGCGATGACGCGCCCGCGCTGGCGCTGCGCGGCATAGCCATGGCGCAGCTCGGCGAGCACTCCCGGGCGCGGACACTGCTGCGGCGCGCCGCGCGGGCCTTCGGCCCCCGGGAGGCGGTAGCCCGCGCCAGGTGCGTCGTCGCCGAGGCGGAGGTGGCGCTGGCGGCGCGGGATCCAGGCTGGGCTGCGAAGGCGCTCGACGCGGCGCGGGCAACCCTGGAAGCGCACGGCGACCGCGTCAATGCCGCCCTCGCCCGATATCTGGAGGCTCGCCACCTCCTGCTGGCCGGAAGACTCGATGCGGCGGAGAGCCTGCTCGCCCGCATCGATCCGGCGCCGCTGCCCGGCGCTTCGCAAGCGGCTCACGAGCTGTTGCTCGCCGGCATCGCCATGCGGCGCATCCGCACGGAGGCGGCGCGCACCGCACTCGCTCGCGCCGAGAGTGCCGCCCGGCGCGCCGGCATCCCGGCCCTCATTGCGGAAGTCGGCAGACGCCCTCGCAATGTTGAGACACCCGTAGCGCGGTTGATTGCGCGCGGCAAGGAGCAGCCTCTTCGGCTCGAGGAAGTCGAAGCCCTGTTCGCCTCCGGCGCGTTCGTCATCGACGCCTGCCGGCATGCGGTAAGCGCACGGGCGCAAAGTGATCTCACTTGCAACCCGGCCTGTGTTATTTGCGCTTGCCCGTGCGCTGGGCGAGGCCTGGAAGGACGACGTCCCGCGCGATGCACTGGTCGCAAGGGTCTTCCGGCTGAAACTCGCCGACGAGTCGCATCGCGCGCGGCTGCGAGTCGAAATGGCGCGCCTTCGGGCGGTGCTGCGGCCGATCGCCGCGATCAACGCGACCGAGCGGGGTTTCGTGCTGGCGCCGCGGGGCGCGCGCGAAGTCGTCGTGCTCGCGCAACCCATCGAGGAGAAACATGCGGCCGTGCTGGCGTTCCTGTCGGACGGGGAGTCGTGGTCGACATCCGCCCTGGCGCTCGGGCTGCGAACGAGCCAGCGGACTGTGCAGCGGGCGCTCGATTCGCTCGCGGCGGCGGGCAAAGTGCAGTCATTGGGGCGCGGCCGCGCTCGCCGTTGGCTGGTCCCCCCCGTGCCGGGATTCGCGACGAGTCTGTTACTCCCACCTCCTCTTCCCATCGACTAGGCTGAGCCGTCACGCAACCGCGACAGTCGAAGAGCAGCTCATGAGCAGATCAACCGCTGATATCGTCAAGGAGTACGGGCCGTTCGAAGGCTCGGCCCGCATCAACGGGGTCACGTACGATGGCCGCAACGTCTGGCTGGCAACCGGCGACAAGCTGAAGGCCATCGATCCCGACAGCGGTGCGATGCTGCGCTCGATCGACGTCGCCTCGCATGCCGGGACGGCCTTCGATGGCCGGCACCTCTTCCAGATCGCCGAAGACCGCATCCAGAAGATCGATCCGGAGACCGGGTGCGTGCTCGCGTCGATCCCCGCACCGGGCGGCGGCGGGGACTCGGGACTGGCATGGGCGGAAGGGACGCTCTGGGTGGGGGAGTACCGCGCCCGCAAGATCCATCAGATCGACCCGGAGACCGGGGCGGTCCTGCGCACCATCGAATCCAATCGCTTCGTCACGGGCGTGACCTGGACGGACGGCGAGCTCTGGCATGCGACCTGGGAAGGGGACGACAGCGCGCTGCGGCGGATCGATCCGCAGACCGGAAAAGTCCTGGAGCAGATCGACATGCCGGCGGGCACCGGGGTGTCAGGCCTCGAGTCCGATGGCGGCGACCGGTTCTTATGCGGCGGCGGCGGCAGCGGCAAGCTGCGCGTCGTCCGCCGCCCCACGCCTCGCGGCCGGCCCTAGCCGCCCGGCCTTTGGACAGCGTTCGGCGGCTTCAACATGTACTTGATCTCATCCCCCTGCGACCGCGCCATGGCAACCACCTGATCCGCGTCAATGCAAGCCATCTTTGGGACCAGCGAGCCGGTCAGCTCCTCAGCTTGACAATAGAGGGTATGGCCATCGACGACCCTCGGAGTGTTGTAACCCATGGCGCTTGCCATCTGCATTACATTCAGTTCCCCCGAGAGCGCCGCGGACGCCGCAGGCGGCTGATGGGCGCAACCCGCTGCCGCGACGGCGATTGCCGAGAGCAGCGCGCATGGCACGAAAGGTGACTTCGTCATCTGCAAACCCCCAAGACTCCTCCGAGGATATCAACAGTACATGAGCCAACAGATTGCCACAACAGGAGCCAGCACAGGCCAGAATAGACCACCACGAGGGAGCCAGAGACAAAGCCGATGGCCGTCTAAATTCTGATGCGTTGCCAGGCGCGCGAGCGCCAGCGGAGATAGAGCGTCATGCCGAGCAGGACGATGTAAATCAGCACCGCGATCCAGCCGCCTGGGGCGCCATAACCCAGTTGCGGCAGGAAATGAAACCAACCCTGACCGGGCGCGAAGATGAGGCTGTGCGCCAGCGGCAGGAACACGAGCCAGCAGACCGGGAAGACGAGCGCGACCGGTACTCTCACGTCTCCTGCGCCGCGCAGACACATGCTGCTGCCGAGATTCAAGCCATCGAAGAACTGATAGGCTGCGGCCAGCCAGAGCAGTTGCATGCCGAGGGTCGCCGCGGCGGCGGCGTTACGATCATGCGAGCCGGCAAAAAGTGGTAACAACCACGGTCCCGCGATCGCGAGCGCGAGGCCGATGCCTCCCATGACCAGCGCTGCCAGCAGGATGACCCGGGTGCCGAGCCGCATCGCCCAAGCCCGGTCGCCGGCGCCGATCGACTGCCCGACGAGGGTGGTCGCGGCGGTCGCAATGCCGATCCCGGGCATGTAGGCGATCGAGGTCAGCACGGACACCATCTGCGTGGCTGCGCCGGCGACGGTGCCATAACGCACTTCCATCATCTGGAACACAGAGAAGCCGAGCACGTCTGCCGCGGGCATCATGCCCATCGGCAACCCGAGACTCAGCTGCTCGCGGATGAGGCGCATGCGCGGCCGCCACGCCAGGTGCGACTTGTGGGAGTCGCGGAACGGCACCCTGAGAAAGAGGTTGAATGCCATTGCGAATCCCACCGCCTGCGCGACATTGCTCGCCCACGCAGAACCGGCTACGCCCCATCCCAACTGGAAGATGAAGATATAGTTGAAGATCGCGTTGGCGATTGCCGTCGAGATGGCTACGAGAAAACTGACGCGCGGACGGCCGATGCCGTTGAAAAAGCCGATCATTGCGAACGCCGCGACCCCGAACGAAGCGCCGCCGACGCGCGGAAACCAGAACTTCTGCGCCAGATCGGCGATGTGCGGGGTAAAGCCGAACGGTGCCAGGATTTCCCCTCCCGCGGCGCCGAGCGCGATAAAGACAGGCACCGCGCACAGTGTCAGCCAGAGCGCCGTCCACGCCGCCTGTGCCGCCCGCCGATAGCGCCGCGCGCCGTGGGCGTGGGCGGCAAGGGTCTGCACCGCCATACCGGCGCCGCCGACTACCAGGACGACTGCGAGAATCATCCACTGCACCGTACCGACGGCGGCCAGGGCATCCGTGGAGATGTGCCCCACGAACCACATGTCGGTGAGATTCAGGATGATCTGCACCGCGCTGTTAGCCATCAGCGGCAGGGCAAGCGCCAGCACCGCGCGAAAATCAACGTGCGCGCGCCCTTGAGAGTCGATGCGCCGCGCCGGGAGGCCCCCGGCGGGCGCGTGCTGCGATGAGGAAGAAGCTACGTCCATAGACAGGCGACTTGCAGACTGACCGCGTATTGTGCACCGTAGTGCCCATGGCAGCTCGCAAGAAGACCGCCGGCACGCGCGGCCGGACGACATCCGGGACCAAGCGCGCAAGAGGAAAGCTCGCTCCAGGGGCGCAGGCGCGCGGCCTGGAGGCATCGCAGATCGCCTTACGCGTAGACAGCCCCGAGGTGGCGGAGCTGGTGACGCTGGTGCGCGACGCCGGTGGGGCGCCGATCGGAGCGTATCACGAGCCGATGGGCGGCCGGCCGCTGTTGCTCGCTTGCATACCGCTCGCGGCGGTGCAACCGACACCGTTTCAGCGGGACCTCTCCCCCACACACGCCAAGCGGCTCGCGGAGAAGATAGGCGAGACGGCCGCATTTCTCGATCCGCTGATCGTGGTGCGCGGCGAAGATGGGAAGCTCTGGACGCCCAACGGCCGGCACCGACTGGCGGCGGCGAAGGTGCTGGGTCTGCGACAGATTACGGCGCTCATCTCACCGGATGAGGCGCTGGCGTACCGCATCCTGGCTTTGAACACCGAGAAGGCGCACAACCTGCGCGACCGCAGTCTCGAGGTGATCCGCATGGCGCGCAGCCTGGCGAAACGGCGGCAGGACGCCAGCGAGTCTGCGCTGGCGGCGGAGTTCGAGGCCCCCGAGCTTCTGACCCTGGGAGTGGTTTATGAGCGCGCGTCGCGCTTCGCCGGCGGCGCCTACAGCGCGTTGCTGAAGAAAGTCGACCGCTTCGCCGCGAAACCGCTCGCCGCCAGCTTGCGGGAACGGGAGGACTACGCCGCGCGACTGCTGGAGATCGACGTCCAGGTGAAGAAGGTCATCGCCGCATTGCAGCAGCGCGGCTTCAAGTCGCCATACCTGCGCAACTACGTGGTCGCACGAATCAACCCGGTCCGCTTCCACAAGGTCAAGAAAGGCGACACCAAACCGCCGATGCCGCTGGCACAGGCGCTGACGCGAATGGCCGCCGCCGCGCGCACATTCAAACTCGAGTCGGTATCCAACGCCGACCTCGCGTGGGTGGCCGTGGGCGCGGGAGCCCAGGAATGAATCACCTGAAGGCAACGACCACGACGGCTGTCAGGATGAGCAGCACGACCGCCTGCACCCGGTAGTTGCGCCACGGCGCAACGGACCGCAGCCGCTCCGTCTCCGCGCGGTAGTGCGCCGGGGTCCAAACCAGTTCGGAGGCGATCGCGGACGCGGGCGCACGGCTCCACAAGCTGACGGCGACCAGGATCGCCGTGTCCAGGCCCAGAAGGAGCGGCGCCACATACAGGAAGTGAAGATGCAGCAGGTGCAGCGGCACGTTCGCGATGAAGAGCGCGATGCCGCAGGCAGTGCCGAGCGCCAGCGTGGCGGCCGCACCCACCGCGTTGGCGCCGCGCCAGAAGATGCCGGTCAGAACCAACGCGACGACAGGTGGCACGGCATAGGCCAACATCGCCTGCAGATACTGCCAGAGGGTGCCGAATCGGGGTAGCTGCGGCGCCCACAGCACCGCCACGAGCAACAGCCCCACCATGCTCCTGCGCCCGATGCGCACGATCTCACCTTCCGGCAGGGCGGGAGCGATCCGCTTCACCACATCCATGGTGATGATGGTGGCGGCGGAGTTGAGTGTGGAGGCGACCGCGGCCATGGTGGCGGCGACGAAGCCGGCCGCGACCAGCCCGACGAATCCTGCGGGCAGGAGGCGTAGCATCAGTGTCGGATAGACCAGATCCGGACGCGCGAGATGTGGAAAGAGCACCAGCGCAAAGGTACCGGGCAGGATCATCAGGAAGAGCACGGTCAGCTTCAGCAGCCCCGCGAACAGCGCACCTCCCCGGCCGTCGTCCAGGCTCCGTGCCGACAGCGTCTGCTGCACCATGTATTGGTTGGTACACCAGTAATAGAACCCGAGCACCGGGATCCCGAGCACGAGCCCGGGCCAGGGTACGCCCGGATCCCCGGCCGGCCGGATCAGCGACAGCATTGCCGGATCGACCCCGTGCGTGATGGCATGCCAGCCGCCCGCACGAGCGTACGCGGCGACCGAGATGGTCACAGCGCCGGCGATCAGCAGCAGAGCCTGCGCCGCCTCCGTGTAGATCACGGCGCGCAGGCCGCCCGCCAGGGTGTAAAGACCCGCGGCGCCGGCCAACACGGCGACGAACGCCCACAGCGGCGGCCCCGGCAGGAGCATCCGGCACACGAGCGCGCCGCAGTAGAGCGCCGCGGCCGAATCCACGAAAACGTTGAGGAAAACGTTGAGCGCGGCGAAGTACAGGCGCACGCGGCCATCGTAGCGGCGCTCGAGAAACTCCGGCATGGTGTAGGCGCGGCTGCGCAACACGAACGGCAGCAGGAAGATGCAGTAGAAGACGAGCACGACACCGGCCGACCACTCGTAGTCGTACACGGAGATGCCCATGACGTAGGCGGCTCCGGCCAGCCCCACGATCGCCGTCGAGGAGATGTTGGAAGCGAAGAGCGCGAGTCCGATCGCCGGCCAGCGCGAGGCGCGCGAAGCGAGGAAATACTCCTCCGCCCTGGCCTTGCGGCGCGATACCGCCAGCCCGAACCCGACGATGCCTCCGGCGCATATGACCACGACGAGCAGGTCGAGGATGGACGCGCCGGTTGACAGCGTTGACATTTGTCTTATCGTACCCTCATGAGCAATGAGATGAGCGAGCGCCGCGGGCCCGCGACCATCCAGATGGTAGCGGATCGCGCGCGGGTCTCTCCCAAGACCGTCTCCCGTGTGATCAACAACGAGCGCGGCGTCCGGGATGAAACGCGCGACCGCATCCTGGAAGCCATCCGGCAGCTCGATTATCAGCCAAATCTCAACGCCAGGGGCCTGGCCGGCGCCCGCTCGTTCCTCATCGGTCTCTTCTACGACAAGCCGGGCGACTACCTGAACGAGTTCCAGACCGGCGCCGTGCAGCGCTGCCGCGAATCGGACCTGCATCTGATGGTGCAGCCGCTCGACATCTCGAGCAAGGAGATGGCGCGCGATGTGAGCATGCTGGTGCGGCAACTGCGGCTGGAAGGCGCCATTCTGCTGCCGCCATTGAGCGACCATCCGGTGGTGCGCGCGGCGCTCGCGGAGGCCGGCGTGCCGGCCGTGCACATCGCTCCGATGCGCGAGCCGGTCGACTCGCCCTCGGTCGATACGGACGACCGCGCGGCGGCGCGGCAGATGACGGTGCAGCTGCTGGAGCAAGGGCACCGGCGAATCGGCTTCATGCTGGGGCCGCCGGGGCATCGGGCCACCGAGCAGCGTTATCTCGGCTTCGCGGACGCCATGCACGCGCGCGCCGTCAGCATCGAGCCCGGGCTGGTACAGACGGGCAATTTCGAGTTCTCCGACGGCCTGGAGTGTGCGCGGCGCATTCTGGGCTCGAGCTCGCGGCCGACGGCGATTTTTGCCAGCAACGACGACATGGCGGCGGCCGCCGCCTGCGCGGCGCGGCAGCTGGGACTCGAGCTGCCGGGGGAGCTGTCGATTGCCGGCTTCGACGATGCACCCGTGGCCAGCATGATCTGGCCTCAGCTCGCCACGGTCCGCCAGCCGGTGCGGGAGATCGCGCGGATCGCCGCCGACCTCATCATCCAACACCGGCCGCATCGGCGCGGCTGGCCGCGACCCATCCCGCGCCCGCGCCTCGATCTCGAGCTGGTGATGCGCGGCTCGATCGCACGCCCGAAAGCGATCCCGTAAGCGGCCCAGGGCAGCTCCCTGGGCCGCGGGATGAATCCTGTCACGGGGCTGGCCGCGCACAAAATCGCTGGGAGCGATTTGCGCCAATCAACTAATGCCGGGCGGAGAGTTCCGTGGGCTCCGCGCCCCGGCGCGACGGGGACCGGGCCCGCGCTGCCTGCAGGTCGTCGATGAAGCGGGTGTGCCAGCGGTGGATATCGTTCTCGCGCAAGGTGGCGAGGGAGGTCGCATGGCGCGCGCGGCGCTCCGCAAGCGGCATGGTGAGCGCGCGCTGGATGGCACGGGCAATGCCCTTGGTGTCGTAGGGGTTGATGAGCAGTGCCTCGGTCAGCTCGCAGGCGGCGCCGGCGCGGTTCGAGAGCACGAGCACGCCCGGATCGTCGGGATCCTGCGCGGCGATGAACTCCTTGGCGACGAGGTTCATGCCATCGCGCAGCGCGGTCACGAGACACACCTGGGCGGCCCGGAGGAATCCCATCAACGTTGCATGCGGGAAGTTGCGGTTGAGATAACGGATGGGGGTCCAGTCGGCGTCGGCGAAGCGGCCGTTGGTGCGCCCCGAGCTCTGCTCGAGCGCGTCGCGGATCTGGGCGTAGGCCTGCACCTTCTGCCGCCCGAGCGGCGCGATCTGCAGGAAGGTGACCTGCCCGATCTGCTCCGGATAGCTCTCGAGGAATTGCCGGTACGCCTGGAAGCGCTCGAGCAGTCCCTTGCTGTGGTCGAGCCGGTCGACGCCGACGATGAGCCGCCGGCCGACGAGGCTCTGCATCATCCGCTGCACCGGTGCCGAGCCTGACGCCTTGCCGGCGCTGTGCGCAATCCCATCGACGTCGACTCCGATGGGGTAGACACCAGTGCGGGTCGTGCGGGCGTCGCCGCTCACCGCGCCGTCCTCTCCGACCGCTTCGGCGCCCAGGACGATGCGCGCTGCGGCGAGAAAACCCTCGCGATCGGTCTCCGTCTGAAAGCCGATGAGGTCGTACGCCAGCAGCGCGCGCAGCAGCTCCGCGAATGGCGGCAGTGCGCGCAGCACCTCAAAATGCGGGAAGGGGATGTGCAGGAAGAAGCCGATCGGCTGGCGTGCGCCCTGCGCGCGCAGCTTCTCCGCCAGCGGAATGAGGTGATAGTCGTGCACCCAGATCAGATCACCGGGCGCGAGCAGCGGCGAGAGCCGCGAGGCAAACAGTGCGTTGGCCTGCTGGTAGGCGGCGTATTCCTGGTCTTCGTAGCGAAAGCCGGCAAGGAAGTAGTGAAAGAGCGGCCACAGCGTGCCGTTGGAGAAGCCGCTGTAGTAGCGCTCGTAGAGCGTCTGCGGCAGCGGAATGGTGGCGTAGCTCAGCGAATCGCGGCTGGTGATCTCCGGCTCCCCGGGCTCCTGGCTGCTGGTCTCGCCATTCCAGCCGAACCAGAGTCCGCCGCGCGCGCGCATGGCGGCGAGCACGCCGACCGCGAGCCCGCCCGGCGCCGCGGTTTTCGCGAGCGGCACGCGATTGGAGACGTTGATCAGCCGGGCCATCAGGACTGACTCCGCAAGCGCGCCCCTGGCGACGCGGCCCGCCCCGGACCCTCGCAAGCGCGTGCTGCGCTCTCTGCGGCGGACAGCCGGCGCAGCGCGGCGGCCGGGTCCGCCTGCAACTGCCCGAGCCAGTCATGGACTGCATCCA
>CAWHWV010000043.1:0-16404 GCA_963833085.1 uncultured Pseudomonadota bacterium
CTTCCGGCAGCAAAAACTGTGGCTGGCACCCTCCTTTTATCGGCCCAGCGTGACCGCTGCAAGTGCAGGCCATGATCCCTTAACATGTCGACGTGACGCGACATATCGAGCTGCTCCCCGAGCCCCTGCCGCCCGAGCCCCTGGTCGTCCTCAACCGCTGGATGGCCGAGGCTTGGCAGCACCGGCACCAGCCGAACCCCAACGCCATGGTGCTGGCCACCAGCGATCCGGCCGGCCGGCCGTCGGCGCGGGTGGTGCTGTGCAAAGAGGTGATGCCCCTGCCGGGGTACCTCGTCTTCTATACCAATTATCTGTCGCGCAAAGGCCGGCAGCTGGCGGAGAACCCGCGGGCCGCGGCGGTGATCCACTGGGATGCGATGCATCGCCAGGTGCGGATCGAGGGGCCGGTGCTGCAGGCGCCGGGCGCGGACAGCGACGCCTACTTCGCCTCCCGCCCGTGGCCGAGCAGGGTCGGCGCCTGGGCCAGTGCGCAGAGCGAGCCGGTGGCCTCGCGCCAGGAGCTGCTCGAGTCGGTGGCCGCCGCGGCGGAGCGCTTCGGCACGCCGCCTCCTGGGCAGCCGGGAACCGAGAGCGAGCTCGACATCGCCATCCCGAGGCCTCCGCACTGGGGCGGCTATCACCTCTGGGCGGAGTGTGTGGAGCTCTGGGTGGAAGGCGAAGCACGGGTACATGACCGTGCGCGCTGGACGCGCAAGCTCAACGAGCTCCCGAGCGGCTACTTCGAGGCCGGACCCTGGACCGCGACCCGACTGCAGCCGTAATCGGAAGCCCTTGCTCGCTGGCCACCCGGGATCTCGAGGTGTCGGTTGGCGCGCGACGGTTGGTCGTCGGACTGTCGCTGGAGTTCGTCCCGGGAGAGTTCGTCGCGATCCTGGGCCGTAATGGCACCGGCAAGACCCTGACGCTGCATACGCTCTTGGGGCTGAGGAAGCCGCAGGCGGGAGCGGTTTATCTCGATGGGGCGGCGATGGAGGGGCTGAGCCGCAAGGCGGTGGCGCTGCGGTTGGGGTTGCTGGCCCAGGATGTCGAGGAGTCGTTTGTCACTACGGCGTTGGAGGCGGTGCTCGTGGGGAGGCACCCGCATTTGAAGCTGTGGCAGTGGGAGACCGCGGAGGATGAGCGGATTGCGCTCGAGGCGCTGATGGCGGTGGACCTCGAGGGGTTTGCGGGGCGGCGGACGGATACATTGTCTGGAGGGGAGTTGCGGCGGGTGGCGATGGCGGCGCTGCTGGCACAGGCGCCTTCGATGTTTCTGCTGGATGAGCCGTCGAATCACCTGGATCCGGCGCATCAGCTGGGGATTTTGGGGTTGTTCAGCGAGCTGTGTACGGCGGGAAGGACCGTGATTGCGACGCTGCACGATCCTACGGTGGCGGCGAGATTTGCGGATCGGGTGGTGCTCTTGCACGGGGACGGGCGGTGGGCCGCGGGGGCGGCACGGGAGCTGCTTACGGCGGAGAGGCTCAGCGAGCTTTATCTGTCGCCTATGTTGGAATTGGAGCAGGGCGGGCGGCGGATATTCGTGAGTGCATAAGGAAGGCGTGAGTGCCGGGTCCTCGTGGTTGTTGACTAGGAAACAGTCTCGCGCCCCCCCCCCACAACCTCGCCGCTCCTTTACCGTCCGGAAGTCAAAGATCGCCGAACTGATGCTGCAGTAAGGTCAGGGCCGCTACGGCCGCGGTCTCCGTGCGCAGAACTCTCGGGCCCATTCTTACCGCCAGAAATCCGGCCCCGATGGCGGCGCGCTGTTCGGTTTCCGCCAAACCGCCTTCGGGGCCGATCAGCACTACTATCTTGCGCTCGGGGGCTTTCAGGTCGGTAACGCGTTGCGTGCCTGTGGGGGAGAGAAGGAGTCGGGTGGTTTGGGGATCGATGTCGCGCAGGAAGTCGTGCAGGGTGAGCGGAGCGACGATGTCGGGAATCTTGTCGCGACCGCTTTGCTCGCAGGCGGCGACGGCGACTCCCTGCCAGTGGGCGAGTTTGCGCTCGGACTGTCTGGCATCGAGCTTCACGACGGTGCGCTCGGTGAGCACGGGGATGATCCGGCTCACGCCGAGCTCGGTTGCTTTCTGTACGACCCAGTCCATGCGCTCGCCACGGGAGACGCCTTGAGCCAGGGTCAGGGAGAGCGACGACTCGCGACTCGAGGGCGATCGCGCCTGCACTTCGATGATTACCGCGCTTTTTTGCAGGGCCTCGATGCGGGCGGAGTACTCGCCGCCGCGGCCGTCGAAAACAGTCAGGGGGGCGCCGGGCTCGAGGCGCAGGACGCGTGCGATGTGGTTGGCGGCGTCGCCTTCTATCGTGTGGCGCCGGCCGGAGGCCAGGGGCTCGGCGACGTGGACGCGCGTCAGTCGCATGTCGCGAGCTCGATGCCCTCGCGCGCAACTTCGACCATCAGGTCGATCTCGTCGAGTGTGATCACGTAGGGGGGCATGAAGTAGAGGACGGTGCCGATGGGCCGGAGGAGTACGCCGCGGCTGAGCGCGTGGCGGTAGATCCTGAGGCCCCGGCGCTCCTGCCAGGCGTAGGGCTCGCGAGTCGTCTTGTCGCGCACCAGCTCCACCGCGACGATCATGCCGTGCTGGCGGACTTCGGCGACGTGGGGATGGGCCGCGAGCTCACGGGCCCGGGAGCCGAGGTGGGCGGCGAGGTTGCGGTTGCTGGCCAGGACGTCGTCGGTGCGGAAGATGTCGAGGCTGGCCAGGGCCGCGGCGCAGGCGAGCGGATTGCCGGTGAAGCTGTGGGAATGGAGGAAGGCGGTCAGCTTGACGTACTCATCATAGAAGGCGCTGTAGATGGAGTCGGTGGTGATGACGGTGGAAAGCGGCAGGTATCCTGCCGTCAGGCCCTTCGACAGGCACATCATGTCGGGCCGGATGCCTGCCTGCTCGCAGGCGAACAGGGTCCCCGTGCGGCCGAATCCAACCGCGATCTCGTCCGCGATCAGGTGCACGCCATAGCGGTCGCACGCCTGGCGCAGCAGCGCGAGGTAGACCGGATCGTACATGCGCATGGAGCCGGCGCACTGCACCAGCGGCTCGAGAATGACGGCGGCGGTCTCGTCGGCGTGCTTCGCGAGCGCCGCCTCCATGTAGGCGAACTTGCGCCGCGAATGCTCCGCCCAGCTCTCGCCGCGCTCGCGCTCGTAGCAGTCGGGCGACGGGACGGTGATCACGTCCATGAGCAGCGGTTGGTAGATCTCCTTGTAGAGCTCGACGTTACCGACCGCGAGCGCGCCCAGCGTCTCGCCATGGTAACTGTTGGATAGAGTGATGAAGCGCCGCTTGGCGGTCTTGCCGACGTTGCGCCAGTAGTGGAAGCTCATCTTGATCGCGACTTCCACCGCCGAGGAGCCGTTGTCGGCATAGAAGCAGCGGCTGAGCCCGGCGGGAGCGATGGCACTCAACGCCTCGGAGAGCGCGATCACCGGCTCGTGGGTGAACCCGGCCAGTATCACCTGCTCCAGCCGGTCGAGCTGCTCACGTACCGCCGCGTTGATGCGCGGATTGGCGTGGCCGAAGAGATTCACCCACCAGGAGCTGATCGCATCGAGGTAACGCTTGCCCTCGAAGTCCTCGAGCCACACCCCCGAGCCGCGCCGGACCGGGATCAGAGGCAGATCCTCGTGGTCCTTCATCTGGGTGCAGGGATGCCAGACGTGGGCGAGATCCCGCGCGGAGTAGAGAGCGTTGCCGGTGGTGATGGTCATTGTGGCATCATGCGGCGGCCATGCACGCCTCGCAACTGCAGTATTTTCCGGTCTCGCTGCCCTTCCTGCTGATCTTCTGGGGACTGCTGATCGTCCTCATCGGGCTTGCGACGCTGCGCCTGTTGCGGTTTGCCTCGGCCTCGATGGGCCTCACGGAGGGCGCGCTGATCACGGCCCTCGCGCTGTCTCTGCTCGGCAGTTACATCAACATCCCCGTGGCCTATCTGCCGGGACATCGGACGGTGACGGCGGGCGAGATCAGCTTCTTCGGGATGACCTACATCGTGCCCCTGGTGCGCCAGACCCACGCGACCGTTCTGGCGGTCAATGTCGGGGGCGCGATCATCCCGGTGTGCCTGTCGCTCTATCTGCTCGTCAAGCATCGCCTGTTCCTCCTCGGCGCGATCGGCACTCTGCTGGTGGCCGCGGTGTGCCACTTCCTCGCGCAGCCAGTTCCGGGTTTCGGCATCGCCCTGCCGATATTCGTGCCCATCATTGCGACCGCCATCATTGCCATCGCGCTGTCGCGCCGCCGCGCCGCCCCCCTCGCCTACATCAGCGGCAGCCTCGGAGTTCTCATCGGCGCGGACCTTCTCAACCTCGGCGCTGTCCAATCGCTCGGCGCCCCGGTCGCCTCCATCGGCGGCGCCGGGACATTCGATGGGATCTTCGTTACGGGCCTGATGGCGGTGCTGTGGGCCGGCTTGTCGCGCTACCTTCATGACTGAATCGTCCGCAACGATTTCGCTGCAGATCGAGCCCGGCACCGGCCTGCTCAGCGGCGTGCGCCAGGTTCTGTCGCCGCATTTCGATGCCCGCCCGAAGGACGTCGTACCGGAGCTGGTGGTGGTCCACGGTATCAGTCTGCCCGCCGGCGAGTTCGGCGGCCCCTGGATCGATCAGCTCTTCGCCGGCAACCTGCCGGCCGAGGCTCACCCTTCCTTCCGGGAGACGGCCGCCCGGCGCGTCTCTGCGCACGCCCTGATCCGCCGCGACGGCAGCATCACGCAGTACGTTCCGTTTGGCATGCGCGCCTGGCATGCCGGCCAGTCGCAATATCAGGGCCGCAGCGGCTGCAACGACTTTTCGATCGGCATCGAGCTGGAGGGAACCGACACGATTCCCTACACTGATGCGCAGTACGAGAGCTTGGCCGCCCTCGTCGGCGCATTGCTCTCGACCTATCACACACTCTCCGCGGAGCTCATCGCGGGACATAGCGACATCGCCCCTGGCCGCAAGACCGACCCCGGCCCGGTGTTCGAATGGGCGCGATTCCGGCATTTGCTCGCGGAGCACCAGCAGACGACGGAGAGACGCCAATGAAGAAGATCGGTTTGGCGCTGATTGCGGTCGTGCTCTATGCCTCGGTGCTCCCTGCCCGGGCGGCGCCGGCGCAGTGGGTCGAGGGAACCAACTACATCGTTCTCGACCCGGCGCAGCCCACGACCGTGCCCGCGGACAAGGTCGAGGTCATGGAAATCTTCTCCTACGCCTGTCCGTTCTGCGCCAAATTCCAACCGATCATGCAGCAGCTGGAGCGCGGCCTGCCGCACTACGCGCAGATGGTGTTCCTGCCGGCCTCGTTCATTCCGACCGAGGATTGGCCGATGTTTCAACAGGCATACTTTGCGGCTCAATCCCTGGGGATCGCGGACCGTACACACCAGGCCATGTACGACGCCGTATGGAAGACGGGCCAGCTTGCGACCATCGATCAGTCGACGAATGAGCCAAAGCACCCTATGCCATCGCTGGAGGACGCTGCGCGTTATTATTCGCAACTTACGGGTGTGAGCCAGCAGAAGTTTCTCGTGGCTGCCCGGTCTTTCGGCGTAGCCAACGAGATGCGTCAGGCAGACGCCCAAATCACGGCCATGCAGGTTCCGGGGACGC
Organism: uncultured Pseudomonadota bacterium; assembly: GCA_963833085.1. Classification (GTDB taxonomy): domain Bacteria; phylum Pseudomonadota; class Gammaproteobacteria; order Steroidobacterales; family Steroidobacteraceae; genus 13-2-20CM-66-19. The sequence continues at coordinate 5,630 of CAWHWV010000043.1, forward strand.
CGTGCATCGTGGTGGACGGGAAGTACCGCGTCGCCATGGAGTCCCTCAGCTCGCCTGAGGATGTCATCAGCGTCGTCAAGTTCCTCGTCGCAAAGGCTCACTCCCAACATCAGCATCCGGGGGCACGGCCTTCAGCCTGAAGTCCGACCAACGCGAGTTGAGCGTCCAGCGCATTGCGAATATCTGGATGACGGCGGTGAGCACCATGGACAGAATCCCCAGAGTGAAGCCGCCGGACACCAGGTGCGTGAGCTGATCGATGCTCAGACTGGAAAGGCTCTGACCGGACTGCAGCATGCCCGACACGGTGGAGATGAGTCCGGCGAGCGATATGGCGGTCATGACGACGGCGAGCGGGATGACCAGGATGCTGGCCCGCCAGCTGTAGCTCCACCACACTTTGAATGCTTGCGTGAAAGTCATGGTCTTTCCTTTGGGCCCCGATGAGCCATTATCCCAGCCAAGGCGCATGAGCGCTCGCATGGATGGCCGCGGCAAAGGGGACGCAGACGAGCGCCAGCAGAATCCCGATGACCGCCACGAACTTGCGGGCGCGTCGCACGGCGGTCTCCTCCTGTGGCGCTCGACCCACGAACCGTTCGACTGCCAGCCACAGGAGCGCCGCGAGGGCGGCACTGCCGCCGATGAGCCCAATGCCTGCCAGGGTGCGCGCCCAGGCGGCCGCGACATCGCCGGGATGCAGCCAGGATGAGATGCTGGCGACGAGCAGTGCGATGCCCATCACGGCGACGATAAGGAGCGCGACGGCGAGCGCACCTACCACGAGGGCGACTACATACGGGACGGGCCCGGCCAGGATTCGTCGCGGCCGCGGCGAATCGTCCCTGGGGGTCATTCCCTCGCCGTCGCTCACCCGCGCTTGCCGCGGTCGTGGCGCCAGAGCACCTCGGAGCCGCGCTCATGGCGCGCCAGCACCCGTGCGAGCACGAAGAGCAGGTCCGAGAGCCGGTTGAGATATCGCAGCACCTCGGGATTGACGGTCTCGGCTCTGGCAAGCGTCCACACCCGCCGTTCGGCGCGCCGCCCCACGGTGCGCGCCAGGTGACAGGCCGCCGCCGCCGGACCACCGCCGGGGAGGATGAACTCCTTCAAAGGCGGCAGCGGATCGTTGAATCCATCGAGCGCCGTCTCGAGCCTGGTGACGTGATCGGCGGTGATGACGAGGTGACCCGGGACGCAGAGCTCCGCACCCAGGTCGAACAGCTCGTGCTGCACTTCTGTAAGGAGTGCGGTCACCGCGTCCGGCAGCCCGGGAACCGCTAGCAGGATTCCGAGTACGCTGTTCAGCTCGTCGACGGTGCCGTACGCCTCCACGCGAGCGCTGTCTTTCGGCACGCGTGTGCCGTCACCAAGACCGGTGGTGCCGTCATCGCCCGTACGCGTGTAGATCTTGCTGAGTCTATTTCCCATGGAGCCGCCTCCCGGCGCGCTATCGCCGACACTCGATTGTGCCAGACCGAATATAAGGGAGATCTATCGCATGTACTCTATGAGGGATATGTACCTTATAACGGACATACCGGATAATGTCCCTCATGAAGGACATACACTGGCAAAACCCCGAACAGCTTGGAAGAGCGGTCAAGCTGAAGCGGCAGGAGAAAGGCCTCTCCCAAAGCGCACTCGCCACGCAACTCGGCGTCGAGAGAAAGTGGGTCATCCGCCTGGAGTCGGGCAACCCGAAAGCAGAGCTGGGCTTGGTCCTGAAGGCGTTGGATGCGCTCGATCTCCGGGCATCCCTGGGCGATGAGAAGAAAGACAGCCGCGTTTCGCGGCCATCAACGCTTGACGAGGTTTTCCGTCGACTGCAGCGGTCGGAGCGCAGGTGAGCGAGCCTCTACTCCTCATCGAGGGCGAGGTTGCGGGACGGTTCCTCAAGCCAGCGACCGACTGGCGTCCATCACAGCCACGATGTCCAGAGGAGCTGTCCGCAGACGGGCTCGGCCTGGGCGTTATACCTGAAGGGCCCATTTTCCTTCGCAGATTGTCTCGGAGAGCTTGCGCCGATCGTTCGGCTGCTCGCGCTCCTGCAAAGCAGGAGGCAGCGATTCCCGCTGACCGGGTCGCCCCACGGCAATCATCGCCTCGACGCGGAAATCTCCGGGAATCCCGAGCTCTGTCTGCGCGCGTGCGTAGTCGAATCCCGCCATGCCGTGCACGACGATCCCGAGCATCGACCCCTGAAGCGAGAAGTAGGCCCACGCGGCGCCGGTATCGAACGAGTGCGTGACCGACGGCTTACCGCGATCGTTGATCTTCTTGGAGACGAACAACACCAGCGCCGCGGCATTGTGTGCCCAGACTTTGTTTCCTTCGGTCAGGAGACCGAAGAACGTCGGCCACTGCGGGGTCGAGCGCAACGCATAGAGCATGCGCCAGGGCTGTACGTTGGAGGACGACGGCGCCCAGCGCGCAGCTTCAAACATCGTCATCAGCTCATCACGCTGGACCTCCTCGCCCGACATCGCACGCGGCGACCACCGGTCGAGGAATTCCGGCGCGATCGGATAATCAGCTCGCCGAATCTCGCTGCCCTTTGTCATTGTCTTGCTCCGCTACCCGCCCGCCGCGGCAGGCGACCTCGATTGTCCCCGATGAGAGCGCGGGCCGCCGCTTGCAGAACGCGAGTGGCCCCGGCGCGCGTCAACCGCCCATCGCTCGTAAATGCGCCATCGATGAGCAGCGCGATCTGCTGCGCCACGTCATCCGCCCGGCTCGGCGAGATGCGGCCGACCAGACCCCTGAGTCGCTCGAACATCGCCGCCTTGTGACGCGCGCGAATCTTGCGGGCGGGGTGAGCGGGATCGGAGAACTCCGCCGCCACATTGATTTGCGGACAGCCTCGATACCCGTTGCGACTGACCCGCTGTCCGATCCAGTCGAGCAGGGCCATGAGCTCGCGCATCGGATCGTCTTTGACGGCATCGATCACTTCATCCCATTGCGTCCAAAACTCCTGGTCCTCGCGCTCCAGGAACGCAGCGACCAGGTCGTCCTTCGTGTGGAAGTGACGATACAGGCTCGTCTTTGCCACTCCGGACTCCGCGACGATCCATTCGACGCCGACCGCGCGGACGCCATGGGCGTAGAACAGGCGTGCTGCCGCCGTAAGTACGCGCGCCGCGGTCTCGGACTCGTCGGGATGAACAGTCTTCAAAGTGTGTCCTCTGACAGGAGCATAACAGGAGCCGCTTGACGACGCTACCGATCGGTATCATTATGCGCTACCGATCGGTATCGTGTAAGGGTCAAGCATGAATGTGCAAACAATTGCCGTCTACGGCGCAACGGGTCACACGGGAAGATTCGTCGTTCGCGAGCTCGAGCGCCGTGGCTGCCCCACGGTGTCGATCGCCCGGACCCAGGCTCCTCCGCCCGAGGACGATCGCCGGAACGCGGAAAGTGAATGGCGGTACGCATCGTGCGATGACCCGGACGCGCTCGATGAGGCGCTTCGTGGAACGGCTGCGGTCATCAACTGCGCCGGCCCGTTTCTGGATACGGCGCCTGCCCTGGTCGAGGCGGCGTTGCGCGCGGGCATCCACTATTTCGACGTCACTGCCGAGCAGCGTTCGGCCCGGCAGACGTTGGCAACGTTCCACGAGGAAGCACGGGCACGCGGTACCGTGATTCTTCCAGCAATGGCGTTCTACGGCGGTCTCGCCGATCTGCTTGCGGTCGAAGCAACACAAGGCGCCCGATCCATCGAAAGCATCGAGATTGGCGTTGCACTCGATTATTGGCACCCGACCGCGGGCACCCGAAGGACGGGAGACCGCAATACGGCACGCCGCCTCATCGTCACCGACGGACGCCTGGCGCCCCTACCACAGCCCGCTCCGGTTAGAGATTGGATGTTTCCGGAGCCCTTCGGCTTGCAGCAAGTGACGGCGGTACCCTTGTCGGAGATCGTGACGATCAGTCGCCATATCGCCGCCCGCAACGTGCGCAGCTATATCAACTCCGCGCCGCTGCGCGACCTCGCCGATCTCCGGACGCCGCCGCCGACCGCGAGCGAGCCCGGGGGCCAGTCTTCGCAACGGTTCGTCATGGATGTGCAGGCCGCGTCGGACGACCGTCGGAGTCGAATCGCCGTCAGCGGGCAGGATATCTACGGAATCACCGCGCCGATCGTCGTCGAGGCGTGTCTGCGCGTGCTCGAAGATCCGCCCGCGAGGGGCGGTGCCTATGCGCCGGCGGAGCTATTCGACGCAAACAGCTTTCTTGCCGGGCTGACGCCGCACCTGGAGATCAAGGTGTCGGTCGGCGCCGGCACGCCCGACTCAACTTGACAGCGCCCTCCTCGCCCGGCAAACCTAGCGGCTCATTCGCTCCCCATCCGCAGGAATAGCCCGTTCATCATGCCGTCCCAAGAGCTGCAAGCCGCCATCGATGCCGCGCAGGCGGCCGCCGAGGTGATCCTGGGCTTCTATCAGAAGAACCTCACCGTCCGCACCAAGGAGGACCAGTCACCGGTCACCGAGGCCGACGTGAAGGCGGAAGAGACCATTCGCGTGATCCTGAGCGAGCGCTTCCCGAGTCATGGCTTCTACGGCGAGGAGACCGGCAAGCACTCCGCGGGCGCCGAGAGCGTCTGGCTGGTGGACCCGATCGACGGCACCAAGTCCTTCGTGCGCGAATGTCCTTATTTCTCCACTCAGATAGCCTTGATGCGCGGCGGTCGGCTTGTGCTGGGTGTCTCCAACGCGCCAGCGTACGGCGAGCTCGCGTGGGCTGAGGAAGGCTCCGGCGCCTACCTCAATGACCGTCCGATCCGCGTGAGTACGATCGCGGACCTCTCAGCCGCATTTCTCTCCACGGGGAATCTGAAGAGTATGACCCGTACCGCGCAGTGGGGCCGCCTCGGCTCCCTGATCGCCCGCGTCAGCCGCGCCCGCGGCTACGGCGACTTCGCGCATTACCACCTTCTGGCCCGCGGCTCCCTCGATGTCGTCATCGAGTCCGACCTGAACATCCTCGATATCGCCGCCCTGGCGGTCATCGTGCGCGAAGCCGGTGGTACCTTCACGGACCTCGAGGGCAAGGATGTGTCGCTCGACACGACGACGGCACTCGCAACCAACGGACTGTTGCATCCGGCCGTCAGGGAAGCGCTCCGCTACTGAGTGGAGGACCGCTCGAGCGGCGCTGCGCTCGTAAGGTACGCAGCGCCGCCCGTGCGGTTTGTGAGCCGGGAAAGAATCTATATTAACTAGGGTTGCAGGTTTTTCTCCACCAGCGTCCCCATTTCGTAGACATTGGCGCTCCAGGGCGCGAACAGAACGAAGCGTGCGTCGTCCCGGCAGCGCTGGAACTGCACCGTGAAGGACGCCGATGCCGACCCACCGGCGCCGACATTGCCCAGCGCAACCGGATACTTCGAGGGCGGCGTCAGGGTCGCACGGCATGGCCAGCCGCGCACCTGGAACAGGAAGGCGCCGTTGATCTCCGTGTTGTATGCGGTCCCCTCGCTGGGGTTGGTCGCAGTGACGGTCCAGGTTTGCGACTGGGGCGCACCGGACTGGCCCGTGAGGGCGAGCGTCATGCCGTAGCCCGGCAGCTGTGTGTCGTCGACTATTCCCCAGTAGGCGGGCTTCGCCTGCAGCAGCTGGTCGAAGGGCAGCGGCTCATCGAGCCGGTCGATCGGGAAGGAGTCGAGCCAGGTGTCATCGTCCGCCATTCCCCAGAAGGTGACCGCGTCCAGCTTTCCTTTCAGGTGCCGGAATACGTCGAAGTAATCCTTGTAGAGCCAGCCCTGCTCCGCGATGATCGAATCCGGCACGCTGCCGCCGTTGGCCCCGTAATTCGACGTGTTGTCGCTCGCCGAGTAAACGCTCATATCCAGCTCCGTGACCTGCTGATGCAGGCGCGGGAAGAGCCGATGGATCGTAGCGATGGCCTGGTACATGGAGTACGGCGACGGATTGTCGATGTGGTTGTGCATCTCGTGCCCGACGCCGTCCAGCGGAATGTGATTGTCGCGCAGGTAGCGGATGAGCCGGATCATGCACTGCAGCCGGTTGCTGTCCGTCGTGCTGTAGTCGTTGAAGAAGAGCTGCGTTCCCGGCGGCGCGTACTGCCGGGCCGCCTGCAGCGCGATATTGATGTATTGCCGGCCGAGCACCTGGTAGAACGGCCCGTGCTCCAGGCAGTCGGGCTGCGTGGGATCGAGCGGCTCGTTCACCACGTCCCACACGTACACCGCCGTGCCGAAGTGCTGCACCAGATTCTGGATGTGGCTCTGGATGCGCTCAGTCAGCAGCTGCACGTCCGCGGGGTTGGAGGCCGAGAGCGGCGTCGTGCCGTCCTCCTCCAGGAACACCCAGGATGGAACCTGCGCGCCGGTCGACCAGACGAGGTTGTGGCCGCGAACCAGCATCTTGTTCGCCTGCGCGAGCGCCACTTCCTGGTCGGCGACCGTGTAGGTGAATTGCCCCTCCGTCGGCTCGGTCTCCTGCCACTTCATGTCGTTGCCGGAGACGATGCTGTTGAAATGCTTGACCAGCAGCTGCTCGTGCGGCCCGGTAAGGTCAGTCGAGTCGATTTCCGCCCCCACCGGGAAGTAATTCGCCAGCGTCTGATAGATCGACGGGATGGTCTGCTGGATCGTCAGCGGCGGCAGATAGGTGAGCTGGAAGTCGGTGATGTAGAACGGCGCCGTGGGCGAAGGCGTGCCATTGGTGCCGGTGTCACTGCTCGAGGACTGCACATATACATAGGCGCTGCCCGGAGTCGGATCATAGGGCTCCGACATCGAGAACCTCGGCACCGATATCTGGACCCACTGGCCCGCCGGCGCCGTGGCGGTCGCGATCGTCGTGTAGCTCGTATTCGCGGTGCCGCTGCTCGTCAGCGTCGTCTGCAAGCTCAGATTCATCGAGTCACCCGTCGGTGACATCACCCACACGCTGATGGAGTACTGCGAGCCGACGTACATCTTGTTCAGGACGCTGATTTGCGGGCCATCCCAGTACGCCGCCCGGTCCTGCACATAAAGCGCGTTGGTGTCACCTTGCGGACCATTGGAGATCGCGACGTTCGACAGCCCGTTGGCGCCGCTTCTCTGCGACCAGCCGTCCAGCCCGCCGTCCTCGAAGTTGGTCGTGATGCCGGAATTATCCTGCTGGCCGCTGTTGGGCGGTCCCGCGGTCTCCGTGATCGTCACGTCATCGAGGTAGAAGGATTGCGGGGTCGGTCGGTGTGGTGGCCGGATCGAGCTGCGCGTACAGCAGCAGGCTGGTCTCGGTCGTGCTCACCGTATAGGTGCCGCCGATCTGCGCCCAGCCCGTGGCCGTGACCGGCACCTGATAGGTGCCGATCGTGTCGTAACAGGTGCCGCCGGAGCAGCCGGGATCCTGGCGCTGAATCGTGAAGTTGGCATCGCTCGCGGCCTCGCTGGACGTCAACATCACGTAGCCCGTGATGGTGTACGTGGCGCCGGGCACGAGGTTGTTGAGCTGCAGCGCAGGACCGCCACCACCGCCGCTGCTGGTGTAGTTGACGGTGGTCAGCAGGCTGCCCGTGCCGGGATCCTCAGTGGCGGCCGCCGAATAAACCGGCGCCGACGCATCGAAGAACGCGGTCCAGCCGTCGGCCGTGCCATCCGCAAAAGTATATTGCGCAATCTGTTGCGGAAGTGTTTGTGCGCCCGCCGGCAGGACCCACATGAGGGTGCCCGCCAGAAAGGCCGCCAGGAAGGACAAGCTTCGCGCGCGATGCAACATGAGAGTCTCCCCTGCTTTCTTGTAGCGCACTGCCCTCACACCACCCGCCGGCTCTTATCGGCCGGGTGGTAGCGGTATCAGGCTAGCGCTGCGCGCGGTGATTGTCAAAGGCGCCGCTCGCGATGGCGGCTTGTAAACCGCCTGAAAGATTGCGGGAGCGGTAGAGTGGTACCGCTACCTGGAGCTTGGCGCGCCCAACGGCTACGGCGCGACCCGCGTCTCCTCCGCGATCATCTCCTCCAGCCTCTCGAGGTCCGGCACCAGCGGGGTCTCATTGACCATCCGCACCTGGCAGATCACCGGCGCCCGCTCCGGAAAGACCCGGGAGTTGTCCGGCCGCACGACATCCGAGCTGACCCTCACGAGTTGCGGGAAGCCCTGCGAAACGACCGCGAAGTTGCCGCCGTCCAGTCGCGTCCCCAGGCAATGGAACACGACCACTCGGGTGCGACCCGATGCCGGCGGAATGTTCTGGCCGCACGCTCCCTCGAAGGACACGAGCGGCACCGCCTTGCCGTTCCAGGGAACCGTACCGATGTACCAGGGCGGCGCGCCGGTCATCTCCGATGGCACCTGGAAGCCAACCACCTCGGCAACGCAGGCGCGCGGCACGATGAGCCGTCCGTCGACGAGCGGAATCAGCAGGCTGTAGATCTCTTGCACGCGCTCGCTCATGGATCACCTGCCCTCGGCCTGCAACGGCTCATCCTGCAAGGCAAGCTCCTGCGCCGCGCGGCGGCGCTCCACCAGCGGCGCGATCGCATCCAGCAGCTCCGCCTCCTGATAAGGTTTGCCGAGATAATCGTCGACGCCGAGCTCGATGGCTCGCGCCCGGTGCTTCTCACCGACACGCGACGTGATCATGATGATGGGGACGTCCTTCAGCCGCGCGTCGTTGCGCACGTGTGCCGCGACCTCATAACCATCCATACGCGGCATTTCGATGTCGAGCAGGATGATGTCCGGCACGTTCTCCTGCAGCATGGCGACCGCATCCAAACCATCTCGCGCCGTCAGCACGCGCATACCGTTGCGCTCGAGTAGACGTTGCGTCACGCGACGCACGGTGATCGAATCGTCGACGACCAGCGCGAACGTCCTCCGGTCTTCTTTTTCCCGCAGGACGGTCGGAAGCTGCGCGCGCCCGCGCCACTCAGCACGCACCAGCGCGCCTATGTCCAGGATGATCACGATCCGCCCGTCGCCGAGGATAGTGGCCCCGGAGATGCCGCGGATGCCTGAGATCTGCGGTCCGACCGACTTCACCACGATCTCGCGGCTGCCCACGAGCTCATCGGCGACGAGCCCGGTGGAGTGCTCGCCGGCGCGCACCAGCACCACCGGAATGGTCACGTCCTGCTCGGGTAGCGACGACGGCTCCAGCCCGACGAACACCGCCAGGTGCTGGAAGCGATACTTCTGGCCGCCGTAGTCGAACATGGCGGCGTCGCGGCCGAGATGGGCGGTGACTTCCGCCTTCGTCAGCCGTAGCACGCCCTCGACCGTGGGCAGCGGCAGCGCGTAGAACTCCTCGCCCGTGCGCACCACCAGCGCATGGCTGATCGCCAGCGTGAACGGCAGGCGGATGGTGAACACGCTCCCCTCGCCGGCCTTGGTCTCCATGTGCAGCGCGCCGCCCAGCCGTTTGATCTCGGTGGCGACCACGTCCATTCCGACGCCGCGCCCGGCCTGTTGGGTCAGCGCGCCCGCGGTGGAGAATCCGGGCTCGAGGATGAGCTGCATGGCGTCCTCATCGCTCAGCGCCCGGCCTGCCGGGACCAGCCCGAGCGCGCGCCCCTTGGCCCTGATCGCCTCCAGGTTCATGCCGGCACCGTCGTCGGTGAGCCGCACCATCACCTCGGCGCCTTCACGGTGCAGCTCCAGGAGGATGCGTCCCGCGGGCGGCTTGCCGCGGCGCGTGCGCTCGTCGGGCGTCTCGATGCCGTGCACGACCGCGTTGCGCAACATGTGCTCGAACGGCGGCAACATGCGCTCCAGCACTTGCCGGTCGAGCTCGCCGGAAGCGCCCTCGACCACGAGCTCGGCACGCTTGCCGGTGTCGGAAGCCGCCTGCCGCACGATGCGGGCGAGGCGCTGCACGTGCCGCTGGAAGGGCACCATGCGGGTACGCATCAGGCCGTTCTGCAGCTCCGTGATGGTTCTCGCCTGCTGCTGCAACAGGTTCTGCGCGTCCTTGGCGAGATTCTCGAGCAGCTGCTGGATGCTCGCCACGTCGTTGGCGGTCTCGGCGAGCGCGCGTGAGAACTGTTGGATGGATGAGTAGCGGTCGAGCTCGAGCGGATCGAACTCGCTGCGATGGCCGCCCTCGTCCTCGTGCCGGTGCAGGATCTGCGCCTCGGTCTCGATCTCGAGGCTGCGCAGCTGATCCTTCAGGCGTATCACGGTGCGCGACAGCTCACCGAGGTTGAAGTCGATCGAGCCGAGCTGCTGCTCGAGGCGCGAGCGCGAGATGCTCGCCTCGCCGGAGATGTTGAGCAGCTTGTCGAGGAGGTCGGCATCGACGCGGGCCATCTCCTGCCGCTCGACGGGGGCGACCGGCTCCCGGCCGGGCGGTACCGGCTGCGGCGCGGCCAGCACTTCCTCGGCCGGGGCTTCCGCAAGCAACTCCGCTGCTACGGCCTCGGGCGCGACTGAGTCGGGCTCCTGCGCGGTAGGCGGCGGCGCCGAGGACAGGGCCGGCGCCCGCACGGTTTCCTCGAGCGGCGGCGGCTGAGGCTCGGGAGCGGCTGCCAGCACCGGCGGGTCCGCCAGATCGAGCTGAGCCGACTCGACCGTGTCGCTGTCGCTGGTCAAAGACGCGGTGGGCGCCTGAGCGGGCTGCTCCGGCGGCAACATCGAGACGTCGGCCGGCGCAGGGGGCGCGGCGGGTGGTGCGGGCTCGACAGGGGCGGTGGACGCTTCCGGCGCGGCAACAACCGCACGCGCTTCCTGTCGCGGCGGCTGCGGAACGGGAGCCGGCGCAGCGGGCTGCGCCGCAGCGGCCGGCGACTTCCCCGGCCGGGTCAGCGC
>CAWHWV010000044.1:0-18783 GCA_963833085.1 uncultured Pseudomonadota bacterium
GCAGGCAGCATGGCAGTCGCGTACATCCAGCGCCAGGCGGACAGCGTCGGATCGATGATCAGAACGACGCTGCCGACGCCGGTGCCCGCCAGCGCGCCGAGTGCCTGAAAGCCGAAAGCGCCGAGCACCAGGCGGCCGCGATTGGCGCTCGGGATGTTCTCGGAAATCACCATATGAGCGGTGGGATAGTCGCAGCCGAGCGCCAGTCCCAACCCAAAGAGACAGATCGCCAGCGCGAGAAAGCTGGTCGAGACGATCAGCAGCGCCAGGAAGCCCACGAAGATGATCATCTCGGCGACGAACATGCGCTTGCGGCCGAAATAGTCGGAGAGCCCGCCGAGGAGCACCGCGCCAAAGAGGATGCCGGCCAGACTGGCGGCGCTGATGATGCCTTTCTGCGCCGACGCGACCCCGAATTCGCGCGCGATCAGCGGCAGCGCGACGCCGGTCATGAAGACCACGAATCCCTCGAAGAATTTCCCGGCGGCGGCCAGCGACCAGATACGCCACTGCATGCCGGTCATCGGCGCGGCTTTCAGGTGCGTGCCGTCCGGCCATGTCGGCAGCTCGTCGAGGTAGTCTTGTACTGATTTCGCGCCGGTAACACTCACGTAACCGCTCCCCCGCCCCGCTCCAGCGCCGCCAAGCGGAGCGCTGAGCGACACGGCTCGTTGCTGGCAATCCGAAAAAATCTACTCGCGATATGTGACGGATTTGTTGCAACGGCAGCGCCGGCTAGGCGACTGCGTAGCTCAGGCCCGGCTCGCCGGCGGGGAATAGGCTCGGGGCGATCCCGCGGCGCGCGAGCGCTTCGAGCAGTAGCTCCGGGGGCTCACCCCGAGGCTCGTCGGTGAGCCGGAAGACGCCCCAGTGGATCCCGATCGCACGGGCTGCCTCGAGGTCCTCCAGGATCTGCACGGCCTCATTGGGATCCGTGTGCTGGGCACTCATGAACCAGCGCGGCGCATAGGCGCCGATGGGGATCAGGGCCAGATCGGGCCGGCCGATCCGCTGCCGCGTCTCCCGAAAGATGCGCCCGTCCCCATAGCCGGTGTCGCCCGTGAAATGGACGCGGCCGCCGACCGTGCTCAGCATGAACCCGCACCAGAGCGCCATGCGGCGGTCGCGTCCCGTACGCGTCGACCAGTGATAGGCCGGGACGATCGTCACCTCTCCGCCGTTGCCGATGTCGATGCGGTCCCACCAGTCGCCAGCCGCCACACGGACGCCGGGTATCGCCCGCCGCAGGATCGCGTCGTTACCCAGCGGCGTGATGATGAGCGGACGATGGTCCGTGTCGAGGCGACGCAGGGTCGCCATGTCCATATGGTCGTAATGATTGTGGCTCAGCAACACGGCATCGATGGGCGGCAACGCCTCGAAGGCGATTCCTGGCGCCCAGACGCGCCGGGGTCCGGCGAAGGTGAGCGGACTCGCCCTATCCGACCAGACGGGGTCGGTCAGGACATTGAGACCCCCCGCCTGGATGAGCACGCTCGCGTGTCCGACGACCGTAGCTCGCAGGCCGGCAACGCGCGCGTCCGGAACGGCCTGTCGCGGCGCGACCGAGCTCGGCCACCGCGCCGGTCTCCCCAGCAGCTTCCAGCGCAGCAGCTCGCGCAAATCGCGATCGGTTGCAGCGTGACCGGGGTTGAAAAAGCGCACACCGTCGAAGTGATCGCTCGGCGGCCCGGAATAATACCGATTGATTTGTCGTGGCACGGCTTCGTGAGTACCAGGAATGTGCGGCGAAGTCCAAGGCGCCGCGCGCTGAGCGCCCGTGACCAAAGCACCCGTTTCACGGCGGTATGGGGGGAGATGCAAGCCCGACATTCAGGTACCAGCGCTGCGTGCCTGCTGCACGCCGCCGCGCGATGATCTCCTCGTGCAGCTCGAACATCCCGCGCAAGAGGTGTTGGGCCGGCCGGGGTACTTCGCGAAACTCCAGGTACGCGCGCTCGTTTCGATAGGGCTCCCACACCGGCGCCTCGGGTACGCCCGGCACGCCGGCGCGGGCGAAGCTCGTGAAATATCCCATGATCGCATCGCTCAGGGCCCGCTCGCGCGTATCGTCCGGTGGACGCGGCCAATGCTCCGGCCAGCCGTCCGGCGACCCGATGCGCCCGAATTCGTACGGCAGCTCGCTGGCATGAAACGCTTCGAGACCGAGAGCCTCCTGCGCGGCATAGCGATGCGCAAAGAAATAAAGATGAGCCGCCAACCCAAGCTGGGTCTGCGCCCTTGCCAGCCGTTCCGCGCTCCATCCATAGAAGGCGTCGCGCGCGGCCGCGAGCGCACTTTCTTCGATGTCGTCCGCGGGATAACGCGTGAGATAGCTCGGCGCCAGATCCCCGTAGAGGCTGCGCACGCGGCTGTCGTAATCCGCCGCGCTCGCCGGCAACGGCGGTAGAAAATACGACCGCAGAGAACGGGCCTCGCCCTCGTTGAAGCCGACTATCATCGGCACCGGCGCCTGGCCGCCACGATCGAGGCAGTCGACGATCTGTTGCGGCAGGACCCAGCCGTCGATGTTGGCCTGCGGATCGAAGCCGGCCGCCGCCGCCATTGCCACCAGAGAGTTGGCCGGCAGCGCCCGCAGTGCTGCGAGATCCGCGGCCCGCAGTTGCCTGGCCAGCCGCTCACCCACGGACTCTGCCGATGGCTGGCCAAGACATGCGCGCTTCAGCTCCGGGTTCGAGACGAGATAGCCGCTCTGCAGGATCACCTTGTGGAACAACCCGGTTGCAAGCGGGCTCGACATCAGCTCGATCGCGCTCAACGCGCCCGCCGACTCGCCGAACAACGTCACGTTGCCGGGATCACCGCCGAACGTCGCGATGTTGTCCCGTACCCAGCGAAGCGCCTCGAGCTGATCGAGCAGGCCGTAATTCCCCGAGGACGCGTGCGGCGACTCCGCGCTCAGTTGCGGATGGGCGAGATAGCCGAGCACGCCCAGCCGGTAATTCACCGTTACGATCACGACGCCCTTGCGCGCCAGCTGCTCGCCGTCGTAGAGCCCACTCGCCGGGTCTCCCGTGCGCAGCGCGCCGCCATGTAGCCAAACCATCACGGGCAGGTTGGCGGCCCGCGGCGGCCGCCAGACATTGAGGAACAGGCAATCCTCGCTCATGCGCCGCGGCTGCTGCGCGTAGATGCTGCCCGGAGGCGACGCCACCTGAATGCATGCCGCCCCGAAGTCGACCGCGCGCTGCACCGTGCCCCATGGGGCGGCGGCAACGGGCGGCTTCCAGCGCAAATCGCCGACCGGCGCGGCCGCGTAACGAATGCCTCTGAATACCGAGATGCCGCTGGCCAACTCGACCCCTGCAAGCGCGCCACGCGCCGTGACCGCGGTGACATCAGCTTCATTCATTCGCTAATTAACCACGTGGACAGGCGCGTCCCCCTTCACCATCCGGGCAGCCGCTCAGCGGCTGGCCTTCCTGCGCGCCGCCGGCTTGAGGGACCTTGCGGCCTGACCGCACTGCTCGATGAAGCCGGCCGCCATGAAACGCGCCAGACGTTCCTTGACCGCCGCGAAGTCCTCCGATTTGCAGACACCACTCGAGAGACGATCGATGCGGCCGGTGCGGCCGAGCACATGCATGAACGCGCCGGTCACGAAATCGTAGCCCCAGAAGATGTCCGCATCCGAGCAGCCGGGCAGCGCCTTCTTGAGGATGCCTATCAGCTTCAGCACCACCGGGTCGAAGTGCAGGTCCATCATCGCAGCTCCCTCCTGGGAGTTGCTCACCTGCGAGGCGAATGCGGCGAAATTCCGCCAGCCATCGCCACCATTGATATAGAGGTCCAGATCAGTGTCCAGGAACGCGCGCAACGCGCCCTCGACGGTGGGTGAGCCGCCACACTCCCGCTCGTAGTGATCCAGGGCGTCGAGTCTGCGGCTGCTGGTCGTGCCCGCGCGCCGTGTGAACACCGCCTCGAACAGCCGCCGCTTGTCGGCAAAGTAGTAGTGCATCAGCGAGGTATGCACACCCACTTTGAGCGCAACATCGCGCAACGTCACGCCGTTCAGGCCGTGCTTGGAGAACAGATACTCGGCGGCATCCAGCATCTGCTCCAGCGTCTCGGCGCGCTGTTCCGCCTTGGTACGCGGTCTTCCCCTGCTCGTGAGACGCCTCGCCATCTGCACAACCTTCCACGAAAAGCGGCTCTGGAAGCGCGAAGATTAGCATTAAACGCATTGCGCTTGGCCCGCTCTAGCCGGCGGCGAACTCCGCGCGCAGACGCTTCTTGTCTATCTTTCCGGTAGTGGCGAGCGGCATCTTCTCGACGAACACGATCTGATCCGGCAGCCACCAATCCGGCACCCTGCCGCGCAGCGCCGCCAGGAGTCGCTCGCGATCGAGCGCATGGCCGCTGCGCGGCTCGACGATCAGTACCGGCCGCTCGCCCCATTTCTCATGCGGCCGTCCCACCACCGCCACCAGACCGACCTCCGCCAGACTGCCGACGATATCTTCGACTTCACGCGGATTGATCCACTCGCCGCCCGATTTGATCAGATCCTTGGCCCTGCCGGTGATCGTCAGGAAGCCGTCCCGATCGATCATCGCGAGATCGCCCGTGTCAAAATAGCCTTCGGCATCGAGCGGCACCTCCGAATGCTCGAAGTAGCGCTCCGCAACGCTCGCACCCTTCACCATCAGCCGCCCGATGTGCATGCGCTGCTCCGCCAGCGCTGCTCCGTTGGCATCCACGAGCTTCAGGTCGAGCCCCAGCGGAACCCGCCCCGAGGTTCGCGGGCCAGTACGGGGCGGGACATTCGGCGGCTCGATCGTCCCAAGGGGGGACAGCTCGGTCATGCCCCAACTCGTCTGAACACGCACATCGAGGCGCTCCTCGATGCGCCGCAGCAGCGCTTCGGGGCAGTGGGAGCCGCCTACGACAATCCGACGCAGACTCGGCAACCCGCCGCCTGCCTTCTCGAGGTGCTCGACGAGTCCGAGCCAGACGGTCTGTACCGCCGCTGCAACCGTGACCCGTTCCGTCACGATCAGGTCGTACAGATGCGCAGGCTCGGTGCTCCTGCCGGGCAGCACCATCTTCGCGCCAACCGCCGGGACGGCAAACGGAAAGCCCCAGCCGTTGGCATGGAACATGGGCACGGCCACCAGCACGGCGTCCTCCGCGGTCAGCGCGACCGCATCGGCCTGCAGCGCCCGCAGGGTATGCAGATAGTTGGAGCGATGTGTATACAGCACGCCTCGCGGCTTGCCGATCGTGCCGGAAGTGTAGCAAAGGCCGGCCGGCGTCTCCTCATCGAACTCCCCCCAGCGCGCGGTGCGGCCGCTCAGCCGCAACAGCTCCTCGAGGCTGCGGCGACTTGCCCGCCCCTGGAAGCCCTCCTCCGCAGTCTGCCCGTCGAGGAGGATCACCGTCTCGAGACTCGGGCAGTCGGCAATCAGCTGCCGTGCCAGGGACTGCAGCCCGACGCCCACGGCGATCCACCGGTCCCGCGCCTCGTTGATCATTGCCGCGAGGTGGGCGCCACTGAGACGCGGGTTGAGCGTATGGCACACCAGGCCAACGCCCATGGCCGCGTAATACAACGTCAGATGGTCCTGAGTATTCCAGGCGAGCGTCGCGATTCGATCGCCCGGCGCGAGCCCCTGATCGAGCAGCGCGCCGGAAACCCGCTGGCAGCGCTCGCGCAACTGCCGGTAGGTGATCCGGTCGGACTCGCCGCCGGCAGCCGTCGAAACCACGCATGTGCCTCCGTGCCACTTGGCGGCGTGATCCAGAAATTTGTCCACCGTCAAAGCGTATCGCTGCATCGTCCCGTCCGTATCCTCACCATGACCTGATCATCACCTGTCGCGATCCTCCTGCCGCGCGCCGCCTGGATCAGAACGTCTTCATGACGCGGACACCGTACTGGCGCGGATAGCCGGCCCAGCGCAACCCGGAGTCCGCCGCGGCGACGTAGGCCTCATTCGTGAGGTTCGTGCCGTACGCAGTGAACGTCCAGTCGCCCACGGCATACGCGGCTTGCGCCGACAACAGCTTACGCGCGCCGAGATAATCTCCCAGCGCGGCATTGTCGAACAGCGTCGCCCACTGCGATCCTACATACGAATAGTTCGCGCGCATCGTCAGCGTGTGGCCTCCGACATAAAACACGTACTGCGGACCGAAATTGTAGGTAAGGCTCGGCGCATACGACTGCGAGTGCCCCGCCAAGTCCACGCAGCTCAAAGAGGCCGCCCCGAGCATCGGGTCGCACGTACCGACAACCGGCAGGCGAGTGTCGGTGGCAAAGAATGTCCCGAGGCTGGTGTGCTCCCAGCCCAGATTGGCATCGAAGGAGAACTGACCCAGTACGGCCTGCGCGGAGAATTCGACGCCGTAGAGCGTCGTAGGCGACGGGCTATTCACTTCCAGCCCCTGCGTCGGCAGCAGCGGATCTCCGATCGTCACCTGGAAGTTATGGTACTTGTCATAATAGCCGTCCAGCTGTGTCCGCAGGTGATCGTCCAGGGCCGAGGACTTCCAGCCCAGCTCGTAGTCGGTCACGTTTTCGGCGCGAAACGGCTGCTGATACGCGGTACCGATGGGGAGATTGAGGCCGCCCTGCTTGTAGCCCGTAGCGACGAACCCGTACAGATAATTGTTGTCGTTGACGGCCCAGCTCAGATCCGCCTTGCCGGTCAGGCGATCGTCGTGCTCGCTCTGGTGGGCAAACTCATCGTAGAAGTACTCCGGAATCACGTTGTAGATGCGGTTCGTGGTGTCGTTCCAGGAATAGCGCGCGCCGAGCTGCAATTTCCAGCCGTCACTGAAGTTGAAGCCCAGCTGCCCGAATGCAGCCGCCGTATCGTTGGGCACCTTGCCCTCGATGTACTGGTCGTAGTAACCGGGCGGATAGCCGACGTAGTACCCCGAGCCAACCGGGTAGGAGTAATCCAGGCCCTGGTAGTAGATGCCGGTGACCCACGTCAGGAAGCCTTTCTCCGGCGAGATCAGGTCGAATTCCTGCGAGTACATCTCCCCCGGAACCAGGTCCTTGAAGGTGTAATTCAGCAGATCGGTCCCATCGAGGTCGGTAATGTAGACGGAGCGACCCCACTGTACGCCAGTGATGGAGCGCAACGTGATGCCGTCGTCCATCTTGTAGTTGACATTTAGAGTCGATCGAGCGATCTGATCGATGGCGTCCATCTGGGCGTTCGCGCTGACATCGTACAGCGGGGTTGTCGCCATGGCCGGGGAGGCCGGATAGCCGCCGTTGTCGATGTAGGAGTAATCGGTCTGCCAGAGGGCGCTGAGCTTCGCGGATGGCTGCCACAGCAGGCTGAAACGAATGGAGGATTGCTTCAGCCCGCCGTCGCCGCCGGTGTACGGGCCGGTCACGTGAAAAAATGTGTCGCGATACTCGTCGTAGAAGGCAACGCGCGTCGAGACCGTATCGCTCACCGGCAGGTTGACGGCACCTTGCAGCATGGTGTCGTTGTAGTTGCCGTACTGCCCCAGCACGTAGCCGTTCACCCCGTTGAAAGTCGGGGCCGCCTCGGTGATGTAGACGGCACCGCCGGTCGAGTTCTCGCCCGCGAACGTGCCCTGCGGGCCGCGCAGCACCTCGATGCCGGAGATGTCGTAGAACGGCTCATCCTCGAGGTACCCCGGGAACGAGGCGACGCCGTTCCGATACGTGATGACGCCCGCCTGGGTCTGCGTGTTGTGCTCCGCCTTGCCGATGCCGCGAATGTTGAATTCGTCGCCCTGGCCGAAATTGTCGACCGCGAGCGAAGGTGAGACGGTTTCCAGCTGGTCGACGGTGAGCACTCCGTTGTTGAGCAGCTGCGCGGCGTTGAGAACCGTGGCCGCGAGCGGAGTCTGCTGCAGATTGGTGGTGCGCTTCTCCGCCGTGACCACGACCTCCTGGAGCTGCGCCGCTGACTGTTGGGAGGCGGTCGCCGTCGGGTCGCCCGCCGCGGGGCCGCCAGCCGAGGCGCTCGCTGCCGACTGATCCAAAGAAGCGCCGGCGGACTCTGCCGGCAATGCGGCGGCTTTGACCGCCGCGATGCCGCCCAATACCAGGGCGAGGCTGACGAAAGCTCTTATCTTCATTGGGTCCCCCGCGCTTTTTTGAGCCGCGCACCCACAGGCGCGGCGGCCAGAGCGTCGCAGCTAAATAACCCCTTGTCAAGTTCATTCACACGAGAAATAATATCTTTCGTCGGCCCAGACCCGACGGCGTGGCCAGTGGGGCGACCGGATCAGGGGGAGGTTCATTCACATGTCCATGATTTTTCGGCAGGCCTTGCCATGACCGGCCTGCTGTCGCGACGCGTCGCCATCGTCACGGGCGCGGGCCGGGGTCTCGGGCGGGCGCATGCGCTCGCCCTCGCCCGCAGCGGCGCACGCATCGTCGTCAATGATCTCGATGCAACCAGCGTCGCTCAGGTATGCGAGGAAATCGTCCGCGGCGGTGGTGAGGCGCTCGCCAGCACTGCGAATGTGCAGGACTATGGCGCGGTTGAGGCCATGGTGGCGTTGGCGCTGAGCCGCTGGAGCCAGGTCGACATACTGGTCAACAATGCGGGCATTCTGCGGGACCGCAGCTTCGCCAAGCTGGATCTCGCCGATTTTCGCCTCGTGCTCGACGTTCACGTCATGGGCTCGGTCAATTGCGCCAAGGCCGTGTGGTCGCACATGAAGGAGCGCGGTTACGGCCGCATCGTGCTCACGACCTCCTCTTCCGGCCTGTACGGCAATTTCGGTCAATCGGCCTATGCGGCGGCGAAGATGGCGCTGGTCGGCCTCATGCAGACTCTGGCGCTGGAGGGGGCACGCTATGGGATCCACGTCAATTGCATCGCGCCGAGCGCGGCCACTCGGATGACACATGACCTTTGGTCCCCGGAGGATCTGGCGGCGCTGGAGCCGCAACGTGTCAGTCCGGCAGTGGTCGCGCTCGCGAGCGAAGCGGCGCCAAACAAGCGCGTCATCCTTGCCGGCGCCGGTAGCGTCAAGCTGGCACACGTCACCATGACACGCGGCATTTACCTCGCCGATGAGCAGCTGAACGCCGAACAGATTCTCGCGCAGTGGGAGCGGATCGGCGATCGTCCCGGCGAGCTCGTTCCGGCGACCGGCTCCGAGCAGTATCGCTTCGAGGCGGAACAGGCCCGGGCGGCCGTACCGCATCCGAGGCGCTGATGTCGCTTGCCGAATTCGAGCTGACTGCCGCCGACCTCCTCCCATACGGCGTCGGGCTCCAGCGACCTGAATGCGTTTGGGTCGACCGGGAGGGCGTGTGGGCGTCCGATGCCCGCGGCGGGGTATGCCGAGTTCATGCCGATCGGGAGCCGGAGCTCCTCGGCAGCGGCATCGCGGACCCGAACGGCTTCAGCCGCCGGCCAGACGGCAGCTTCGTGGTCGCCGGGCTCACCGACGGACGGCTCTATCAAATCACAGCCGACGGACGCACGCGCGTACTGCTCGAGAGTCTCGACGGCGTGCCGCTGGGAGCAGTGAATTACGCCTGCTCGGATGGCCCGCAGCGGATCTGGCTATCCGTCATGACGCGTCATCTGCCGTGGGTACCCGCTATGCAGACGAGAAAGACCGACGGCTGCATCCTCCGGATCGATGAGGACGGCGCCGGCGCGGAAATCGTTGCCGACGGACTCGATCTCACCAATGAGGTCAAAATCTCGCCTGACGGCGGTTATCTTTATGCGGTCGAAACTCTCGGCTGCCGCATCGTGCGATTCCGAATCCGACCGGATGGCTCGCTCGGAGACAAGGAGCGCGTCGGGCCTGACAATCTCGGGCGCGGCGCGCTGCCGGATGGTTTGACGTTCGATCAGGCGGGCAACATTTGGGTCACGATCATCAGCCAGAATGCCATACATGTAATCGACCGGGACGGTGCAGTGCGCGTGGTGTATTCGGACGCCAACATGGCGGCAGTCGACGCCATGGCGCGCGCGGTGGAGCAGCGGTCAGGGACCCTCGATAATCTGTTGGCCTGCATGGCCGTTGACGGGCCACTACGCCTGCCCACCAGCCTTGCCTTCGGTGGCCCGGACGGCCGGAGAGTGTTCCTCGGCTCGGTCGGCCTGACACACTTGCTCACGTTTCGACTACCAACCGGGCTATGGTAGCCTCTTCAATCACATGATAATGAATAACAAGGGTTCACGCGCCGGGATCGCCCTCGCCGTGCTCTGCGGGGTCTACATCCTCAACTTTCTCGACCGATCGCTGCTCGCCATCCTGGCCAAGCCCATCCAGGACACGCTGCACATCTCGGACGGACAGCTCGGCCTCATCGGCGGCCTCTATTTCGCATTCTTCTACTGCTTCATCGCCGTCCCGATCGGTTGGCTCGCCGACAGGACCAACAGGATCAACGTGCTGGCGGTGGCCTGCGCCATCTGGAGCGCGGCGACAGCCTGCTGCGGCCTGGCAATGCGGTATCCTCAGCTGGTCGTCGCGCGGATGATGGTGGGTGTCGGCGAGGCCGGCGGCGTCCCGCCCTCATACGCGCTCATCACCGACTATTTCCCGCCCGGCCGGCGCGGAAAAGCGTTCGGCATCTACAATCTCGGGCCGCCGCTCGGCTCCGCATTGGGCATCGCGTTCGGCGCGGCCATCGCCGCCGCCTTCAACTGGCGCGCTGCATTCATTGTCCTCGGGGGTGCAGGCGTTGTCGCCGCGATCGCCGTCCGGGTAATCCTGCGTGAGCCTGCCCGCGGCGGCCTCGACCACTCGCCGGCTCCCACAGCCGCCACGCGCTCGGGCTTATTCGCGACCGCAACCATGTTCTTCTCCCGGCCGGCGCTCGTGCTCGCGGCGCTCGGCAGCGGCGCGACCCAGATCGTCACCTATGGCCAGACCAATTTCACCAGCCTTTTCCTGATGCGCGAGAAAGGCATGACTCTCGATGAGATCGCCATCTGGTACGCACTCCTGGTCGGCATCGTGGTAAGTGCCGGCATGTTTGTCTCCGGCCAGCTGGTCGATCGGCTCACCCGCCGCTCGAAGGCCGCTTACGCGACGCTTCCCGCCGCATCACTCGCACTCGCCATCCCGCTCTATGTCGGGTTCGTCTGGGCACCGTCCTGGCCGCTCGCACTGGTCTTCCTCGCCGGGCCCGGGTTCCTGAACTACTTCTATCTGTCATCGTCGATCGCGCTGGTTCAGGAGGAGGTACGCCCGGATCAACGGGTTATGTCGGGCGCATTGTTGCTTCTGATAATGAATTTCATGGGCCTGGGCCTGGGCCCGGCCTTGGTCGGCGCCGCGAGCGATTTCTTCCGTGCGTCCCACCCGGAGCACTCCCTGCAGATCGCCCTGTATTGTCTCACGCCATTCTACGTCGTTGCCATCCTGATCTTCGTCGCGCTCGCAGGCGTCCTGCGACGCGACGGCAGCACAACCCGGAGTAAATACACAATGACCCTGCTTCGTGCTCTCGCCGTCCTTGCAAGCGCCTCTGCCACCCTCCTCGGGACGGCGCCGTGTTACGCCAACAGCACCCCCGCCTCGCGCGCCCTGGCCGAGGCCGAGCACAGCGCAGTCGTAGACGCACCGGCCGGCAGGGTGAAAGGGGCGGTCGAAGGCAATCTGCGCGTCTTCAAGGGCATCCCGTATGCGCGCCCACCGGTCGGGGCACTGCGCTGGAAGCCGCCCCTCCAGTTGCCGCGTTGGCAAGGCATACGTGAGGTTAGTGCGTTCGGACCTGCCTGTTTTCAGCCCTCGAACACATTCGTCAGCGTCTACGTCGGGGAGCCGATGCCGATGAGTGAGGACTGTCTGACGCTGAACATCTGGGCGCCCACGGATGCTCACAACGCTCCGGTCTTTTTTTGGATCTACGGCGGCGCGCTCTGGGGAGGTGCAAGCCGGGATGCGCTCTATGACGGCGCGCGCCTTGCCGAGCACGGCGTCGTCGTGGTTTCCATCAACTACCGGCTGGGCGTGCTCGGCTGGCTGGCGCACCCGCAGTTGAGCGCGGAATCGACCCAAGGCATATCCGGCAACTACGGGCTGCTCGACCAGATCGCCGCGCTCAGATGGGTGCGGCACAACATCGCCGCCTTCGGCGGTGACCCGGCGAATGTCACGATCGCCGGCGAGTATGCAGGGGGCCTGAGCGTCATGTACTTGATGGTCTCGCCCGAAGCGCGCGGCCTGTTCGCAAAGGCGATCGCGGAAAGCGCCTACATGGTCTCCATGCCGTCGTTGAAGCAGGCTAAGTACGGTATGCCGTCCGGCGAGGAAAGCGGCGTACGGCTCGCCGCCGCGCTTCACGCCCCCGGCATTGCGGCACTTCGGGCAATGGATCCGCTGCAGCTGACCAACGCCGCGGCGGCGGCCGGGTTCGGGCCGTGGGGCACCGTCGACGGCCATGTGTTGCCAGAGCAGATGGTCACCGCGTTCGACAAGGGCGATCAGGCACACGTGCCGATCCTCGACGGCTTCAACAGCGGCGAGATCCGCTCGTTGATGGTGCTGGCCCCACCCGTGCCGGCCAGCGCAGCCCAATACCAGTCGGTGATTCGCGACCGCTACGGCGGCTTCGCGGACGAGTTCCTCCGACTCTACCCCGCCACCAACATGGAGGAGAGCATCCTGGCGGCGACGCGCGACGGGCTGTATGGGTGGACGGCGGTGCGCCTGGTCAAGAAGCAAACCGCGCTCGGCCTGCCGTCCTATCTCTACCTCTTCGATCATGGGTACGCTGCGGCGGATCGCCGGCTCACCTGCACGGCTTTCATGCCAGCGAGCTGCCATTCGTCTTCGGCACAATCGACGGCACGCCGCCGCTTTGGCCCAAAATTCCGGCGTCACCGCGAAGACGCCCTGTCCGATGCGATGCTCGATTACTGGACCAGCTTCGCGAGCAGCGGCACCCCCGCGCGGCCAACGCCCCGGATTGCCCTCCCTACGGATCAGCCGGGACCTACATGCATTTCACCGAGCGCCGCATCCGCAGACCGATCTCATGCCGGGAATGTGTCGGCTCAATGAGGAGGTGGTCTGCAGACGTCGCGGCCGGGAACCTGCCGTGGAACTGGAATGTCGGGCTGGCCTCGCCGAAGCTGCCTCCCGAGGCCGCTCAATGCCGATGATGCGCGCGCCGGTCCGGGCCGCGTTCGCGATTGCGGTTTTGCTTTGCTGTGCCGTCGAACCTGCCCTGGCCGCACCCACTACGGGGAAAGCCATCGTCTTCCTGCCGCAAGGCGCCTTGGCGGGGCGGATGGACACCGAGGGCGTCGCTCCTTCAAGGGAATTCCCTATGCCGAACCGCCTGTCGGCAGCAGGCGATGGACGGCTCCCGTCGCGGCGGTCGGATGGAAGGGCGTACGCGATGCCAGCCGGTTCGGCGCCAACTGCATCCAGCCGCCGTGGCCGCCGAAGATCATCTACAACGACGGCCTGTCGAACTTCAGCGAGGATGTCTCTTCCTCAATGTGTGGGCGCCGGCACACGCCACGCGCGCGCCCGTCATCGTATGGATCTACGGCGGCTCGCTCGTGTTCGGCGGCACGTCGGAACCCTACTACGATGGCAGCAGCTTCGCGGCGCGCGGCGTGGCGTTCGTGTCGATGAATTACCGGCTTGGGGTGCTCGGCTGGCTGGCCTTGCCGGCGCTGACGCGGAATCGCCCCACGGCGTATCCGGCAATTACGGACTCCTGAACCAAGTCGCAGCACTCGAATGGGTCAAGCGCAACATGGCGACCTTCGGCGGCGACCCTGACAACGTCACCATCATGGGCGAGTCGGCGGGAGGCTTGAGCGTCGCGTACCTGCTGGCCAGCCCGCTCGCGCGCGGCCTGTTCCAGAAGGCAATCGGCGAGAGTCTCGGCATCTATTCGGAGCCCGAATTGAAGCGGCCGCACCACGGCCTGCCGTCGGCCGAGGAGATCGGCGCCGGGATCGAGACGGACGTGCACGCCGCCAACCTCGGGGCGCTGCGCGCAATGGACGCCACGGCGCTCAATCTGGTGGCTATCAAGGCGGGATTTCCCCCACGGGCACCATCGACGGCTGGTCACTGCCGCGTCAGCTCGTCGACACCTACGACCGCAAGGAAGAGGCCCACGTGCCCGTGCTGATGGGGTTCAACGCCGGAGAGATGCAGACCCTGCCCGGCTTCCTGCCGCCGCTGCCATCCTCGAGCGTGGCATACGCCAACGAGATCCGCAGGCGTTACCGCGATCTGGCTCCGGAATTCCTCCGCCTGTATCCGCCGCGCGATGTCAGGGGCAGCATGATGGCGGCCGGGCGTGACGCCATTTCGGATGGGGAGCCGAGCGGATCGTGCGCGACGAAGCCGCGTTGGGTGAGCCGTGTTACCTCTATTTCTTCGATCACGACTACCCTGCCGCGCGCGCGCTCGGATTGCATGCTTTCCACGCCAGTGAGATTCCTTTCGTCTTCGGACGAGTCGGCCCCGGGGCGCCGATGCTTGCGTATTGGCCACGCGCACAAGGTGCCAGTGAAGAGGCGCTGTCGAACGCGATGATCGCCTACTGGACGTCCTTCGCACGAAGCGGCGTACCCAAGGCCCCGGGCAGCCCGATTGGCCCGCCTTCGCCCCCAACAAGAGCTACCTGCATTTCGCGAAGAGAGCCGAGGTCGCGACCGACCTGATGCCCGGCGTGTATACGTTCAACGAAGAGGTGATGGAGAGGCGGCGACGCGCGGGCAATCAGCAATGGCGTGACGATGTGGGCGTCGCCGCACCCGTGTTGCCGCCTCGACTGCACTGAGATCGTGCACGACGAGCGCGTTTGGAACTTCAACCACGAAACTCCGCCGCGGATCTGCTTATGCGACGCTGCGGGCCTCGAGATGTTTGGCTCAGGTACCCCAAAGACTTCGCGAGGCTCTGCAACACCTCCCGCAGCCAAACAGAACCGGCGTCGGCGTGGCTCGTCACAGGGTGCAGCTGAATTCATCAAACGTCCCAACGTCCAACGGAACGGCTACGACTTCGAGCTCGCTAGCCTCGGCATGCGCCCGCACGAGACGTTCCGGGATGACGGCTATGAGGTCCGACTCCGCAACTACCTGCAAAGCTTGCAGATAGTGCGGGACAGTAAGCACGACGTTTCTGCTCCGACCTTCCTTGCGCAGCCAGTCATCTACCGGATCTGCCGCGAATTCCGGGCCAGCCACCGCGACGTGCCCGGCCTGCAGGAACACCTCTGGACTGACGCTGCGCTTGAGCAGTGCATGACCGCGCCGCACGGCCAGGGCATCCCGGTCGGTAAACAAGCGCTGTTGATAGAAGCCCTTGAACCTGTCGGGAACACACGAGACAGCGAGATCGACGGCAATCGCGAGTTGCGCTGGATCGAGTAAGCTGATGCCGCTGGTATGGGCGCGAACGGACACGCCAGGGGCCTTTGCTTGCAGCGCCCTGACGAGAGGCGGAAGCAGGAGATCGGCGGCGTAATCGCTCATGAACAGGCGAAATGTCCGCGTACTGCTCGCCGGATTGAAGTGCGGCGTCACCAGAAGGTCACGAGCTCGTGCCAATACTTCCCTCACCGGATGGCGCAGCGCCTCACCTCGGGTGGTCAGGCGCATGCGCGCGCCGACCCGCACCAGCAGCGGGTCACCCAACAGGGCGCGCAGTCGATTGAGCGAGTGGCTCATCGCCGGTTGCGATAGCGCGACGCGCTGCGCGGCACGCCCGACGCTCGCTTCCTCGAGAAGAGCCTCGAGGGCAATGAGCAGATTCAAATCCAGCCTTGCAATATTCACCATATGAATATCGATCACGCTCACCTGGTTCGATCCGTCAGTCGGGTCGAATGGGACGGCCGTAATCATTTTGCCCGGTGGTGGCTATGTTGACCTGGCGGGCGTGCTCGAGGGCACTGAGCCCGCGGCATGGTTCACGATGCGGGGTGTGACGGTATTCGTGCTCCAATATCGAGTCGGTGCCGATGCCCTGCTTCCGACTCCGCTGCTCGACGGCGCTCGCACGGTCCGCTTCGTACGGGCTCATGCGGTAGCCTTCCATGTCAATGCCGACCGCATTGGAATGATGGGCTTCTCGGCAGGCGGGCATCTCGCCGCAATGACGGCGTTACAGGCAACGCCTGGCAACGCCAAGGCGACCGACCCGGTCGAGCGCGTAAGCAGCCGGCCGGACTTCATCATCCTTGCTATCCCTGGCTCGAGGCCACACAGACGACGAACGGCCATTCTCCATACTGCGATCTGGTGATTCAGGAAGCGCATGTCCCTTGCCACCCGCAGAATTACATACGTCTCACGCCACGTCTGTACGTAACGTCGAATGCGCCGCCGACATTCCTTTATCTGACAACCGATGACGATCAGGTGACACCCGCAGGAAGTCTGCGTTTCTACGAAGCGCTGTCGAAGCGGCGTGTCGATGTCGAGATGCACATCTTTGCGCACGGTCGGCACGCATCGGTGTTAGGCGGCACTGATCCATCGCTCTCGTTGTGGCCACACCTCCTTCAGGAGTGGATGCGTCGCCGCGGCCTCTTGCCGACACCGTAGGCTCAGCGCCTCCCAGCCGTGCGGATGTCGGGTGTATGCACGTGCTCCGGGCGGAAGCCAAGTGCGAGCACGCGCGCAGGAATGCGCTGTAACACGGGCACCGCATTGAGCAACTGGAATATGAACGGCGGCTTCGGCTTTTGAACGCCCTGCAGGGCCGGACCGATGAGACGGTTCTGCATCAAAAGCTGCATCCGCTGCGTCATTCGTGCCGGCCAGATCCGCCGACGCTGTATTGCCTCCAGATCCGCGGGCTTTACCTGTCCAGTCCGTAACGGCGCCGCCAGCCGATTGGCTGTCGCCACCGCATCCTGAACCGCAATGTTGATACCGACTCCCCCTACCGGTGACATGGCGTGGGCCGCGTCACCGATGAGGAGCAGCCCCGGCCGCCACCACTGTCGCAGCAGGTCGACCACGACGGTCAAGAGCTTCACATCATCAAAGCTCCTCAGCTCATTCATGCGATCCGTCAGAAAAGGCGAAAGAGCGGATACACGGCTTCGAAACGCCTCGATGCCCTCGCTCTTCACCCGTTCGAAACCGCCCTTGGGAATGACGTAGGCGCACTGCCAGTACTCGCCGCGGTCCAGCATGACGAGCATCGCGCCAGCATCGATGCGTCCGAATGTCTCCGCCGGGTCGCTTTGCCGTCGCGAGACCCGGAACCAGAGTGCGTCCATCGGAGCACCGAAGTCATCGCTCTTCAATCCCGCCTTCAGGCGCAGCGTTGAATGCCGGCCATCGCACGCCACAACCAAGTCGGCTTTGACGCTCAGCTCGCCCTGTGGAGTACTCGCCCGGACACCGACGATGCGCCCCTCCTCCTCGATGAGGTCCATCGCTTCCGCCTGCATACGCAGGTCGAACGTCTCGTAACCGCTGCCCTGTTTCGCGAGGAAGCTGAGGAAGTCCCACTGTGGCATGAGCGCGATGTACTTGCAGCGGGTCGGCAGGTGCGTGAGGTCGACGATCTGTACATGCTTGCCGCCGATGTCGGCGCTGAAGCGCTCGACCTTGCGGTGCGGCAGACTGAGGAACTCATCGATCAGCCCGAGCTCATACATCAGCTCCAGCGTCGACGGATGGACCGTGTCACCGCGGAAGTCGCGCAGGAAGTCGGCGTGTTTCTCCAACACCGCGACACTCACGCCTGCGCGCGCGAGCAGGAATCCAAGCATCATGCCGGCGGGACCGCCACCGACGACGCAACACTGCTTGACGATGGACGCGCCGCTCATGCCTCGCCCGAGTGTGCACTGGACTTCGACTGAAGATTCTGGGTCAATTCAGCATTGTCGAGCAAGATGCTCTTTGACGAGAGCTGAAAATCAGCAATGATCGTTCCACCAATCGCATTGGCGGCTGTTGTGGGCGGTGCCGCCCTCCATGCCGCCTGGAACGTTGGGATCCGAGGCGGCCCCGACCGTCGCGCATCCACCGCATTGCTTGCCCTCGCATCCGGACTGATCGGCGCGGTAGCCCTGCCGTTCCTGCCCGCACCAGCCGCTGCCGCGTGGCCCCATCTCGCCGTCACCGGAGTGCTGCACATCCTCTATTTATACCTCGTGGCCGAAGCCTATTCGCTCGGCGCGGTGAGCCTGACCTATCCCGTAATGCGCGGCGTCGCACCAGCCCTGACCGCCACGATCGCCGCGCTGGGGTTTGGCGAGCACCTCGGGTTCGGGGGTTGGGGTGGGCTCTTTTTGATCTCGTTGGGCGTGGCCCTGCAGGCTCAGCGCTACGGCCAACCCGGCGAGAGCCGCGCCCTGCTCTTCGCGCTGGCGAATTCAGTCGTAATCGCGCTCTATACGGTCAATGACGGGCTCGGGGTCCGGGTCTCCCACTCACCGCTCGCGTATGCCCTCTGGACATTCGTGCTGCCCGCCATCCCTGCTACCCTGGTGCTGCTGCGCGGCCGCATCTCCCTCCTCTTCATGGGCGACACCGTCCCGTCGCTGCTCCGCCGGGGCGTGGGTGGCGCGGTCTGCTTCATCGCGTCGTACTCCCTGGCGCTATGGGCGATGACCCGGGCACCCATCGGCGCCATCGCGGCGCTGCGCGAGACGGCGATGCTGTTCGGTGTCCTCTTTGCCTGGTGGTTCCTGGCGGAACGCCCAGGCGGGCGCCGCCTGGCTGCGCTCGCCATGATTGCAATCGGGGCGGTGATTCTGGATCTGGGCTGACAGATCCCAATCCCTCACCATTGGTAGCTGAAGTTGGCGAACCCGAAGAAGTGGATCACCCAGATACCGTATAG
>CAWHWV010000045.1:0-15395 GCA_963833085.1 uncultured Pseudomonadota bacterium
AGCACCTTAGGCACATGGATGCGCTTTTTCAAATCCTGCGCACGTGCACGTCTATCTTCCCCCGCGGCCCGATCAGCAAGGAGCCGAGCCAGCCCGTGATCCAGACGATCAGCCATGTCGCGAACGCCGACCAGAACCCGCCGTAGATGTGGAAACCCGGCAGGATCCAGGCGACCAGCGCCACCATCGCCGTGTTGACGACCAGCAAAAACAGCCCGAGGCTGAGTAGGGTGATCGGCAGCGTGAGGATGATCAGTATCGGCCGCACGATCGCATTGACGACACCCAGGAGGACGCCCGCGAGCACCAGCGTGCCGGCATTGTCGATCCGGATCCCCGACACCCATCGGGTCGCGACCCAGAGCCCGATCGCGCTGATGAGCGCCCGGAGAACGAACCCGGTCACGGGCGCTCCCGTCGTGCGGTGCCCTCGATCAGAGCCTTCAACCGGGTCATCGCCGCCCGCCACCCGGTCCGCAGCCGCAGATACTGCGCATCCCACTCCGGCACCCCCGGCACCCCCGATCCCAGCAGCCGCAGAATGGTCCCCCCGGCCTGGGCCGGCTCCAGGATGAAGTCGTCGATGAGTGCGCTGTCGGTGGGGGGGAGCGAGGTGCTCGGCAGGTAGATGAGCCGCAACCGCCGTCCCGGCTCACAGACGTCGATGTGCGCTTCCAGCTCCGTGACCCGGTCGACGCAGGCGCGAAAAAGGCCACCGGCCCGGGCGCGGATCTCGGCCTTGGGTGAACACCAGGTGGTCAGCAGCGCAGGATCCGTCAGCGCCCGCCAGACCGTCTGCACATCCGCGGTGACGTCGATCCGGTGGGCATAGCCCCGAGTCTTGTCCTTCATATGCCGCAATTGTGCCACCAGCGCACAACCTTGGCCTGGTCGACCGCGGATCCTCTATCCTAAAGCCTACGCTTGCGGAGATCCCATGGCCTACGTCAACCTGATCGTCGCCCTCGCTCTGGTGCAATTCTTCGCCTTCGCGACCGCGGTCGGCAGGGCAAGGGAGAAATACAACGTCCCCGCTCCGGCCACGACAGGCAACGAGGTTTTCGAGCGCTACTTCCGCGTGCAGATGAATACGCTGGAGCTGCTCATCATGTTCGTGCCGGGGATCTGGATGTTCGGCTTCTACGTCAGCGCCAAGGTGGCTGCAGCGCTCGGCGGAGTCTACCTCGTCGGACGCTGCATCTATTACTTCGCGTACGTGAAGGATCCGAAGAAGCGATCGCTCGGCTACGGACTGTCCGCGGGTCCGGTCGCGGCGCTGGTGATCGGCGCACTGGTCGGTGCGATCCTGGCCGCGATACGCCATTGAGCGGCGCTGCCGTCTAGTCCGTTTCCGACTTGATCGGCCGCGTCATCAGCGCGCGGACCGCTTCCCGCGCGGGCACGCCCTCATACAACACCCGGTAAACGCCTTCGCAGAGCGGCATCTCCACTGCCGCCCGGGCAGCGACGGCATGCAGGGCCTTTGCCGCCGGGTATCCCTCCACGACCTGCCCGATGTCCGCGAGCGCCTGCTCGGCCGTCTTTCCAGACGCCAGCTCCAGCCCAAACCGACGGTTGCGGGATTGGTCGTCGGTGCAGGTGAGGACTACGTCCCCGAGGCCGGCGAGCCCCATGAAGGTGTCTCGTTGCGCCCCGAGCGCGACTCCGAGCCGCATCATCTCCGCGAGGCCGCGCGTGATGAGCGCCACACGCGTGTTGGCTCCGAAGCCCAGGCCGTCCGAAAGGCCGGCGCCCACTGCCAGTACGTTCTTGACGGCTCCGCCTACTTCGACACCCGCAATGTCCGTTGACGTGTAGGCGCGGAACTGCTCAGAAGAGAGGTCTTGCGCCAGTGCCTTCGCGAACGACGAGTCCGACGACGCTATCGTCATCGCCGTTGGGAGTCCGGCCCCAACCTCCCGTGCGAAAGTCGGCCCCGACAGCACCGCCACTGCTCGCTTGGGACCCAACACCTCGCGCGCAACCTGGTGCGGCAGCAGGCCCGAGGGAAGCTCGAAGCCTTTGGTCGCCCAGGCGAGCCGCATTTCCGGGGCGAGGAGCGGCGCAATTCCCTCGAGCAACGTCCGCAAGGCATGACTCGGCACGGCAATGAGCACATCGCGCGCGCCGCGCATGGCCTGCGCGAGCTCCGGCTCCACGGTAAGCGACTGGGGGAATGCTCCCGCGGCGAGGTAACGCTCGTTCCGCCGCTCCCGCGCCATGGCGGCGAGGCGTGCGCGATCGCGCCCCCAGAGTCGGGTTGGACGCCCGCTGCGCGCGAATTGAACCGCTAACGCCGTCCCCCACGAACCCGCGCCCAACACGGCGACCGGCGCGTCGCTTCCCGTGGCGGCGCTCATTATGCGAGCCTGCGCCTCAGTTTGTTTGTTCGGGGGGGCGGTTCTGGTTCGCGGCGTACAGCGCGTCGAAGTTGACGGGCGGCAGCAGGAACTGCGGGAATCCACCCTGAGTGACAAGAGTCGATACGGCCGCGCGCGCGTACGGGAAGAGTACCCCGGGGCACACGCTTCCGACAGCGCGCTTGATGTCCTCATCCGACAGGTTGCGCAGCACGAAAATCCCGGCCTGCTTCACCTCGACCAGGAAGATGGTGTTGTCGTTCTGCTTCGCGGAGACGGTCACCGTCAGCACTATCTCGCGCACATCGGCGGCCAGCGGCGTCGCGGCGGTGTGCAGGTCGAGATTGATCTGCGGATTCCAGTTGCCCTCCACGCGCGGGCCGTTGGGCGCCTCGTAGGAGCAGTCCTTGAGGTACACGCTCTGCAGGGCGAGCACCGGGCCAGTCGCGTTCTCGGGCGTCGGCGCGAGGCCGGCAGCTTCATTCGTCATCTGTCACTCCAGTTTGCAATAGTTTGTCGAGACCACCGTCGGCATCGAGATCGTGCAGATCGTCGCAGCCGCCGACATGTGTCTCGCCGATGAAGATCTGCGGCACCGTGCGCTGCCCGCAGCGGGACATCATTTCCACCCGGGCTGCCGGTGCCGCCTCGATGTCGATCTCCTCCACCTCGACACCCTTGCCCTCGAGCAGCTCCCGGGCGCGCGCGCAGTATGGACACCAGCTCGTGGTATACATCACGACCTTCATCCACTTGCCTTCGAGCCCTTTTCGAGCGGCAGGTTGTCCGCGCGCCATGCCGCCAGTCCGCCGCGCAGATTGAAGGCCTGCGCGAAGCCCTGGGACTTCAGCTGCCGTGCGGCCGACGTGCCGAGCGAGCCGGACTCGTCATAGACGATGAGCGGCTTCTGCTTGTATTTCTTCAGCGTGTCGCCCGCCTTGAGGATCTGCTCGCCGTCCAGGCGGCGCGCACCGGAGAGGTGCCCGGCGGCATACTGCTCGGCGGCACGCAGGTCGATCACCACCGCGCCGCGGTTCATCAGCCTGATGGCGTCCTGCGGCGAAACGGTCGCGAGACCTGCCGCGTACGCCCGCAGCTCGAACACGATGACAGCCACGAGCAGTACGGCAGTCGCGGCGACGAGCCAGTGATTCAGCTGGATGTATAGAGCGAGACGGTCCATGCGGGAGGCAGCAGAAGGGCGGGCCGGGCTTAAAAAGGGCGCGCATTATAGCGCTCATATGCGACTGCGACGCCTCCGCATCATTGGCCTGATCGCGCCGTTCCTGCTCACCGTGCTCGTGGCCGCGCCGGCGGATGGCGCCGCCAGGCATGCCGCCCGGGCCGGCGCTCATACGGACGCCCGCCAGGCGCGGGCGCAGCTCCAGGCGCTGCGCGACCAGATTGCG
This sequence comes from uncultured Pseudomonadota bacterium, assembly GCA_963833085.1. GTDB lineage: Bacteria > Pseudomonadota > Gammaproteobacteria > Steroidobacterales > Steroidobacteraceae > 13-2-20CM-66-19. The sequence goes on from CAWHWV010000045.1 coordinate 3,770, forward strand.
CACATCGCCCGCCAGGTGAGCCGCGGACAGGCGGAGCGGGATCGCCTCACCCGCCAGCTGCGGGCCACGGAAGAGTCGGTCGGCAAGGCGCGGGCAGCGCTCGATGGCCTGCGCCAGCAGCGTGCGGCGGATGTTGCCCAACGGGCGCAGCTCGAGGCGCAGAAGCGCCAGCTCGAGACCGACCTCGCCGACAACCGCAGCGTTCTTGCCGGGCAGCTGCGTGCCGCCTACCTGATCGGGCGGGAGGAGCCGCTGAAGCTCCTGCTGAATCAGGGCGACCCGGCCCAGGCAGGCAGGATGTTCGTCTACTACAGCTATTTCGGTCGTGCCCGCGCCCTCAAGATCCAGGCCATAGAGGCCGACCTGCAACATCTCGGGCAGCTCGATGGGCAGCTCCAGGCGCAGGACGCGAAGCTTGCCGGCTTGCAGCAGGCGCAGCAGGCCCAGGTCTCCGCCCTCCAGCAGGCACGTTCGCAGCGCATGCAGGTGCTGGCGAGCATTTCGGCGCGGACCCAGAGCCGCACCGAGCGCCTGGCTCGCCTGCGGCACCAGCGCGGCGACCTCGAGTCACTGCTGGCGCAGCTGCGCCGGGCGACCGCGAGCCTGCCGCCCGAAGATCTGGGCCACTCTCCTTTTGCAAAGCTGCGCGGCAGGCTGCCGCGCCCGGTGGCCGGTACGATCATCGAAGGCTACGGCCAGGTGCGGGCAGGCGGCCTCAAGTGGCAGGGGGATCTCTTCGCGACGCAGCGTGACGCGCCAGTGCGCGCTGTATCCGGGGGCCGGGTGGTCTACGCGGACTGGCTGGCTGGGCTCGGGCTCCTGATCATCATCGATCACGGTGATGGCTATATGAGCCTCTACGGCCACAATGACCGCCTGTACGAGTCGGTCGGGCAGCAAGTGGCCGCCGGTCAGATCATTGCGCAGGCGGGCGACAGCGGCGGCAGCGTCCGATCGGAGCTTTACTTCGAGATCCGCCGGGCGGGTGAGCCGGTCGACCCGCGGCTGTGGCTTGCCCGGTAATCGGCAATGTGAGGCACTTCAAGTTTTAGGACCGCAGGCGGGACCTGATCCGCGAACCGCCAACTCGCGCAAGGCCCGGCGCGTCCCTTCCGCGCGACAGTGGCTGCCATTTTTCATAGTAAACCACGGTTGCCTCGGGATGAGCCGGCCTCCGGACGACATAAAGCTGTCCTCTGAGACTCGCCCTCACGGGTCCGAGGGCCCCGGGAAACCTGCGGATGCGTGGAGCGGGTTCGAGCCCCATGCGCAGCTCTGTCGCGCGCTCTTGCCGCGGGCCCAGACCATCGCGATCTTCGACGCCCGGGGCGGATTGCGCTGGTCGACCGACCAAGCCGCCGCCGACGGCCTCAAGTCCATCGCCGCTGACGCTGTCGCCGCCGCCCGCTCCGCACCCGACAGCCCCGGCGACGTCCACATGTTGCCCGGCAATGCAGCGGCGTATGTCAGTTGGATTCGCGACGACTCGCGGCATCCGCTCGCGATCCTCGGCATCGCCTGTGCGGCGGGCGGCGAGCGCGAGAGCGAGGTCCGCAGCTACGCGCTCGTGCAGGCGTTGCTCGCTCCGGTCCTGGAGTGTCTGCGCCGCGAGCTGCTGGCACGCGTGACCGTCGCCAAACTCAAGCGGACCGTCGTAGAGCTGAGGAAAATGAGTCCCGGAGAGGACGTTGGCAGCTTCGACTCGCTGACCGGCCTCTACACCCGCCCGGCGTTCGAGACCCGCATGCGTCTTGCAGTGGCGAGCAACGAGAGCCCTTCAGGCTGGAGCTCGCTCTACATCAACGTCGATCAGCTTCACGTCATCAACGACAACTTCGGCATGCGGGTCGGGGACAGCATCCTCGGCCAACTCGGTGAGCTGCTGCGCGGCCGGCTGCCGGCGGGCGCGTTCGCGGCCAGGATCTCCGGGGACCGCTTCGCGGCGATGTTGCCGGGCCACCTCGATGATGCCGAGCGCTTTGGCGAGGCACTGCGCGAAGCAGCCGAGCAGCTGGGCAACCTGCAGGGCAACTCGCGGCTGCGTGTCTCGATCAGCATCGGCGTGGCGGCGCTCGACTCCAGCGAGGGCGAGCTCATGCACTCGCTCGCCGCGGCCGAGACTGCCTGCAAGGCCGCCAAGGACCGCGGCCGCAATCGCGTCGAGGTCTACCGCGCCAACGATGTTAGCCTGGTGCGCCGGTTTGCCGACATCAACATCGCCGGGCAGCTCCACGATGCCATCAGCGCCGGGCGCCTGCGCCTCGATGCGCAGCTCATCCTGCCCTTCGGCAGCAGCACCCACCGGCGGTCCCATTACGAGCTCCTGGTGCGCATGCTCGATGAAGACGGCACCGCCGCCGGTCCCGACAGCTTCATGTCGGCTGCGATACGCTACCAGCTGATGCAGAGCATCGATCGCTGGGTGATCGAGACCGCCGTCGAGCGCCTCAAGGCCTACGCCGACACGTTTGCCGGCGGCCCGTTGACTTTCGCCATCAACTTTTCCGGCCAGTCGCTCAATGACGAGAGCTTCAGCGAATTCCTGCTGGAGCGCATCCGCTCGAGCGGCCTGCCGCCGGATCTCTTCTGCTTCGAGCTCACGGAGAATACAGCCGTCGCCAGCGTCAAGCGCGCGACCGAGCTGATGCGCAGGCTGCGTGCGCTCGGCTGCGGCATAGCGCTCGATGACTTCGGCACCGGACTTTCCTCGCTCGCCTACCTGCGCGAGCTGCCGGTGACCATGCTGAAGATCGATGGCAGCTTCGTTCGCGACGTGATCCGCGACCCGCGCGCCGAATCGATGGTGCGTGCCATCGCACAGCTCGCGCGCACCATGTCCCTGGCCACTGTCGCCGAATACGTCGAGACGAAGGAAATCCTGGCGCGGGTCGCCACTCTCGGCGTCGATTACGGCCAGGGATTTGCCATCGCGAGGCCTGTGCCCCTGGACGATCTGCTGGCGGAGCTCACCGCGTCCGGGGATGCAGCGCGCGGCTCCGCGGGGGCGATTGGCGCTGCGGGCTAGGTCTATTGACCGGCAGGGCACGCCGTAGCATCGTTGGGTCCTTTGGTCCCACGGGGGGATTCTTCACATGTCGATGCGATCGCGGACGCTGATCGCTCTCGTTGCGGGGGCCATTTTCGGCTTTTCCGCCGCTCTCGCGGGCGGCGTGCTGGCGGACGACCCGGGCGCCCAGGGCGATTCCAATGATCCAGCCACCCTGCCGTGGCAGGAGGCTCGGCTCTTCGCCGAGGTCTACGAGCGTATCAAGCGTGATTACGTCGATCAGGTCAGTGACCGCAAGCTGATGGACGCCGCGATCCGCGGCATGGTGTCGTCGCTGGATCCGCACTCCGCCTATCTGAACAACGAGGAGTTCGAGGAGACCCGTCTCAGCACCATGGGCTCTTATCCCGGCGTCGGCATCGAGGTCGCCGCGGACGGCTCCGCGGTGAGGGTCGTCGATGCCATCCAGGGCTCCCCGGCGGACCATGCCGGCCTGCGGGCCGGCGATGAGATCGTGGCGATCGATGGCAAGGAAGTCGGATCCGACGTCAACCGCGCGATCGAGCACATGCGCGGGGTCTCCGGAAGCACGGTGACCCTCACCATTCACCGCGCGGGAAAGACCGGCTTGCTGAAATTCGCGCTGCGCCGCGCGAACGTCGAGGTGCACAGCGTTGCATATCAGAGCCTGGCGCCCGGAATCGGCTATGTGCGCATCGAAGATTTCACTGACACCACGCCGGACGAGGTGGCTGCTGCGATATCGACGCTCCAGCGCGACAATCATGCGGGACTTAGCGGGCTGGTGCTCGACCTGCGCGACAATCCCGGTGGAGTGCTCGAGTCTGGGGCGGCGGTGGCCGACGACTTCCTCAACAGTGGAGTCATCCTCACCGCGGAGGGTCGGACGCCCGATGCTCGATTTGAGATGGACGCTACGCCGGGTGATCTGATGAACGGCGCGCCCATCGTGGTGCTGGTGAACAGCGGCACGGCCTCGGCCGCCGAGATCGTTTCGGCGGCACTCAAGGACCACGGCCGCGCGTTGCTGATTGGGCACCGCACCTATGGCAAGGGCACCGTTCAGACCGTCATCCCGTTGGAGTACGGCGGTGCCGTGAAGCTCACCACCTCCCGGTACTTCACACCGTCGGGCGGCTCGGTGCAGGGCAAGGGCATCCTTCCCGACATCGTCGAGAAGAGTCCGGAGCAGCAGCCCGCCGACGTCACGACTGCGAAGAACTCGCCTTCCCTGCAGTCACGCGATGCCGAGGTGCAACTGGCCCTGCGCACGTTGCAGAGCGAGGTACATGACGGCAGCGCGCCGGGTCACATGGTCAAAACGGTGGCGCAGAATCTTCCCCCCGCGCTCGCCGGCGACGACATGCTGCCCTAGCATCCTGGTCGGACCCTCGTGCTGTCATGGCTGATCGATCTCGTGCTGCACCTCGACCGGCATCTGGTCGAGCTGCTGGCCCGCGTTGACCTCTGGATCTACCCGATCCTGTTTGCGGTCATTTTCGCGGAGACCGGTCTCATAGTGACGCCGTTTCTGCCAGGCGACTCGCTGCTGTTCGGCATCGGCGCCCTGGCCGCGGTCGATACCAGCGGCACGCTCAACGCGCCGCTTTTGTTCGTCGTGCTTGCCATCGCGGCCGTGCTCGGCAACACCGTCAACTACTCGGTGGGCCGGTTCGTGGGTCCTCCTGCCTTCAGCGGCCGCTATCGCCTGCTGAAGGTGCAGTACCTGCGCCGCACGGAGGAGTTCTTCGTGCGCCACGGCGGCCGGGCAGTCGCCCTGTCGCGCTTCGTCCCCATCATCCGCACCTGCATGCCCTTCGTCGCCGGCATCGGGCGCATGCCCTACGCGCGCTTCCAGGCCTACAACATCCTGGGCGGCTTCGGCTGGGTGCTGCTCTTCCTCTGCGGCGGCTATCTGTTCGGCAATGTGCCGCTGGTGAAGCGCAACTTCGGACTGGTCACGATCCTGATCATCGTCGTGTCGCTGATCCCGGTGGCGCTGGGGTTGGTCAGAAGGCGACGGTCAGCGCCGGATACGGCACAGTCGAGGTGACGAACGTGACAAAATTGTCCGGAACAATTTTGGACGGCGCGAGCCGGCCCGCAGGGCGAGGCGCAGGGACGGCGCCTCGCAAACCCTGGTTGAGCACCGAGTCGAGGCTGCGGGAAATCCTGCAGGAGCTCCGCAGCCGCGAGCCGGTCTTCCATCGCCCGGAGTTCGGCACGACCCGGGCGGATTTCGCGGGAATGACCGCGGAGGATTTCTGGGAAGTCGGCGCATCCGGACGCCGCTACAGTCGTGAGCACGTTCTCGATGTGCTGGAGGATCGCCATCAGGTCGCAAGCCATCTCGCGCTGGAGGACACGTGGGAAGCAACAGACTTCGCCTGCAGAGAGCTGGGAAGCGATACTTACCTGTTGACTTACACACTGGCGCAGGGGCAACGCAAGACACGCCGGGCGACGGTATGGAGGCGCTCGGCCGAGGGTTGGAAGATCCTGTTTCACCAGGGAACGGTGGTCGAGGACGACACGTCGGAATAGGCTACGGGGCGTCGAGCACACGGTTGTATCGCACCGTGTCCACGATGACGTTCCATATCTGCCGCGCCCGGTGCGAGTCGTCGCGGCTCCAGCCGTCTGCCCGGTAGAACCGCTCGGCGCGAGCATTGCCAGCGGCTACCCACAGCACTGCCTTCCTGAAGCCCAGACGGTAAAGGTCGCCGCGGGCGGCGGCTGCCAGCGCCACTCCGATTCCACGACCCCAGCAGTCGGGCTCGACGTACAGCGCGCAAAGCTCTCCCTGGGCCGCCGCGTCCACATCGCGGGCGGGTGAGGTTGTGGCGAAGCCGAGGACGGTATCCGCTTCGACGGCCACGAGTGTTCTCGGTCGCACCGGATCCTGGTTCGCGAAGTCGTAATGTTGGGCGCGATCCTCGGCGCGCAGTCCCGCCAGATAATCCTCAGGCATCAAACCTCGGTAGGCCGCTTGCCACGCGCGCACGTGAACTCGCGCTACCGCCATCACATCGGCGGGCACCGCGGGCCGAAGGATCATCGCAACGCCTCTTCGAGCGCGCTCGTGAGCGGCTTGAGGAAGAAGGATTCCTCCGGCATGAGCCGCGCTTCGATTCCGTGCCGGTGCAACGTGTCCGCTACGACGGGCCCGATCGCGGCGACCAAGGTGTTGGCCAGCGCCGATCTGGCCCCTTCCTCCGAGGCGACGGCGATCAGCCGCTCGATCTGCGCCGAGCTCGTGAAGGCGATGGCATCGACGTTGCCCCCGACCAGTTGCGCGATGAGGTGGCGAACGGCCTGCTCGTCGGCGGCATCCGCATAAACGTAGGGCGCCACCGTTGACACCACCGCGCCGGAACCTTCGAGAAAATCGATGAGCAGCCGGTTCGGCTCGGTGCCGTAGAGCTGTACGCCAACGCGCCGGCGTTGGAGGTCCAGCGGCCGCAGAGTCGCGATCACCCCTGCGGTGGTCGGCTGTGCGGCGGCAAGCTCCGGCTTCATCCCGAGCTCGCGCAGTGCCTTGGCGGGCTTCGGGCCCCGCGTGATCTTGCGCACGGAGCCCAGCGCGTCGATGAACTGCGCTCTCAGCGCCGGCTCGCGCTGCTCGATGCACGAGAGGATGCGCCTCAGTCCCTCGCCCGTGAGGAGGATCAGATCGTCAAACGCGCCCCCGGCGAGCCGGCGACTCCAGTCGAGCACGGGAGCAGGATCCGGAGCATCCCGGATCGCCACCAGCGGGCAGCGGATCACGCGCGCTCCGCGTCGCTCGAGCAGGGACGCGAAGACTTCGATCTCGCGAGTCTCGGGCACAGCGATCGTGCGCCCGGCGAGGGGTAGGGCGGTCATCGACGGCAAGTCTACGCTGCCGGCCGATGATCAACGTCGTCCGGTACGGACGTGTTGACCTCGGACTGAGCCGGCCCGGCAGGAATTCCGTCGCTAATTCGGTCGCTAATTGTGGTAGCGATCACACTTTCCACTGCAAAGCGCGCTATTCTTGTCCCCCGGGACACGCCACAGGCGGTCCTTGGGGGATTCTTGTACATAGACACCGCTGCGCGGCTGCGTACTGCCGCACGGGCGCAGTACAGGGGCCGCCTCCTGGCGCCCCGTTACTGGCCTACATGGATCGGCCTGGGCCTGCTGCGGCTCCTGGCGCTGCTGCCATTTTCATTGATGCTCGCCGTCGGGGCGCTGCTCGGCGCAATCCTGCGCCGGCTGCCGCTGGGCTGGGCACACACCGCGCGCCGTAACATCGAGCTGTGCCTGCCCGAGCTCGGCACCGTGGAGCGGGAGCGCCTGCTCAACCGGCATTTTGCGAGTCTGGGCATGGCGCTGCTGGAAGTCCCGCTCGCCTGGTGGACGCCGCAGTCGCGCCTCGACCGGATCATCAGCGTGGAGGGCGCGGAGCATCTGCGCGCGGCGCTGGCCCGCGGCCGCGGTGCCATACTGCTCACGGCTCACTTCACGCCGATGGAGATGGCGGGGAGAATGCTGGCCTCGGTAACGCCCGTGAATGTCCTTTATCGTCCGACGAAGAACGAGGCGCTTGCCTACGCGCTCGGTCGCTGCCGCTGCAACCTCGGTGTCAGTCCGATTCCCCGTGACGACATCCGGGCCCTGATAGCCGCGCTGAAGAACAATGAGGCCGTGTGGTACGCGCCCGATCAGAGCTATCGCAAGAAGGGTGCGGAGATGGTGCCGTTGTTCGGCATTCCGGCCGCGACCAACACCCTCACCTCGCGGATCGCGCGCATGACGGGGGCCGCCGTGCTGCCCTACTTCGTCGAGCGGCTGCCCGGCACGCGCGGCTACCGCGCGGTGATTCATCCTCCGCTCGAGAATTTCCCCAGCGATTCCCCGTGCGGCGACGCCGAGCGCTTTCACCATCTGATCGAGGCCCGAGTGCGCGCCGTGCCCGAGCAGTACCTCTGGATCCACCGCCGCTTCAAGGGACTGAGCCCCGACTATCCCGACTACTACGCGCGCCGGCTGCCGAGTCAGGCCTGCGGCCGCTAAGATCAGACGCCACGCTGGCGCGGGCACGCGCGCCTTGCGAGGAGGAAGCCGCACCATGACCACCAAAGCGCGGAAGGGGCCGCCAAGGTCGGCACCTACCGAGATGCCCGCGCCCACCGCGGAGGCGCGCGCGCGCTGTCCCGGCATACGCTTCCGGCTCGATTTCCACGATCAATGCTCCGTCGGGATCGGCAAGATAAGCCTGCTGGAGGCCATTGCGCGCACCGGCTCCCTGTCGCAGGCGGCGCGCCATATCGGCATGAGCTACCGCCGCGCCTGGCTGCTCATCGACAGCATGAATGCCGAGTTCGATACCCGGGTGATCAGCGCGACCGTCGGCGGCAGCGGCGGCGGCGGCGCGCAGCTCACGTCATTCGGACGCGAGCTCATCCAGGCCTACCGCAACCTGGAAGCCCGCATCGCGCCGCTGGCCGTGGAGCACATGAGCGGGGTCGTGACGCACGTGGCCGGCCCGCGTGGCAACTCAGCGGCCGCGGGTTCCCAATCGCGAGGGCGACTCTCGAGACCGCTGAAGCAGACTGCGCCGGGCCAGCGGGGCGTTAGAAGTTGACAGTGCCCCGCACGTAGTAATACCCCCCGTCGATCCCGAACGGCGAAAACATCGGATACTGGAACACGCCCAGCGTGTCCCCGTACGTGAAGCTGTCGTAGTGGGCGAGCAACGTGGAGTTGTACTTGTCGGGATAGCGATTGAACAGGTTGAGCGCGCCGGCACTCAGCGTGAAGTGGCGCGAGAACTTGTAGCTCACATCGAGATTGGTGATCGGCGTGACGCCGATGGTCGACTGGAAGTACTCGGGCGTGTTCGTCGGGTTGTCGCCGTCGTCGTTCTCCCACTCCGAGGTCTTGCCGTAAATCTGCTCCTCGATGTTTACCGCCAGCTTGCTGAGCGTCCACAGGCCGCCGAAATTGAGCACGAACCGGGGGCTCGCCGTGGACAGATCCGAGAGCGCCGTCGCGTCGTACAGAGTCAGTCCCGTCAGCTGTGCCGGCGTCGCCGGCACCTTGGTGATCGATGTCTGGTTGAGGGTTGCCCCCACTGACCAGTCGACATGGCCGAAGCGGTACTCGGAGGGGAAATTGAATACCAGGTCGGCTCCCTGCGTGCTGGTATCGATGCCGTTGGCAAAGAGAGTGACGCCGGTGGTCCCGGTTGCAACGACCGACGGATCGAGCTGATTGCCGTTCGCCGCGATCGCGGCATTGATCGCCGCCGCCGATGGCTGCACCACACCGTTCAGCGTCCCGTAGAGGTTGCCGGTCGCCCAGATGCGGTTGGTAACGTTGATGTGGTAGAGGTCGAGGGTACCGATCACGCCGGGCGTCGGTCGCCATACGACGCCGACGCTGAAGTTCACCGAGTGCTCCGGCTGTAGGCCGTTGCCGAGACCGATCAGCCTGCCGCCCGGTGAATTGGGCGGCAACTGCACGAAGGCGCTCGTCGGTGTGACGTTGGTGGAGGAGTAGTATTCCTCGGCGAGCGTGGGCGCGCGGAAGCCGCTGCTCACCGTCCCGCGCAGCGCGAGCTGCTGGGTGAAGTCATACCGCGCCGTGAGTTTGCCGACGGTGTCGCTGCCGAAGTCGCTGTAGTGCTCGAACCTGCCGGCGGCATCGATCCGCAACGGTTCGATCGGCTGGGCAGCCAGGTCGACGTACACGGCGTCCGTATGGCGATAGTGTGTCCCGGCATCCGTGGGCGTGAAGCCTGGATACGACTGCGCGCCTCCATCGACGTAGGAGATCGGGATGCCGGCTCCGATGCCGTAGCTGTCACGCCGGTACTCGAGACCATACGCCACGTTGAGCGGACCTGCCATACCTACATCGAAGTCGCGATTCACATCGAGGTTCGACGTCCACTGCGTCGTCTGCATGTAGCCGTCGTAGTAATCGAGCGGCGTCGCTTCGCCGGTGCTGTTGTATACGCCGGCGTTGGCAGAGTTGAGTGTATAGGCGTTGAACTGGTCGCGGCCGTAGGTGCTGCTGAGATCCCAGCTCCACTCTGCGATCAGTCCCTTGAGGCCGGCCGTAGCGGAGTAGTCGTGCTCGCCGCTCGCCTCGAGGGGGTCGAAGCCGAACGGGAACGGATATGTGGTGACGCCAGTCGTGGGATCCGTGTATTGGATTTTGCCCGGCAGCCGATACTTCTGAAACGACTGGGCGTCCTTGTCGCCGTAGGTCGCGAAGGTATAGAACTGCGTGCCGTCCGGGAAATCGAAGCCGGCGTTGAGCTCGAACAGCTTGAGCTGGTAGTGAGCATCGCCCTCCTCGGCGCCGAGATACGGATAGCCGTTCACGGCGGCCATGTTCGAGTCCGGGTAGGTGGCGAGGTTGGCGGGGTTGATGACGCGCTCGTCGATGGCGCTGCGGTTGCTCGCGCCATGGTCATGAACCTCCGCGGTGACGTTGAGATAGCTGTTGTCGATGGGCTGAAAGCCGGCATTGCCCGCGACATCGTTGGTGTCGCCGCCACCATCCATGTAGCCGCCGTAGGTGCCGGAGAGGTTGCCGCCGGAAGAACTCCTTTTGAGGATGATGTTGATGACGCCCGCGATGGCATCGCTGCCGTACTGCGCCGCGGCGCCGTCGGTCAGCACCTCGATGTGGTCGATCGCGTCGATCGGAATGAAATCGAGGTCGACCCCGGCGCAGCCCTGGAAGGGGCCGCTGTCGACCTCGATGTTGGCGGCGCCGTGCCGCCGCTTGCCGTTGACGAGCACCAGTACGTCGTTGCAGCTCAGTCCCCGCAATCTCGCCTGCAGGGTCTGGCCGGCCATGTCGTTACCGAAGGCCTGGGCGACGAAGGACGGCACTACCTGCGCGAGCGCGGCCAGCAGGTCGGGATTGCCGGCGACGGTCTTGAGCGCGGCGGCACTCATGATCTGCACCGGCGCCGGGCTGTTCGCCGCCGTGATGCCGGACTCACGCGAGCCGGTCACGATGACTTCGTCGAGCACGTTGGCGGTCGCGGGACCGGCCTCGTCCGCGGGACTCGGGCCGCCGGTCACGGTCTGGGCGCTGACCGCACCGGCGCTCAGTAACAATAAAAGCGGCGCCGCCGATATCGCCGTGCCTGTTCGTTTGTTCATTGCTCGTCGCCTCTCCCCTTTGGACGATGTCAGCGCTATATCGCGTGGAATATTACGGTGCCCGGCAGCATGCGGCAAGAAGCGCACGGCAACTCGCTGCAGTTGTACCGGCCATGGCACAATCAGCCCATGGCCGACTCGCGGGCAGCATTGCGACTCACGGGAATCCTGGCCTGCTACGGCCGGTTCCATCGCGATGCGCGCAATCGCCTGACTCACTATTTCGGCGTGCCGGCGATCATCTACGCGGTGCTGATCCCGCTCGCACTCCACGTCAACACCCTGGCGGGCATTGCGCTGCGCCGCGACAGAATCCTCATCGCAGTGGCGGCGCTCGGCTACATCGCGCTCGATCCAGGGCTTGGATTGCCGTTGACACTGGCGCTCGCGCTGCTGGGCGCTGCCGCGGAGGCGACCTGCGCGCTGGGTCCCTCACTGGCGCTGGCCGTAG
>CAWHWV010000046.1:0-43166 GCA_963833085.1 uncultured Pseudomonadota bacterium
GGCCTCATCGGCCAACAGTGGGTGCCGTTGGAAGAGGCGGGACTGAGCCTCGAGCCGGTTCCGACCGCTCCGGGCGATGTGATTTTTTTCGATAGTTACGTTCCGCATGCATCGAAGGAAGTCTGACCGACGTACCGCGCCGGATTCTCTACATTACCTACAATCTGGCGAGTGAAGGGGATCATCCTCGCCCGTTACTTCGCGGACAAGCATGCGTCCTTTCCACCAGACATCGACCGCGACGGGGAGAAGACCTACGTCTTCAGAGTCTAGCCGGCGGTCTGCGCCACCTGAAGGTGGGCGCCCTCATCGGGGGGCTGGCGGGGCTGGGGTTGATTGCGTGGCTGTTCTTCCAGCTATAGCTTCGTCAGGGTCCTGGACGTTCTGGCTCATGCCGGGGCATGGGGGTTTGCGGCGATTGTCGCCTTTCATCTGCCACAAATGCTGTTCTCGGCGCTTGGTTGGGAAGTGATCGCGCGTGCCGGGCCAGGCGCCGCGGCCGGCCCGGCGTCGTTGTCGTCACGGCCGGGTCTAAAGGACTATCTGGTGCTGCGTTGGATCCGCGAGGCGGTAAACAACCTGTTGCCGCTGGCGCAGATTGGCGGGGAGTTCGTGGTCGCGCGAGACTCTTGCAGAGGCGGGGCGTGCAGCTTGCGGAGGCCATCGGCGGCACGATCGCCGACCTGCTGTTGGAGATGAGTACGCAGATTCTATTCACCGTACTCGGGGTTGCGCTATTGGCCCACGTCGCCGGCCGCAGTGATGTCTCGGATTTTGCCACCCGGGCGTTGTGGGTGGCCACTGCGATCGTTGGCGGCGCCTTTGTTGCACTGTGGCTGGGGTTGGCGGCGCCCATTGAGCGGGCTGCGCTGCGCATGGGCCGCTCGCTCGGCTGGCCGGCGAGTGCCGAGGCTGGCGGTTTGCACGAGGCATTGGTCGGGTGTTTCCGTTCGCTGCCGCGGGTGGCGTTGGCCGCATTCTGGCACCTGATTTCCTGGCTGCTGGGCGGTCTCGAGGTGTGTCTGATTCTGCACTTTTTCGGTACTGACATCGGACCCGGCTCTGGTCTTATCATTGAAAGCCTCGGGCAAGCGCTCAAGGTGGGAGAGCTTGCGGTGCCGGGGGCGATCGGGGTGCAGGAGGGCGGCTATGTCGTCCATGTGTCGCCTGCTGAATATTCCGCCCCGAGACTGCGATCGCGGTGTCTCTCATCAAACGGGTGCGAGAGGTGGTGTTGGGTATTCCCGGCCTCATTCTTTGGCATCGGACGGAAGCCAAGGTGGCCGCCGCGCCTGCGGCCTCGATTTGATGGATAACGGAGGTCTTCAGTGTCATCGACAAACCTTCTGGACCCCATCTGCTTTACCCGACCGGTCATGCGACCTCTGATTGGCACGGCGGTGCGACCGAATCACATCACGACGCTACGCCTGCTGACGGGGATTGCCGCGTGTGTGGCCTTTGCCTGGGGCAATAACGCGGGGATGGTGTGGGGTGGCGGGCTGTGGCTGGTTTCGGCCTTTCTTGGTACGGTGCCGATGGCGAGCTCGCTCGTCTGGCCAATATGATGAGCCCGCAAGGGCATCGCTACGACTATCTCGCCTGATGTCTGGGTCAACACTCTGTTTTTCATCGGCATTGGCATCGGTATTGCGCCACTGGGTGCTTGGCAGGTGGTCGATGCCATTGGGGATTGCTGAGCGGGGCCTCCACGTTTCTGGCGAGCGTTTTCGCCGAAATGCTGGAATTGCGCGGTCCGCCAGGCACGAAAGCCGTTTCCGGCCGCTGTGGGGGTTCGATCCCGATGATGCGCTGTACCTGATGGGTCCGTTGGCCTGGTTGGGCTGGCTCACTCCCATTCTGGTCGCCGCCAGCGTGGGGGCCACGACGGCGATGGTGATTGTCGGTATGCGTCTGCGACGCACTCCCATACCGCAGAATTAGCCTCCCGGTCTCGCCACTGGGGCCGCGACAGCTTTAAGGTTCACCAAGGAGTTTGATGTGCGGTCGGTAAAATTGCGATCTTCCATTGCATTGCTTTGCATGCTCACGCTCGCTGGGTGTGCGTATGCGAGACGAAGCGGCGCAGATACCCAGTCCTTTCGAGCCGAACGAAATCGAGAGGCCGGCGTCCTCATTGCACACGCAACACCAAGCTGATCTGGCCGCGGCTGCCCTGCTGCTGGCGCCGGACGACTCCAACGCCCAGCAGCCACTCGATTTGATCGAACGGGCGCAGAAGCTCGCGCCGCAGCGTCCGGATTTCGTCTGGGTTCATCTCGCAATCTGTGAACGATTCAAGTGTGCGGCGAGGGCGCAAATCGCGGCCCATCTGCAAGCTCTTGATCCAGACAACGGGTTCGCATGGGCCCCGGATCTCGAGGGGCTGCCACTCATCTGGTTCCGATGCAGTCACGGCGGTGATCGCGCGGATTGGCGCCGCCCGGAGAATGACGATCTACTGGAATCAGCTCGAGGTCATGATGGTAGATGCTCTGGCTGTGGCGAGTCCATCACAGGATCTCGCCATGCGAGGCATCTATGCCATCGGCATGCTTGCGGCCGAGCCCATCCCACCGCTCCGGCGATCGTCCGGGCCTGTCGACTCGAGCAGCTTGATCTCCCGGGCCGTCGCGCAGCGTGCGAAGCTATGGTGGCGCGCATGGAGCAGTCGGACACGGTGCTCACTCAGAGCTTGGCCCTCAGCCTGCAGGAGCGCTGGTGGCCGGCCGGCAGCCCACAACGTGCCGTCTTGCGCGCGAAGCGCCGGCAACTCGACTATCTCATGACGATGTCCAGTCGCATCCGGTGGTGGCATATGAACCATGACATGGCTGTACGCATTGAGGCTGCGCGAAGCACTGACCGGGAAGAAGACGTCGAGCGCGCGGTCATAAAGTCGCTGGGCTTGCCTCCGGAGCCTCCAGTAAATTGGAAGGACCCCGTGTATCCTGGGTAGGCGCGCGGCCATACATGATGGCTCCGTTGGCCTGGTCGGCGCCAGCGTGGGGGCCGCAATTATTACCCGGATATTATTGACCTGGTATTTATATCCGGGTATAAATAGATTGATGTTCTTCAGCCACTTTTTCTACGCAGTGACCCCTGACGCTTCTTATACAGCCTTCGACGGCCATCGCCGCATTGCATCCGGTTCGCTCGAGGCAATCGCATTGGTCGTCAAACGCGCGATCGAAAGCGGGGCGGCGGGCCCCGTCCTGATCTTCGAGCGACGCTACCGGGCGCTCCGTAGACCTCGATACGAGAGGTTCGGACGAAGAGGTCGTGGGCCGCCTCACGCGCCGGACGGCAGTCAACGAGCCCGCTGGGGCGGGACGCCTGCCTTCGCTTCTTCCGGATTCGGGTTGGGACGGAACGCCAGCGGAGTTCGCCCGCAGTAGCGGGCGACCAAAGCTGGGCGTCGTACCTCGCGAAGTGACGTTATTGCCGCCGTTCACTGGGACTGGCTGGCGAACGCAACCTGGTGGTGCTTCCGTGGCGCTGCGCAAGCTCGTTGAACAGGCGAGGCGAACACATGCGGGAACGGACAGACACCGAAGAGCGCGGGAGCGCGCCTACCATTTCATGTCGGCCATGGCTGGAGACATGCCCGGCTTTGAGGAAGCCGCGCGCGCGCTGTTCGCGGTAGATCAGCGACGCCTTTCGGGAATTGGTTGCCGGGTGGCCAGATGATGTGTGCGACCACACAATCGCGCTTGCTTTCGGCGACACCCCCAACAGCGACTTGATCCCTCTGGTTGTTGATATGGCAAAGCGGACCTCGCGGACTCCGGCAGCGTATCGGAACCGCATCAAGGAGACCCGATATCTGCAGCCGACCCAGAAATCCGGGCGCGCGTTGGTTGGATGGGGAGAATCACCCCGGTGAAGATCATCATTCTGAATCTGCTTCGGTTTGAGGCGGCAGATTGCAGATTATTCGGCGACGCCGGACCTGGCCCCTCCTCCCCAATTAGTGGTGCCGAGGCGTTCCGAGCGCTACATCGATCACGCGCTCCCGTACCTTCGATCGTCCGGGGGCGACCTGATATTCATTGGACAGGGCGGAGCATTCCTGATCGGACCGCAGAACGAATGTTGGGACATGGCAATGCTGGTTCGCCAGCAAAGCGTGGAGGCATTCCTGTCCTTCGCCTCGCAGCGAGCGTATTTGGCGGGAATCGGACATCGAACGGCAGCGTTGGAAGACGCTCGGCTGCTTCCCCTCATCCAGATACAAACGGCCACTGCAGCAACGTCCGCTGACTAGTCGCTCGAGGCCTGCGCGGCTAAGTGCCGAGATACTCGGCGTAGGCAGCCTCAACTGTCGCGATGTTTTTCGAGCTGAAGCGCCATATCCAGAGGCCGAAGAGCCCGAAGGGGATGCCTGCAAATGCCGCAACGATGGTTATGGTGAGCAAAGCTCCGCAACCCATGATAACGAAAGAGGCCGTCTTCAGGCTCTTGCTCGGTGCCAGGAGCTTCTGCTTCTGGGCATGCAGAACGTCGGGGTCGCGTGTCCCGGTCGACTTCAGAGTGCCCAGCACGCTCTGCTTGTCCAACTTCGTGAACGGGCCTGCCATATCGGTGGATGCCAGCGCCATTTTTTGGTTCTCGTGTTGAGGGAGGTGGCTGCGGAGTCCGAGACTCGGGGTACAACTTCACTCCCGGGCGGCTCTCCGGGGCAACTAGCAAATGCTAGGTGGCTACGCTCACTGGCAGGCGAACACGGTCAGCAGCAGCCGCGTCAGCTCGCTCTGGCTGCGTGTGCTCGTCTTCTCGAAGAGCTGCGTGAGACGGCTGCGGGCCGTACCATAAGTGATGCCCAGATGCTCGGCGGCGCGCCGCAGGGACTGGCCGTCGGCCAGGTGGACGCCGAGGCGCGCCTCGGCCTCGGTCATATTGAAAAGTGTCTTCAGATGCTGCCGGGAGGGGCACAGGCGGCGCTCTGGATCGCTGATCAGTACGCATACCGCCGGGCGGAAGAGCGCGAGTGCCGACGGCATTCGTGCCAGGGCGCCGACCCACACCGCGTAGGATCGTCTTCCCGATGGTCGCGAAGCGCGCATGACCCCTGCGGGGGCAGAAGTGGCGCCCCGAGAAGCGATCGCCGCCTGCCCGATGAGCGCCTGCAACTGCCCATCTTCCAGCGCCGAGGTTAGCCGAAGGCCCGCGGCCGATACCCGCAGGCCATCCTCGTGCGCCTGCAGCACCTCGGCGGCACGGTTCATGAAGGCCACCCGTCCTGCCGAGTCGAGGAGGAAAATGGCCGCGCTGCTGCGGTCGAGAAGGGCTTCCCCGAGCCGCTGCAGGCTCCTGAGCGAGCCGATTTTCGTGCCCACCGTCAGCGCCCGCCTCAGATGCTCCTGCAGCAGCCTGAAGCGCTTGATGTCTGTAATCCCGTAGCGGCCCGCCGAGGGTGCGCGGTGCAGGGCCACGCCGGCCTGCAAACCCTCTGGGAGAGTGCACTGTCCCACGAGTCGGAAGCGGGTCTCAACATTGCGTTCGTGCCAATCGAGATAGCAGCGGGTCTCTTCGTCGCGGCCGCTGCCGAGCATCCCGTCGTGCACGACGGCTTCCTGCGGGTGCGCCACGAGGTAGCGCACGGTCGGATCGAGCGCGGCCATCCCGGCCATGTATTCGTCTACCGCCTTGCGGTCGAAGTTGATGGTGATGAATGTGGGATGCAGCAGTGAGGGACTGCTGCGGTCGAGAACCCAGAAAGTCGATGCCTGGCTGCCCGTGACCTCCGTCAGCTTGCGCAGCGCGTCCGGCCAGAGCCGATCATCGAGCGCCGCATCGTACAGGGCGCCGATGGCAGCAAAGCTGCCATCCGTTGGGAAAGCGCTTTCGCCGGCCATTCGCAGACCTCTCGACCGGCGGGGGCGTTTCTCTCCCAGTGGCCTCGGGCGCGGTCGTAATCGGAGACGAGACTCGCCTCTATGCCGATCATTGCTCGGCGCGCAGGCGCCGTGCATGCAGTGACGGTTGCGCGAGGGAAACGTCAGGATTTGAACCTGCGACACCTACGTCCCGAAGGCTTTCCGCGTCGGTACTAATCTGGCGATCTGGGAGGGTCCTCGGGTTCGACGCCCAGGACACGCAAATCGCGCAGTGCCGAAAAGTCACGGTGGTGCGTGACTAGCGCATTGGCCCCGACTGCCAGTGCACTCGCCGCTTGGACCGCATCCGCAAGCTTCAACTTGCAAGCGGCGCGGAGCCGATCCTTATTCGTACCGAAGTGCGTGGATAGGATTGGCACGCGCAACACGCGCGGCATGAGCAAAGACAGTAAGCCAGGCGATGAAGAGGGCCGTGACGCCCGCTGCAACGAAGTAACCGGGACTCAAGCTGATACGGTAGGCGTATCCTTCAAGCCAGTGGCGTAGATAGTAATACGCGACTGGCCAGGCGATCGCATTGGCCAGCAGCACCGGGATCGAGAACTGCCACAGCAGCAGACGGATGATGTCCCTCGTCTTGGCGCCCATGATCTTGCGGATGCCGATCTCCTCGGTACGGCGTTCGACGACGAACGCAGCCAAGCCGAAGAGTCCGAGCGAGGCGATGAAGGCCGCAACGATGACAAAGATGCTGAGCAGCGCGCCTTGGCGCTCGGCGTCGACATAAAGCTGATTCAGGCTGTCGTCGACGAACCTGCGGTAGATGGGCTTGGCGGGAATATGGCGCTGCCAGATGCGGTCAATCGCCGTCAGCGTTTGCGGTATCTGGCCCGCCTTCAGTCGCACCGACATGTCGCTGTACAATTCCGGTTCGTTAAAGAAGACGGTCGGCGCGATCTGTACGGCCTGGGCACCGGCGAACAGGACGTCGTGCACGACGCCGACGATGGTCACTCGTCCGCCGATCAGATCAATGGTCTTGCCGATGGCGCGGTCGGGGGTGAAGCCGAAGGCGCGCGCCGCGCGATCGTCGATAACCACATTGCGGCCGTCTTCCGGTTCTGTGCCGTGATGCAGGTCCGTGCCGCGGTCCTGCGACAGGAAGCGGCCAGCTTCCAGCTTGACGCCGTAGACCGCGGCGAAATCGGGCGACACGGAATAGCTCATGACCTGTATGCTGGCGCCCGTCGCTGCGATGCGCACCACGTTCATCGGCTTATTGTCGCTCCCCGGCACCTTGTCCGACATGGCAACACCCGCCACGCCAGGAAGAGCCGAAATCTCTGCCGTCATGCCTTCGAGCGTCTTTTGTGAAAGGTCGGCCCCGTTCACCGAAACCAGCACGATGTTGTCGCGATCGAAGCCAAGATCGAGGTGACTGGCGAAACGTATCTGGGTGAAGATAACCGCGGCCGCGATGGCGAGGCCGATCGAAACCGCGAACTGGAAAACCACCAGGATCGTGCGCATCACGCCGGTGCTTGCGGAGCCGGCAGTCGTGGAATGCAAAACTCGCCCCGGACGGAAACCTGACAGAATGAAGGCCGGGTAGATGCCGCCAATCAGTCCCGTCAACCCTGCGATGGCGACCATCGCGGCGACGAACGGCCAGTTGCCGAGGTAATCGAGCGTTATCGCGTGCCCCAGGAAACCGCTGTAGGCCGGCAACAGCACTTCCGTGGCCGCGAAGGCGATGATGAGCGCCAGCAACGCGGTCAGAACGGCTTCGGTGACGAATTGCATGACCAGCTGCCGCTTGCTCGCACCCAGGAGCTTGCGCAGCGCGACTTCGCGGGCGCGCAATGATGCGCGCGCGGTGGCCAGGTTGGTGAAATTGACTCCTGCCACCAGAAGCACAAGGGCGGCAATGGCGGCAAAGCCGAACACCAGAGTCCTGCTGTTGGGCGGCTTGATGCTACCTTGGGTGTAGGGCGTCAGATGCACATCCTGAAACGGAACCAGCTTGGCCTTGAACACGTCGCCCGCCGCTCCATGCATCACGGAAGCCAATTCGGATATGAACGCCGGCGACAGATGGCGCGAGAATACCGCGGGAATCTTGCCGGCAACGGTTTTCGGGTTGGTTCCCGGCGCCAGGCGGACATAACTGGAAACATCCATGGTGGTCCAATGGTCGGGATCCGGTTCCCTTTTCGTGGCGGCGGTCCCTGGAAGCGGGCGCGGATAGAGCACGAAGACCTCGCCCGCAAACTGCGTGTTGTAGGGAAGATCGCGCAGAATGCCGGTGACGACGCGCGGCGTCGTTTGATCGAACAGCAAGGTCCTGCCAATCGCCTGGTCTGTGCCGAAATACCGGATTGCCGCGGTCCGGGTCAGCACGACACCATCCGGGCGCACGAGCGCCGTTGCCGGATTTCCCGCGATAAAGGGCAGCCGGATCATGGTGAAGAAGTTCGAGTCAACCTGGTTGATCCACTGCGAGTAATGTTTGTTGGAAACCGTGACTGCCGCGCTCTGGGCATGAAGGCGGGTCTGCTCCTGAATCCCGGGTATTTCCTCTAGCGCCGCAGGCCCGAGGGGGGCGGAAGCCGCGCCGGCATCGCGCTCAGGCTCGCCCGGCACATGGACCACAATCGCAATGCGGTAAATCCGCTCACTTCCCGGCAACCAGGCGTCGAAAGAGAGCTCCTGCTGTACAAACAGACCGATCAGGATAGCGGCGGTCAGGCCCACGGCGAGGCCCACGATATTGATGAAGCTGAAGAGCTTGTGGCGAACGATGCTGCGAAACGCGGTAATCAAATAGTTGTGCAACATTCCGCGTCCTCCGACAGCATTTCCGAACGATAACGCAACACGCTATGCGGATGTGGCGCTTCCTTGGGAGCCGCTGACCACCAGCGGGCCGTATTCCTTGGCGGCCGGCGGAAGGGGCGTCGCCATCCTCGACTGCTCACATCGCTCGCTCGATGCCTATTTGCCATTGGGTGTCCACCGGGTTGGATCCACCCCACGGTGCAACCTGCATGCCAGAAGAAAAAACATCGTATATCAAGAGCTTGGAAGACCAGTTGACTTCGTAGTGTCCGTCGGTGAACACACATTGTTCGAATGCGGACACTTTCGGACACGCTTCCATGCCTCTCTGGCCGCGAAGTTGCTTCCGAAGAAGAGGCACCGATTGGATCTAGTAGTCGCGATTTTTCGCCGAGGCGAGGGTTTTTCGATTGACCAGGACGGGACGCGGCGACTGCGGACCAGCTTGCACCCCTAGGCTGCGCGACGCCCGTGTGCAAGGCCACGGCGGCCACGATGGGTCCGCGAAATCAACACCCAAACTACACCCGGAGTGCCGTGAAACTGACACCCAGCGGGGAATGGCTTAAAAAAACGCCAATGAAATCAATGGTCGGGGTGAGGCGATTTGCACTGTTCCTGCGGTTGCGGTGCGGGTGCGCGTCAGGTGACCGGAACGGGCTAGCCCGGCCGCCGACCACGAGCTCTCCTCGGCGTTCACGATCATGCAATGGCTGATGATAGCGCCCTTACAATAGTGGCCCGGCTTCGGCGGGCCCTCCGCGCCGCCCACTGCTGAGCAGCCGGGCAGATTGACACGCCGCATCGTCCGCCGCTCGGCCGGCACGACCAAGCTCGACTAGAAGTCCCCGCTCGGGCGCCATCGTTGTATCACCTAAGAGTGGTACTATTATCACAATTTAGTGGTATCAAGGCGGAAGGCTTATGAGGAGCAAAGCGGAGACCAACCCCTTTGTCTTCGGACAGGTGATTCGACCCGGCTTTGCGTATTGTCACCGGCCCGATCTGGAGCAGATTCTCATCGAGCATTGTAGCGCTGGCCGGCGAGTCGTGCTTCTCGGCGACCGCCGCATGGGCAAGAGCAGCTTGGTAGTCAATGCGCTGGCAGGCAGCGACCAACCGCTGCTCGAGATCGATCTGCGAGGCGTCGGCTCGACACACGGGTTCTGCTCGCGCATCAGCGCGGCGATCAATGAACAGGCCGGACCAACCGGATTCATGCGGGGCCTGAAGGGTAGTTTCCGCGAAGTGAAGATCGGTCCATCCTGGCTGAACGCCAAGTTCGTTCCGGCCCATCTGGATGTCGCTTCGGAGCTGCTCGGGCGCCTCCACGTCGCGAGCGAGCGTCGGTCGCTGATTGTCTTCTTTGACGAATTTCAGGATCTGGCAGAAAACTTGCCGCTGCCCGAGTCGAAGGAGCTACTGGGCTTGCTGCGAGCCACAATCCAGCGCCATCATCGCACGGCTTACATTTTCGCGGGCAGCGCTAGCCCTTCGATGAGTGATTTGTTCACCGGGCACGATAGCCCCTTCTATCAAACTGCCGTTCCCCTCAGCGTCGGGCCCATTCCTCGTATGGACATGCAAGAGTTCCTGATCCGTCAATTTCGCCTGGGCGACCGCAAGCTGACTCGCGGGACTGCGGAAAACATGATCTCGGTCGCGGGCGCATCACCGCATGATGTTCAGCTGTTTGCCTTTTATGTCTGGTCCCGCTCGGAACCGGGGCTGATCGACAACGAAGTACTGCGGACGGCACTTGGTGACGTGCTCGCGCAGGTCGGCCCCCGCGCGGAGGACGTGTGGTTCTCTGCTACGCCCGCACAAAGACGCCTGCTCTCTGTCCTGGCCTCGCTGCCCGGCGGGCTGGGCCAGATCTCGAGCCACGATTTTCTGCGGCGCGCCAGCTTCGCTCGCAATTCTTCAGCGCTTGCCGCGGCAAAACCTTTTCTAGCCGGACGGAATCCTCTCCTCGAGAAGACGGGCTCGACCGTCCGCTACCGGGAGCGTTGGGTACGGCTATGGGTCCTGCGACAACTCACCGCGGAGGGCCAGCTGAAGGAATGGCCAGATGACTACGCAGGCAACCTTCTCGAGCCGCTCATGCCGCGTGTGTCATAGCCGGGCCACGCGCATGTTCCGTTTCAGGCCTGCTCGCGCGCGAATAGACGCCCGAGTGGTAGACACAGAACATCTCGCCGCTGGCGTCGTTGTCCACGGAGCACTGCGCAGCGCTCAGCAGCCTTCCCTGGAATGGTCGGGGTGACAGGATTTGAACCTGCGACACCTACGTCCCGAACGTAGTGCTCTACCAGGCTGAGCTACACCCCGAGATGGCGGGCTCCGCGGACCCTGGGAAGCTCGAGGCGGCAGGGAGGGCGGGCGGCGCAGTGTACTGAAGCGCCTCCCGGGCTTCAATCGGCCCGAGAACTGAATCTCGTCCAGTGTCCGATCAGGGCCCCGGCAAGGCCCCGCTCCCTCAGGTCGTATGCTCTACCGCGAAGCGCGCGAGCGCCGCGAGCCCTTCCTTATAGATGCTCTCCGGCAGCGGCTTCAACGAAAGCAGGGCCTGCTCGGCCGATTCCCTGGCCAGCCGCGCGGAGTACTCCAGGCCGCCGGTCGACTCGATCGCGGCGATGATGGGCTCGAGCTGGGCGAGGCCGCCCTTCTCGATGGCGACGCGAATCGCGGCGCGCTGCATCTCGGTGCCGTTGCGCAGCGCGTAGATGAGAGGCAGGGTCGGCTTGCCCTCGGCGAGATCGTCGCCCAGGTTCTTGCCGCGCTCGGCGGGATTCGAGCGATAGTCGAGCACGTCGTCCACCAGCTGGTAGGCCGTGCCGAGATGACGGCCATAGGCCCCGAGCGCTTTGCGCACCTGCTCCGGGCTGCCAGCGAGCACCGCGGCGACCTCCGCGCCGGCCTCGAAGAGCTTCGCGGTCTTGCGGTAGATGACCTCCAGGTAGCGCTGCTCTGTCGTGTCGGGGTCATGCGCGTTCATGAGTTGCATGACCTCCCCCTCGGCGATGACGTTGGTGGCATCGGCCATGATCTCCATGACCGGCTGGGACGTCAGCGAAGCCATCATCTGAAAGGCGCGGGAGTAGACGAAGTCGCCGACGAGCACGCTCGCCTGATTGCCGAAGACCTGGTTGGCGGTGTCACGGCCCCGGCGGAGGGAGGAGCCGTCCACCACGTCGTCGTGGAGCAGGGTCGCGGTATGGATGAATTCGATGAACGCCGCCGCCTCGATGTGAGCGTGCGGCCGGTGCCCGCAGGCCCGGCCGGCCAGCACGACGAGCAGCGGCCGCAGCCGCTTGCCACCCCCGGAGATTATGTGCTCGGCGATCTGGTCCACCAGCGGGACGGCGCTCTTCAGCCGCGCGCGGATCACCTGGTCCACGGAACCGAGGTCCGAGTGGACGAGCGCGCGTATTTCTTCCAATGTCATTAGCAGACGGACCTTGAGTACGGCCACGCATCGTAGCCGACACGGGCGCCGCCGAGAATGGACCAAGCGCGCGCGAGGGCCGTAATGGGTCCAAAAGCGTGCAAAACGCGCGCGGATCGCGGCCTTTCTTGGCCCGCGGAACAGCCGTTTGACCCGCCGGGAGGGCGCCAGTAGAATGCGCGACCTTTCTTCAGACCCCCGCTTGCTTAAGCCTATGTACGCAGTGATCGCCACCGGCGGAAAGCAGTATCGTGTCACCAAAGACGGCGTGCTGCGCATCGAAAAGCTCGACGCCGAGGCCGGCGCCACGGTCGAGTTCGGCCAGGTCCTGCTCGTCGGCGAGGGTGCCAGCGTGAAGCTCGGCAATCCGATGATCGCGGGGGGTAAGGTGGTCGCCACCGTGGTTCGCCACGGCAAAGGCGCCAAGGTATCGGTGGTGAAGTTCAAGCGCCGCAAGCACTACCTGCGGCAGAAGAACCACCGTCAGCCGTTCACCGAGATCAAGGTGACGGACATCAGCGCGGGCTGAGGCACATATGGCACATAAAAAGGCTGGCGGCAGTACCAAGAACGGCCGCGATTCCCACTCCAAGCGACTCGGCGTGAAGCGCTTCGGCGGCGAGCAAGTGCTCGCGGGCAACATCATCATCCGGCAGCGGGGCACACCCGTGCGTGCCGGCTCCAACGTCGGTGTCGGCGTCGACCACACGCTCTTCGCCAAGGTGGCGGGCAAGGTGCAGTTCCAGCGCCGAGGCGCGGAGCAGCGGCTGTACGTCAACGTCTTGCCGGAAATCGGCGTGACGGAGACTCCCGCCGAGACCGCAGAAGCGTAACCACTGCCGCGTACCGGCTGCGACCCTGAAAGCCCCGGCCCCGCGCCGGGGTTTTCGTCTGGGGACTCCATGAAATTCGTCGACGAGGCAAAGGTCAAAGTCCAGGCCGGCAACGGCGGCCGCGGCAGTACCAGCTTCCGCCGCGAGAAGTTCGTGCCTTTCGGTGGCCCCGACGGCGGCGATGGCGGCAACGGCGGCAGCGTCTTTCTGCGCGCCGCCCCTGGGATCAATACCCTGGCGGACTTTCGCATCGAGCGCACCCTGCGCGCCCAGCACGGGGAGGCGGGCAGTGCGCGCGACTGCACGGGCCGCAGCGGTGACGATCTCTATATCCCGGTGCCAGTGGGCACCACCGTGCGCGACGCGCAGACGGGCGAGCAGCTGGGCGACCTCACCCACGAGGGGGAGGTACTGGCGGTGGCTCGCGGCGGCAAGGGGGGCTGGGGCAATCAGCGCTTCAAGTCGAGCACCAACCGCTCCCCGCGCCAGTTCGGTCCGGGGCTTCCTGGTGAAAAGCGTGCGCTCGAGTTCGAGCTCAAGGTCATCGCCGACGTGGGTCTTCTTGGCCTGCCGAACGCGGGGAAATCGACCCTGATTCGTGCGGTTTCGGCGGCGCGGCCGAAGGTGGCGGACTACCCGTTCACAACGCTGCATCCGAACCTCGGGGTCGTCGATGTCGGGCAGCACCGCAGCTTCGTGATGGCCGATATCCCGGGGCTCATCGAGGGCGCGGCGGAGGGGGTGGGGCTCGGAATCCGCTTCCTGAGGCATCTGCAGCGAACGAGAGTGCTGCTTCACCTGGTCGATATTGCGCCGCCAGACCCGGAGGCCGACCCGGTGAAGGATGCCCGGGCGATCGTTCAGGAGCTGAAGAAGTTCAGCAAGGAGCTGGCGGCGAAGGCACGCTGGCTGGTGATCAACAAGAGCGATCTTCTGCCCGAGGCCGAGGCGGAGAAGCGCGCACGCGCCATCGTCCGCGGTCTACGCTTCCGCGGTCGCCACTTCCTCGTGTCCGCAGCCACCGGCCGCGGAACCAAAGAGCTCTGCGAGGCAGTTATGGCGTTTTTGGAGGAACAGGATCGCGCGGCACGCGGCCCCGCATCACCTGCAGAAGGAACTGTCGACGAGCAGCCGGCTTCAGCTTGAGCGGGATCGGAGCCGAGGTCGGCGGGGCAGTCCAGCGGAGCTTCTCTTGACCATTCATCGCTGTCGGCCTCACGGCATCGCGCGAATCCGAGCCGCCAGCCGGCTCTTGTGTCGCGACGCCTTGTTTCGGTGGATGATCTGCTTGTTCACCAGAGTGTCGATGACGGGGACAGCCTCCTTGTAGGTGGCCTGAGCTGCCTGCTTGTTCCCTCCGGCGATCGCCGCCGTCACATCGCGTACGGCTGTCCGCATCCGCGAGCGCAAAGCGACATTGCGAGCGCGGTGTTTCTCGGCTTGGCGAGCCGCCTTCTCAGCGGACTTGGTGTTGGCCACATGCTCTCCGTTAAGGAAAATGAACCTTCCCCTCCTCGGGGGGGCGCTAGTCTGCTCAGGTAGCCGAACGTTGTCAACGCTAGCCGAAAACGTAGCCGGATCAGGACGCTCTCTTTCACATAAGCTGGAGACGTCTTCTTGGACGTCGGGAAAAGGACGCGCATGGGCCCGCCGAATGGGGCGCCAAGCGCCGGCATGAATCCTGTATTCTTTAATCTTTTGACATCAGCGGCTTAGCGGCCCCATGGAGCTCATTCGCGGACTCAATGGCCTGAACGGCCGCCACCGGGGCTCCGTCGTCACGATCGGGACCTTTGACGGCATGCACGTGGGTCACCAGGCGCTGCTCGCGAGACTCAAGGAGCACGGCAACCGGCTGTCCCGGCCGGTCATGGTGCTGACCTTCGAGCCGATGCCGCGGGAGTTTTTGATGGCCGAGGACCGGGCGCCGGCGCGCCTGACCTCGTGCCGGGAACGCTGGCGCGTCCTCGAGCGCCTGGGATGCGATTTCCTGTGGCTGCTGCGTTTCGGGCCGTCGCTGCGCAGCCTCTCGGGCGAGGCGTTCGCGGGGCTGCTGGGGCAGGAGCTGCGGACGCCACTGGTCGTCGTGGGTCATGATTTTCGCTTCGGCCGTAATGGCGAGGCGACTGCGGCGATGCTCTCGGGGGCGGGCGAGCGGCTGGGGTTCCAGGTCGATGTCGTCCCGCCGGTAACCGTGGACGGAGAGCGCGTGAGCAGCAGCGGCGTGCGCGATGCGCTCGCGAAGGCGGATTTTGCGCAGGTGCGCCGCTGGCTCGGCCGCCCGTACTCCATGACCGGCCGGGTGGTGGAGGGCAACCGCCTGGGGCGCAGTCTGGGTTTCCCGACGGCGAACCTCCAGATAGAGCGGAGGCGGCCGCCGCTGCAGGGCATCTTCGCCGTCCGGGTGCATGGCGCCGCGGACGGAGCGTTGCCAGGAGTAGCGAGCCTCGGCACGCGTCCGACGGTGGACGGCGAGCACACGCTCCTCGAGGCGCACGTGTTCGATTTTTCGGGCGATCTCTACGGCCGCGAGATCGAGGTGGAATTCGTGGCGAAGCTGCGCGAGGAGGAGCGTTTCCCGTCCCTCGACGCGCTGGTCGTCCAGATGCACAAGGACGCGGCCCAGGCGCGACAGATTTTGAATGGCTGAAAACCTCGAATGACCGACTACAAGAGCACGATCAACCTGCCGGAGACCGCTTTTCCGATGAAGGCGGACCTCTCCCGGCGCGAGCCGGCGATGGTCGCCGCCTGGGAGGAGCGCGATATCTACGGCAAACAACGCCGGGTCGCGGGCGGCCGCCCGCGGTTCGTGCTGCACGATGGGCCGCCTTACGCCAACGGCGCCATTCACATCGGTCACGCCGTCAACAAGATCCTCAAGGACATCATCGTCAAGTCGCGCTCCCTGGATGGGTTCGATGCACCGTACATCCCCGGTTGGGACTGTCATGGGCTGCCGATCGAGCAGCAGGTGGAGAAGAAGCATGGCCGCCCGGGGCAAAAGCTCGATGCGGCCGCCTTCAGGGCCGCCTGCAGGGCCTTCGCGCAGGAGCAGGTGAATCAACAGCGGGTCGACTTCAAGCGCCTGGGAGTGCTCGGGGACTGGAATCGTCCCTATCTCACGATGGCGCCGCGATACGAGGCGCAACAGCTGCGCGCCTTCGGCCGCGTCATCGAGAACGGCCATCTCTACAAGGGCGTGAAGCCGGTGCACTGGTGTCTCGACTGCCGCTCCGCGCTCGCCGAGGCGGAGGTCGAGTACGAGGAGAGGACCTCGCCCGCGGTCGATGTTGCCTTTCGCGTCGTCGACTCCCGCGACCTCGAGCGCCGCATGGGGCTGACGGCTGGGCGACTGGACGGCGTGCCTGCCGACCTCGTCATCTGGACCACTACCCCATGGACGCTGCCTGCAAACCAGGCCGTCGCGCTGCGCGACGAGTTCCGCTACGTGTTGGTAGACGCGGAGCGCGCGGGCGAGCGCTTGCGACTCATCCTCGCCGCGGACCTGCTCGACTCCTGCCTGAAGCGCTTCGGGATGACGCGGCTCGAGGTGTTGGCAGAGGCGGCGGGCCGCGATCTCGAGGGACTGAAACTGCAGCACCCGTTCGAGGACCGGCAGGTGCCGGTCATCCTCGGCGAGCATGTGACGCTCGATGCCGGCACCGGCGCGGTCCACACAGCCCCGGGACACGGTCACGAGGATTTCGCTGTCGGCCAGCGCTACGGCCTGCCCGTCGTCAATCCGGTCGGCAATGACGGCCGCTTCCTGCCAGACACACCGCTGGTCGCGGGACTGAAGGTCGAGGAGGCCAACGGCGTCCTCATCGATGCGCTGCGGCAGCGCGGCCGGCTGGTGCATCACGAGCCGTTCGTGCACAGCTATCCGCATTGCTGGCGGCACAAGACTCCGGTCATTTTCCGCGCCACGCCGCAGTGGTTCATCAGCATGGAACGCAAGGGGCTGCGCCAACATGCGCTGCGCGACATCAAGAAAGTGCAGTGGACGCCCGATTGGGGCGAGCAGCGCATCACCGGCATGATCGAGAACCGGCCCGACTGGTGCGTCTCCCGCCAGCGCACCTGGGGCGTGCCCATTCCGCTCTTCGTTCACGCGCAGACGGGCGAGCTGCATCCGCGCACGCAACAGCTCATAGAGCAGGTAGCCGCGCGGGTCGAGCATGACGGCATCGAGGCCTGGTTCTCGCTCGATCCGGCCGAGCTTCTCGGCGCCGAGGCCGATCAGTATGAGAAGGTCAAGGACGTCATGGACGTCTGGGCCGACTCCGGGCTGTCGTTCGAGTGTGTCGGGGCGGAGCGGCCCGAGATCAGCGCGCCGGTGGATCTTTATCTCGAAGGCTCCGACCAGCACCGCGGCTGGTTCCACAGCTCGCTCCTCATGTCGGAGGCGCTCTACGAGCGCGCTCCCTATCGCGGCGTCCTGACCCATGGGTTCACGGTCGACGAGAAGGGCCGCAAGCAGTCGAAATCGCTCGGCAACGTGGTCGCGCCACAGAAGGTCATGAGCACCCTGGGGGCGGATGTGCTGCGCCTCTGGGTTTCCGCCACCGATTACGCCAACGAGATGAGCGTCTCGGATGAGATTCTGAAGCGCATGGCGGACTCCTATCGGCGCATGCGCAACACCGTGCGTTACCTTCTCGGCAACCTGCATGGCTTCGATCCAAAGCGAGACGCCGTCGCGCCCGGCGACCTGCTGGCGCTCGACCGCTGGGCGCTCGCGCGCACCAGCGCGTTGCAGGCGGAGATCATCGAGGCTTACCGGCGTTACGCCTTCCACCTGATCTACCAGAAGGTGCACAACTTCTGCAGCGTGGACCTGGGCGGCTTCTATCTCGACGTGCTCAAGGACCGCATGTACACCACGCCGACGGCGGGCCCGGCACGCCGTTCCGCGCAGACAGTGATGCATCACATCGCGGAGTGCATGGTCCGCTGGCTCGCCCCGATTCTCTCCTTCACCGCCGAGGAGATCTGGGAATTCCTGCCCGGCGAGCGCTCGGAGTCGGTGTTTCTCGAGACCTGGCATCAGGCTCCGGAGGTTGCCGCCACCGATGTCGAATGGCCTGCCCTGCTGCAGCTTCGCGGCGACGTCACACGCGAGCTCGAGAAGCTGCGCGATGCCGGCTCCATCGGCGCGCCGCTCGACGCCGAGGTCGATGTCTACTGCGCGCCGGACGAGTACGCGCGCTTCAGCGCTCTGGGAGATGAGCTGCGCTTTTTCTTCATCACCTCCCATGCCCGCGTCCATCGGACCGAGGGTGCGCCGCCGGCTGATGCCGCACCCGCCACCAACACCGGGCGCAGCGGAGTCTGGATTGCGGTGAAGCCTACTTCCGACCCGAAGTGCGTCCGCTGCTGGCAGCGCCGTCCGGACGTCGGCTCGAACCCGAAGCATCCGGAGATTTGCGGCCGCTGCGTGAGCAACGTCGAAGGTCCGGGCGAAGTGCGCCGGTTCGTATGAGCACGGGTACGGCGCAGCGGATCCATGACCTGCTGCCGTGCGGCCGCCCAGCGGCTTGCCCTGGCTGCCGGTCACGATAGCGGTGATCGCTCTCGACCAGATCGTCAAGCTCTGGATCGTCGCGCATCTGGCCCTCTACGGCACGGTGCGCCTCCTGCCGGTGCTCGATATCACCTTGACGTACAATAGGGGTGCAGCCTTCAGCTTCCTCGCGGGGGCTTCAGGCTGGCAGAAGTGGCTGTTCGCGGGCCTCGCGGTGGTAGTGGCTGCCGGCATAGTGCTCTGGCTCAGGCGTCTCAACGGACGCACTCAGCGGCTGCTGTGCCTCAGCCTCACCTTGATCATGGGCGGCGCGCTCGGGAATCTCATCGACCGGCTGCGCATCGGGCATGTGGTCGATTTCATCATCGCGCACTGGCGCGGCGTGTACTTCCCGTGGGCGTTCAACGTCGCGGACTCGGCCATCACCGTGGGCGCGACGCTGCTGCTGATCGATGCCTGGCTCGAGTCCCGCGGCCCGAAGAAGGAGAGTGTTTGATGCAGGTTCTTCTCGCCAACCCTCGCGGCTTTTGCGCCGGCGTGGACCGCGCCATCGAGATCGTGGAGCGGGCGATCGCGCTCTTCGGCGCCCCGATCTACGTGCGTCACGAGGTGGTCCACAACCGTCACGTCGTCGACCGGCTCCGCGACCTCGGCGCCGTTTTCGTCGAGGAGTTGCGGGAGGTGCCCGCCGGCGCCACCGTGATCTTCTCCGCTCATGGCGTCTCGCATGCCGTGGAGGATGAGGCGAAGGAGCGCGGCCTCACCGTGTTCGATGCCACCTGTCCGCTCGTCACCAAGGTCCACATGGAGGTGCAGCGCTACGCGCGCGAGGGGCGCGAGGTGATTCTCATCGGCCACGCGGGCCATCCGGAGGTCGAAGGCACGATGGGACGCTTCGATACATCCTTCGGCGGCCGCATGTATCTGGTCGGGACCGACGCGGACGTCCGCGAGCTCGAAGTCCGTGATCCGGCCAATCTCGCGTTCGTGACCCAAACCACGCTCTCGGTCGATGACACCACGGAGATCGTCGCCGCATTGCGTCGGCGCTTTCCGCTGCTTGCGACACCACGCAAGGAGGACATCTGCTACGCCACGCAGAACAGGCAGGATGCCGTCAAGAAGCTGCTTGCGGAGTGCGACCTGCTGGTGGTGGTGGGCTCGAAATCGAGCTCGAATTCCAACCGCCTGCGCGAGCTTGCCGATCGCGCGGGGATCCCGGGCTATCTCGTCGACGGCCCGGGGGACCTCAGGCGCGAATGGTTCGAGGGCAAGAGCTCCATCGGCCTCACCGCCGGCGCATCCGCGCCGGAGATCCTCGTGCAGCGCGTCCTCGAGCAGCTTCGCGATTGGGGCGCGCAGGTGCCGCGCGAGGTCGCCGGACGCGAGGAGCGAGTGACCTTCGGGCTGCCGCGCGAGCTGCGGCGTACGGGCGCCGCGGAAGAGGCGAAGTCAGCGACCTGAGCCGCGGGCCTTATAGAGGGATTTCTTGAGCTTCCAGCGCTTGTGCGACCAGGGCCAGTCCGGCGGCGCGTCGCGGATCTGCTGCTCGACCAGGCGCACGTAGCGCTCTGTCAGCTCGCCAGGCTGCAATGACTCTCCGGGCGAGGAGAGCGGCGTGAAGCGCATTTCATAGAAGCCGCGCGCCGTGCGCTTCATCCCGATGAAGAACACGGGGAAGCGTGTGACGCGCGCGATCTCCTCCGGTCCCATGTAGAAAGCGGTGTCGCGGTTGAGAAACCGTGTCCAGTGCTTGTGCTCGCTGGTCGTCGGCTCCTGGTCGGCGACCATGGCGATGGCGCGCACCACCTTGCCGCGCTTGATGATGTCGGCGAGCAGTTCCTTGGCCGGCACCAGGCGGCTGCCGAAGCGGCTGCGCACCTTCTTCATCTCGCGCTCCGCCCAACTGTCGACCAGCGGCTTGTAGGCGGCATCGAGAGGGAACCCCAGCTCGAGCGACAGGGCGAGCAGCATCCACTCCCAGTTGCACTGGTGCGCCGCGGCGAGCAGCACCGACTGACCTTGCCCGAGGAGCGCCTGGGCCTGCTCGGTACCGACGAGGCGCACCCGCCGGCGGATCTCATCGGCGGAGAGCGTTGCGGACTTTA
This sequence comes from uncultured Pseudomonadota bacterium, assembly GCA_963833085.1. Classification (GTDB taxonomy): domain Bacteria; phylum Pseudomonadota; class Gammaproteobacteria; order Steroidobacterales; family Steroidobacteraceae; genus 13-2-20CM-66-19. Next base: position 20,598 of record CAWHWV010000046.1, read on the forward strand.
TGACCTCGACGAGCACGTCGGCGAAACCGCCGTAATAGCAGCGGCGGATGTCGGTGATTCGGGCCGCGTCGAGCTCCGGGAAGCACAGCGACAGGTTCGCGCGCACCACTTCGTCGCGATGGGGGAAGACTCGGAAGGCGAGCCAGCCGAGAAGGTCGGCCAGCGGATAAAGGGCCGCAAACGGCAGGCGAGACAGCAGCCGCACCCACCACACGAAGCGGGTCGGGGTCGTGGCGGGGCCGGGGGCGGTGGGGCGCAGCATGGTGCGCGCAGGGTACCTATGGCAGGATGCGGCCGCCAGCCTGGCTTGGCGCGTGGAGGCTTCGATGCCCGTTGCGGAGTATTTCAGCCCCGATTATGCCTCGGCACGCGAGCGCTTCCGCTCCGCGGCGGCACGCGCGGCAGCGACGACGGTGAGCCATATGCTGCCCGACCATCGCGGTCCGGCGGGCGAGACGCTGAGCCTCGACGTCGCGCTGCTGGGCGCCACGGACGCGCAGAGCGCGCTGCTCGTCATCGCCGGTACTCACGGAGTCGAGGGCCTGGCGGGCTCGGGTTGTGTCGTAGGCCTGCTGGAGGATCGTCTGCACGAGGCACTGCCAGCGGCCGGCTGCCTCATGCTGCTTCACGCCATCAACCCTCACGGCTTTGCGTGGCTGCGGCGCGTCACCGAGGACGGCGTCGACCTCAACCGCAACTTCGTCGATTTCTCGAAGCCGTTGCCGTCGTCGCGGGCCTATGAGCCGTTGCACGACTGGCTGGTACCGAAGGCGTGGGAAGGTGAAATCCGGCAGGCAGCGGACGCGGCGCTTGGCGCGCATGTCCAACAGCACGGCATGGCGACGCTGCAGGCCGCGGTCAGCAGCGGCCAGTACACACGGCCAGGTGGGCTCTTCTACGGTGGAGTGCGTGAGACATGGTCGGCGCAGATGTTGCTGCGGACGCTTCGCGAGGTGTTGCCGCCAACCGTTCGCAGGCTCGCGGTGCTGGATCTGCACACGGGTCTTGGGCCGCCAGCGTATGGCGAGCTGATACTCGACGCCGCCGATCCGAAGGCGCGCGAGCGTGCGCTGCGCTGGTACGGACCCGACGTTCGGGACCTGTCAGCCGGCGAGTCCGTGTCCGCGCGACTGACGGGGACCATGGCCCGCGGCATCGAGCGCGCGCGCCCGGAGTTGGAGTTGACTTTCATCGGGCTGGAGTTCGGCACCCGACCGGTCATGGAGGTGTTGACGGCGCTGCGCGCCGATCACTGGCTGCACGCTCACGGCGGCGGCGACGCGCAAGCGGCAGCGCGGATCCGCCGGCAGATGCGCGACGCCTTCTACACCGACACCGCGCCCTGGCAGGCGGCGGTGTACGGGCGAACTGCGGATCTCGCCTTCCGAGCGCTGCGCGGGCTCGGCGGATAGCCCGCGGTGAGCACCGAACCGACTCCGCCTGTGCCGCCCCGGAGCGGCTGCGCTCGCCCGCCGGACGTTGTTCGCGTTCATTCTCACCTTCATCGCCTCCCGCACCGTGGTGGTCCTCATCATGGCGCGCCGCATACCGAACATGTATTTCTTCCTGCGCGGCACGCACGTCCATCATCTGAACTACGGCATCTTCCTGCTCGTGGCCGTCAGCGCCTACCTGCTTTTCGCCGGGCCCGTGGGGACGAGATCTGAGTGCTGCCGCACTCGCCTACGGCATTGCTCTGGCGCTGACCTTCGATGAGTTCGGCATGTGGCTGCATCTCGGCGGCAGCTACTGGCAGCGGGCGAGCATCGACGCGATCGTAATCGTCGCCGCGCTGCTGGGTCTCATCGCGTTCGCGTCCAACATCCGCCGCTTCGAGTTGCGCCACGTCAGAGCGTCGATCATCCTTCTGATCGCCCTGGTCGCATTCGGTGTCGTGCTATATGACGCATCCGTGAAAATCGGCCGGGTCGAGGGCCCGAGGCTCGAGGCTCTGGAAGCCGCGTCGTCGCCCTAGCGCTTGCGGCCGATGAAGAGGTAGTAAGGCGCGGCCAACCCGGGCAGGTAAGGGACCCTGCCGCGCCCCTCGAGGATCTGGCAGTCCGGCATCGCGGTCGCGAGCTGTGCCATGTGGTTGGGATCGAGCCTGACGCCGTCGTGACCGAACCACCGACGCCACAGCCAGCGCTCCCAGGCCGGATGACGCACCCCGCCGGGGGCGGGCCGCGAGGATGAGACATAGAAGTCCACCACGCCCAATGTGCCGCCTGGCCGGATCATTGCCACCGCGTTGGCGATGGTGGCCCGCCAGTCCTCCACCATGGTGAGTGCGTAGGAGAGATATACGCAGTCCACCTGCCGAGGGGGCTGATAACGCGTGATGTCCGCTTCGACGACCTCCACGTTGGAGAATCGGGAGGCGCGCGCCCGTGCCTGCTCGAGGAGGGCCGGGCAGAGATCGACCAGAGTGAGCCGGCGCAACCCCGTGAGCCGTCCGCCGAACCGCTCCAGGTTCTCGCCGGTGCCGCAACCGAGCTCGACCACGACATCGCCGGCTCCTGCGGGCAGGCGCTGTATCAGCTCTTCGCGGCCATGGAGCAGCCGCTTGCGGAACGCGTCGTAGCGGCCAGCCTGGGGCGCGTAGAAAGCCTGCAGCCGCTCCGCGGCGCTGCCGGTGCGTGGCAAGCCGCGCACCATCCGCCAGAGGACGCGCGAGTCGGCGAGCAGCTCAGGCGGCGACATCGCAGATATGGAAGCCGGCGTAGGTATGGACGCGGTCCTCGCGCGAAAGCTCCCGGGCGACCTGCTCGTGGAAGGCGAGTCGCTCCATCAGACTCACGCCGCTGATCCTTACCGCCTCAAGATAGCGCGGCCGGCGATGAGCGCTGCGGAAGATCAGCCGCGCGGCGGGCGTTGCGTGCCGGAAGATCTCGTGCCACTCCTCCGCCAGCGCTTCCGGGGCATGGCTCGCCATCCAGTCCATGTGATCGAGCAGGATGAACTTGGAGATCGGCTCGCTCGCGCCGCGCAGGAACTCCGTGACGGTTGTCGTATGCGGCTCGATGCAGTCCGCCAGGCCCGCCTTGAGTCGCGCGAAGTTGTCCGCCTTGAGGTACTCCGGGCAGCATGCGCGTGTGTAGCGGCCGTTGAGATACACACGCCAGAAGTAATTGGTCGCCAGCGGAAGCTGGCAGAGCACGTATTCCACCGAGTCGCGCACATAGGCGGCAACGCCGCCGGCATGCTCCGCCTCGATCTCGCGGCGCTGCGGGCGGGGCACTCCGAGCAGGCTCAGTGTGAGCTGCCGCGAGAGCGCCCAGCGCATGCCCGGGCCCCACATGAGCGGAGCCACGTTCTGGGCATAGATCTCGCGCTGCTCATCGAGTGAGCCGGCGCCGAAGAGCGCGCGGATGCAGGATGCGAGATACGGGCGTACCGCCAGATAGGCCTTGAACCCGGACGCCACCAACCCCGAGAGCCCGTGGAAGTAGAAGCTGCCCCGCTGGCTCGCGAACCATGCGTGGTTGCGATCCCAGTACTCGCGCGCAAACGGCGACAGCTGGTCGCGCAGCCTGCCCTCGTACAGGCCCTGGACATCCGGGTGGAAGCCCTCGCCGAACAGGCGGAAGAAATCGTCGAAGTCGAGCGCGCGCACGGCCGCGAGCTTCAGCTCGAGGAGTGCGGTCTGACGCGGGTTGGCATCCACTGCGTGGATCCTGCGCGGCGCCAGCAGGGCGTAGTCGAGCGCATTGCAGCCCGCGCTGGTGATGACGAGCACCACATCCTCACGGGTGAGCCCGAGCGCCCGGCGGTCGACCGCGGGGTCTTCCCAGCAGGTGTTGTAAACGAGGGATCGCGAGTAAAGGGTGCGGAACAGCCGCTCGTCCACCCGCTCGCTCAGTTTCGTCAAATGCCGCAATGCCGGTCCGCAGCAAATAGGTTGCCGATAGACGTTACAGGGTCAACGTGACCGGAGTGTGACCGGAATGTGATCGCCGCGTGACATGCCGCGCCGCGGCGCTGCCGGCGCGGTCGCCGCCGTCACTGCAGCTTATCCACCACCGATATCGAGACTCCCTGCTGCGCCACCGGCTCCAGATAGACCTGGGCATGCGGATAGTCGAGCACCAGAGCGTCGACGACACCGAGTGCGTTCATCCCGATGATCAGGGCGGGCTGCGAATCGAGATGCCAGATCCTGAAGATGGGGATGTCCGAGTACACAACTCCAAGGTTTTGGATCGCGGCCGGACCGAGATAAACCGTCGGCGAGACCGCGACGCCGCCCATGGAGACTTGCCTGGTCACGCCGTAGATCTGCGTGCCCGCGGCGCTTGCGGCGGCCTCACGGAGCAGAACTCTGCGCAACGCAGCGTTGCCGAGCGTCTCTGTGGCTCCGGTGTCGATGACTGCCTCGACCGGGATGTCCCCGACGCGCGCGGGAATGACGAGGAGCCCGCCAGGCGTGAGACGGGCCTGGATGTCGAGAAAGTTCTGCGGCAAACCCCGGCTCGCGCGGATGATTTCTACTCTGTTGCGGCGAAAGTCGACTATGACCCGGACCGCTCCAAAGCCCGCCATCCCGAGGATGCCGTCGAGCCCGGTCATCACGCGGCTGCGGCTGACGGGCATTCGAATATCGTGTCTGACGATGGAGCCGATACGCAGGGTGTCGATGGTCACACACGGCAGTTGCTCGGTCCCCGTGGTGCCCTCGACTCGTTCGTCGCGCGTCTGGCTCGGGGCGAGGCCGAGCGCGGCGACTAGGGCGGCGGAAACGAGTGACCCGTCGGCACCGGTGTCGACCAGGAAGCGAAATGGTCCCTTGCCGTCGATCAGAACCGGAACCACGATGCGGCCCACGCGGTCCATACTGGTCGGGGACGCAAACAACATGTCAGACGGATCCGGCCTGACGGCCGACACAAGAGGGTTCGCGGCCAACGCAATGGCGGGCAAGAGCACCAGTACGCATACGACCCGCAATATGGTCTTCATACGCACGCGATGTGAGGCGCAGGGGCCGCGTCTGTGTGGTAGCGTACTCCGGTAGCTGGCCCCTGAAAGTGCCAGATTTCGTACGTTTAATGGTACCAGAATGCTACTAGCGAAATTTCCGCTCGATGGCCGCGGTGCACTGTACGAGCAGCTCGCGCGCGTGCTGAAGCGTGCGATCGTGGAGGGTCACTTCCACCCCGGGGAGCGCCTGCCGGCAACGCGCGCTCTGGCGCAGATGCTCAACCTTTCACGCAACACCGTCCTTACCGCCTACGAGATCCTGCGGGCGGAGCAGCTCACGGTTTCCAACGAAAGATCCGGAACCCGGGTGGCGGAGATCTCGCTGCCGCCCGGCTTCACCTCGCCGCCGGTGGCCGCGCCGCCGCAGTCGCGCTATGCGGCTCGGCTGCGGAAGCTGGGAACGCAATCCCTGGGTCGGATAAGAGAGGACCTGCGCTACAACCTGCACGCCGACCCGCCGTTCGTCGGCGATATGATGCGCTCGTGGAGCCGGAAGCTTGCAGCCGCTTCGCGTGTTGCAGGAGCACATTACCCCGACGCACAAGGCTTCCAGCCGTTGCGCGTCGCGATTGCCGATTACCTCGCACGGCGTCGCGGCGTGGTGTGCGCGGAGACTGACGTCTTGATCGTCGGGGGGACGCAACAGGCCATCACGATCGCAGCGCGCGCGGTGCTCGACGAAGGCGATACCGTCGCGATCGAGGATCCGCACTACCTGTACCTGATGCAGGCCCTGACTTCGCACGGCGCGCGCCTCGTCAGCGTTCGCACGGATGAGAATGGGATGGTGACCTCCGAGCTTGCCCGGCACAAGGCGCGCCTGATCTGCGTCTCGCCGTCGGACCAGTTTCCATCCGGAGCGGTCATGAGTCTCGAGCGTCGCGTGGAACTGCTCGATATAGCCTCCCGCCAGGGCAGCTGGATCTTCGAGGATGACTACAACAGCGAGTTTCACTTTCGCGAGCGGCCGATTGCGGCGCTGCGCTCGCTGGATTTCTCGGGCCGCGTGATCTACGTAGGAACATTCTCCAAGACGCTCTTCCCGTCGCTGCGCCTGGGATACATCGTCTGCCCGCCGGGCATCCGTGAGGATCTCTGCAAGGTCAAACGCTTGGACGATCTCGGCAGTCCGTCGGTGGAGCAGGCGGCTCTGGCGGCATTCATGCGCAGCCGACAGTTCGAGAAGTACCTGCGGTGGACGCTCGTCGCGCTGCAGCACTGCCGCACGGTCTTCATTGATTCGTTGCGGCGCCACTGCGGCGAGCGCATCGCGATACAGGATACGCGCGCGGGCACTCATATCGTCGTGTGGTTGCAGAGCGTCGAATATTCACAGCTCACCCGATTGATCGAGCTCGGCATCTCGCGTGGGCTGGGGCTCTACCCGATGCATCCCTACTACCGTAATCCCCCCGATCGTCCCGGACTGATGCTGGGCTATGCGGGACTGTCCGCCGACGGACTCACCCGGGCGGCCGAGCTGCTCGGCGAGTGTCTCAGCGAGCTCGAGGAAGAGAGCCGCGGGAAACGGGCGGTCCGTGCCGGCCCGCTCGCGGCCAGAGGTCGTAATTAAAAAAAGCCCCGCACGAGGCGGGGCTTCAAAGCAACCTTCCGTGGAGGTCTAAAGGAAGGCGTACTTCAGATTGACATAGAAGTCGCGCCCAATGGGGTTCGCAAACAGCGCATCGTAGCCCGCCGCAAAGTTGTTTTGTGAAGCGTTGCTGTACGGCGGGTCCGTGTTGAGCACATTCTGAACGCCAAACAAGACGGTCAGGCCTTTGAGCGGCTTGTAGGACACATAGGCATCCCAGGTCGAATAACTGCCCACCGTCCGTTGCGGACCCGTGTTGGTCGGACCGGTGTTGAACTGGTCGATGTAGGACGAGTAGAAGCGGTCGCTCAGCCCGCCGCCCCACTGGTTCTCCGGGCTCGTCCAGTCGATCCGCAGCTCATGCTCCCAGCGCATCGCCGGCTGATAAAGGTTCCCGCCCTGGTACCAGCCCACCAGATTGAGCGAGGGGCCGCCGGTGTACTGCTGCAGCAGGAACTGCGTGACCGCGGTCCCTTCCAGGTCCTCGCGGAACACGCCGATCGGGGTGTGCTGCATGTAGGTGACGCTGAGATCGAACCCGTCGGTGGTAATCTGCCCGGTATTCTGGTCGGTCAGCGAGATGTAGCCGCAGGTCGGTGCCGAGTAGGGATTGCAGTACGTGGCCTCCTCGATCGAGGGAGTGAGCGTCCCGTTGCTGTTCGTCACGATGTCGCTGGCGAATCCATTCGGGTTTTCGTAGATGGCCTGGGCCGGAATCTGCCCAATGGTGTTCTTGAGTAGGATCCGGTAGTAGTCCAGCGTGATACCGAGATTCTCGACCGGCGCGACGATCACGCCGAAATCGAAATTCTCCGATGTTTCCGGCGTCAGATGCCTGTTGCCGCCCGACAATCCGAGTCCCTGCGTATTACAGACTGCCTGATTCCACTCCGCGTTGTAGTTGCCCGCTGTGCAGTATGGGTTGTCACTTCCCATGGTGCCGCTGGTCGAGGCCGACAGGAAATCCGGCGAGTACAGATTGAAGAGCGAGGGCGCCCGGAAGCCGGTCGAGGCAGTTCCGCGGAAGGTCAGGAAGCGGAACGGCTGAAAGCGCACCGCCACCTTGCCGTTGTTGGTGGTGCCGAAATCGCTGTACCGGTCCTCGCGATCCGATATGTCGACATCGAGGCTCTTGGACATGGGCACGTCCAGCTCGATGAACACCGCCTGTATGTTGCGGGCCCCTTCGATCGCGGAGTCCGAAAGGCCGGTGGCGGCGAATACCAGATTGTTATAAGGGGTGGTGGCGTTTTCGTAACTGTCGCCTTCCAGGCTGAAGCCCAATGCCACGGTTGCCGGATTACCGGCATTGAACGCATCACCCAGCTCGTGGCTGGCATGGGCGTCGACGCTCCATCGCTTCATCTGGCCGGCCTGGTAATCGCCGTTGACGTAACTGCTGTTGATAAAAGCCTGACCGGCCGCAGTCTGCGGGCCGAAGGGGTTGACCAGATTGCTGAGGATTCGTACGCCGGTAACGGGATCGATGGTCGGCGCCAGCAGCGCTTCATTGGGGATTCCCCCGGTCCAGCCATCCGTGTTTTTATTTATGCTGTAGTTGAGATTGAGCTGGTAGTCCCAACCGGCATTGACTCCGGAGAACGTCACCAGGGCGCGCTGTTCGGTATTGATATTGTCGCTGTAGCGGTTGTTGTTGGGGTCGGTCCAGACTGCATTGATGGGATCGGTCAGGTCCGGCGTGGCGCCACTGCAGTTCGAAGCATATGACTCGCATGTCAGCCCGGCCGCCGACTTCGGGTAATAGTTCGGGTCGGCCTGGGGCGTCATCTCGAAGAAATAAAACATCGGACCGGAGTAGCCGATGTCTTTGGACTGGGTGTAAAAGTACTGCACGGACAGCGTATTGTTCGCCGGCAGCTCCTTGGTGAAGTCCACCATCCCGGACGCTTCGTGCGAACTTGGAATCAGATCCGTCGCGACGCTATAGCGGTACGAGCAGGCACTAAAATACGTGGTCAGGAACGGATTGCCCGCGCAGGCCGGATAGCCGGGCTGCCAGTAGTTGCCGTTGGCATCGACTATGGTCCCGGGCCACGTTCCAGGATTGTTCGTGCTGGCGCTGCCCAGCGCCGGATCGAATCCTTCGGCGGTAAACGACCGCTGGTTCGCCTTCAGCTCCTGCTGCCCGCTGTAACTTGCCGTGACCATGATGTTATAGCCGTCGCTGGCCAGGTCGCCATGACCGAAGGTTAAATTGGCGTTACCCGAGCCGCCGCCCGGATCCTGCGGGTGATCGAGACTGGTGTCGAATTCCGCCCCCTGGTAATTCTTCTTGGTGATGAAGTTGATCACACCCGCGATGGCATCCGAGCCGTAGAGCGCCGAGGCGCCTTCCCGCAGCACCTGCACGCTCTGGATCGCCGAGAAGGGGATACCGCTCAGATCGACTGCATCGCCGACGGCATTGCCGTTGAAAGCATTGCCGGCCAGCCGCTGGCCGTCGAGCAGCACCAGCGTGCGTACACTGCCCAGGTCACGCAGGTTGGCGTAGGTGCCGCCTCCGGAGAACGACCCTACGGCTGAGGAGACGTTAACGGTCGGGTCGTTCGCGGTGAGCGTGTTCAGTGCCTGCTCCACGTTCACGATTCCCTGGTTCTGGAGAGTCGCCGCCGTAATTATCGTGATCGCCTCTGCGGTCTCGGCCTGCGGCCTCGCGATCAGGGTGCCAGTGACCACCACGGTTTGAAGCACCGGAGGCTGCAAAGTGCTCGAGGGTGCCGGCGGAGTCGTCTGCGCGAGCAGGATGGGTGCATTCGCGGCGCGTGTCTTGGCGTTGGTCGACTTGGCAGCCGCCGCCTTGGAGGCAGGCGTCTGTGTCGTAGTTGCCTGCGCCGTGCTTGCCTGCTGCGCGTACGCGGCCATTCCCCCCGCGCCGAACAGCGCTATGGCGCCGGTCGCAAGCGCACGTCTGACGGAATCTCTGACAGTATGGCTGACGATCATTGTGTGAGCTCCTCTTACAGCAGCGCCCCGAGCTCGCCGTTGTGTCCGATTGCTTTGATATTTCGTATCGCCGTTCTTCGCCTCACCTGTTACCGGCTCTGTGTCTGGCCGGCCACGAGCACGCAGGCGTGCGTCGTTTAAACGACACAAATGTGTCGCTGCCGTCACCGTGTATTCTCGAGATCCGGAACCAGTGCTTCGTGGTTAGGCGCGTTAGGCGTAACCCTACAGCCACGCCTTGGCCCCTTAAAGTGCCAGGCGCCAGCGATTTATTGATGCCAGGCCGTGTTTGATCACGGGTGTGGCAAATGTCAGACAGACCGATTTGGTTGCGTTGCCGCGACGCGTCAGCCCGAGGGAATCACTCGGCTGCGCCGCGGCCGCACGGTTACATCCTGCCTACCGGTACCGCGGGGAAGGCATTGGCACGCGCTGGGGAGTGCGTCTGGCTGCGGTCCCGGGGCTTCGTCGGTCGGGGCGCGGGCGCCGCTCGGTCGCGGGTTGTGTTTGCTGCGCGAGATCGTCCCTGCTTCCAGCTGGTACCTTGTTTTGAATGTTACTGGCCCCGTTCGTCTGCCAGGCCAACACTCTCAGTACTCTGCCCAAGCGCCTGATCGCCGTGCGGATGGCACGAGCGTCGGCCGCGCCAATCCCGAATACCAGCCCTGGAGGCATTGATCGCTCGATCGTGAGACTCGAAAGCGTGACCGTGTCAATGGCGCGCGCGGCGGTTCGCCGCCAAACCTCTGCTTCGCTGATGCCTGGAGCGAGCCAGCCGATGATCTGCGGGCCGACTTGCGAATCGGAGAACTGCATGAGGCCGTCCAGCTCGGTTCTTCCGGCGGCAATCAGCGCTTCGTGCCGTTCGGTGTACATTTCGCGCATGCGCTGCAGGTGGCGCTCGAAGTGTCCTTGGGTCATGAAATCCGCCAGCGTGGCCTGGTCCATCGGCGGCTGGTACCGCTGGGTAATGGAGAGTGCGGCGGCAGCAGGCTCGATGAACGCGGGCGGAAGAATCAGGAAGCCGAGCCGCAGCGAAGAAAACAGCATCCGGTTCAAGCTGTTGGAGTAAATCACACAGCCGGTGCGGTCCATGCTCTGGAGAGCCGGCTGGTGGCGCCCGTCACCTTGCAGCAGCCCGTCGTAATCATCTTCGAATATCCACGCCCCCGCCGTGCTCGCCCAATCCAAAAGCTTCAGACGACGCTCGTGCGACATCGGCACGCCGAGCGGAAACTGGCAGCCGGGGGTGACGTACGCGAGGCGCGCGAGCGGGTACCGTAACCGGCCGGCGACACAGTCGAGTCCCTGGGCATCCACCGGTATTCCGAGCACTTTTGCGCCATGCGAGCGCAACAGCGAGGTAACGGGCACATAGCCCGGATCTTCCATCCAAACCTGATCATCCTGGTCCAGCAGGAGTCTCGCGATCAGGTCGAGCGAATGCTGGGTGCCAGAGGTAACGACGACCTGGTCCGCCTCGCAACGCACTCCGCGCGCCCGGCTGACGTGGTCGGCGAGCGCCGCGCGCAGCGCCGGAAGGCCCAGCGGGTCACCGTGAGCAAGTAATTCGAGACTCCGCCCGCGTCGGCTGCGCTGCGCGGCCAGCCGGTTCCAGGCATCGATCGGAAACATGTCGAGCGCCGGGCGGTCGAGCCTGAAGGTCTCGGCTGAACGGTTGCAGAAGAGCTTGGGGAAGCGCTGCGCCGCCAGGAGCCGTCCCCGCGCGGAAAGAACTCGCCGGGGTTCGGGAGCGGGTCCTGGTGTCGCCCTGACATACGTGCCGCTGCCCGCTCTGGCGTCCAGATATCCCAGCTTGGCGAGCCTGTCGTACGCTTCGACGACAGTCCCGATCGAAACGTGGCACTGGCGCGCGAGCACCTTTCTTGCGGGCAGTTTCAAGCCGGGCGCGAGGCGGCTCTCGAGAATCGCGCTACGAATCTCTTCGTACAGCCAGGAATGGAGTGTCGTGCCCGCGGCGCGAGGCCGCAAAACGAACGGGGCGGTTGTCCCTTGCTTCGGCATTGCGCACTCGTCGAGCCGTGACGATCCAACGACGATGGATCATCGATTGGGCCTGGCGCACTGTAAAGAACCAGCTCGCGTGCGGCGCGGTGGTACCAGATTAAGACACGCTAACACGCCGCCGGTCCAGGGATCCGATGCGGGGGCCATCAGTCAGCGCTTCGGTGCGCTCTTTTTATGCGGCGCCACCGCCGTGCGCACCGGGGCGCCCATCGCTTTAGCATCGGCGAGCAGCGCCTGACAGTCGGCACTCTTGTTGAGCCCCGGGTCGACGAAAGCCGCGATTGCGGCGAGCGGGGTACCGACGACTCCGAGCATCACCGCGGCGGCTCCCTGGGCGGCGAGCTTGCTGCCCTTCACGCCGACGGCGGGGTGAAGCAGTGTGCCCCTGATCTCGATCGGCGTGCGCAGCACGCCGATGCGGAACTTCTTGGGTGCGCCAGTGAGCTGCAGGTCCAGCCTCTCGTTCCGCAGGTTGACCTCACCGTTGCCGGTGATGATGACGACCTGCGTATCGAACACAACCTGCTTGACCTTCGCAATGCCGTGGTCGGCGTCGAAGTCCGCGATGCCGCAGCGGAGGTCTGTTTGTTGCTGTTTCTTCTTCAGCACGAGTCCCAGCCCCTGCGCCACATCGACGCCGGCGAACTCGGCGAAAGCCTGCTCGATCTCACCATGGGGAACGACAAACGAGAGCGTCCCGTCGGCAGTCGAAGCGAAGGCATGCATCGAGTCGCCGCTGCCATCCAGGAGCAATCGTCCGACGAGGGTGCCTTCGAATGGCGGTTTGGCGGTTCCCTTGGTGTGAAACTGGGCGAGCTCCACATGGGTTAGGCGTACGTCGAGCTGCTCTCTTGGCACTTGCCCATGAACGTCGATCGTCACTGTCCCGGCCAGCGTCCCCTCGGGAAGGGTGAAGGCGAAGGGATCTATGCTCAGCACATCGTTCCGCAGCCGCAGGTGCAGGTCCACTTTCTGCAGCGGTAGGTTCTGGTCCTTGATCTCATCGGCGTGGTAGCGAAGTGTCGCGTCCATGCCGCGCAGGCGGCTGACCTGCAGTTTCGCTGTCGGCAGCAGGAACTGCTTTGAAGTCGTCTCGGCAATCTTGCCGGTGACGCCGTGCGCCAGTCCCTTCGCAAGCTCGTGTTTTGCTTTTGCCTTCGTCGGGTGTCCACTCCCGTGCCGCTCCTGTGTTTCTTCCGCGGCGCTCGGTGCGCTGCCACCGAAGGTCGGTCCGAGATCCGCCAGGTTGAGGACATGCGAGGTGAGGTCGGCGTTGAGTACGGGGTACGGCGCGGTGAGCTGCACCGTCACCACGCCGTGGATGTCGCTACCACCGAGCCTCCCGTTCACGTCGGTGAGCTTGAACTTCGTGCCCGCGCTGTGCAGATGTCCGGAGATCGCGTAAGGCGGTGTGTTTGGTAGCGCCAAACCGGTGAGGTAGTAGCCGTCGGCGAGATCGTTGCCGGACAGCGAGAGCGTCATCTCGAGCTGCCCGAGATCGAAGGGATGGGGCACCACACCGCGGGCGGTGAAGCGAATGTCGGCAGCAATCATCCGCACGTCGAACGGGTAGGGCTTGTGAGTCTCCGCCCAGACGAGCGGACCGCCGCTCACTCGCAGCGTGAAGGGCTTGTCGTTGAGCTCACCCTTGCCAAAGAGCTTGAATCCGGTGCCCGTGTCGGCTGCAACCCTGCTGGCCCGCTGCTTGGCACCGCTGGGCTTGGCGCCCTGGCTCATTGCCCTGGCCTTGACGGCCTTTGCGGTGCGCGACGGCATACCAGCCGAGACTCCGCTTGCCTCGCCGGCAGCGACCGTGCCGGCGAAGGTGATCTTGTGGATCTCGTCGCGGGCGCTGAGCTTGCCGGACTGGATCACCAGCACGTGCACCAGCGGCAGGTGCATCGGCTGGTTTGCCTGCTGCTTCGCCTCTGTGCTCTCGGGATGAGCGGTGAACACCCAATTCGCCCGTCCGTCGGCCGCGCGAAAGAGACGCACCTTCGGCCGAATCAGCGCGACTCGCGGCAACACGATCTCGCCCCAAAGCAGCGGCCAAAAGCGCAGCTCCAGGTCCATGCGTTGGATCGAGACCATCTCCCCGCCGCCTGCCCATGCAGGATTGCCGATCGTGAACCCGCTCACCTGCACGTGAGGATGCCCGAACAGTGACCCGTGCAGCGCAGCGATGCTGACCGGACGCCCGAGGTCGGCGGAGAGCGCGCGCGAGACCGGACCGCGCAGCTTGTTCCACGGGAAGAATGCAATGATCAGCGCGAGCACAATGATCAGAACGCCGATGCCGATTCCGATGCCTTTGACTGTGCGTGAGACGGCTTTGCTCTGGGCCACGAGACTTAAATGCCGCCGGACACCCAACCGTTCCTTGGTGGGTCAACTCTCTGGCGAGTGACACGCAACGCAGAGCCGACACCCGCTCAATGCCAGCGGCAGCATGTCTCAGCCGAAGAGCGCCGCAATTCTCGCTGCTATGAATTGCTTGGCGTCCGCGACGATCGTGGCGGCCGGAGCAGGTGCCACGGCCCCCGACTGCAATTGCCCGATGCGTTGGTCGAAGTCGCCGTCAGCAGCCGGCAGGATCGATGCCAGGCGGTGAAGGCTCTGCTGCATGTCGCTCAGTGGCCTTCCAATCGCGGCGGTCAGATCCTGGGCGCTGGGCGTGTAGCTCGGCACTGTCAGCAGGCCCAGCGCATCGTTCGTGGGCCGATCGAGCCGTAAAACCGGGGCGAGATCCGGCGCGGCGGCATCCCTTGCGCTCAAGGCCTCACTGAGACCGAAACATTTCCGTACCGTGGCAATGATGGACGTGTGATCGAACGGATACGGAGGTCCAACGTGCGGGACTCCCCCGGGGGCCGCTCGGAGGATCGTGCCGGGCGCAATGTAGGGCGACACGATGATTGCCGGAACCCGCACGCCATAGCGGTTGAACGCGAACCCCTCCTGTGTCCGACCGTCGCCCGGCGGGACCGCGAGCGGCGGGGGCGCATGATCGAAGCAGCCGCCATGTTCGTCGTAGGTGATGATGAGCAGCGTGCTTTCCCAGAGTGGTGAGGCACGGACAGCGTTGTAGACGGTTGCGATCAACTGCTCGCCGAAGACCACATCGTGCGGCGGATGCTGATCGTTGGGCATCCCCAGGCTGGCGTCGGGAAAGTATCGAGGCTCCAGAAATGCGTAGCAGGGGAGGCAGCCGGCCGCGGCGTCGCGGGCGAATTCCGCGAAGTGCCGGAATCTGTCGACATGGTTCCAGAGCCGCGCCAGGGTCAGCGATTGCGGGATGTCGTGGTAGTAGACGCGCCAGCCGTTGTCGCTGGCATTCAGCCGCTCGAAGATCGAGTCCATCATGTACGGGAAGTGAGACGGCGAATTGTTGACGTACCCGCACGCAGTGGCGCAGTGAGCGAAGAAGCGATTGGGCCAGGTCTGGTTCGGCGCCGAGGCATGCCATTGATCGCACACGGCGAAGGATTTCGCCAAGGTGCTGATGACGGGCACCTGCTCCGGCCTGAAGAAGTGCATGACCTGCTTTGGGTCGTACGGCGGCTCCTTGCTCTGGCGGACGTAGTCGTCCACGAACCCGCTCATCGTAGGTGGAGCGTCGTTGGCGGAGGCGTCGAGACCGAACAGTTGTGTGGTGATGTCCGAGAACTCCTCGCCGGGGTCTGGCGAGGGGATTGTCATGGTCCCCGGCACGGTGCTCTGGGAATTCCAAACCTGCACCGGCTCTCCCGCGCCGCCGGTTTGGCGATTGCTTTCCAAGCCGATGAGACCATTGAAATCCGGCCTGTCGGTGTAGAGCCGGCCAAGGAGGCAATCGAATGACCTATTCTCGAGCATGAGAACTACGATGTGCTCGATCTGGCTGAGCGTAGCCATGACCCCGCCGTCACATTCCTGGAAGCGTCTCAAACGCCGCGATTCCCGGCGGCATCAGCACCCAATCCGGCTTGTCACGCGTGAAGATCGCTATCGTCGGTCGAAAGCGCGAGGAGTCATCGAGGGAACCGCCGTAAATGGTATGAAACTCGGCCGTGCCGACAGGGCCGCCGAATACGAGACTGCCGCAGGTCGCACAGCGGTTGCGAACCGCGTCTTCGCCGCGCGCTGATTTGACGATGGACTGCCTCAGCTCGCCCGCGAAGCGTACCGAGCTCGCTGGGAATGAGAGGAAGGGGATGAAACCCGATCCCGAAGCTTTGTGGCAATCTCTGCAAAAGCAATAGCCCTGCGATCGCGGCTCGCCGTGTGCTTCATAACGCACGGCGCCGCAGAGACATCCGCCGGTGTACGTGGCCGTGCTCGGGCTGCTCATATCAACTCTCCGGCGAATGACACGCAACACAGAGCTTGGGCGCCGAAAACCCCTTCGGCGCAAAAGTGTTACCGATGTGCCCGGAATAATCCGCTACCGATGTGGTCGGAACGGACCGTCAATAAGTGGTGCCGGGAAGAGGACTCGAACCTCCGACCCGCGCATTACGAATGCGCTGCTCTACCAGCTGAGCTATCCCGGCGCCGGGGCGGCGAATTGTATAGGGTGGCGCCGCTGCGGTCATCCCGGGCCTGGGTTCCGAGGCGTTCTGCGCTCAGTGCCTGCCGCGGGCGATCAGCTCGCCTTTCGCGAGGACATGACCGCGTATTGCTGCGAACAGCGCCGCCTTGGACAACCCCGGCGTATGCACCACCGTGCCGAGGGCATAGATCACGAAGTCGTAGCGGTGAATCGCGCCCCCAGGCGGGCAGGGCGGCACGTAGCCCTTACCGCCGTCGTCATTGAGGCCCCGCTCAATCGCCCCAGGAGGGCTGGGCCGCGCGGCAAATCCACCGGGTAATTCGCGCTCACTGGGCGGGATGTCGTACAGGACCCAATGAACGTAGTCGTAGCCGAAGCGCGAATCGATATCGGTGACGACGAGCGCCAGACTGCGCGTTCCGGCGGGTGGGGCACTCCAGGTCAGCTCAGGGGAGATGCCTGGGCCGGCGCAGGTATGGGTTTTATCGAGCATCCCAGCCGCAATTCCTGGGCTCGCGACCACCATGGAGAGAGGCGCGGCGAGCTCATTCGGACCGCGGCTGCAGCCGGCCGTCAAGGCGAGCGCAACTGCAGTCCCGATCAGCGCGCAGCGGCGGAGGATTCCAATGAACACAGGCGTGACTCCGGCGCTGGGGCGGGAGCGCAGTCAGGGCGCTACGAGGCCTTCTTGCGCAGGCGGATGACGAGGTCTATCCCCGCCACTTCCGTCCCGGGCGGGGCGGCGGGCAGGCGGCTGAACTCGACCTCGGGCACGGGGACATCGATCAGGGCGCCGCTCGAGGTGTCGTGGAAGTGGTAGTGGGCGTCCACGTTCGAATCGAACCAGGCGCGGGTGCCGTCGACCGAGAGCAGGCGGATGAGGCCGTGGGAGGCGAAGAGATTCAGGGTGTTGTACACCGTCGCCTTGGACACCCGCGCGCCGGAAGAGCGCAGATTGGCCAGGATCTGCTCCGCGGAGAGGTGCTGGGGGGCCGAGAGCAGCAGGGAGGCGATGCGGACGCGCTGGGCGGTCGGCCGGATGCCGCAATCGCTCAGGCGTTGCTGGCAGCTTGCCGCGACCAGATCAGAAACCAGGGCTCCGTTCGAGTCCATAAACGGCATTATAGCGGCAAAATCCCGCAGATCCCTTACGCAACCGCGGCCTTGAGTACCCGCTGCGGCTGCGCCACCCCATAGCCCTGGGCGAAGTCGACCCCCAGGCTGGTGAGCATCTGGATGATCTCGGCGTTCTCGGCGAACTCGGCGATGGTTTGCTTGCCGGTGAGGTGGCCGATCTCGTTGATGGAGCGGACCATCTCACGGTCGATCGGGTCGCGCAGGATCTCGCGTACGAAGCTGCCGTCGATCTTGAGGTAGTCGACCGGGAAGTGCTTGAGGTAGCCGAACGAGGAGAGCCCGGTGCCGAAGTCATCGAGGGCGAACTTGCAGCCGAGTTCCTTCAAGGAGGCGATGAAGCGGTTCGCCTGGGAGAAGCTGGCGACCGCCGCGGTCTCGGTGATCTCGAAGCAGATCTTGCTGCCGTCGAGGCCGCTCCTGTGGAACTGGTCGATGACGAAGGGCAGGAACTTGTCGTCGCCGAGGCTCTGGCCCGACAGGTTGATCGAGCAGAGCGCGAGCTTCTCGCGCTCGTCGGCCTCGGACACGAGCCAGCGGAAGGCGTTCTCGATCACCCAGCGGTCGATGGCCGGGGTGATGCCGTAGCGCTCCGCCGCCGCGATGAAGTCGTTCGGGGAAACGATACGGCCGTTCTCGTCCTTCAGACGAAGCAGCAGCTCGTAGTGCGCGCCCAGATCGACCCGCTGCAACGGCTGGATGGCCATCCGATGGATCTCGAAACGGCCTTCCTCCAGAGCGGCGTTGATGCGCGCGGCCCATTGCATCTCGCGGCGCCGGCGCATCAGCTCCATGTCATTCTCGGCGAAGCTGTGCACCCGGTTGCGGCCGCCCTCCTTCGCTGCTCCGCAGGCACTGTCGGCGGCGGAGAGGATAGAAGCAACGTCCTCGTTGTCGGCGGTGATCGGGACGACGCCGACGCTCGCGCCCAGACGGAATACGCGGTCTTCCCAGGTGAAGCGGAAGTTGCGTACGCTTTCGCGCAGCGTCTCGGCCGTGCGCATCGCTTCATCGAGCGAGCAGGCCTCGAGGAGAATTCCGAACTCGTCGCCGCCCAGCCGCGACAGCGTGTCGCGCCAGCGAACCTTGGATTTCAGCAGCGCGCCGACCTGGCCGAGGAGCGCATCACCGGCGCTGTGCCCGCAGGTGTCATTGACGATCTTGAACTGGTCGATGTCGAGGTAACAGAGAGCGTAGGAGGCCTCCCGCGCCTTGGCGCTCTTCAGCGCCCGCTCGAGCCGACTCTCGAACTCGCGACGATTGACCAGCCCGGTGAGGAGGTCGTGGCTCGCGTGATAGGAGAGGCGCCGGTTGAGCTCGCGTGCCTCGGTGACATCGTGGAAGACCAACACGCCGCCCGAAACCCGACCGGCGCCATCGCGGATGGGCGCGGCGGTGCTCTCGACGTAAAGCTCGTTGCCGTCGCGGCGGATGAGGAGCATCGGCCGCACCGACTTGATCGGACGGATGCGCCGGATGGAGACCGTGAGCGGGTTCTCGAGCGGCTCGCAGGTCTCCTCGTGGAAGGCCCGGAAGATCTCCTCCACGGGGCGGCCCATGGCATCCTCCAGCCGCCAGCCGGTGAGCGCTTCCGCCACCGGGTTGATGTAGTCGATGACGGAGTTGGCGTCCGTGGTGACGACGCCGTCGCCGATCGATTGCAGAGTGATCTGCGCGCTCTCTTTCTCGCGGAAGAGCGCTTCCTCGTAGAGCTTGCGCTCCGTGATGTCGAGCTCCACACCGACGAGGCGCAGCAGGCGACCGTGCTTGTCCACACGCGCCGTCGCGCGGCTGATGACCCAACGCCACTCGCCGTTGCGATGGCGCATTCGGTGGGTGCTCTCGAAGATAGGTGTCTTGCCGTCGACGTGATCCCGGATGGCCGACTGCACACGCGCCAGATCATCGGGATGGACCAGGCTGCTCCAATCGGGCGAGCCGCGCATGTCCTCATCGCCGTAGCCCAGCATGGCTTTCCAGCGCGGGGAGAAGTAGACCTCGTTACTTTCGACGTCGAAGTCCCAGAGACCGTCGTTGGCTGACGCCTGCGAGAGCTTGGTGCGCTCCTCGAGTTTGGCGAGCCGTGCCTCGACGCGGACACGTTCGAGCCCGGTGGCGAGGCTCGTGCCGATGAGTTTCATCAGCAGCTGCAGATTCACGTCCCATGCGCCGCGCGGCAGCGCCTGCGCGAGACCGAGAAATCCCGCCGGCTTACCCTGCACGCGCAGGGCAATCAGCAGCACCGAGCCCATCTGCAGCTCGGAGAAACGCTGCGCCTCGGCGGCCTGCTCCCGGCGCGGCGCCGCGGTATCGCGCAGCTCCGAGAGACGCAGGTGATCCATGCGCGCCTTGAGCCAGGGGAAGGAGTCGAGGCTCGTGCCCTGAACGGCCTCCGGGCGACATTGGGCAAATGCCCCGCGGGCTACCTGCACTTCCTCGATGACCGGCTCATCCGGCCGCAGTACCAGCAGGAAGGCGCAGTCGGTGACGGTGGCTTCCCGCAGCAGCTCGAGATTGCGGCGCAGGCAGTCGGCGACGCCTTCCTTGCGCATGTTCTGGAAATCTACGGCGATCTTGGTGCAGGCGACGTCGACGCCGATGGCCGCCCGCGGCACTTTGTCGCCGTTCCAGGCGTCCGCCGAAAGAATGTCCGAAGCGGTGAAATCCGCAGGCTTATCCGGCGGCAGACTCGACATGGGACCCGGTGACCTCTCCCCGACCGTTAGTCGCGCAGCCTACCCCACGGCTGCTCGGCCGCGGGCTGCCGGTAGCCAGCTTGTGGACCGTGTCCGGCTGCAGTCTTCTAACGAGTTACGCGCGATTCTCGCACACTTACTCAGGAACACAAGCTAACGCGCTGTTCGTCCAGGGGTTCGCGACTTAACAGAATCTGGAACTAAAACCCAGGGATGTGACGCCGTTCTAGCTCAAAGCCGCCTGCGCCTCCTCGAAGAGGCGCCGCAGCTCCATTTCCATCTCCCCCTGCAGCCTCGCGAGCGTCGCGGCATCGATTGCGCGTGGCACGTAACGGGGCGGCCCGATCGCGATGACGATCCGCGACAAGGGAAGCGGTATTACGAAGCGGTCCCATTTGATCCTCCAGGCTCGGGAGGCGGCGTAGGCCATGGGAAGGATCGGGCGCCCGGACATCTGCGCCAGGAGGATGGCGCCGGGCTTGAATTTGAACCGCGGCCCTTTCGGGCCATCGGGTGTGATGACCGGCGAGATGTCCTCTTTGACGAGGGCCTGATAGTAGTCGCGCAATGCGCGCGCCCCGGTGTGGCTGGACGAGCCCCGAATGACGTGGGCGCCGGCGCGCCGGGCCATCATGGCGCCGAGCTCGCCATCGACCGAGGGACTGATCAGCCAGCCGACCTTGAGGCGCGAGCGCTGCTCGAGGAGGTACTTGGCGCAGTAAAGCTGGTGCTGGTGCCAGTAACAGGGGACGAGCGACGGCGCCTTCGCCAGCGCCTCATCGATATGCTGCGCGCCTCGTACCGCTACCACCCGCGACAGCAGCCACCATCCCCGGATGATGCCGGTGGCAAGAGGCACTGCCAGGCGATAGAGCAGCCGCCGCGCCGGCGTCATGCTGCGTCCCGAGCGGGTGACCTTGCGATAAAAGGTATTTCGCAGGCCGCCGTCGTCCGGCTCGGGTGTCACGCTTGAACCGCTCCCATGAGTAATCGACCAATTTAATATAATCCGGGGTTCCCATGAACAGACCCGTAACGATGCAGGCCCAGCCGCCCGAAGCCGAGCTTCAGTTCGATATCGGCTCCACGGACGACTCGCTGGAGCGGATGATCGAGCTCTTTGCCCGGCATGGCGATATCTACCGCGTCTACGTGCCGGCGCGGCAGTCCCACACCTACGTCATCCACCACCCGGACGACGTCAAGCGGGTGCTGGTCTCGAACCACCGCAACTACACGAAGGGGCTCGGCCTCGATCGGGTGAAGATACTGCTCGGCAAGGGCCTCATGACCAGCGAGGGGGAGCTCTGGACCCGCCAGCGCTACATGATGCAGCCCTTCTTCCACCGGCGGGTCATCACCCAGTTCGCCGAGACCATCGGCGCGGCGAACACGCAGCTTCTGACCCGCTGGGACGAGCTCGCCCGCACCGGGGAGCCGGTGAACCTCACCGACGAGATGAGCGCCCTCACCCTGGAGATCGTGCTGCGCTCCATATTCGGCCGCGACCTCGAGCGCATGTCGCAGGAGCTCGGCGGCAATCCCTTCGAAGTGATCAGCAAGGAGCAGGGCCGGAACCTGCAGTTCGCTTTCAAGTTCCGCTCGCTCACCAAGCTCGTCGCCGGGCTCATCGAGCGGCGCCGTCGGGAGAGCGAAGAGCACTTCGATTACATCGCGATGCTCATGAGCGCCCGCGACAAGGACAGCGGCGAGCCGATGGCCGAGCGCCAGCTCATCGACGAGATCCTGACGCTGGTGGTGGCAGGTCACGAGACCACGGCGAGCGGGCTCAACTGGACCTGGTACCTGCTGTCCCAACATCCCGACGCCGAGGCCCGGCTGCACGCGGAGCTCGATGCTGTCCCGGATCAGTCCGCGCCGAGCCTGCCGCAGATGGAGCAACTGCCTTACACCCAACAGGTCGTCAATGAGGCGCTGCGTCTCTATCCGCCGGGGTGGCTGCTGTCGCGGCGCACGGTGCAGCCCGATACGCTTTCCGGGTATGAGATAGCGGCGGGCACCAACGTACTGCTGCCCCTTTATCTGCTGCATCGCCACCCGCGGTACTGGCAGGACCCCGATACGTTCCTTCCGGAGCGCTTCGCGCCGGATCACGACGCCGAGCGCCCCCGCTTCGCCTACATGCCGTTCGCGGCCGGTCCGCGCCACTGCATCGGCGAGACTTTCGCGCTCTACGAGATGCTGATGCATCTGCACCACGTGGCGCGGCACTTCCGCCTGATCCACGTGGCCGACAAGCCGATCGAGCTCGAGGCGCAGATCAATCTTCGCACCCGTCATCCCCTGCACATGAGGCTGGAACGCCGCTGATGTCGAACCTGACGAACGCCACGACGCACATTACGACTCTGGCCGAGCTGCTCGTGGCCAACCGCAACTATCCCGGCAAGATCACCTATTTAGAGGGTGAGCACGACGCTCGCGACGTCAGCTATGAGGAGCTGCACGCTCGCGCGCTCGGTATCCTCCATCACTTGCAGCGTCTCGGCGCCCGCCGCGGCGACAAGCTGATCCTTTTCCTCGGGAGCAACGAGCAGTTCATCGACGCGTTCTGGGCCGCGTTGCTGGGCGGCATCATCCCGGTGCCGGTGGCGCTCGGCATCAGCGACGAGCACCGGCACAAGCTG
>CAWHWV010000047.1:0-13424 GCA_963833085.1 uncultured Pseudomonadota bacterium
ACTTGGCCCAGCCGATGTCCTCGATCGGCAGATAGACGCGGGGATGGGAGTTCCACAGATACATCTGCGGCATCGGGCACGACAGCGGCAGGTCCTCGGACGTGACCTCATACTGGTTCTGCGCGTTCGGCTGGATGAGTGGTTTGGGTTGCGCGGCCATGGCGGCATTATACCGTTTCGGTCCGCACCATCACCTCATCCCATAGTGTCGTTACCGCGGCGCGCTCGGTGACGAATTCCGCCGCCGAGATCAGGCCGGGCTCGCCAGCGAGGGACAGGTGATGCGTCCGGGTGCGGTACGCCCGGTAAGCCGCCGTGAGGACATCGACGGTCGCCTGCGGCACCAGATCCGCCGAAGCGACCGACTCGAGCTGCCGGATGGTGTCGGAAAACATCGCCACGGGCGGATAGTCACGGGCCCATTTCAGCGCCCAGTACTGGGCCAGGAACTCGATGTCGGCGATACCGCCCGCGTCCTGTTTCAAATCCAGCGTGCCGTCGCTGCCCTTCGACAGCTCCCGCCGCATGCGCTCGCGCATCGCGCGCACCTCGTCCCGCAGACTCTCGCGCCGCACCGCGTGGCGCAGCACGTCGAGGCGAGTGCTCTCGAATTCCACGCATAGCGCCGGCGCGCCCGCCACCGCGCGCGCATGCAACAGCGCCTGGTGCTCCCAGGTCCAGGCTTCGTGCCGCTGGTACTCGGCGAAGGCATCGATTTGCGTGACCAGCATGCCACCCTTGCCGCTCGGCCGCAGCCGCACGTCCACTTCATAGAGCCGGCCCGCCGCCGAGTGCACGGTGAGCAGGTGCACGAGCCGCTGCGTCAGGCGCACGAAGAAGAGCTGATTGTCGATCGGCCGTGCGCCATCGGTCTCCTGCCGCTCCCCGCGGGAGTCGTGCAGAAAGACCAGATCGAGATCCGATGCATAGCCGAGCTCCAGGCCGCCGAGCTTGCCGTAGCCCACGGCGCAGATGGTCACGGCTCGGCGCTGCACGCCCTCGCCACAATGCGGCACGCCGAATTGCGCCGTGATCTGGCGCCAGCCGAGATCGATCGCGCGCCCGAGGATGAGCTCCGCGATCTCCGTGAGCCGGTCGCTGACGCGCATGACCGGCAGCCGTCCGGTGAGATCCGCCACCGCGATCCGGAAGACCGCGGCGCGTTGAAAGTGGCAGAGCACTTCGACCTGTCGCTCCGGGTCCTCATCGCCAAGCTGCTGCATTGCGGCCTCCAGCTCGCGCGCCAGCGCCGGCCGGTCGGGCAGCTCCGACAGCAGCCGCTCGTCCACGAGCTCATCGAGCAGCAGCGGGTAGGAGGCGATCTGGCGGGCCAGGAAATCACCGTGGCGGCAGATCTCGATGAGGCGCGAGCGCGCCGGCTGACTGTCGCGCAACAGCACGAAATACGCGGACCGCTTGCCGGTGGCCTCGAGAATGGAAATGATCCGGCGCAGCACGGCGAGCTGGTCGCCGCCCGCGAACTGGGCGGCACCGATGTCGGCAAGCAGCGGCGGCAGCAGCGCCTGCAGTCGCCGCCGCCCGGGCTCATCGAGCTTGCGCACCAGCGCCGAGGCGCGTAGCGCCAACAGCATCTGCGCCGCCTGCGCCGACTCCACGAATCCGGCGCGGCCGAGTGATTCCGACAACACCGCGCTCTCCGCGCCGTCGTCCCACAGCCGGCCGAGATCGATCGTGACCGTCGTGGCGGCGCGGTCGCCGGCCCCGAACACGAAGCGGTTGAAATGACTGTTGACGCTCGCCCGATGCCGGCCGAGCGCCGCGAGCAGCGCGCTCCAATCCGCGGCCCCCATGGCGAGCGCGATCCGCTGCTGCGACAGATCATCACTGGGAAGCTGGTGGACCTGGCCATCGGCGAGCATCTGCAGGCTGTTCTCCAGCCGTCGCAGGTACAGATACGCTGCGCGCAGCTCCGCGACGGCCGTCTCCGGCATGAGCCGCAGCTCGCCGAGCGTGCTCAGAGCCTCCAGGAGCGACGTCGTCTGCAGCCGTCGCTCCCGGCCGCCGCGGATGAGCTGGAACGCCTGCACGATGAACTCGATCTCTCGAATGCCGCCCGGCCCCAGCTTGATGTGGCCGGCGAGCTCGCGCCGCTCGACTTCGCGCTCGATGAGGCCCTTCATCTCCCGCAGGCTCTCGAAGACGCCGTAATCGAGATAGCGACGGTAGACGAAGGGGCCGAGCGCCGAGGCACGGATTTCGGCATAGCGGTCGGCCGCGGTGACCGGCCGCGCCTTCACATAGGCGTAGCGCTCCCAGTCCCGCCCATGCAGCGGTAGATAATCCTCCAGCGAGGCGAAGCTCGCGACCAGCGGGCCGCTGTCGCCGAAAGGGCGCAGCCGCATATCGACCCGCAGTGCGAAGCCGTCGTGGGTCGCAGTCTCCAGCAGCCGGATGAGGCCCTGACCGAGACGAGTGAAGAACTCCTCGTTCGCGATCGGCCGCGGGCCGTCAGTCTCACCGTGCTCGGGAAAGAGCAGCACCAGGTCGACATCCGACGAAAAATTGAGTTCCCGTCCGCCGAGCTTTCCCATGGCGACGACGACCAGCGGCTGCACCGCGCCCGTGGCGGCACGCGGCTCACCGTATCGGGCCGTGAGGGTTTGCCGGGCGTGCTCGACCGACACCCGGATGGCCGCATCTGCGAAGTCGGAGAGCTCGGTGAGCGTCTCCTCGACCTCCGCCCAACCCGCCAGCGCTCGCCATGCGATCCGTACCATCTCGCGCCGGCGCCAGCGCCGCAGGGCGGAGAGCATGTCCGCATCGGGAGCGGAGCCCGCCGCCGGCGCGCGGACGACGTAGTCGCCGGGGTCGGAGCGGCTGGTCAAGGCGTATCGGCCCGTCAGATCGCCCAGCAGCTCCGCGTCAGCCACGCAGGCCTGCGCAACGAAATCACTGCTCGCGAAAACGAGCGGCAGCGAGTCGCGAACGGCGGCAGGCAGTGAGCCCAAGCGCTCCGGTGAGGCGGCCTCGAGAGCGTCAAGCTGCCGCTGCAGGCACTCCCTCAGCTCCGCACTGATAGCCAGGCGGTCAATCAATCTTGCTTCCCCGTGGACCCGAAAACACGAGCAGCACGACCCCGTCTCTCAGGCACAGGGAGGTGCCCCGCCGCCGCAGGTGGCGGAGGCTGGGCCGGGCAGGAGCCCGGATCCAGCGCTTCATGTCAGTCCCAGGCGTTGTTGCCGAGGTCGTGGATGACGGCCTCACCCAGTCGGCGTGCTGCGCCCCGGAAGGTCGACGTCTCGGCGTAGATCTGGGCCCCCCCGGCGGCGTCTATGGATCCCTTGCGCCCGTCTATCTCGCTGTTCTCGATGTGCACGCTCGCGTTGCGCGCCCGAATGGCGACACCACTCGCGCTGATGCGGCTGTTGCTGATGTGGAGCTCGCAGCCGTCCTCCGCGGTGATGGCATTACCCTCGAAGCGGATGTTCCGGTTGTCGATACTCAACACCCGCTGCCCGCGACAAACGATCGGCTCATGGAGCGTCTCGAGCGGAGCATCCGTAAATGCCGTCTCTCCCGCCTGATTGCCCGCCCCAGTCGCGACAATGCTATAGCCCGGCCCCTTGGCGATCACGCGCCCGCCGCCCTGTGCCTGCGGATTAGCCGACTGCCCCGCCGCCAACCCCACGAGTCCGAAAGCGACTCCGGAGACAACCGTTGCAATAACGACACGCCTGATAAAAACATTCATGGGATGCTCCCGCAACCTCGCGCGCCCCCTCATTATGCGCCGTGCGAAAGCAAATCAATAAGCGGCCCAGGGCCGTTCCCTGGGCCGCGAGGTGGAAAAAGCCACAGGGTTGGCCGCGCACAAAATCGCCGGGAGCGATTTTGGACGGCGCGCAGCGCCGGCCCCGAAGGGGCGAGGCCCAGGATGGGCCGAGCAAATCGCCGGGAGCGAGTTGCGCAAGCAGGGACACAGAAAAAAAAGGCCCGCGTTAGCGGGCCTCTAAGATTGCGCGGAATAGGGGGTCTTGCTCCGCGTCTTTCAGGATGGCCACCCGCTTTGGGGTCGGGCGCCGTCCCTAACCAGTGCCGATAAGGTTATCGGCTCATCAACAAATTATCGATACCTCTTTAGAGGGGTCTCCCTACGCCCCTACAGGGCTTCGGGAGACAGGTCCGTTACATATCCATTCCGCCCATACCGCCGCCCGGCGGCATGCCGTGGCTGTGCTCCTCGTCCTTCGGCGCCTCGGCCACCATGACCTCCGTCGTCAGCAGCAGACCAGACACCGACGCCGCGTTCTGCAGCGCCAGGCGCGTGACCTTGGTCGGATCGAGAATGCCTTGCTCGATCAGATCGCCGAACTCACCGGTGGCAGCGTTGTAACCGTACGTGCCCTTGCCTTCCTTGACCTTGTTGAGGATCACGGCGGCGTCCTCGCCGGCGTTCTCCACGATCTGCCGCAGCGGCTCCTCGATCGAGCGAGCCAGAATGCGAATGCCGACCGTCTGGTCCTCGTTCGCACCCTCGAGCTTGTCGAGCGCCTTCAGCGCGCGGATCAGGGCGACACCGCCGCCCGGTACCACGCCTTCCTCCACGGCCGCGCGGGTCGCGTGCAGCGCATCCTCGACGCGGGCCTTCTTTTCCTTCATCTCGATTTCGGTGGCAGCGCCGACCTTGATGAGGGCAACACCGCCGGAGAGCTTCGCGACACGCTCCTGCAGCTTCTCCTTGTCGTAATCGGAAGTGGCCTCCTCGGCCTGCTGGCGAATCGACTCGATGCGCGCCTTGATGTCGGCCTGCTTGCCGTGGCCGTCGATGACCGTGGTGTTCTCCTTCTCCACGACGACCTTCTTCGCCTCGCCGAGGTCATTCAGCGTCGCCTTCTCGAGCGACAGACCAACCTCGTCGGAGATCACGGTGCCGCCGGTGAGGACGGCGATGTCCTGCAGCATGGCCTTGCGGCGGTCGCCGAAGCCCGGGGCCTTGACGGATGCCACCTTGAGAATGCCGCGGATGTTGTTGACCACCAGCGTGGCGAGCGCCTCGCCCTCGACGTCCTCGGCCACGACCAGCAACGGCCGGCCGGACTTGGCGACGCCCTCGAGCAGCGGCAGCAGCTCGCGGATGTTGGAGATCTTCTTGTCGACCAGCAGGATGAGCGGCTTCTCGAGCTCCGCAGTCTGGCTCTGCTGATTGTTGATGAAGTACGGCGACAGATAGCCGCGGTCGAACTGCATGCCCTCGACCACTTCGAGCTCGTTCTCGAGGCCCGAGCCTTCCTCGACGGTGATCACGCCCTCGCGGCCGACCTTGTCCATCGCATCGGCGATGGTCTTGCCGATCGACTCGTCGCCATTGGCGGAGATCGTGCCGACCTGGGCGATCGACTTCGAGTCCTTGGAGGGCTTGGAGATCTTCTTCAGCTCCTCGATGGCGGTGATCACTCCCTTGTCGATGCCGCGCTTGATGTCCATCGGATTGCGGCCCGCGGAGACGGCCTTCAGGCCCTCGCGGATGATCGCCTGGGCGAGCACCGTCGCGGTCGTCGTGCCATCACCAGCCTCGTCGGAGGTGTGTGACGCGACTTCCTTCACCATCTGCGCGCCCATGTTCTCGAACTTGTCCTTCAGCTCGATCTCTTTGGCGACGGAGACGCCGTCCTTGGTGACGGTGGGGGCGCCGAAGCTCTTCTCGAGCACGGCATTGCGGCCCTTGGGGCCGAGAGTCGCCTTGACGGCGTTAGCGAGAATGTTGACGCCCCGCAGCATTCGCTGGCGGGCGTCATCGCTGAATCTGACTTCTTTGGCTGCCATTTGTCTTGTCTCCGCTTACTTGCTCTCGATCACGGCCATGACGTCCTCTTCGCGCATCACGACCAGCTCCTCGCCGTCGACCTTGACTTCCGTGCCGCTGTACTTGCCAAAGAGGATCTTGTCGCCGACCTTGATGTCCAGCGGACGGACCTTGCCGTCTTCGAGAATCTTGCCGTTGCCGACCGCGACGATCTTTCCCTGGACCGGCTTCTCAGCCGCCGTGTCGGGAATGACGATACCGCCGGGGGAGGTACGCTCCTCCTCCAGACGCTTTACGATGACGCGATCATGAAGAGGACGAATCTTCATGGGGGACGCTCCTAGGATGCTGTTTATGGAAAATGGGCGCGGGAGGTATTAGCACTCTCCTCACGTGGCTGCTAATGATAGGCGGCGAAGGTCGAATTTCAAGCCCTGGCGGGGGGAGAATTTTCGTGCCGGGGATTATGATCGCGCCGCCGGCCCCCTGCCTGGACCCCGAAGTGACTCCCCCCTCGGAACCGATCGAGCCTATGGTGGTACTGAGCACCTGCCCCGATGACGCGGCCGCCGCGAGGATAGCCCGCGAGCTGGTGGAATCGGGACTTGCCGCCTGCGTGAACCGGGTGGGGACGGTACACTCGACCTATCGCTGGCAGGGAGCCATTCACGATGAACCCGAAGTGCTGCTGGTCATCAAAACGCTCAGTGTCCGGTACTCGGAGCTCGAGATGCGGCTGAAAGCCCTTCATCCCTACGATGTGCCCGAAATCATCGCCTTGCCGGTGATTTGCGGGTCCGCCGAGTATCTCGCCTGGCTGGGCGGGGCGGTGGGCCCATGAGCCGGACACTGGCGCCGCTGGGTCTGGCCCTGCTGCTGGCAGGTGCCGCCGGCGGACTCTGTGCGGCCCCCGCGGCGCAGTCCGGGACCGCTGCCGCTGTGGCCGCGCTGAACGGCGCCTCGCCGAACGCTGCTCAGCCCAAGTTTCTTCCTGCGGATCAGGTCTTCCACGTTGGGGCGACAGCGGCCAGCGCAGACGCGATCCGTCTCGATTGGTGGATCCGCAACGGCTACTACCTGTACCGCAGCCGGCTCAAGGTCAGCGCCGGCGGCGGGGCCGCGCTCGGGGCGCTGCAGCTCCCGGCCGGTCAGATTAAGATCGACCCCTACTTTGGACGGGAAGAGATCTATCGCAACGCCGTCAGCGGCACCGTGCCCGTGCCGGGCGGGACCGCCGGCCAGGCGCGCACTCTCTCGCTGCAGGTGACCTATCAGGGCTGCGCGGACGCCGGGCTCTGCTATCCGCCGATCACCAAGACCCTCGCCGTGGCCTTGCCGGCCGCAGGCTCGGCGGGACCTGGCGCGGGGAGCTCGGCTGCCGACACATCGAGCAGTGCTCTGTCCGACCAGCAGGGGTACACGAGCGCCGCCCGGTCCGGCAGTCTGCTGGCGATGCTCGCCGCGTTCTACGGCGCCGGCCTCCTCCTGGCCTTCACCGGCTGCGTCTACCCGACCATCCCCATCCTCTCCGCCATCATCGTCGGTCAGGGCCACAAGGTGACCACAGGGCGCGCCTTCGTGCTGTCCCTTACTTACGTTCTCGGCATGGCCCTCACCTATACGATCGCCGGCACCGCGTTCGCTGCGTTGGGCGGGCAGGCACCTGCCGCGGCCTTCGAGCAGCCCTGGATCGTCGCGACCTTCGCCGCGCTGTTCGTGGCCATGGCGTTGTCGATGCTGGGTTTATTCACCGTGCAGATACCCGCTGCCTTGCAGACGCGAATCGCGAACCTCAGCAGCAAGCAGACCGCCGGAACACTGGGTGGCGTCGCGATCATGGGCGCACTTTCGGCGCTCCTCGTCACGACGTGCGTAGGTCCGGCGCTGGTGGCTGCCCTGGCGGTGATCAGCCAGACGGGTCAGGTGGCCCGGGGCGCTGCCGCCCTGTTCGCCATGTCCATTGGCACGGGCACGCCCCTGCTGGTCATCGGCACCTCGGCGGGCAAGCTGTTGCCGAAGTCAGGGCCCTGGATGGACACGATCAAGCGGCTCTTCGGTGCCGTGATGCTGGGGGTGGCCGTTTGGATGCTCGGCCGCGTCCTCCCGGCCCGCGTGACTTTGGCTCTCTGGGCCGTGCCGGTGGGCGCCGCGGCCGCGATACTGTTCGTCGGCACGCGGAATGTCCGGGGGGCACGCTGGACGCTCAGAGTCGGCGGCCTGGTCGCCGGACTTTATGGGCTCGCGCTAGTCACCGGAGCGGCCCTCGGGGGCACCAATCCGCTCTCACCCATCCCTGCATGGGCGGGTACACGACAGTCCCTCTCCTTCGCGCCCGTGCGCACGGTCGCCGATCTCGACCGCCAGGTTGCGCAGGCCGCGCGCGATCGGCGGCCGGTCATGGTCGACTTCTATGCCGACTGGTGTACGTCCTGCAAGGAGATGGAGGCCACCACATTTCTTGATCCGACGGTGCAGCAGGCACTGGCCGGCACGGTCCTGCTGCGGGCCGATGTCACTTCCAACGATGCCGATGACCGCGCTTTGCTGCAGCGCTTCGGAATCTATGGGCCGCCGACCATCGCCTTCTATGGCCGCGATGGTCACGAGCGCGCTCGCTACCGGGTGGTCGGCTATATGAAGGGAGCCGAATTCGCGGCTGCCGCCCGCGCCGCGTTCGCCTCGCTACCTGCCTCCTGACAGCATGCGTCTGCTGACTCGGGCACTTCCGGCAGCGGCGGTCATTATCGCCGCGGGCCTGGCGGGATTCCTGGCTCATGGACGCCTGATGAAGCCGAAAGCACTCCCGGCAGCGGCCTCGCTCCTCGCAGTTCCCGCCCTGGCCACCGGTCGAATCGGAACCGCGGATTCCACGGCTTCCCAAGCGGCGACGGCCGATGACGGTGGGCCGCCGACCCAGCCCATTGCGGACGCCCTGCCGGACATGGCCTTTCAAGACCAGTTGGGCAACACGCGCCGCTTGTCCGATTGGAAGGGTCGGCCCCTGCTCGTCAATTTCTGGGCCCCCTGGTGCGAGCCTTGCCGGGAGGAGATTCCGTTCCTCGAGCGCTTGAGCGTGCAGCGGGCGCCGGAAGGGCTGCAGGTCGTCGGGGTCGCGGTGGACACCCGCGCCGCGGTGCTCGAGTACGCCCGCCGTGCTGCCATCCATTATCCTTTGCTCATCGGCGAGCAGCCGGGGCTCCAGGCCGTGAAGGCGCTCGGCATGGAGGCGGTCTTCCCGTTTTCGGTATTCGTCGACGCGCGCGGGCGCATCGTCACTTTGAAGATAGGGAAGCTGCGCCCGGATCAGGCCGCCCTGATCCTGGATCGCATGGACGACCTCGACCGGGGTCGGATCGGCCTCGCGGCCGCGCGGTGCGAGATTTCGGACGGAATGGCCAAGCTGGCGGTGATGCGCACACAGGCTTCCCCGGGCGCCCGGCTGTGATCGCGGTATCGCTCGTTTCGCGGCATTCGCCGCAAAAATCACCCATTTCCTTGGAATTAGGGTAAATTCCGGCGCGTCGCTTGTTTCGAGCACGCGTGGCCCTGCCCCGAATGACCCGTCTGCTGTTGCTGAACGGCCCGAACCTGAATCTGCTCGGAACCCGGGAGCCCGGGATCTATGGAGCGGAGACGCTCGAGGCCATCGAGCAGCGGGCGGTGCAGCTTGCCCGCGAGGATGGCCGAGAGCTCCTCTGCTTCCAGAGCAATGCGGAGCATGAGCTCATTGCCCGCATCCAGCAGGCCGCCGCCGAGAAGATCGGGGTGCTCATCTTCAATCCCGGCGCCTTCACCCACACCAGCATCGCGCTGCGCGATGCGGTGCTCGGCATGGGCCTGCCGATGATCGAGGTACACCTCTCCAACCCGCGGGCGCGCGAGGAGTTCAGGCACGGGTCCTACTTCTCCGATATTGCCATCGGAGTGATCTCGGGCTTCGGCGCGCTGGGCTACGAGCTCGCAGTGCGGGCGGCATGCCGGCATCTCGCCTCGTCCTGAAACACAAAGGCCTTTTCCAACACGAGCAACAGACCAGGGGGAGCATGCCCGGCATGGACATTCGAAAAATCAAGAAACTGATCGAGCTGCTGGAGGAATCCGGTATCGCGGAGATCGAGATCAAGGAGGGCGAGGAAGCGGTGCGTATCAGCCGCATGCCGGCGGGCGGGGCCATGGTGCACCCGATGGCGGCGCCGGCCTGGTTCGGGCCGGCCCAGCCTGCATGGGATCCGAGCCGCGGCGCCGCGCCGTTGCCGCTCGCGGCGCCGGCCGAGGCGTCCGGCCAGGGGGCCGGCGCGGGTGAGAGCGCCGCAAAGCCGAAGCCCAACGAGCACGTGATCACGGCACCCATGGTCGGCACCTTCTATGCCAGTCCCTCGCCGGGCGCCAAGGCCTTCGTCGAGATCGGCGATGAGGTGAAGGTCGGGCAGGTGCTCTGCATCATCGAGGCCATGAAGATGATGAACCAGATCGAGGCCGATCGCGCGGGCCGCATCACGTCCATCATGGCGCGCAACGGCGATCCGGTCGAGTTCGGCCAACCCCTCTTCGTGGTCGAGTAAGCGCGGCGATCATGCTGGAGAAGGTCGTCATCGCCAACCGCGGCGAGATTGCTCTGCGCATCCTGCGCGCCTGCCGCGAGCTCGGTATCAAGACGGTAGCGGTGCACTCCACCGCCGATTACAGCCTGAAGCACGTGCTGCTCTCGGACGAGTCCGTGTGCATCGGGCCACCACCCTCGGCGGGCAGTTATCTCAACATGCCCGCCATCATCAGCGCCGCCGAGGTCACTGACTCCGTGGCCATCCATCCCGGCTACGGCTTCCTGTCGGAGAACGCGGATTTCGCCGAGCGCGTCGAGAACAGCGGCTTCGTCTTCGTCGGCCCGCGGGCGGAGACCATCCGCACCATGGGCGACAAGGTGTCGGCGATCCGCGTGATGAAGAGTCACGGTGTGCCGTGCGTGCCGGGCTCGGACGGGCCGTTGGGTGACGAACCGGAGGAAAACCTGCGCATCGCCCGGGACATCGGCTATCCGGTGATCATCAAAGCCTCGGGCGGCGGCGGCGGCCGCGGGATGCGCGTGGTGCACAGCGAGGCGTCGCTCCTCAACTCCATCGGCATCACCCGGGCGGAGGCACGCGCGGCCTTCGGCAACGACCAGGTGTACATGGAGAAGTTTCTGGAACGGCCGCGGCACATCGAGTTCCAGGTGCTGGCGGACGACCACGGCAACACCATCCACCTGGGCGAGCGCGACTGCTCCATGCAGCGCCGGCATCAGAAGGTGTTGGAGGAGGCTCCCGCGCCGGGCATCAACGCCCGGCAGCGGCGGATCATGGGCGAGCGCTGCGTCGAGGCCTGCCGCGCGGTCGGCTATCGCAGCGCCGGCACGCTGGAGTTTCTGTATCAGGATGGGGAGTTCTATTTCATCGAGATGAACACCCGCATTCAGGTCGAGCATCCGGTCACCGAGCTGGTCACCGGCATCGACCTCGTCAAAGCGCAGCTCCTCATTGCCGCGGGCGAGCGTCTGCCCTACGTGCAGAGCGACGTGCAGATCCGCGGGCATGCCATGGAGTGTCGCATCAACGCCGAGGATCCCAAGACTTTCATGCCCTCCCCCGGCCCGATCCGCCTCTGGCACGCGCCGGGCGGGCCTGGCATCCGGGTCGACAGCCACATCTATTCGGGCTATCACGTGCCGCCGAACTATGACTCGCTCATCGGCAAGGTCATCGCCCACGGCGACACGCGCGAGACCGCCATCGCACGCATGAAGAATGCGCTCGCGGAAATGGTGATCGAAGGCATCAAGACCAATGTGCCGCTGCACCAGGAGATCTGCAACCACGCGGCCTTCCAGAAGGGCGGCACCGACATCCATTACCTGGAAAGGCGTTTGGGGCTGAGGTAAGCGTATTTCACGCATCTTCCTCGAGGTCAGCCTGGATCTCGGGCGGCTTGCGGCGGACGACGCCGAGGCCGCCTGCCTGTGCTGCGGAGCGATCGCCGTCACTTTCGTGGATGCGGACGATCGTGACCTCTCGCCGGTCCTCGAGCCGGCGCCGGGGGAATTCCGGCTCTGGCCGGCGGCGCGCCTCGCAGCCCTCTTCCCGCCGGAAACGGATCGCGCTGCAGTCGTTCGCGCGTTGAGTCGCTCGCTCGGCGTGGATCCGGCACAGCTGCGCGCGCGCGAGGTAGCCGATCGCGTCTGGGAGCGCGAATGGCTGCGCGACTTCCATGCGATGCGCTTCGGCCGGCGGTTGTGGGTGTGCCCGCGGCACGAGCGGGTCGATGAGCCGGATGCCGCGGTGGTGATCATGGATCCGGGGCTCGCCTTCGGCACCGGCACACACCCGACGACGGCGCTCTGTCTCGAATGGCTCGACGCGCATCCATCCCGGGACGGCGCAGTGGTCGACTTCGGCTGCGGCTCCGGAGTGTTGGCGCTGGCGGCGGTGCGGCTCGGCGCACAGTCCGCGAGCTGCTTCGACATCGATCCCCAGGCCCTGATAGCGACGCGCGACAACGCGCGCGCGAACGGGCTGAGCGAGCGTGTGCGGCTCTGCGACTCCGCTGCGGCGATTCCACGCGGCGCGGACCTCCTGCTCGCGAACATCCTCTCCGGCCCGCTGGTGGAGCTCGCGCCCCTTTTCGCCGACATCGTTCGGCCCGCGGGTGCGCTGGTGTTATCGGGTCTGATGGAGCAGGATGCGCCCGAGGTGGAACGCGCTTATGACACCTGGTTCGATATGCGCACCTTCGGCGTTCGCGAGAGTTGGGTCTGTCTCTGGGGACGGCGAAACGGCCGCCCGCGCGATTGAATGTTCACCGTCTGCCCCAAATGCGCCCTGACCCTGGTCGTCACCGCAGCGGATCTGCGCGTCGCGCAGGGCTACGTCCGCTGCGGGCGATGTCTGAACGTATTCAACGCGTTGGCACGGCTGTCGGAGGAGCGGCCCGCCGCCGCGCCGGAGGCGCCGGAGACCGCGGCCGCGCAGCCGGCCGCCCTTTCGCTACCGCCCATATCGGTCGCGCCTGAGGATACCGGCGAGATAGAGATCGAACTCGACAGCGGCAGCGTCCTGGTAACGTCCGCTCGCGGTCCCAGCGCGCCTGCAGAGACCGCGCAGCACGAAACACCGGTGGAAGAGCCGGAGCCTGCCGCATCTGTCGCGGGCGAGAGCCAGCCTGCGCCCGCGGCGACAGCCGTTACGGAGCCGGGTGCCCAGCCGACGTGGGCCGCGCTCTTGCCTGCGGATCCCGAGCCTTTGTCGCTGGTGGAAACCCCGAATGCGCAGCAGACCAACACTCCGCAGGAATCCCCCGAGAGCGCCTTCGAGCCCAAAGCGCGGCGCCCGCGCGCGGGTCTTGCCTGGACGCTCGGTACCGGCGCGCTGACGATCGCTCTTGCGCTGCAGATCGTCAATCATTATCGCGACGCCCTGGCAGCCAACCCGTCGCTTACGGGGTCTTTGAGCGCGGTGTACTCCGCGCTGGGTGTGAAGCTTGCTCCGCGATGGAACATCCACGCGTATGACGTGCGTCAGCTTGGCGCATCTGTTGCCGGCGCTGCAGCAGGCGAGATCGTCGTGCGTGCAAGCGTCAAGAACTCTGCCCACCGCGCACAGCCGCTGCCGCTCTTGCGGGTGACATT
>CAWHWV010000048.1:0-141152 GCA_963833085.1 uncultured Pseudomonadota bacterium
GAGCGAGCAGGCCCGATCCCGAGGAGGCGATCCGCGCCCGGCCCGCCCCGCCCGACAGATGAATCCGCCAGGTCTCCGCGCACGCCGGCAGCTCGATCTGCGGCGGCGGGAAAGGAACCGGCGGCCCGGCCCGGCGCCGGGCCTCCTCGCGCTTGCGCTCGATCCACGAGCGATGCCTCTCGAGAAAGCGCTCCACCGCGCGCGCCGAAGTCCTGAAAGGCACTACGACCTCCACACGGCCCGTGTGAAAGACGCGCACGGTCAAGCGCCGCGCTCGCTGGCTCTCGCGGACGCTCCACCCTTCGGCGGCGTCCTTGTCGGACCATAACGGCAACTGGGACGTTACCATATTGGAAATCTTGCACCGTGGCGGCAGAATCCCTGGCCACCCCATAATACCAGTCGACGGCGCGGCGTATGCGGCGCGTCCGGCCAGGAGATGCCGTTGCCCGAGAGCGCACCGATCCTCGAAGTCCACGATCTAGTCAAACAGTATCCCTCCGTGACCGCCGTGGACGGCGTCTCCTTCGCCGTGCCGGAGGGCACCTGCTTCGGGCTCCTGGGACCCAACGGCGCGGGCAAGACGACCACCATCGAGATCATGGAGGGAATCCTGCCGCCGACCTCCGGCGAGGTGCGCTACCGGGGCGAGCGCCTCGGGCCGCGCTTTCGCGAGGAGGCCGGCATCCTCTTCCAGAAGACGGCGCTGCAGGATTTCCTCACTGTCCGCCAGAGCGTCGCGCTCTTTCGCGGCCTCTACGAGCGCGGCCTGGATGTCGATGAGGTTCTGCGAGTGTGCGCGCTCGAGAAGCTCGCGCAGCGCGACAACCGCAAGCTTTCCGGCGGTCAGCAGCAGCGCCTGCTGCTCGCGATCGCGCTGGTGAACGACCCCAAGGTGCTGTTCCTCGACGAGCCGACCACCGGCCTCGACCCGCAGGCGCGGCGCAATTTCTGGGAGCTGGTGGAATCGATCAAGGCGCGGCGCAAGACCATCATCCTCACGACACACTACATGGAGGAGGCGCAGCTCCTCTGTGACGAGATCGCCATCATGGACGGCGGTCGCATCATTGCGCAGGGCGCGCCGCAGCGGCTGCTGCGCGAGCACTTCGCGGAGGTGCTGCTCGAGCTGCCGCGGCAGGAGTTTCCCGAGAAGCGCGCGGCGGCTGCCGCTCAAGCTGATCGACGCCAGCGACCGCGTCGAGATCAGCACCGACGATCTCGACGGCACGCTGCGGACCCTGATGGAGGCGCACGTTCCGCTGCAAAATCTGCGGATCCGTCCGGCGAATCTCGAAGACCTCTTCCTCGACCTCACGGGCAAGGAGCTGCGCACATGATCAAGCGACTGCTCGCCGTCTGGCATGCACGCAACCTCGAGTTCGTGCGCGACCGCCCGACGCTGCTGTTCACACTGCTGCTGCCCGTGGGCGTCGTGATCGGCATGGGATTCATCTTCGGCGGCCCGCCGCGTCCGCTCTTCAAGGTGGG
Source organism: uncultured Pseudomonadota bacterium (assembly GCA_963833085.1). GTDB lineage: Bacteria > Pseudomonadota > Gammaproteobacteria > Steroidobacterales > Steroidobacteraceae > 13-2-20CM-66-19. The sequence goes on from CAWHWV010000048.1 coordinate 1,492, forward strand.
CGTACTGGGCGCGAGTGTCGCAGCGCATGCGAATCCTTTCCTCGCGGAGCGCTACGTGCAGTTCGTGCCCGTCCACGATGAGGCCGCCGGCCTCTCCGAAGTCACTCATCAGGAGATCGATCTGCTGCTCGATCTCGATGGCGGCGCGCGCTACTGGGTCAACACCGATTCTCCCAAGGGTTACATCGTCGAGAAGCTGCTCATCGCCGCCGACCCCGGCGCCCGGCGTCAGCCCGTCACGGGCCAGGCGATCCCCTACATCTACTGGCTCTTTCCGGGAATCCTGGCGATGAACATGATGTTCAGCTGCCTCTTTGGCGTGGGTTACGTCGTGTTGCGATATCGCAAGAGCGGATTCCTCAAGCGCCTGCATGCAACGCCGCTCTCGGCGTTCGAGTTTCTTACGGCCCAGGTACTCTCGCGCCTGAGCCTCATACTCTTCGTCACCGTGGTCCTCTACGCCGGGATCGGCGCCATCATCCACTTCCACAGCGCCGGGAGCATCGCCCTCCTCCTGCTCGTGGCCGTGATCGGATCGCTGTCGATGATCGCGCTCGGTCTCACCATTGCCGCGCGGTTCGCCAGCGAAGAGCTGGTCGGCGGCCTGTTGAACCTGCTCACCTGGCCGATGATGCTCCTCTCCGGTGTCTGGTTCTCGATCGAGGGCTCACCCCGCTGGGTGCAGTGGGTGGCCGACATCTTTCCCCTGACTCAAGTGATCGAGGCGGCGCGCGCCGTGATGCTCGACGGCGCCGGCTTCCAGCGGATCACACCCAACCTCATATATCTTGCCGCGACGACGCTCGTTTTCCTTGCGTTCGGCGCCTGGTCATTCCGATGGAGGGTCGATTGACACAACCGATGCGCTTCTGCAGCGATAACGCCGCTTCCGTCTCTGCGGAGATTCTGGAGGCTATCTCCGCCGCCAACCGCGACCACGCGGTCGCCTACGGCGACGATCCCTGGACGCAGCGTCTGGACGAGGTGCTCGGTGAGTTCTTCGGGACGGAGGTGCGGGCGTTCGCGGTGACCACGGGTACCGCTGCCAACTCCCTGGCGCTCGCGACGGTGACGCCGCGCTATGGCGCGATCTACTGCCATCCCGAAGCCCACATCGCTGTCGACGAATGCGGCGCACCGGGCTTTTTCACAGGCGGCGCGCAACTCGAGCGGATCGACGGCGCGGCAGCGAAACTCACCGCCGCGGCGCTGGCCGCGACGCTCGAGGGCCACGCGGTCTCGGTGCACAGCGTGCAGCCGGCGGCGGTATCGATCAGCCAGGCGACAGAGCTAGGCACCGCGTACCGACCCACTGAAGTCGCCGCCCTGTGCGAAGTGGCGCGCACGCACGGACTTCAAGTTCATATGGACGGCGCGCGCTTTGCGAACGCGGTGACGTACCTGGGCTGTCATCCCGGCGATGTCACCTGGCGGGCGGGAGTCGACGTCCTCTCCTTCGGGGCGACCAAGAACGGCGCTCTCGGCGCGGAAGCGGTGGTGTTTTTCCACCTGGGGCTGGTGCGGGACTTCGAGCTGCAGCGCAAGCGTGCCGGTCACCTGCTGTCGAAGTCGCGCTACGTCGCGGCGCAGCTCCTGGCGTACGTGGAATCCGGCGTCTGGCGCCGCAATGCTGAGCGTGCCAACGCCCTGGCGCGCGCCATCGGCAAGGCTTGCGGCAAGCGGCTGCTGCATCCGGTCGAGGCGAACGAGGTGTTCGCCGATCTGAGCATTGCAGGCAAGGCCGCCTTGCGGGCAGCGGGCTTTGAATTCTACGATTGGGGCGCGCCCGCCTCGGGCACGGCACGCCTGGTCGCCTCCTGGGACCAGGACGAGCGCCACGTCGAGGCGCTGTGCGCGGCGCTGACTGCAATGTGAATCAGGAGAGCGCATGGCCCGACGAGAGTCCCGCATGCTGGCGCTCGGTACGCCGGCTCCGGATTTCAGCCTAACCGACCCGAGCGGCAGGCGCTTCGCGCTGCGGGACTTCGCGGGCTCGAAGGGGCTGCTGGCGGCCTTCATCTGCAACCACTGTCCCTTCGTCAAGCACCTGCTCGAGGGCTTCGTGGAGTTCGCGCGCGAGTACGGGCCCAAGGGCATCGCGATCGTCGCCATCAACCCCAACGACGCCGTGAAGTATCCGGAAGACAGCCCCGAGAGCATGAAGCGGATCGCCGCCGAGAAGGGTTTCACCTTTCCCTACCTCATCGATGACACGCAGGCGGTGGCGAAGGCGTACCAGGCGATCTGCACACCGGATTTCTTCCTGTTCGACGCCGCACGCAAACTCGCCTATCGCGGCCAGTTCGATGCCAGCAGACCCAGTAACGCATTGCCGATTACAGGTAGCGACTTGCGCGCTGCCGCGGACGCCCTCCTCGCCGGCAAGCCGATCGGCAATCAGATCCCGAGCATCGGCTGCAGCATCAAATGGAAGTCAGGTCAGGCGCCGGACTGGGCGTAGGCTACAGCTCCCTCAGACCCTCCGTCACCGCCATCCGCGCCGCGCGCACGGCGGGGAAGAGCCCACCCACGAACCCGATGGCGAGCGCCCACTTCAGGCCCGAGGCGAGCAGGGCCGGCGTCACACGGAATTCGAACACCACCTCACTGAAGTTCGCTCCGAGCGTCGAGGCCGTGTAGTGGTCGAAGATGGCCCAGGCCAGGCCGGCGCCGATCACGCCGCCGGCGATCGCGAGCAAAAGCGTCTCGATCAGTACCGACACGACCACCGGGCCGCCGCGAAAGCCGATGGCGCGCAGCGTTGCGATCTCGCGCGTGCGGGTGGCTACAGCCGCATACATGGTGTTGAGCGCACCGAAGACGGCGCCGATCGCCATGATGATGCCCACCGTCGTGCCAAGGACACGGATGAGCTGCGTGAGCTCTCGAGATTGCCGGTTGTAATAATCGCGGGTGCTGCTGGCATCGACCTTGAAACGCGGGTCGGCGGTGACGGCGGCCTTGAACGCAGCGAAGTCGGTCGGGTTTTTCAGGCGGACCGTGACGGAGGTACGGCTGTCGCCCCGGCGATATGTCGATGCGACCACATCGGCGTCTGCCCACAGCTCGGAGTCGTGCTCGTCACCCGAATCGAACTCACCCACCACGGCCCAGGGCTGGCCGCCGATGTCCATCTTCCCGCCCAGCGCCGTGTGCTCGAACTCCTGCATCGCACGCTTGCCGACGATGAGCTCGCGCAGCCCCGGCGTGAAGCGTCGGCCCGCGATGATGCGCACCTGCGGGCGCAGCGCCCAGGCTTGCTCGCCGATGCCGCGCACCTCGACGTTGGCATCGAGTCCGGTGCTCTTCTTCGGCAGCGATGCAACGACCACGAGCTCCGGAGAGGAGATCGGCTGACCGTGAGGGTCACGCGCCACCTGCGGCTCGCTGCCGATGATGGTGGTCGCATCATGGTCCAGAACGGAATTCAACTCGGTCTGCGAGTTGGCGCGCAGCACGATGGCGGTTTGGTCGTTTCCCGTCTGCGCCAGAGTCGCTTGAAATCCCTGCGACATCGCAAAAAGAGCGACCAGCACACCGACCACGCCGGCGATGCCGACCACCACGACCGAGGCCGCTCCGAGGCGCTGCGGCACGGTCGCGATACCGAGCTCGGTGACCGACCAGGCCTGCCGGCCGGTGCGCGTGAGAAGGAGCCACGCCACGAGCGCCGCCGCGGCGACGGGCGCCGCCCACCAGGGCAGCGCCACCAGCAGCGCGACGAAGGCCGCCGCGACGATCAGGGTGAGTAGAGCCGAGCCGAGCTTTCGCATGCCGATACCCTCACCGCCCAGAGAGCGCATCGACGATGCGCAGCCGCATGCCCCGCCGCGCCGGCAGCACCCCGACCAGAAGCCCGATGAAGATCATGAGCGCGATTCCATCGAGCCAGGTGTGCGCGGTGACGGGCAGCATCGGGATCAGCGGGCCCAGCTTGGCGCGAATACCGCTGACAGCGGCTTCGGATAGCAGGAGTCCGATGGCGCCCCCGAGCGCGAGCAGCAGCACCGACTCCGCGAGCACGAGCGACAGGACGCTGCGGTTGGAGAAGCCGATGGTCTTCAGGATCGCCAGCTCGGGAATGCGCTCGCGCACGGCCTGCGCCATGGTGTTGCCGGTGAGAAGAATGAGCGTGAAGAACACGGCGGCCATGATCCCGCCCACGATGAGGCCGATGTCGGCGAACTGGCCGACGAAGGAGGCCTGGAAGGCAGACTCGCTCTGGGTCTTGGTCTCATGATCGGAGTTGGCGGAGATCGCATCGATCGCCCCCGCGACCTGGCTCGAGTCCTTCGGCTGTGCCACACGCTCGACGTACCAGCCCGCCGTACCGCCGCCGAACTGGGTGGCCTTGTCGAAGTAGTCCCAGTTGAAGAAGAGCGCGCCTTCCTGGCCTTTGAGGCTCTGATCGTTCACGTGATAGATGCCGACCAGATCGAACGTCCAGGTGTTGGATCCATTGCCCTGCGGGAAGATCGTCGCCTGGACCGGAATCTTGTCGCCCACCTTCCAGTGAAAATGGTCGGCGAGGCTCTGGCCGACCACCGCGCCCGTGCGGGTCTGGTGGAACGCCTGCAGCTCGGCCGCCGGCATGACGAATTCCGGATACAGGCCGAAGAAGTTGGGGGCGACGGCCTCGGCCACGAGCTGATTCTTCGGGTCCTGATAATAGCCGCCGAACCAGTTGGCGTAGGTCACGGCGCTCACCCCCGGCACCGACTGGATGCGCATGAGCAGGCTCGTCGGCAGCGAGACGATCAGGCTCTCTTTCGACATCGTGATCATGCGGCTCGCGCCGGCGACATTGTGTGCGGCGCTGGTAAAGGCTTCGCGCACCGAATACAGCAGGCCGAAGAGCAGGAATGCCGCGATGACCGAGACGATCGTGAACGCCGTGCGGGTCTTGCGCCGGAAGAGCGCCGACCAGATGAGGGGCAGGTACTTCACCGTGCCGCCGCCTCGGCCGCCTGTCCCGACTCGACCAGGGTGCCTTTGTCGAGGTGCAGGGTATGGCTCGCGTATTCGGCCGCCTTCGGATCGTGCGTGACCATGACGATGGTCTTGCCGTGCTCGCGATTGAGTCGCTGTAGCAGCGTCAACACCTCGACCGCCGACTGCCTGTCGAGGTCGCCAGTCGGCTCGTCACATACGAGCAACGTCGGGTCGGAGACGATGGCGCGCGCGATCGCAACGCGTTGCTGCTGTCCGCCGGACAGCTCGCCGGGCTTGTGCGCCGCGCGATCGGCCAGGCCGACGAGCTCGAGTGCCACTGCCGCGTGGCTGCGGCGCTGGGTGGCCGGCAGCTTGGTGAGCAGCAGCGGCAGCTCCACGTTCCTCGTGGCCGAGAGCATCGGCAACAGGTTGTAGAACTGGAAGACGAAGCCGACGTGCGTGGCCCGCCAGCGGGCGAGATCGCTTTGCCCGAGCTGGTCGATCCGCTTCCCGCCCACGGCGATCGAGCCTTCGGTGGGGGAGTCGAGGCCGCCGATCAGGTTGAGCAGCGTCGTCTTGCCCGAGCCGGATGGCCCCATGAGCGCAAGGAAGTCCCCCTGGGCGATGTCGAGATTGACGTGGTGCAGCACCTCGATCTTTTGCCGGCCGCGCGTGTAGACCTTGCTCAGGTTGCGGATCTCGACCAGTGGACTCATACCCATTACTCCCCTAATTCATTGGAAAAACGGCCTGCGGCCGTTTTTCGGACATCAGCTCCGTTGTCGCCGGCAAAAGGCGCGACTTTTGCCGGCTGCGCAGCATCTCGTATCGAGACTTCTGCCCCAAGTGCGGTTTATCATCACCCGAGATGACAGTTGTCACCCTGGCGGCGGTCCTTACCCATTGTCCGACTTCACCGTGATCCGCGAGCCATCGCCGAGGCGCGCGGGAGGCGACTGCACGACAGCCGAGCCGGTGGCGATACCCTGCACGGCGCGAAGATCGCCCTGGCTCTCGCCAGGCGTCACGGATTGCTCGCGGGCTTTGCCGCCCTGAACCACGAATACCACCGAGCGGCCGTCGCGCTGGACGACGGCGGATGCGGGCACCCACACCGTGCCGGCCGGGAGCGAGCTGGCAGCGTCAGCACCCGACAGTCCCGATGACTCCTGCAGGAACGACACGCGCACACCCATGTCCGGCAGGATACGCGGCTCGAGCTTCTCGAACGCAACACGGACTTTGACGGTCGCTTTGCTCTTGTCGGCCGTCGGCACGATGGCGATCACGTGGGCCGGGATGTTCCAGTCGGGATAGGCATCGAGCACCGCCGTCGCGCCTTGACCCGGCGTCACCCGATGGATGTAGGCCTCGTTCACATCGACGTCGACCTCGAGGGAGCTCATGTCGACGACGGTCGCGATGCCGGCCGCCTCAAAGGTGCCGCCCCCAAAGATGGGCGAGATCATCTCGCCTATCTGGGCCGCTTTGTCGATCACCACCCCGGTAAATGGCGCTTCGACGACGGTGTAATCCTCCTGCACCTGTGCCGCCTTCAGGCCGGCCTGCGCCAGCTCGACCTGACGCTGCTGGGTCTTGACTTGGGCAGCCTGCGTCGCCGCCTGTGTCCGGGCCGTCTCGTAATCCTCCTCCGACACCAGATGCTGGCCGATCAGCGCCGCATCGCGCGCGAAATCGCGCCGGTCCTGCGCCAGCTGGACCTGATACTGGTTCAACTGCGCCTGCGTGGCCGCCAACTGCGCACGTGCCTGGTCCAGCGATGCACGCTGGGCGCTGTCGTCCAGTCGTGCCAGCACCTGTCCGTGATGAACGTGCTCGCCTTCTTGGAAGTACACCTGGGACACCTGGCCGGCGATCTGCGAAGAGACCGTTGCCTCGCGTTCCGCTGTGACGTAGCCGGTCGCTTGCAGGATCGCGGCCGGGGCTGCGCCCGCGGAGGCCGCCACCGCCGTCGCTTCGCTCACCTCGACCACGCTGTTGCGGGTATAGAGAACCACCGCCACGGCGCCGATGACGACTACGGCGATGATGGCCGGAAGCCACCACCTGCGGTGGCTGGCGACGGTGTCGTCGCGCTCGGAGCGATCGATCCTGAGCTGGTGGATGAGGTGGGCTTTGTCGGAGTCAGGTGACATACGGATGCCATACGCGCTTCAGCGCCGCCTACTGGACCGGAAATTCCCCCATCGGGTACGGCACCCGCTCGGTGACGAACGTCAGGTACTCGATGATCTGCCTAGTATAACGTGCGAGGCCGCCGCCGAAACGTGCCAACTCGGCGCTCGCGTGGCCGGTCGCCAGCCGGACCAGGAGCTGCGCGATCGCGGTGACCGCGAGCGTCCAACTCACGATCCAGAACACGATCGCGAACAGGAGCATATAGAGCGCGCGCACGCCGAGATCGCCTGGCGGCGGCGCGACCGTTTGCGGTACGCCACTCATGGATGCCCTCCCCCACGCCCCGTCATGATTGTTATCCCGAGATGATCTCCGCCATGAGCCGCTTTGCCTGCGCTGAAGTCCGGCGCGACCAGCAGTGCCCGCTCGAGGACGTTGCGGGCGGCGAGAGCCCGACCGCGCGTGAGATAGTCCTGCGCCAGATAGGTGAACGCATCCGCGGCGCCCCACGCGGGCAGTCCCGCCGCCGGCGCGCCTGGCCGCTCGAACGCCGACACCGAATGCAGCATCAGCTGGTATGCCTGTTGATTGTCGCCGCCGAAGAACCGCGGCCGCTCGCGGGTGGCCAGGGCGTCGAGGAGGAGCACGCGCGGGTTGTCGGGTGCGAGCTTCAGCGCCTTGTCGCTGCGGGCCCGGCTGAGCGGCGCCGCCAGCGGCGAGCGCCAGGGATCGAGATTGCTCTGCAGGGCGAGACAGGCCGATTGCAGCGCGAGCGCCTCGGCGGAGCCGGTATCGACCACGAGCACGCGGTTGAGCCGGTCGATGCACTGCTGCGCGTAAGGCCACGCCCGCGTTTCATCGCTCCTCGCGAGCAGCGCGAGCCTGTAGGCGGCGAGCGCCGCATAATAGTTTCGCCACTCCGCGCCCTTGCCATCACTGGCCGCGCCGCCGCCGGGCGAGAGTGCGGCAGCCACGCCGGTAAGCCCGGCGACATCCTGCTGGAAATAGCCGCTCTCGATGCGACGCTCGATGGATGCCCAGTGCGCGCTCGCTGCGCCGCGCCCGCGGGAGCCGCCTGAGCCGCGATGGCCGGAGCACCCGCCAGCAAGGCGACGAGGAGCACTTCCACGAGCCAAGCCGCCGGCCGCAAGCCGCCCCCTTCAGTAGAATGCGCCGCAACCATGACCGGGAACGATAGCACAGGGGCCTCGCCGGCCGCGCCCTTACGGCGGGCGCCTCCGGAGCCGCGCGCCGTGTCGCCGCTCATCGACATCGGGATCAATCTGGGGCACGACAGCTACGACGCCGATCGCAGCTCCGTCATTGCGCGCGCCGGGGCCGCGGGCGTCGTGCAAATGATCGTCACGGGCTCCTCGGCCGCGAGCTCGCGCCAGGCTGTCGCACTCGCCGGGCAACTTCCCGGCAGGCTCTTCGCAACCGCGGGAGTGCATCCGCATCACGCCACGGAGGTCGACTCTGCCGTCCTCGCGGAGCTCGGCGAGTTGTCTCTCGCGGCGGAGGTCGTGGCCGTTGGAGAGTGTGGGCTCGACTACTATCGCAACTACTCGCCGCCCGAGGCCCAACGTGCCGCGTTTCATCGCCAGCTCGAGCTCGCCGCCCGCTGCGGCAAGCCCGTATTCCTGCACCAGCGCGCGAGCCACGAGGATTTCATAGCCATTCTGCGCGAGCACTGGCCGGCGCTCGCCGGCGGCGTCGCGCACTGCTTCACCGGCGACGCCGCCGAGCTCGAGTGTTATCTCGAGCTGGGGCTCGCGATCGGCATCACCGGTTGGATCTGCGACGAGCGCCGCGGCGCGCACCTGCTCGAGCTCGTGCGGCGCATCCCCGCCGATCGGCTGCTTCTCGAGACGGACGGCCCTTACCTCCTGCCGCGGGACCTGCAGCCGAAGCCGGCTTCGCGCCGGAACGAACCGGTGTATCTTCCGCACATCGCCGTCGTCGTGGCGCGTGCACGCGGCGAGCCGGCGGAGTCGCTGGCGCAGACGAGCACGGAAGCGGCGCGCCGGCTTTTCCGCTTACCTAGAATCGACTCTAGTAAACGTACGTAATATATTGAGAATGCAGGAGAATATGGTGGATCTCGAGCAACTGCGTAGCACCATCGCCGCCACCTGGCGCGGCTCGATCGTCGACCGTCTCACGGCCTACGTGCGCATTCCGAACAAGTCACCCATGTTCGATCCGCAGTGGGAAGCCAACGGACACATGGATGCGGCCGTGCAGCTCATGGCCGACTGGTGCCGCGCGCAACCCATTCCAGGCATGCGCGTCGAGATCCATAGGCTTCGCGGCCATACACCCGTGCTCCTGGTCGATATTCCCGGCGAGCTTCCGGGCTCGGCACTCCTCTACGGGCATCTGGACAAGCAGCCCGAATTCACCGGCTGGCTGCCCGGTCTCGGCCCCTGGGAGCCCGTGCTCCGTGATGGGAAGCTTTATGGCCGCGGTGCGGCGGATGATGGCTACGCCGTCTTCAGCTCCCTCACGGCCATCGCTGCTCTCAAAGCGCAGCGCGTTGCACTTCCCCGATGCGTTCTGCTCATCGAAGCGTCAGAGGAGAGTGGCAGCATCGACCTTCCGGCGCATCTCACGGCGCTGGGGGACGAACGCCATCGGCGACCCCTCACTCGTGGTCTGTCTGGACGCCGAATGCGGCAACTACGAGCAAGTTTGGTGCACTACCTCCCTGCGCGGGAATCTCGTGGGTCTGCTGCACGTGCGTGTCCTGGAGGAAGGCGTGCACTCCGGCATGGCGACCGGAATCGCGCCGACGCCGTTTCGCATCGTCGAGCAGCTCCTCGCCCGCCTCGAGAGCCCGATCAACGGCGGCCTGCTGCTCGATGAGCTGTCGGTATCCATCCCGAAGGACCGGCGAGCGCAGATCGACGCCGCGGCACGCGTGTTGGGCGAATCGGTGGCCGGCAAGCTTCCCTGGGCATCCGGCGCGCGCGCCGTCTCCAACGACCCCGTGGAGCTTCTCATCAACAGTACTTGGAAAGCGACGTTGGCGGTGACGGGCGCCGATGGCATGCCGCCGACGATATCGGCCGGCAACGTGCTGCTGCCCTCACTTGCGTTGAAGCTGTCTCTGCGCCTGCCGCCGACGTGCGATCCAACGCGTGCCGTGCGCGCGGTAAAGGATGCGCTGGAGAGCAATCCTCCGTATGGCGCCCAGGTGCGCTTCGAGTCGGCAGGGGCCACGGCCGGTTGGAACGCGCCCGCCTTCGCGCCCTGGCTCGAGGAGTCGATCACGCGTGCCTCGCGCCAGGTCTACGGACGCGAGGCCGTTCATGTGGGATGCGGCGGGACCATCCCCTTCATGGGTATGCTGGGCGAGCGTTTCCCGCGCACGCAATTCTTCATCACGGGGGTGCTCGGGCCGCACTCCAACGCCCACGGGCCGAACGAGTTCCTCCATCTGGAGTATGCGGAGAAGCTCACCGCCTGCGTCTCGCTGGTGCTTGCCGACCACGCGAAGACGTTACAGGGCGGATGAAGCGTCTATCTCATGTGCGACATGTAGCTCGGCTTCACCGCGCCCTTGATCTTCCCCCAGCCCTCGCTGTAAGAGGTCGGCGTGTCGGAGCCGTGCTCCATGCCCGGGAACTCCGCCCGCAGCGCATCGATCATGAGCGTCCATTTGGGCAATCCCTTGGGAAACCGCCCCCGCCGCGTGAACACCACCCGGCCCTCGACGGGCACTTCTCCCGAGATCGCCTTGACGGCCGCGATGCGGTCATACAAACCGCTCTGCGGATTGGTGAAAGTGGAACGCCGTGGACCGTCCATGACGGTCCAGTCCGCCATCTGATCGCCGCCGAAAATGTTGCCCTGCACGTCGCGCAGGTCGACGACGAGCACACCGCGGGAGGTCAGAAGCAGGAAATCGACGTGAAAGCCGCCACCCATTCCATCCGGCACCAGCACATCGACGACGTGGTCGGATCCGGTCGCGGTCACCGCCAGGCGCAGCGACTTGCGGGCGCGGTATTGTCGATACCAGCGCCACAGCCAGGAGATGCCGAACCCCAGCGCCGCGGCGATGGCGATGAGAACCCAGGCGGTGGGCGGCAGCTTCTCGATCTCATCCACGTCAACTAACCTCCGATACCCGTCCGTCCGCCAGTGCGGACCGGAGCGATGCCAGGTCGGCGTCGATCTCCGTGCACCTGGCCGGTCGGGCGAACAGCCTGGCAAGCGTTTCCGGCACCGCGATCTCGCGCCCGATCAAAGGCTCGACCACCTCGCGAAACTTCGCCGCATGAGCGGTCGATACCAACACCCAGCGTCCGTTGTCGCGGCGCTCCGCCGGGAGCCTGGCATATGCTTCGGCGGCGGTGGCCGTGTGCGGACACCAGATCTGGCCGAGCTCCTGGAATCCCGTGCGTATGCGTGCACGGATGGCCTCATCGTCCACGACGTAGGCGCTCACTGCGGATCGGATCTCGCTCAGCTCCGGATAGAGCGCGCGCAAGCGCTCCATGTTGCTGGGGTTGCCAACGTCCATGGCGGACGCCAGCGTGGGGATACTGGCGCGCGGACACCAGTCGCCGGTGTCCAGAAAGTCCGGCACGGTGCGATTGGCGTTGTGCGCCAACACGACATCCGCGATCGGCAGCCCCAGCCGGCGGGCCCAGATACACGCCACCGCGTTACCGAGGTTGCCGCTCGGCACGATGAAGGACGCCCGCTCGCCATGAGTTCTGAAGACCGCGAGACTCGCGGCCGCGTAATACACGGTCTGGGGCAGCAGCCGCCCCAGATTGATGCTGTTGGCCGACGACAGCGCGCGCTCCTCCTGCCAGCGGCGGTCGAGGAACGCCTGTTTCACCAGGCGCTGGCAGTCATCGAACGTGCCGCGCACCGAAAAGGAGCGGACATTCCCGCCCCAGCAGGTGAGCTGGCGCTCCTGGGTGGGCGAGACGAGCCCTTTGGGAAAGAGCACGGCGACCTCGATGCCCGGGCGCCCGTGGAACGCCGCCGCGACCGCCCCGCCGGTATCGCCCGAGGTGGCGACCAGGATCGTGAGGGGGCGCGCCGCGGCGCCGCGCAGGCGAGAGAGGCAGGCGGCGAGAAACCGGGCGCCGAAGTCCTTGAAGGCTGCCGTTGGACCGTGGAAGAGCTCGAGCACCGCGAGCCGCCCGCCAGCCCCCAGCGCTACCACCGGCGCGGGGAAATCGAAGGCCTCGCCGGTGATCTGCGGCAAGGACGGCTCGAGCGAGTCGCCCACGGCGAAGGGCGCGAGCAGTTTGGCGCCGATGACCGCCAGGCTCTCGCGCACGCCGAAGGAGCCGGCCTGCGCTCGTGGCCATTCTGTCGGAACATACAGGCCGCCGTCCGGCGCGAGCCCCTGCGCCAGGGCCTCGCCGAACCCGGCTGTCAGCTGCGTATCACGCGTGCTTCTGAACCGCATCAAGCTCATTTTTCTTTTCCGCCCCGCTCCACCACCCGCTCAGCCGGACTCGATGACCCGGGCGCCATCCGCTCCGACGTCCACCAGCCACTCGGTGATGTGAGTGGAGGCGGCCGCGAACTCGGCCCGCATGGCCTCGAGAACCCGGTGCGCATCCTTGGCCAGGGCCCAGGCGAAAAGCGCCGGGCCGGCGCCTGAGATCGAGCAGCCGAGCGCGCCCGCCGTCATGGCGGCGAGGCGCACGCCCTGAAAGCCAGGTATCAACGCTTGACGCTGCGGCTCGATGACGACGTCCTCGAAGGAGGCGCGGATCATGTCGAGATCGTTGGTATAGCAACCCGAGATGAAACCGGCGAGGTTGGCGGTCTGCCAGACGAAATCCGACAGCTCGACGCTGCGCTTGAGGATCGCCCTCGCCTGCCGGGTCGAGAGAAACATGTGCGGATGCAGGATGACCGCGCGGATGCCCTCGGGCACCGGGATCTGCTTCACCCGCGGATGATCGATCCCGACGGTGAGCACCAGACCGCCGAAGAGCGACGCCGCGATGTTGTCGACATGCAGCGAGCCGCTGGCCACCGCCTCGCCCTGCATCGCGAACTTCAGCAGCTCGAGCTTGCTGCAGGGCTGGCGCAGCAGCGCATTGGCCGCTACCACCGCCCCCACGGCCGAGGCCGCGGAGCCTCCCAGGCCGGAGCCGAGCGGAATGCCTTTGTCGATGCGCATCGCGAAGCCAAACCCCGGCTGCAGGGCCTCCTGCATGGCGAGCAACGCGCGCCCGGCGGTGTTCTGCGCCGGATCAGTCGGCAGACTTCCCGCCACACCGCTGACCTCGGTGATCGTGACGCCTTTCGCCTCCGTGCGGCTCACCGTGACGCGATCGCCCAACGCCGACACCGAGAAGCCCAGAATATCGAACCCAATAGCGACGTTACCGACCGACGCCGGCGCGAAGGCGGTAGCCCGGCTGGGGATGGAACTCAAAGTCTCGCTCCGAGGTAAGCGGACAGGCGCAGCAGGTCGGCGAACACGCCGCCGGCGGTGACCTCGGGTCCGGCCCCGGGCCCCTGGACGATGAGCGGGTTGTCGCAATAGCGCCGCGTGGCGAAGCGCACCACGTTGTCGGTGAGAGCGATGTTGGCGAAGGGATGCTTCGTCTCCAGCTCCACCAGACCGACCGTTGCCACGCCGGTTGGCGCCTTCGCACTCTCGGCTGCGCGCTCGCAGGTCAGTCGGCCGACATAGCGCAGCACCTTGCCGCGCGCGCGGGCGCTCTCCAGCCGCTCCCGCATGGCCGCATCATGCCGCGGCAGGCGCGCCATGAAGTCCTCGATGGAGCCGCTCTCGAGCCCCGCGGGCACGAGGCTCTCGATCCTGACATCGCCGAGCTCGAGCTCGAGGCCCATCTCGCGGCCGAGGATGATGAGCTTGCGGGCGACGTCCATGCCGGAGAGGTCATCGCGCGGGTCGGGCTCCGTATAGCCGCGCTGGCGCGCATCGCGGACGATATCGGAGAACGCCGTGCGGCCGTCATAGATGTTGAAGAGATAGGCGAGCGTTCCCGAGAAGATGCCCTCGACGCTCGTGATCTCGTCCCCGGTCTCTCTCAAGTCCCGCAGGGTGTGAACGACCGGCAGCCCCGCGCCGACCGTCGCCTCGTAGAGGTAATGCGCGCCGCCGGCGCGGCGAGCCTCGTGCATGGCGCGAAAATAGGCGAGGTCCGCGCTGTTGGCCTTCTTGTTGGGTGTCACGATGTGCATGCCGGCGCCGAGCCAGGCCGCATACCGGCCGGCGATCTCGGCGCTCGCGGTGCAGTCGATGACGACCGAATGCGGCAGGTAATCGACATGCACGTGCTCGATGAAGCGATCGAGGTCGGCCGCGACGCCCTGCCCCTCGTACTCCTTGCGCCAGCGATCGAGCGGGACGCCGGTCTCGGCGAGCACCATGCGCTGGGAGCCGAGTATGCCGCGCACCCGCAGGTCGATCTTGAACTGCTCCCGCAACCGCTCGCTCTGCGAGGCGAGCTGATCGAGGAACACCCGTCCGACCGTGCCCGGTCCGATGACACCGATCGAGATCGTGTGTGGCGAGAGATAAAGACCGGCGTGGACAGCGCGTAAGGCACGCGTGGCGGAACGACCCTCGACCACGACGGAGATGTTGCGTTCCGATGCGCCCTGGGCGATCGCACGTACGTTCACACCCGCGGTGCCGAGAGAGTTGAAGACTTTCGCGGCAACGCCCGGCGTTCCGGCCATGCCGTCGCCGACGATGGCGAGGATCGCGAGGTTCGGGTCGATCTCGACGCTCTGGATCTGGCCCTCCTTCAGCTCCCGCTCGAACGCCTGCCGGACGACGACCGCCGCACGGTCGCCTTGCTCGTACGGGATGGCGCAACAGATCGAGTGCTCGGAGCTGCCCTGGGAGATGAGGATGACCGAGATGCCTTCCTCGCGCAGCGCGCCAAAGAGCCGGTGCGCGGTCCCGGGCACGCCGATCATGCCGGCGCCCTCGAGGTTGATGAGCGCCACCTTGTCGATGCTCGCGATGCCCTTCACCGGCAGCTTCGAGGTCGGCTGCGCGCAGATGAGCGTGCCCGGCTTCTCCGGAGCGAACGTGTTGCGGATCCAGATGGGGATGGCGCCGCCCACGGCCGGCGCCATGGTCTGCGGGTGAATCACCTTCGCCCCGAAGTAGGCGAGCTCCATCGCCTCGTTATAGGTGAGCGAGTCGATCACCGTTGCATCGGGCACCCGGCGCGGATCGGCCGAGAGAACGCCGTCGACGTCCGTCCAGATGTGGATTTCCGCGGCATCGAGCAACGCGCCAAAAATGGAGGCGGAGAAGTCGCTGCCGTTGCGGCCGAGCGTCGTCTGCACGCCGCGCGGGTCCGAGGCGATGAAGCCGGTGATGATCAGGGTGCCCTTGAAATCGCGGTCGACCAGGTCCGAGAGATTGGTGCGGGACTTCGCCCACTGCACGCCGGGACCCAGGGGGCCCCATTCGACGACCACGACCCGGCGGGCGTCGATCCACTGCACCGGACCGCGCTGGCTGCCGCGCTCCTGATAGAAGCGGTGGAAGAGCTTGGTCGACCAGATCTCGCCGTAGCCGACGATGAGATCGCTCACGTTGCGCGCCGCAGCACGGGTGAGCTTCACCGTATGAAGGATGCCCTCGAGGTCGTGGCAGTCGCGGTCGAATCCCGCGAGGTAGAGCCGCGCCGATTCCGGGGTGAGGAGCGTCTCCGCAATCTCCGCGTGTCGCGAGCGCAGCGCACTGAGCTCGACGCGATAACGGTCGTCCTGTCCTTCCGCCAGCGCCACCAGGCCGAGCAGAGCATCCGTGACGCCCTTGCAGGCCGAGAGCACGATACCGACCCGCGCGGCCGGCAAGGAATCGACGATGGCCGCGACACGGCGAAAGCATCCGGCATCAGCGACGCTCGAGCCGCCGAACTTGTGCACGACCCAGGGAACGGAATTGACCATGGATTGGGATCGACCAGAGGGAAGGCGGTGCGACTCTACTGACGAGCCCGAGTGCGTGCAACGTAGTTCACGGCATAATCCGCAGCAATGGACTCAGAATTGGGACCCCTGCTTCCCCTTTTCGCGCGCGAGCGGGCTGCCAGCCGGCCGACGGCCCTCGGCATCCTCGTGCGCACGCTGGGCTCGACGTACCGAAAGCCCGGAGCGATGCTGCTCATGGCGGGTGACGGCGAGTACGCGGGGCTCATTTCCGGAGGGTGCCTGGAAGGGGACCTCGGCGAGCGCGCCGCTGAGGTGATCGAGACCGGCCAGGCCGCGCTCGTGACTTACGATCTGCGCAACTCCGACGACCTCCTCTGGGGCTTGGGCCTCGGCTGCGAGGGCGCCATGCACATCCTGCTGCTGCGCGTCGGCCCGCGGGAAGATTGGCAGCCGCTCACGCACCTGACCACTGCACTGGGCGCGCATATCCCAACCGCGATCGGAGTGGTGACCGAATCGCGGGATCCCGGGATTCCGCTGGGCACGCTCCTGCTGTCGCAGGCTCCCGGGGCATCCGCAATCGCTCTGCCGCGCTCGCTGGCGGCGAGCGCGCGGGCAGCTCTTCTCGAGCCACAGGTGCTGGCGAAACTGGCCGCGGCATCCGGCTCGGCCGCGGTCGACAGCCTGGAAGGGCCCGACGCACGCTGGCGTCTCCTGCTGCTGCCGCTTTCCCTGCCGCCCCGGCTCCTCCTTCTGGGCGCGGGGGCCGATGCCGTGCCAGTGGTCGACTTTGCCGCGCGCCTGCATTGGCGAGTGACCCTGGTCGACCATCGCCCGGCGTACGCTGTGCCAGCACACTTCCCCTACGCGGAGCGCGTCCTGCTCGCACGCCCGGAGGAGCTCGCGCAAGCTCTCGATCTCAGGCGCTTCACGGCGGCGGTGGTGATGAGCCATCACTTGCCGTCGGACCTCGAGTATCTGCGCGCCCTGAGCGCGGGTCCCCTGCCCTACATAGGACTCCTTGGCCCGGCCGCGAGACGTGAGAAACTGCTCTCACAGCTTGGTGCCGAGGCACAGCGGCTGAGGCCGCGTCTGCACGCACCGGTGGGCCTCAACTTGGGAGGCCGGACGCCTGAGGCGATCGCGCTCGCCATCGTCGCGGAAATCCATGCGTTCGTGCACGGTACGCAGCAAATGAACAGCGCCCATGAATGAGCTCGAGATCATCCGCTCCCAGCTTGCCGTCGAGCAGGCCCACGCTGCAGAGGTCGTGAATGCGTGCGCGGCCGCCTTCGGCTCGACGGGCGCAGCTGCCGCGCCCGCGGAGACAACGGCACTGTTTCGTGAGGCCAGCGTCAGTTACCTGGTCTGGGTACTGGCGCGATTCGAGGAGCGCGATCAGACCCTGTCGGAGCTTCTCTCCTCACGACAGTCGCTTGCCAATGGTACCGTTGCCGCGAGCGCGCGACATGTCGCGAGTCTCGTCAGCCGCCCCGGCACCAGCCGCGAGGCGCTGTCGCGGCTCGAGGCGGCGCTCGGCGCCGGCGAGTCGCCGGCCGCGCGCGCCGGTTGGCAGGAGTTTGGCCGTTTTTTCAACTCGGCATGGACTCCCCGGCGCGCCGTACTCGAGGGAGCGCTGACGGAGCACCTCGCCGTAGCGGACTGGCGAGCCGTTTGCGCGATCGATGCGGACTCGATTCTCGATGAGCGCAACCGGTTCGGGCGTGTGGTGGCGGAGCTGCCCGCGGGGATCGAGCTGCGACGGACGCCGCCCTCCGATACCCGATCATGAGCGCCGAGAGCGACGCCGGGAGTCTCCATGCCATTGTGCTCGCGGCCGGCGCCTCGACCCGCTTTGGGTCCGCCAAGCAGTTGGTACGCATCGGCGACCGCCCGCTGCTGAGTCTCGTCGCCGGCCGTGCGGCCGAGGTCGTGGGGCAGGCGCTTCTCATCGTGCTCGGCGCTCAGGCCGCCGAGCTCGCGCCGCTCCTCAAGCACTCACCTGGCTCGACGGTGGTCAATCGGGACTGGCGCGAGGGACTGGCGAGCTCGATCCGCACGGGCGTCGCGCGCCTGCCGCCCTCCTGCGCCGGTGTGATGTTGGTCCTGGCCGATCAGGCCTGCGTCACGGCGGAGGACCTGCGGCGGCTCGCGGGAGCATGGCGGCGCCAGCCCCTCGGCGTCGCCGCGGCGCAATTCGGCGGCACGGTCGGTGCGCCCGCGATCTTCCCGCGGCATCTCTTCGGCGAGCTGAGCGACCTCAGGGGCGACAGCGGTGCCCGCCTGCTCCTCAAGCGCCACGCCGACAGCCTGGTGAGAGTACCGATGACGAGCGCGGCCTTCGACCTCGATACGCCCGATGACCTGCTGGAGCTCAGCAAGTCGCGGCAGGTGTAACCCGCTGAAATTCAACGCCCGATCGCGCTCATAACCCACCGCGCGGGATACCAAACCACACGGTATTTAGCGGCTCGCCGGCCGCCGCCTATAGTCCGGCGGCATGTACCGCTACGATGCCATAGACCGCGAGCTCGTCACCCAGCGCGTCGAGCAGTTCCGCGATCAGACCCGCCGCTATCTCGCGGGCGAGCTCTCGGAAGACGAGTTCCGCCACCTCAGGCTGCGCAACGGCCTCTACCAACAGCGCTTCGCGCCGATGCTGCGCATTTCGGTGCCCTATGGCCTGCTCGAGTCGGCGCAGCTCAGGAAGATGGCGCACGTCGTGCGCAAGTACGACAAAGGCTACGCGCACTTCACCACGCGGCAGAACATCCAACTCAACTGGCCGAAGCTCGAGCAGGTGCCGGACCTGCTGGCGGAGCTCGCCGAGGTGCAGCTCCACGGCATTCAGGCCTGCGGCAACGACACCCGCAACATCACCAGCGACTACCTCGCCGGCGTCGCGGCCGACGAGCACATCGATCCCCGGCCCTACTGTGAGCTCCTGCGTCAGTACATCACGCTGAACCCCGAGTTCTACTGGCTGCCGCGCAAGTTCAAGTTCGGCTTCACGGGCGCCGCGGTCGATCGCGCCGCCACGCGCACGAATGACGTCGCTGTGCATCTGGTGCGGCGCGCGGACGGCGCCATTGGGTACCGCTTCTTCGTCGGTGGCGGCCTCGGCCGGCAGCCGATGCTCGGTCAGGAAATGAACCCGTTCGTGCCGGAGTCGGACCTGCTGCGCTACGCCTGCGCGGTCCTGCGCACCTTCAACCGTTTCGGCCGCCGTGACAACATCCACAAGGCGCGCATCAAGATCGTGCTGCGCGAATGGGGCATCGAGCGCTTCCGTGCCGCGATCGAGGAAGAGTACGCCAAGATCAACGCGAGCGTCGAGGGTGATGAGCTCCTCCTGCTCCCGGTGGACATCGAGCGCATACGGGCGCACTTCACGGCACCCGCGTACAAGCCGCAATGGGAAGCCGGCGCCGACTTTGCCGCCATCGCCGCGCGCGATGCCGGCTTTGCAGCCTGGATCAAGCGCAATGTGCGCGCGCACAAGGTGCCGGGCTACCGCGTGGTGTTCGTATCGCTGAAAGCCCCCGATCATGTGCCGGGGGATTGCACCGCGGAGCAGTTCGAGGCACTGGCCGACATATCCGACAGCTATAGCTTCAGTGAGCTGCGCTCGACGTACGATCAGAACCTGGTGCTGGCCGACGTCGCCGAGCGCGATCTCCACGAGGTCTGGCGCAGACTGGATGCGGTCAAGCTGGCGACGCCCAACATCGGGCTGGTCACCGATATCGTGAGCTGCCCGGGGCTGGATTTCTGCGGCCTGGCGAACGCGGGCTCGATCGGGGTGTCGCAGGACATCTACCGCCGGTTCGATACGCTGGATGCGCAGTATGAGATCGGCGCGATCCGCATCACGATCAGCGGCTGCATGAATGGTTGTGGGCACCACAGCGTCGGCCATATCGGCATTCTTGGTGTCGATAAGCACGGCGAAGAGTGGTACCAGGTGACGCTGGGTGGCAGCGCGGGGAATGACGCTGCGATTGGCGAACGCATTGGGCGCGCGCTGGCGCGAGATGAGATTGCAGACGGCGTCGAGAGGCTGATCCGCGGTTACCTCGAGCTGCGTTGCGATGAGGACGAGACTTTCATCGAGTGCTACCGCCGGGTTGGAATGGCGCCTTTCAAGGCGCTGCTTTACTTGAACGAATCCGAGGCGGCGGCGGCATGACAGCGACGATTCTGCGCCACGGCGAGGTTGTTGCGGATGACTGGACGGTGGTCGAGGACGGGCGTACGGAGCTCGGAGCGGCCGGCGGCAAGGTCATCGTGACGCTGGCGCGGTGGCGGGCGGAGCGGGAGGCGCTGCTGTCGGGACATGCGGCCGTGGGGGTGCTGGTGCCTAACACGGCTGATATCGAGGCGGTTTACCCGGAGATCGCGGATCGGCCGCTGATTGCGCTGCAGTTTCCTACGTTCACTGATGGGCGGGCGTTGTCGCAGGCTGTGGTGCTGAGGAAGAGGCTGCGGTTCGCAAGGGAGTTGCGGGCTGTGGGGGATGTCATTCGGGATCTGGTGTTCTGGTTGGGGCGGTGTGGGTTTGACAGCATCGTGCCGCGGCAGGATCAGAACTTGGAGGGGTGTCGGGTGGCGCTGGGTGAGTTGAACGTCGCTTATCAGGCGGCTGCAGATGAACATACATCTGTGTGGGTGCGGCGGCGGGCACAGGTGGCTGTTCATTAGGATTGCATCAAGGCGACCGCGCGGGACCGGGCAAAACTTTTTTTCCGGGAACGCCGTGAATACGTCCATGTAGGCTGGCGGAAAAACATCCTGTTTTTCAGCCTCCCGGAAAAAAATTTTGCCCGATCCCGCGCTACTTCACAGGTAGCTTGATGTCGGCGAACATCGCGGAAACTTCGTCGGGAGTTGCGGCGCGGTGGGCGCGCTCTACCAGGCGGCGGTCCAGGTGGGGGGCTAGTAGATGGGCGAAGTCGTACATGTATTTGCGCAGCAGGGTGCCGCGGCGGAAGCCCAGCCAGGTGGTGTGGGCGGGTAGGAGGTGGGAGGCGTCGATTACGGTGAGGTTGAGATCGCCCTCGGCCACGGCCATGGGCGCGACTATGCCTACGCCCATGCCGAGGCGGACGTACGTCACTATGACGTCGGAGTCGCGGGCGGTGATGGCTACGTTGGGGGTCAGGTTGGCTTTGGAAAAGGCGTCGATCAGGGAGGATGGGCCGGAGAAGCTGAACGTGTAGGTGATGATGGGGTATGTCGCCAGGGCGCGGTAGGTGAGTTTGCCGGCGCTGGCTAGCGGGTGGTCGCGCGGGACGATCACTACGCGGTTCCAGCGGTAGCAGGGCAGGATTGTCAGGTCGGTGAAGAGGCGCTCCGAACCGGTGAGGATCGCGCAGTCGATGCGATCCTGGGCCACCATCTCGGCGATCTGCTCCGAGGTGCCCTGGTGAAGGTTGAGGCGCACATTTGGATACTTGGCGAGGAATTCTTGGATGACGCCGGGCAGGACGTAGCGGGCCTGCGTGTGCGTGGTGCCGATCGAGAGGCTTCCCCTGCCCTCGTCGCGCAGCTCTGTCGAGAGCGCACGGATGCTCTGCGCCTCCTGCAGGATGTGCAGGGCGCGCTCGATCACCTGCTGGCCGGCGGGGGTGATGCGGGTGAGGTTGCGGCCCTCGCGCACGAAGATCTGGAAACCGAGCTCGTCCTCCAGAAGCTTGATCTGCTTGCTCACCCCGGGCTGCGAGGTATGCAGCTTCTGCGCCGCCGCGGTGATGTTGAGGCCGCTTTGGGCCACCGCGGCCAGATACCGTAGCTGGTGCAGCTTCATCGATGCTCACCTCCGGGAATGGGCTTTGATAATAACTTAAGAAGAAATCATTCGTTCTGCTGCTCGGGGGGTCGTGGCTATAGTTGGCCGCATTATGGGAGAGCTGCTTAATCTCGATCTCGAACAGAAGGCGGTGGGCGTGCGCGAGCGGCTCGCCGCGGCGGTGCGCGAGCATGGGCGGGTGATCTACTCGAACAGCCTCGGGGCCGAGGCGATGGTGCTCACCGACATCATCTGGACGCATGTGCCCGAGATCGACATGTTCAGCATCGACACCGGGCGGCTGCATCAGGAAACCTACGACCTGCTCGAGAAGCTCGAGCGGCGCTACAAGCGCTCGCTGCGCCTCGTGTATCCGGATGCGCAGGCGCTCGAGCGGCTGGTGTCGGCGCAGGGCGTCAACGGCTTCTATCACAGCCTGGACGCGCGTCTCGCCTGCTGCCATGTACGCAAGGTCGAGCCTTTCAAGCGCGCGATCGAGGGCTACACGGCTTGGGTGACGGGTGTGCGCCGGGAGCAGTCAGCCACGCGCGCCCAGGCGCAGTCGCTGGAGTGGGATGCGGAATACGGACTCTACAAGGTGAGCCCGCTGCTCGATTGGAGCGAGACGGAGATCTGGCAGTACATCCGCGCCCGCAAGCTGCCGTACAATTCTCTCCACGACCGCCAGTTCCCGAGCATCGGGTGCTATCCCTGCACCCGCGCGATCCAGCCGGGTGAGAGCCGCCGTGCCGGCCGCTGGTGGTGGGAGCAACCCGAGTCTCGCGAATGCGGCTTACATCCCCGAGTGCGCCATGCGACGGCGCAGGCCTGACGGACGAACCGGCCCCGATGGACTATCTGCCGGTCTTCCTGCAGTTGCGCTCGGCGCGCGCGGTCATCATCGGCGGCGGCCGCATCGCGGCGCGCAAGGCGGATCTGCTGCTCAAGGCTGGCGCGTGCCTGACGGTGGTCGCCCCGCGGCTGCACGAGGATCTCCGTAGTCGTGCCGCCGCCGGCGAGCTGACACACCTCGCGGAGAGCTTCGTCCCAGCTCACCTGGACGGTGCGGTCATCGCGGTTGCCGCGACTGGCCTCAAGGATGTCAACACGGCCGTCTCCGAGGCCGCTCGCGAACGCAAGGTCCCAGTCAACGTCGTCGACGACGCCGCGCTGTCAACTTTCATCTTCCCGGCCATCATCGACCGCTCTCCGATCGTGGTCGCCGTGGGCTCCGCCGGCCAAGCGCCCGTGCTCGCCCGCTGGGTGCGCGAGCGGATCGAGGCGATTCTTCCGGCGGGCCTCGGCGCGCTGGCGCGCTTCATGGGCGAGCGGCGCAGCAATATCCAGCACTTCCTCGGCCCGGCGGCGCGCCGCGGCTTCTGGGAGCGCATCGTGCGCGGCAAGGCGGCCGCTCACCTGCTGGCGGGCGACCGGGCTGGCGCCGAGCGGGCGTTCGATGCCGAGCTGTTGATCTCCCAGCTCACCACCTCCGCCGTGACGGGCGGCAGCGCGCTCGGTGAGGTCTATCTCATCGGGGCAGGTCCCGGCGATCCGGACCTGCTCACGCTGCGCGCGCTGCAGCTGCTGCAGCAGGCCGATGTGGTGCTCTATGACAGGTTGGTTCCGGCGGCCGTGCTCGAGCGCGCCCGGCGCGAAGCGCGCCGCATCTTCGTCGGCAAGAGTCATGACAATGGCGCCGATCGTACGCCGCAGGAAGATATCCACGAGCTCATGACCCGCTTCGCGCGCCAGGGACTCAAAGTGGCGCGCCTGAAGGGAGGCGACCCATTCATCTTCGGTCGCGGCGGGGAGGAGGTGGAGGTGCTCGCGCGCCACGGCATCCCATACCTCGTCGTTCCCGGTATCACGGCTGCGCTCGGTGCGGCGGCCGCGGCCGGTATCCCGCTGACCCAGCGCGAGCTCTCGCAGAGCGTCACCTTTGTGACCGGACATAGCGCGGAGAGCGACTCGCTCGACTGGCGCACGCTCGCGCAAGGGCGCCAGACGGTCGTCTTCTACATGGGAGTCGGCAACCTCGAGCCCATTGTGGCGCGGCTGAGCGCGGCCGGCGCGGCTGATACGCTTCCGGCGGCGCTGATCGAGCGGGCGACACTTCCCGGGCAGCGCATACTCCGCGGTACACTGGCAACGATCGCCGATCTCGGCAGCCGGGCGGGCATCTCACCGCCCGCCCTGCTCATCGTCGGCGAGGTCGTGGCGGCTTCGTTGGCCGCGGAGCCCGCGGCGTTGCCGGCGCCCGCGGCCGAGACCGCCGCGGATCTCATTCAGCCCATATGACAAAGCCTGGTTGAGCAGAGAGTATCGAGCATGCGCGCAGGGTTCATAGGTTCGGTCGGCAACACGCCGCTCATCAGGCTGCGGCGGCTGAGCGAGGAGACCGGCTGCGAGGTGCTCGGCAAGGCGGAGTTCATGAACCCCGGCGGGTCGGTCAAGGACCGCGCCGCGCGCGCGATCGTGCTCAGCGCGGAGCGCAACGGCGAGCTGGCCCCGGGTGGCACGGTCGTCGAAGGCACCGCCGGCAACACCGGAATAGGCCTCGCGCACGTATGCAACGCCCGCGGCTATCGCTGCGTCATCGTGATGCCGGACAACCAGTCGCCGGAGAAATACCGGCTGCTCGAGACACTGGGCGCCGAGGTCTACAAGGTGCCGACGGTTCCCTACAGCAATCCCAACCAGTACCAGAAGGTGTCGCAGCGGCTCGCCGCGAGCCTGCCGAACGCCATCTGGGCGAATCAGTTCGACAATATCGCCAACCGCCAGGCGCACATCGAGACGACGGGGCCCGAGATCTGGGAGGAGACCCAGGGACGCGTGGACGCCTTCGTCGCCTCTTCGGGCACGGGCGGCACTTTCGCCGGCGTGTCCGAGTACCTGAAGTCGCGCCGCCGCTCGGTGCGCTGCGTGTTGGTCGATCCTCCGGGCAGCAGTTTGTATGAGTACGTGCGTAACGGCACGTTGAAGGCAACGGGCTCGGGCTCGATCACCGAGGGCATCGGGATCGGTCGCATCACCGCCAATCTGAAGGACGCGCCCATCGACGACGCCGTCCACGTCGAGGATCCGGAAACCGTCCGCTTCGTCTATCGCCTGCTGCGGGAGGAAGGCCTGTTCCTCGGAAGCACGAGCGGCATCAACGTCGCTGGCGCCGTGCGCGTTGCCCGTGAGCTCGGGCCCGGCCACACGATCGTCACCGTGCTCTGCGACGGCGGTGCCAAGTATCAGTCTCGTCTCTTCAATCCCGAGTGGCTGCAGACGAAGGGGTTCGCTGCCGAGGCCGGGCAACCGCCTTCCGGGCCTCCGACTCGCCATCGACAAGGTCATGGTTGCCTGAGGGTCGCCGTGACCCTGTCGCCGCATTTCCTGTGGCTGATCCCGGTGGGCTTCGTCGCGCAGATGGTCGACGGCTGCGTCGGCATGGGCTACGGTATTTCCGCGAGCTCCATCCTCGCGACGCTCGGCGTTCCGCCTCTCATCACCAGCGCCACGGTACATGCGGCGGAGGTAGTCACCTCCGGCATCTCGAGCGCCTCGCATGCGTGGTTCCGCAACCTCGACCGGAAGATTTTTCTGTCCCTGCTGGCACCGGGGGTCGTGGGAGGCGTGGTAGGCGCCACGGTGCTCGCGCACGTTCCGACTCACGCCATCCGCCCGTTCGTGTGGTGCTACCTGATCATTACCGGACTTTGCGTCGTAGCCCGCGTGGTTTTCAAGCGTGGCCCCACAGCTCGTTGTTGGCGCGCCGGGGCCTGCGTTGGGGCTGATCGCCGGCTTCCTCGATGCCATCGGAGGTGGCGGTTGGGGAACCATCGTCACCTCGACGATGATCGCTCGCGGCGTCGCCCCGCGTTACGCGATCGGTACGGCGAACGCGGTGGACTTCTTCGTCGCGCTCGCCACGAGCATCGCGCTGTGGACCCAGATGGGGCACATGAGATATGACATGGTCATTGCCCTGCTGATCGGCGGCGCGGTTGCGGCGCCACTGTCTGCGTGGGTCACCCGCCATGTGCCGGCGCGTGCCGCCGCGACAGCAGTAGGCCTGGTCGTCGTACTCCTCGGCGCGGCCGGCCTTGTCAACGCGCTGGCGGGATAATCAGGCCGCTGACTTCTGCATCTGAGTATCCGCGGGAGCGGCCAGCGCCACCTCCAATGCCTCCGATACGCGCTCGACCCAGACGAGCTCGAGCACTGAGCGCGCGCTTTGCGGAATGTCTTCCAGGTCGCGCCGGTTGCGCGCCGGCAGGATGACCTTGCGAATGCCGGCCCGGGCCGCGGCGATGACCTTCTCCTTGATACCGCCGACCGGCAGCACCAGCCCCCGCAGGCTGATCTCGCCCGTCATGGCGACATCCGGCCGCACGGAGCGGCGCTTCATGAGCGAGGCCAGCGAGATGAACATCGCGACTCCGGCGCTCGGCCCGTCCTTCGGGATCGCACCCGCGGGCACGTGCACGTGGATGTCGCTCTGGTCGAAGAGCTTGGGATCGATGCCGAGCTCGGCCGCCTGGGCCTTCACCAGGCTGAGCGCCGCCTGCGCCGATTCCTTCATGACATCGCCGAGCTGCCCGGTCAGGATGAGCTTGCCGCTGCCCGGCATCCGCGCCGATTCGACGAAGAGAATGTCACCGCCCACCGGCGTCCAGGCAAGCCCCGTGGCGACGCCCGGGACGGAGGTGCGTTGCGCGACCTCGTTCTCGAAGCGCGTCGCTCCCAACACCTCGGCGACATCGTCGGCCTCGAAGCGCACGCTCTCGACCTTGCCTTCGGCGATGCGCATCGCGGCGCGGCGCAACAACGCCCCTATCTGCCGCTCGAGATTGCGACAGCCGGACTCGCGCGTGTACTCGCGGATGAGGCGCGAGATTGCCGCGTCTGACAGGCTCGCTTGCGAGGGCTTGAGGCCGTTCGCCTTGAGCTGGCGTGCGACCAGATAGCGCTTCGCGATCTCGAGCTTCTCCTCCTCCGTGTAGCCGGTCAGCTCGATGATCTCCATCCGATCGCGCAGCGGTCCCGGGATGGTCTCGAGCACGTTGGCGGTGGCAATGAAGAGCACGTGACTCAGGTCGAACGGCTGGCCGAGATAGTTGTCGCGGAACGTCGAGTTCTGCTCCGGGTCGAGCACCTCGAGCAGCGCCGAGGCCGGATCGCCCTGGTAGCTCGCGTTGAGCTTGTCGATCTCATCGAGCATGAAGACGGGGTTGTGGGTGCCGGCCTTGCGCAGCCCCTGAATGATGTTGCCCGGCAGCGCGCCGACGTAGGTGCGCCGGTGGCCGCGGATCTCCGCCTCATCGTGCACGCCGCCCAGGCTCGCGCGCACGAACTTCAAGCCGAGCGCCCGCGCGACACTCTGGCCGAGAGAGGTCTTGCCGACTCCCGGCGGACCCACGAAGCAGAGGATGGGGCTGCGGCCCTCCGGGTTGAGCTTGCGCACCGCGAGATACTCGAGGATGCGCCGCTTCACCTTCTCGAGGCCGTAATGATCCTCGTCGAGCACCCGCCGCGCGCGCTCGATGTCGATGTCCTCCGCATCCGCCTTGCTCCAGGGCAGCGCCACCAGCAAGTCGAGATAGGTGCGCACCATGCCGTACTCGGGGCTGGCCTCGCTCATGCGCTCGAGGCGTTTCAGCTCCTTGCGCGTGTGCTCCTCGACCTCGGCGGGCATGTGGGCCGCGGCGATGGCCTTGTCGAGCATCGGCGATCTCGCCGTTGCCGTCCTCGCCTTCGCCGAGCTCCTTCTGCAACTGGTGCAGCTGCTCGCGCAGCACCGCTTCACGCTGGCGCTCGCCGAGCGCAGCCTGCGTCTGCTCCTTGATGTCGCGGGTGATCTTCAGCACCTCCACGCGATGCGCGAGGAGCTTCACCACCTTGTCGAGCCGCTCCTTGAGGTCAAGGGTCGCGAGCAGATCCTGCTTCTCCTCCGGCTTGACGTCCATGAAGCTCACGATCAGGTCAGCAAGCTGGCCCGGAGAGTCGATGCCACGAATGGTCCGCGCCAGCTCGGTGGGCACCTGCGGCAGCAGCGACAGCGCTTCCACCGCCCGCTGCTTGAGAAATTCCATGCGCGCCTCGATGTCGGCGCTCTTTTCCTGCGGCTCGGGCAGGGTCTCGATACGCGCGGCGAGGAACGGAGTCTCGCGCACGACCTGCAGCAAGCGGAACCGGCTTTCACCCTGACAGACAAGGTGATGCGCGCCGTCGGGCGCGGTCACGTAGCGGACCACGGTGGCAAGGACGCCCAGGTCGTAGAGGTCCGTCACCTCGGGCTTTTCGAGGGCCGGATCGCGCTGCAGCAGAAGGCCGACCTTGCGTCCGGTGCGCACCGCTTCCTGGGCCGCGGCAATGCTCTCCTCACGGCCGAGCGTGATGGGCAACACGATGCCGGGGAAGAGCACGACGTTACGCACCGCCACCAGCGGCACGGCGTCGGCAGGCAGCGGTGGCAGTTCGATACGCGAAGTTGCTGGGGTCTGGTCGGTATCCGTCATAAATTAGCTATCCCGGGTCAGCCGGACTTCGAGGCAGCCGTTCTCGTAGCGGCTTGCCGCCAACTTGAGTGGCACGCCTGCCAGAGGAATGCGTCGAATGAAGCGTCCGTGCGGAATCTCGAGACGTCGGATTACGGCGTCAGGAGAGCTAAGCTTGAGCGGACGCATTGCGCTGACAATCAGCTCCGTCGGCTCGAGCGTCAGGCTGATCTCCTCCGCAACCACACCGGGAAGCGCAAAGAGCAGAATCAGGCCGTCGGCGGTCTCCTGGATATCGACCGGCGGCTCCCATACCGCGGCATCGACTCCCGGCCCCACATAGCGCAGGAACTGGCGTTGCAGGCGCTCGGCCCTGTCCAGGACCTCGCATGCCTCCACCCACATCCAGCCGTATTGCCGCTCACTGCTCATTCACGCACCAGGACCGCAAACACCGCGCCTGCGGCTTACGATGTGGCCGGATGAGGCCAAGTCAAGATGCGCACAGGCCGGCGCTTGCGTTAAGGTCGGCCCTTACCGACAAGGCCGCGCCTGCGCCCCAGTAAGGAACTCGCCATGACCGCTTTGAGTCCCGCCGAGCTCGACGCGTTGCGCCTCAGTCTCGAGATCGCCCTGCGGAGCGTCGCTTTCAGCCTGCCACTCGCCGTGCTCGTGGGCTACCTCCTGGCCAGGAGCCGTTTTCCGGGCACGCTCGCGCTCGATGCCCTGGTGCATTTGCCGCTGGTGCTGCCGCCGGTGGCGGTGGGATATCTGTTGCTCGTCTGCCTCGACAGCCACAGCGCCGTCGGCGGGTGGCTGCTGGCGCATTTCGGGATCGAGCTGCCCTTCACTACGGGGGGCGCCACCCTGGCGACGGCGGTCATGACCTTTCCGCTCATGGTGCGCGCGATCCGCCTGGCGCTCGATAGTGTCGACCGGGGGCTCGAGGCGGCGGCCCGCACGCTCGGCGCCGGAGCGCTCGACCGGTTCTTCTCCATCACCCTGCCCTTGATGCTGCCCGGCATTCTCGCCGGGCTCCTCACGGCCTTTGCCGCCGGGCTGGGTCAGTTCGGCGCGGTGATCACCTTCGCCTCCAACGTGCCCGGGGTCACCCGCACCCTGCCCCTCGCGCTCTACACGGCCATGCAGGAGCCGGGCGGCGACGCGGCGGCAATGCGACTGGCCGTCCTGTCCATCGCGCTCGGCCTCCTCGGGTTGGTGCTCGCGGAGCTGCTGGCGCGGCGCGTTTACCGGCTCCTGGGGCGCTAGCAACCGTCATGCTGCGCCTGTCAGTGGTCAAGCGCTGGGAAGGGTTCAAGCTGCGCGCGCAGCTCGATGCCCCGACGCCCGGGATCGTCGCGCTCTTCGGGCGCTCCGGCTGCGGCAAGACGACCCTGATCAACATCATCTCGGGTCTGCTCAAGCCCGATGAGGGCCGGGTGGAGCTCGACGGTATCGTCCTGACCGACACGCGTGAGCGCGTAGCAATCCCCGTCGAGCGCCGCCGCATCGGTTATGTCTTCCAGGACTCACGCCTCTTTCCGCATCTGGGCGTACTCGCGAATCTGCGCTACGGGTTGCGACGCGCGTCCAGGGGGAGCCGCTCCATCGGGCTCGATGAGGTGCTCGCACTTCTCGGGCTCGAGCCGCTTCTCGCCCGCCGCCCCTACCAGCTCTCCGGAGGCGAGCGCCAGCGGGTCGCTCTCGGGCGTGCCCTTCTCTCGCAACCGCGCCTGTTGCTTCTCGATGAGCCGCTCGCCGCGCTCGATGCGGCGCGCCGGGAGGAGGTGTTGCCGTACCTCGAGCGATTGCGCGACAAGCTGTCGATCCCGATGGTGTACGTCAGCCATCAGCTCGAGGAAGTGTTGCGGCTCGCGACCCACGTGGCGCTGATGGAGGCCGGTGAGATCGTCGCATCCGGCGCTCTGAGCGACATCAGCCTGCGTCCGGAGCTTAAGGCCATCGTCGGGTCCGAAGCAGTGGGCGCGATTCTCGATGGCACGGTGCGGCGCGTCGATGCCGAGCGAGGAGTAACGGACGTGCAGGTTGGAGGTGGCGTGTTGCACGTCAGCTTGCAGGAGGCGTCCGTGGGGGCGCGTATCCGTCTGCAGCTCCTGGCACGCGACATCATCCTGGCCACCGAGCCGCCGCGAGGATTGAGCGTCCGGAACGCCCTTCAGGGCGTCATCGCGGAGATCACCGACGATGTTGGGAATGCCGTGCTGGTCAAAGTCGACATCGGATCCGGCGTCGCCGTGCTGTCACGAGTCACCCGCCACGCCGTGGAGGACCTCGGACTGCGGCCCGGGATGAATGTGTGGGCGCTGGTGAAAGCGGTATCCGCCCGCGGGCATGCCTACTCCGGGCCGACGCTCGTCGGCTCCCCCAGCGGCGGCAGCTTGGGGTGATAGTTGAGCCACGGCGCGTGCTGATATTGCGGCAGCGGATGAGCCTCGAGCTGCTGCACGGCGATCGCGACGGCCCGCTCGAGCTGCGGATCATGACCCTGACGCATGAGCTTGGGGTCCTGCCACACCGTCACGTCCGGACTCACGCCATGATTCTCCACGGGGAAGGTGTCATCGAGGCCCTCGACGGCAATCCGCGGCGAGGTGATGCTGCCGCCGTCCATGAGCGGCGGGTAGCCATAGATGCCCACCAGGCCGCCCCAGGTGCGCTCGCCCACCAGGGTGCCCACGTGATCCATCTTGAAATACCAGGGGAGCGCGTCGCCGCCCGAGCCCGCATATTGGTTGATGACCATGACCTTGGGGCCGAAGATCGCCTCCGGAGGCTCGAGCTGCGAGTGTCCCCACCGCGAGACGACGATGGACATCGGCCGGCGCTGCAGATAGTCGATGATGTAATCCGACAGTGAGCCGCCATGATTGAAGCGCTCGTCGATGACGACGCCCTGCTTGTTTACCTGGGAGAAGAAATAGCGGTTGAAGTTGGTGAAGCCGCCCCAGCTGGTATCGGGAAGATAGACATAACCGATCTTGC
This sequence comes from uncultured Pseudomonadota bacterium, assembly GCA_963833085.1. Classification (GTDB taxonomy): domain Bacteria; phylum Pseudomonadota; class Gammaproteobacteria; order Steroidobacterales; family Steroidobacteraceae; genus 13-2-20CM-66-19. The sequence continues at coordinate 32,752 of CAWHWV010000048.1, forward strand.
CGCCGCTCAGGCGGCTCACGAGCTCGACGTTGTGCTCGATCCAGGCGGCGTGGCGCAGCCCGGCCTCGCTCGGGATCGTCTTGACGATCACCGTGTGCGAGCCCTCCATGGTGGGATTCGGACCCACGGTGAGCGTGACGGTCTCGCCCGCCAGATCCTCGAACGCCTGGTAGACGTCCATGCTCGTATCGATCGGATTACCGTTGACCGCCAGCAGGTAGTCGCCCTCCTTCACCTTCAGCCCCGGCTGCGCCAGCGGCGCATAGAGCTCGGGGTTCCACGGGCCGCCGCTGAAGATGCGCGCGATCCGATAGTGACCGTCCTCGATGCGGTAGTCAGCCCCGAGGAGTCCGACTTTGATCTCCTGCATGGTCGGCACGTGGCCGCCGCGAATGAACATATGTCCGACGGAGATGTAACTCATCATCTCCTGGAAGAGGAACGTCAGTCCGTCGCGGCTGGCGATACCGGGCAGGAAGCTCGAGAATTCCTTCTCCGCCGCGGTGATGTCGAGCCCATCGAAGGTCGGGTTGTAGAAGAATGCCCGCTGAATGCGCCAGGCATCCCGGTACATCTGCGCCCACTCCTCGTGAGGCACGACGAGCACGCGCATGGCGCTCATGTCGAGATGGTCCGGCTTGGCGTGGGGCTGCGCATCGCTGATGAACCAGTCGTCACCTCTGGCGTACAGCAGCTTCTGCCCGTTGGCGGACAAAACGGCGGCGTTGACTCCATCGACGATGTCCTGCGTCTGCCGCGTCTTGAGGTCGAACTTGAGTATGTTTGCGGGCGGCCCGTTGCGACTTCCGATCACGGGCATCGTGACCAGGGGCGCCTTCGCCAGATACAGGGTGCCGCTCGTCCCGGAAGCGAGGTCGATGTAATTTGCCGCCGGGAGCGGCAGCGCTACGGCGCGGGCCTGAAGTCCTTGAAAGTCTATGGCGACCGTCGCGGCCTTCTTGGGTTGGTCCGCCGGGTGTCGGCCGCCCTTGGCGGCGTCAGGTTTGGCGGCGCTCGGGGTAGCGCTCTCGAAGCCGGTGCGCGGCGCCAGCGGCGAAGCGGTGCCCGCCTGCAGTGTCGCCGCATACACGACCCGAGTCAGCGGCCGCTCCATCGAGGTCATATCGAGCCAGCCGTAGGCGAGGCCCGTATCGGTGCTGGAGGTGAAGTATAGATACTTGCCGCCGGCATCGAACCCCGGATACATGCAGTCACTCGTGGCGTCGGTGACCTGGTGAGTGGAGTCGTCGCTCAGGGAATAGACGAAGATCGCATGCAGGTAATTCGGCATCAGCTTCGTGTAGACGACCCAGCGGCTGTCCGGAGACCAGCTGGCATCGAACTCGTGCAGCGGAATGTCGTAGGTGTCGGTCGCGACCTTTTTGGGGCGCGCGTCGGAGCCGCTCACATCGACATACCAGACATCGAGCTTCTGATCCTCGAAGAGAAGCTTCTTGCTGTCGGGCGACCATCTCAACTTATAGTAGAAGGCATCGTCCTGGCCGAGGGCGATCCGTCGTACGGGACCGGTGCCGTCCTGATGGCGGATATAGAGGTCGTACTCTCCCTCGCGGTCCGAGAAATAGGCAATGGACTGGCCGTCGGGCGACCATGCCGGATCGCGGTCCATCACGCCGGGGCTGTGTGTAAGGTTCTCGATGCTGCCGTGCTTTGCAGGCACCGTCAGAATATCGCCGTGAGCCTCGAACACGGCGCGCACGCCGTTCGGCGAGATGCCGATACCTTGGATGTCATGCGAAGCGTCCTCGAAATAAGGACGGCGCTGCGGCAGGTCGCCCGCCACCGTCACCGGTACGGCGCGAGTCGCGCCCGTCGCGAAGTCGTAGATGTGGAGGTCGCCGAACTGCGAGTAGACGATGCCTCCGGGCCCGGCGGAGGCCGAGGTGATGTCGAATCCCTTGTTGTCGATCAGCCGCTGTACCTGCCGGGTATCCGTGTCGTAAACGTACAGCGTTGCCGGACCGTCGCGGTCGGAGAGGAAGTAGACCTTGTGGCCGACCCACATGGGGTCGGCCTCGTTGGAGTTCAGGTTCGGGATCCGTACCGTGCTCGAGTCCGAGAGTCGCGCGAGGTAGATCTCGGTGTGCTGCCCGCCTTTGTAGCCTTTCCAGAACGGCTCCCACTGGAATCCCGGAACATAGGCAATCTGGCTGCCGTCATCGGAATACGATCCCATTTCCCCGCTCGGAAGCGGCAGCTCCGTCGGGAACCCGCCGCTGACGGGCACCGTGAAAAGCATGTCGGGGTCGGAGTAGCTGTAACGATGGGAGCTGAAGAGAATGCTCTTGCCGTCCGGCGTCCAGCCAAGAGCAATGTCGGGATCCGGATGATATGTCAGCCGGCGCGGTTGTCCGCCGCTGGCAGGAATGACGTAGACGTCCGTATTGTTGTCATACGTGCCGGTGAACGCGATCTGCGAGCCATCCGGCGAGAAGATCGGCTGGGCCAGCAGGTCCATGCCGCTTGCCAGCACATGCGCCTGTCCCCCGGTGCGCGCCACGCTCCAGAGCTCGCCGCCATACTCGAAGACGATCTGAGTCTGCGACATGGCCGGGTGGTCCAGCAGGACCCGGTCCATTTGCGCCGCGCCCGCGGAAGAGAGACACGTGAGAACGAGCGTCGTTGCCAGCCATTTCAGCATGACAGTCTTCTCCACTTCCCCCGCAGGGCGTAAGGCCGCGTAGCATACGCCTTACAATCAAGCGTCGGGCACGTTCTTGTCGCTCACCATAGTCAGTACGTCGTATGCGGCGACCGTCTCGCCGTCCCCGTTGGTGATTAGCGCGTCCCAGCGGACCTCACCATAGCCCTGTCCGGCACGGAGGGACTTCTCCTTGCAGGTGATGCGGACCTTGATACGGTCGCCCGGCTTCACGGGCTTGGTGAAGCGCAGGGAATCGATGCCGTAGTTGGCGAGCACGGGGCCGAGCGGCGGATCGACGAACAGGCCCGCGGCGGCTGAGATGAGGAAGTACCCGTGAGCGACCCGGCCGCCGAAGATCGGGTTGCGGCGCGCCGCGGCCTCATCCATGTGGGCGTAGAAGTGATCGCCCGAGAGGTGCGCGAAGCGCTCGATATCCTCCACCGTCACTGCGCGCTCCCCGGAGTTGAAAGTGTCACCGATGACGAGCGCCCCGAAGGGAATCCGGAAGGGATGCACGCCGGGATCGCGCTCGCGCGAGCCCTTGATCCAGCGGCCGGTGACGGCGGTCACGACATCGGGTGTCCCCTGAACCGCCGTGCGCTGCATGTAGTGCAGGACGCCGCGGATGCCGCCCATCTCCTCTCCCCCGCCCGCGCGGCCCGGGCCGCCGTGGACCAGATGCGGCAGCGGCGAGCCATGTCCCGTGGACTCCTTGGCACAGTGACGGTTGACGACGAGGAGGCGCCCATGGAAGGGAGCGAGCCCGACCACCAGCCGCGCTGCGATGAGTTCATCGGCCGTGAAGACCGAGCCGACCAGACTGCCGGCGCCACGCCTGGCGAGAGCGATGGCGGAATCCAACCCCTCGTACGGGACGACCGTGCAGACAGGACCGAAAGCCTCGATTTCGTGGATGGCCGCGGCCCGCGCCGAATCCTTGCAGTAGAGCAGCGTGGGCGCAATGAAGGCGCCGCGATCGGCATCGGCATCAGCGAGCTCGAGCTGTCGCCCATTGCCGCAGACGACCTCGGCCTCGCGCTCGAGCTTGGCGAGCTGACCGAGCACCTCGCGCCGCTGGGCGAGAGAGGCCACCGGCCCCATGCGCACCTGCTCCAGTCGCGGGTTACCCACGACCACCTTGGCGAGTGCCGCCTGCAAGGCTGCCACCACCTCGGCCGCGATTGCCGCCGGGACGATCGCCTTGCGGATCGCCGTGCACTTCTGTCCGGCCTTCACCGTCATCTCGCGCGCTACCTCGCGCACGAAGAAGTCGAACTCCGGCGTTCCCGGCGCCGCATCCGGCCCCAGTACACAGGAGTTGAGCGAGTCGGTCTCGGCCGTGAAGCGTACGGAATGGTCGATCACGGTGGCGTGCGTCCGCAGCTTGCGCGCCGTGGACGCGGAGCCCGTGAAAGCAACGATGTCCTGACACGTGAGGTGATCGAAGAGATTGCCTACGCTGCCGCAAATGAGCTGCAGCGAGCCCTCCGGCAGAATGCCGGACTCGACGATGCGGCGGACCGCCAGCTCCGTGAGATAAGCCGTGGCGGTCGCGGGCTTGACTATCGCGGGCACCCCGGCGAGGAAAGCCGGCGCGAGCTTCTCGAGCATGCCCCAGATGGGAAAGTTGAAGGCGTTGATTTGCACTGCCGCGCCTTCGAGCGGCACACAGATGTGCTGACCCACGAAGCCGCCGGATTTCGACAGGCTTTCGGTAGCGCCATCGACGTAGACGTGGGCGTCGGGCAGCTCGCGCATGCCCTTGCTCGCGTAGACGAAGAGAGTGGCGATACCGCCGTCGATGTCGATCCAGGAATCGGCCTTGGTCGCTCCGGTCGCGTAGGAGAGCGCATAGAGCTCATCCTTCTTCTCCGTGAGATGCTTCGCCAGCGTCTTGAGGAGAGCGGCGCGATCGTGGAAGGTGAGCCGGCGGAGGTTGGCGCCCCCGACCTCGCGGGCGTGAGCGAGGCTCAGCGAGAGATCGAGCCCGTCGGAGGAAGCGCTGGCGATTACTTCCCCCGTAGTCGCATCGCGCAATGCGACCGGCGTGCCGGTGCCTGCCTGCCAGCGGCCGGCGACGAAGCTTTCTAACTGCATGGCCATCCTCTACGACTCCTGCGCTGTCTCAGCGGCCGGAGAAGCGCGGCGCGCGCTTCTCCATGAAAGCCGCGACGCCTTCGGCGTAATCGGCGGAGTGGCCAAGCTCCTGTTGGTAGTCGCGCTCGACGTCGAGCTGCTGCTCCAGAGTGTGCGTCCAGCTTGCGAGCATCGCCTGCTTGGTCCGCGCGAGGCCCCGGGTAGGAGCGGCCGCGAGATGACGCGCGATCGCGTCGACTTCGTCCGCGAGCTGACCGTCATCCACACAACGCCAGATGAGGCCCCACTGCACCGCCTGCTCGGCGGGAAGCTTGTCGCCGAGGAGCGCGAGACCCATGGCCCGGGCGTGGCCCACGAGCCGCGGCAGGAACCACGTGCCCCCGGAATCCGGGACCAGGCCGATCTTCGAGAACGCCTGGATGAAATTCGCGGAGCGCGCGGCAATGACGAGATCACACGCCAGGGCGATGTTGGCGCCGGCGCCCGCGGCCACGCCATTGACCGCCGCAATGACCGGCAGCGGCAGCCGGCGCAGGGCGAGGATGAGGGGCTTGTAACCGTTTTCGATGGACTGGCCGAGATCGGGCGGCGCGCCACCGGGAGCCACCACGCGGTCGCCCAGGTCCTGGCCCGCGCAGAAGCCGCGCCCCGCGCCCGTCAGGACGAGAACGCGCATCGAGTCGTCCTGTCGTATGGTGGCCAAGGCGTCCTGCACCTCGGAATGCATGACCGTGTTGAAGCTGTTCAGACGCTCCGGCCGATTGAGGGTGAGCCGTGCGATTCCCTGTGACGCTTCGAAAATGATTGTCTGATAGCTCATGATGGCTAAGCCTCAACGCTCGTCGTAGTCGAGCTCGAGCACGGGAGTCTTGACCTTCGACTGGCAGGCGAGCACGTAGCCCTGCGCGAGCTCCCAGTCCTCGAGTGCGTAGTTCTGGTCCATGGCGACCTCGCCCCGTACTACTTTCGTGCGGCAGGTCGAGCAGACGCCGGCGCGGCAGGAAAACGGCAAGTCGAGACCGGCCCTTGCAGCGCCGTCGAGGACATTTTCGCCGTTCATTGGCATCGTGAACGAACGTCTGCGCCCGTCCATGATGATGGTGACCTCGGCGATGCCGGCGGTTGTTTGAGGCGCCAGCTGCGGCGCCGGGGCACTTTCCTGTGCCTGGGTTACATTCGTGGTCGCGACGGTGAAATGCTCCGCTCTGATTCGATCGGACGGCACGCCGAGCTCGCGCAGGGTGTGCGACACGGTGTCGATCATGTCGCCGGGTCCGCAGACGAAGTACTCGTCGACTTCACTCGGGGCGAGGAAGGATGCTGCGAGCTGTCGGATATGCTCGGCGTCCAGCTTGCCGTTATAGATCTCGGCCTCCTGCGGCTCGCGGCTCATGAGAAAGTGCAGCGACAGGCGCTCGAGATAGCGATCCTTCAGGGCGAGCAGCTCCTCCAGGCACATGGCGCGCGCCATGTTGCGATTGCCGTAGAAGACGATGACGCGGCCCGTCGGCCCTGCCTCGAGCCAGCTGCGAGCGATCGCGACGACCGGCGTGATGCCGCAGCCGGCCGCAAAGGCGACGCAGGTCCCGCGCGCCGCCGCCGCCGCATGCGGGGTGAAGCTGCCGTTGGGCGGCAGCACATCCAACAGATCACCGGGCCTCACGTGCTGCGCCAGATGAGTCGACAGGCGACCTTCGGAGTGGACACGGGCGACGATGCGCAGCAGGCGCTCGCCTGGCGCACTGATCAGCGAGTACGTGCGCCTCACTTCCTCGCCCGCGAGCAACGCGCGCAGGACGACGTGCTGACCGGCGACGCCGCGGTATTCCGCGGCCAGCGCCGCAGGAACTTCCAATGCCAACGCGATGGCGTCCTCGGCTTGCGTTTGGACCTGCGCTACGCGCAGCGAGTGAAATCTCAACATGGGATCAGATGCACTTGAAGACGTCGAAGGGCTCGAGGCAGTCGCCGCAGCGGTAGTGTGCTTTGCACGGAGTCGAACCGAACTCGCTCACCCGTACCACTTCATGGCTGCCACAGAGTGGGCAAGCCACGTTGGCAGCCGAAGGCGCGGTGGGTGCGGCAATGCCGAACGCCTGCAGCTTCCGCCTCCCCTCCTCGCTGAGCCACTCGCTGGTCCAGGGTGGCGAGAGCACCGTCTCGACGGTGACATCCTCGAGCTCCTCGCGCGCGAGCGCCTCGCGGATCGATCGCTGAATGACCTCCGTGGCGGGGCAGCCGGAGTACGTAGGGGTGATTCCAACGTGCAGACCCCCTCTGTCGGTGCGCACGTACCTCACGACACCGAGGTCGACCACACTCAGCACCGGGATCTCCGGGTCCATGACGGACCGCAGCACCCGCCACACCTGCTCGCTTACCATGTCACACCGGGAAAGGTTCGTGGCAGGTGTTGCATCTCGGCCAGCATGTGACCGAGGTGCTCCGTGTGCACGCCGCGCTTGCCGTGCCAGAGATAGGAGGCGGCCGCCGGCCGCTTCAAGGTGGCTTCCTCCAATACGGCGCCAACCCGCTCCTCCCAGCGGAGCCGCAGCCCGGCCAATGGCGGCGCGATGCCGGCCGCGGCCATTTCCTCATCGAGCGCATCGGGCGTGAGCAGCTCATCGGTGAAGCGCCAGAGCGCATCGAGCGCCGCCGCGACCCGAGCATGACTCTCCGCGGTACCGTCGCCGAGCCGCACCAGCCAGCCGGCGCTGAACCGCAGGTGATAGCGCGTCTCCTTGACGGCTTTGGCGGCAATCTCGGCGAGGCGCACATCGGTCGAGCCGGACAACGCCTCGTAGAGCTCGAGCTGCCACGCATCGAGCAGGAACTGGCGCACGATGGTCTGGCCGAAGTCGCCATTCGGCTGCTCCGCCAGCGAGACGTTGCAGAATTCGGCTGCATCGCGCAGGAAGGCGAGCGCGTCCTCATCGCGCCCGCGCCCCTCGATCTCGCCCGCGTAGGTGAGGAGGAGTCTCGCCTGTCCGACCAGGTCGAGAGCGATGTTGGCGAGCGCCAGATCCTCCTCCAGCGCCGGCGCATGGCCGACCCACTCGCCGAGCCGCTGGCCGAGCACGAGACTGGTGTCGGCGAGCCGCAGTATGTAGTGGAAGGTCGCTGAGGAGGTCACAGGTTCTTGACCTCGTCGGGAATCTCGTAGAACGTCGGGTGCCGGTATACCTTGTCACGCGCGGGCTCGAAGAGCGCTTCGGCCTCCTCCGGGTCGGAAGCGATGATCTCGCTCGAGCGCACCACCCAGATGCTCACTCCTTCCTGACGCCGCGTATAGACGTCCCGCGCATGCTCGATGGCCATGCGCGCATCGGCCGCGTGCAGGCTCCCGACATGCTTGTGCTCGAGACCCGAGCGGGCGCGGATGAAGACTTCGAACAGCGGCCAGTCGTCACTCATGCCTGTGGCTCCCGTGTTTGGCCGCGTGAGCGGCGGCTGCTTCGCGGACCCAGCGACCGTCCTCATGAGCCTTGCGCCGCGCCTGCATCCGCTCCTGGTTGCACGGCCCGTTGCCCTGCAGCACCGCCTTGAACTCGCTCCAGTCGATGGGTCCGGTGAGGTAGTGCTGGCTGGCCTCGTCCCAGCGGAGCGCCGGGTCGGGAATGGTGAGCCCGAGGAACTCGGCCTGCGGAATGGTGACGTCGATGAACTTCTGCCGCAGCTCGTCGTTGGTGAAGCGCTTGATGCGCCAGCGCATCGACTGCGCCGTGTGAGTGGAGCTGGCATCGCTCGGCCCGAACATCATGATCGACGGCCACCACCAGCGGTTGAGGGCGTCCTGCGCCATCGCACGCTGTTCTTCCGTGCCCCGCGCGAGCGCCAGCATGATCTCGAAGCCCTGGCGCTGATGGAAGCTCTCCTCCTTGCAGATGCGGACCATGGCGCGCGCGTAGGGGCCGTAGGAGCAGCGGCAGATCGGAATCTGGTTCATGATGGCGGCGCCGTCGACCAGCCAGCCGATCGCGCCGACATCCGCCCAGGTGAGTGTCGGGTAGTTGAAGATGCTCGAGTACTTGGCACGGCCGTCGAGCAGCTGCTCGAGCATCTCCATGCGCGCGACGCCGAGAGTCTCCGCGGCACTGTAGAGATACATGCCATGGCCGCCCTCGTCCTGCACTTTGGCGATCAGCACCGCCTTGCGCCGCAGTGATGGCGCGCGCGTGATCCAGTTGCCCTCGGGCAGCATGCCGACGATCTCCGAGTGCGCGTGCTGGGAGATCTGCCGGACGAGCGTCTGACGGTACGCCTCCGGCATCCAGTCCTTGGGCTCGATCTTCTCGTCGCGCTCGATGCGCTCCTCGAAGCGGCGCTCGAGCGCCGGCTGGCCGCCGGGGCTTCCCGGTCGGCCGTCGAGATTGGGGGGATGGGGGGAGTCGAGGGCCTGGGTGTACATGGCTCGGTGCTGCCGCTCCGCAACGTGACACAGGAATATCGTATCACTATCATTTTCTGTGTCACGTTTTTTCGTGCCAGAATATGGCCGTGCCAGCGCTCACGAAACCGGTCGAGGCCCTGCTGCGCCGTTTCAGCGGCCAGCGGCCGCTGCGCGGCGGCTCGCTTCTCATCACGATCTTCGGCGATGCCATCGCGCCCCGCGGCGGCGCCGTCACCCTGGGGAGCCTCATCGATCTCGCGCGCCCGTTCGGTCTCGCCGAGCGCTTGGTGCGCACCGCGGTCGCGCGCCTCGCGGCCGAGGACTGGCTCGCCGCCACGCGCCATGGCAGGCGCAGCGAATACCGCCTGACCGAGGGCGGCCGCAAGCTCTTCGCCGAGGCGACCCGACGCATCTATGGCGTCAACCCCTCGAGCTGGGACGGGCAGTGGACGCTCGCGGTGCTGCCGCCGGCCGGCGGCCATTCCCGCGGCAACATCCGCGGGGAGCTGCGCTGGCTCGGCTTTGGACAGCTGAGCCCCGGGGTGTATGCGCACCCCGCCTGTACGCTGGAGGAAGCAAGTGGCTGGCTGGTCACCCTCGGCTGCGCCAGTCGCTGTTGGCTCTTCAAGAGCGCGACCGAGGGGCTGGCGGCCGACCGCCGCCTGGCGGCCGAGGGCTGGAATCTGGCGGAGATAGGCCGCCGCTACCGGCGGTTTCGCGACACTTTCGCGCCCGTGCAGGCCGCGCTGCGGGAGTCGGAAGGGCTCGCCCCGCAGGCAGCCTTCCTGGTGCGGACGCTACTCATCCATGAGTACAGGAAGATCCACCTGCAGGATCCGCTGCTGCCACCGGCGCTGTTGCCCGCGGAATGGGTCGGTACGGAAGCCTACGAGCTCACCGCCACTCTCTACGCCGCGGTGTTCGCGGCCGCGGAGCGGTTCCTCACCGAGACCGGCGCAACGATCGCCGGGGCGCTGCCGCCGGCGGGCGCCGAAGTGCACGCGCGCTTCGGCGGAACGCACGGCGGCCGGCCGGCCTAGTTACCAGGTATCCGGCTCCCAGTTCTCCTGACTGCCGTCGGCAAGCTGCCCGGTGACGATGGTCGTGGCGTCCTTGTAGTAGTGCGGCGGGACGGGCAGGTTGAGCGGTGCGGGCGAGCCGTCCATGACGCGGGCCGAAAGATCGTAGCGAGAGCCGTGGCAGGGGCAGAAGAAGCCGCCCGGCCAGCCTGCGGGCAGGTCCGCCGCATTGAGCTGCGGCCGGTACTTCGGGATGCATCCCAGATGAGTGCAGATGCCGACCACCACCAGGTACTTCGGATTGACGGACCGCTGCACTGGATTCCAGCCGGGAAGGTTCGGCGGCTGCTGATCCTGTTGCGACAAGGGATCCTTGAGCTGGCCGTTGAGCTTCGGCAGCTCAGCAAGCTGCTCGTCGGTGCGGTGCAGGACCCACACGGGTCGCTGGCGCCACTCGGCGCTCATCATCTCACCCGGTGCGAGCTTCGAGATGTCGATGGTCACCGGCTCACCCAGGGCGCGCGCCGTCTCGCTGGGCTCCATTGTCTCGATGAACGGCACCGCGGTCAGTGCCACACCGACGGCACCTACCGCCGCCGTAGTGGTAGTGAGCATCCGCCGGCGGTCGAGATCAGGCTCGTCCTCGGTCGGTTTGCCAGGCATCGCGGGTGCGTTCTCGGCCATGCTCACGTCCTCCGCCAAACAGCGAGATTGATGACAGCAATCCGCGAATAGTAGCGGCCCGGACGGCCCGAGTCACCTGCGGCTCAGTCCTTCCAGCCCGCGAGTCGCTCGGTGAACGCCTGCAGGAAACGGTTTGCGCGGCTGCCATCCATCACGCGGTGATCGATCGTCAAGGTGGCATAGCAGCGCGAGCACACCACGACCTCATCCTCGATCACCACCGCGCGCTTCTCGAGCTTGCCCAAACCCAGGATCGCCGACTGCGGCTGCGGGATGATGATGGGCGCCGCGAGCAGACTGCCACTCACGCCGTGATTGGAGAGCGTGAACGTGCCGCCGCGCACGTCCGCTGGTGCGAGCGCGCCGTCGCGCGCCTTACGCACCAGTTCCTCGAGACGGCGCGCAGTCTCGAGCAGATCGAGCGACTCGACCTGGTGCAGTACCGGCACCACCAGGCCGCCTTCAGCCGCCGTGGCGATGCCCAGATTGATGGTGTCGTAGATCTCGAGCTCCGCATCCATCCAGCGGCTGTTCGCCTCCGGCACCTCGCGGATGGCAGTCACCGCAGCCTGCGCGAAGTAGGCCGTCAGTGTCAGTGCCACGCCTTGACGTGCAAACTCTTCGCGATGCCGCTGGCGGTGGCTGAGCACCTCACCCATATCAACCTCGAACACCGTAGTGACGTGAGGTGCGGTGTGAAGCAGGCTCTCGACCATCCGAGCTGCAATGCGCTTGCGGACGGGAGAGTGAGGGACACGGTGCGACGCGGTACTGTCGTTGCCGTTGGAGTCAGCCCGCGGCTGAGGTTGAGGTGCTTCGCCGACGAGCCGCATCACGTCCGCCACCGTGATCCGACCGCCCTCGCCCGTACCCCGAACGGACGCTGCGTCCAGCGAATGCTCGGCGAGCAGGCGGCGCACGGCCGGACTCAGTTGCCGCGCCGCGGCGCCGCTGAGTGAGCCCGAGGCACGCGCGTGGGCTCCCGAGTCCGCGGGAGCAGTGCGCGATGGCGCCACGGGATTGCCGGAGCTCGCTACAGCGACAGGCGCGGCGACCGCCGCTGCCACACCAATCCTCCCCAGAAGCTCGCCCGGCGCCACCTCCTCCTGCTCCTGCTTCAGGATCTCGGTCAGCACGCCGGCTCCCGGCGAGGCCACCTCGACCGTCACTTTGTCGGTCTCGAGCTCGATCAGGGGCTCGTGCTCGGCCACCGGCTCGCCGACGTTCTTCAGCCAGCGCAGCAGCTGCGAGCGCGTGCCCTCTTCCTGTCCGGCCGGGGCTCTGATTTCCACACTGTTCGCGGTTGCCGGCATGACTCAAACGCTCGCGACCTGCTGGATGGCCCGCGTGATCGACTCCACGCCGGGAACCGCGGCCTCGAGCAGCAGCGGACTGTGCGGGCTCGGAATGTCGGGCATGGCAAGCCGCTCGATCGGAGCATCCAGACTGAAGAAGGCCTCCTTCGCCACGCATGCCGCGATCTCCGCCCCGAAGCCCGCGGTCAGATTGTCCTCGTGCACGATCAGACAGCGACGTGTCTTCTCCACGGAGGCAAGCACGGCTTGCTTATCCCAGGGCGAGAGCGTCCGCAGGTCCAGGATCTCGGCATCGACGCCCGATGCCGCGGCAGCGCGCTCACAGCGCTCCACCATGGCGCCCCACGTCACGATGCTGAGCTCATTGCCCGCGCGAATGCGGCGCGCCACACCAAATGGCACCACGTACTCGTCCCCCGGATAGGGACGGCGCGCCCACGCGCCATCCAACAGTGCGCGATGTTCGAAGAACAGCGTCGGATCGTTGCCGCGCAACGCCGACCGCAGAAGCCCGGTGGCATCTTCCGCGTTCGACGGCACAGCCACCCGCCAACCGATGCCGTGCACGAAGGCGACTTCGTTGGTCTGGCTGTGCCAGGGATCGCCGCATTTGAAGAAGCCGCCCGGCATCCGCACCACCATCGGCGCGGCGAAGCGATTGCGGGTGCGCCAGCGCATCGTGCCGCAGTCGTTGAGCTGCTCCGTGGCCGGATCGGCGTACTTGCGGAACTGAATCTCAGGCACGGGCAGCAGGCCGGTGAGCGCAAGCCCGATGGCACGGCCGATGATGCCCTCTTCCGAGAGGCTGGTATCGAAGACGCGCGCGGCGCCATGCTTCTCCTGGAGTCCGAGCGTCGCTCCATGCACACCACCTTTGGGACCGACGTCCTCGCCAAAGACCATCATCCGTGGATTGAGCGTGAGCTCCACGTCGAGCGTGCGCCGGATCGCCGTCAGCATGTTGATGCGCGCGGGTTCCGGTCGCGGCTGGTGCACCGGTGGCGGGAATGCGTGGCCCGCGGCGGCGAGTCCACCCTGTTCCTGCACTTCCGGCGTACCGTCGCCGGCAGACTCCGAGAACACGTGGCGGGTCAGCTGCGTCGGGTCAGGGTGCGGCCGCGCTAATGCGCGCTCGACCGCTTGCTCGACGTCGCCATGCGCGTCGCTTGCCAAGCGCATCCAATCCTGTTCTGACAGGACACGAGGAACGAGGAAACGTTGCAGCCGATGCAGGGGATCGCGCGCCCGCTCGAGGGAGATCGTCTCTGGCGATTTGTAGGCTTGGGTATCCTGCCCGGAGTGCCCGGAGAGACGCGGCACTGTCAGACGCAGCAGCAGCGGCCCTCGCTCCTCGCGCACGCGTCGAACCGCTTCGGCGACGAGTTGCGACGCCTGCAAGGGATCGGCGCCGTCTCCTTCGAGAACTGTCAGGCCGGAGAAGGCGCGCAGATTGGCCGCGATGTTGCCTCCCGGCGTCTGCAGCAGTGAGGGCACTGAAATGCCGAAGCCGTTGTCCTCGATGTAGAACAGCATGGGCAGGCGCAACGTCGTAGCCATCGTGAGCGCCGACCAGAATCCACCGGTAGCAACCGAAGCGTCGCCGCCGAGCACGACGGCGATGCTGCGCTCATACGCACTGTCCTGCAGCACCTCGCGGTGGTAGCGGATGGCCTGCCCCCAACCCGCCGCCGGCGTGTACTGCGCGCCGACGCCGCCACAAGCCGGCAACACCGTGGCTCCGTCCCGTCCCGGCTTGTTGAACACGACGCCAATGTCACGGCCGCCACTGAAAGAGCCGGTGCGGGCGAGCGGCCCCGCGGCGGCGTCCTCGAGCTGCACTCCGAGCGCCAACATCACCGGGCGTGAGCGGTAGTACACGGTGACCCCGTCGTGCCTGTCGGTGAGCTGGAGGCCGAGGAGGATCTGGGCGAAGTCGTGTCCGCGGGCGGAGAACTGATAGAGCACCAGCCGCTCGGGCAGCAGGCGGGACTCCTCGAGGTCGTCCAGGGCGCGGGAAGCGTGCAGCAGGTAGGTCACCCGGCGCCAGTCGGGCTCCCGGTCTGGGACGGGGGCCAGCCCGCTCGGACGGGGGACTGGGGATGCGGCGACCGGCATGGTGCACTCCTGGCGCAGATCTCGGGACGGTTGGGCGAGCTACTGTAGGTCGGGCATGGCGAAATGAGCTTGCGTTCATTGCCCTACGGAAGGCACCGGTGGCAATATCCTTTCTGCTGATGGTCGTCTACGAACGTAATCATGCCGAAATCGCTCGACCGGCTCGATCGCCGCATTCTCGATGAGCTGCAATCGGACGCCCGCATCTCGAACCAGGAGCTGGCACAGCGCGTGGGCCTCTCGGCCGCGCCCTGCTGGCGGCGTTTGCGCCGCCTGGAGGAAGAAGGATTCATTGCGGGCTACGCCACCCTGCTCTCGGCCCCCGCCATCGGACTGCCCATCCAGGCCTATGCGCTGGTCTCCCTGGAGAACCATCACCCCCAGACCGTGCGGCAGTTCGATCAGCTGGTGCGCGAGCGGCCGGAGGTGCTCGAGTGTCATTCCATGAGCGGGCCGAACGATTATCTGCTGCGCATCGTCGCGGCGAGCATGACCGCGTACGAGCAGTTTCTCTCGACACGCTTGCTGCAGCTGGCCGGCGTCCGCTCCGTCAACACGAGCTTCGTGCTGCGCACGAAGAAGTTCACGACCAGGCTACCGGTGCCGGAACCCGAGGGCGCTTCCTGAGGCGTCTCACCGCAGGTCGTGCATGTCCTGCGGCGTGAGGCGCACTGAAGCAGCCGCGACGTTCTCCTCGAGATGCGCGCTCGAGCCGGTTCCCGGGATCGGCACCATCACGCGCGAGCGCGCGAGCAGCCACGCGATCGAAGCCTGGCCGACCGTGATGCCGTGGCGCTCGGCGACTCTGGCCAGCGCTCGCAGGGAGCCGGAACCGCGCGCATGCCGGCCCGAGGCGAGCGGCGCCCACGGAAGGAACGCGATCGCCTTGCCTTCGCAGTACGCGAGCACTTCGTCGGAGTCGCGATCCTCCAGATTGTAACGGTTCTGGACCGAGACGATCGGTGTCAGCCGCTCGCAGCGCTTGAGCTCCGCGACGTTGACGTTCGACAAGCCGATGTGCCGGATCTTGCCTTCGCTCTGCAGCCGCACGAGCTCACCGATGGAGTCCTCGAGCCGCACCGCTGGGTCCGGCGCGTGGAGCTGATAGACATCGATGCGCTCCCGGCGCAGACGCTGCAGGCTTGCCTCGCACGCCTTACGGAGATGCTCAGGGCGGGCGTCGCGATTCCAATCGTCGGGTCCGGGACGCACCAAGCCGCCTTTGGTGGCGATGACGAGATCGGACGGGTACGGGTGCAGCGCCCGGGCAATCAGGCTCTCGCTGGTCCCGGGTCCATACGAATCCGCCGTGTCGATGAAGGTCACGCCGAGACTCACGGCGCGCTGCAACACCCGCACCGCCGTCGCAACATCCGGCGGGTCGCCCCAGACGCCGCGACCGGTGATGCGCATCGCGCCGAAGCCGAGGCGATTTACCGCGAGATCGGCGCCCAGGACGAGTGGGCCGGCCGCCGAAGCGTTCATGTTGGCGTTCATCGATACCTCCGTTGCCGGTTGTCAGCGCACGGGCAGCGCCGCCGCGCGGGTCACGGTGCGCATGGCGAAGCTCGACTGCACGCTGACGACACTAGGCAGCCGTGTCAGATGTTGGCTGTGCACGCGCTCGAAGTCCGCCAGGTCCGCCACCACCAGCCGCAGCAGGTAATCATGCTCCCCGGTCATGAGGTAGCACTCCATCACTTCCGGAATCTTCCGCACGGCGGTCTCGAAGGCGGTGAGGCCCGACTGACTCTGACGGTCGAGCGTGATGCTCACGAATACATTGACAGGATAGCCGGCCTTCTGCTGATTGATCAGGGTGGTATAGCCCTCGATGAGGCCCGACTCCTCCAGCGCCCGCACCCGGCGCAGGCAGGCGGACTCCGACAGGCTGACCTCGCTCGCGAGCCGGGCGTTGGTGATGCGCGCATCCTGCTGCAGCAGGCGCAGGATGGCGCGATCGTAGCGGTCGAGCTCCATACGCGCATGATTCTGCCATAGATTTATTGATTTGTCGCAGATTCTGCCGTGCCCGGCGCTTGCCGTGGCCAGTTCGCAAGCCCCCGCCGCCCCGCGGGACCTAATCTTTGCGGAGGCGTTCACTTTCGGGGGTTGAGTCATGCGTATCGGCGTTCCGCGCGAGATCAAGGTCCACGAGTACCGGGTCGGTCTGGTTCCTGCCGGAGTCCGCGAGCTCACCGCGGCCGGCCATGAGGTCCTCGTGGAGACAGGTGCGGGAGAGGGAATCGGCCTCTCGGACGCGGAGTACCGCGCGGCGGGCGCGGCCATTGCGCCGAATCCGGCCGACGTCTTCGCAAAAGCACAGCTCGTCGTGAAGGTTAAGGAGCCGCAGCCGGCCGAGTGCCAGATGCTGCGGCCCGGACAGGTCCTCTTTACCTATCTGCACCTTGCAGCGGATCCCGCACAGGCGCATGGACTGATGGCTTCCGGCGCGACGGCAATCGCCTACGAGACCGTCACGCGTAACCGCTCACTGCCGCTCCTGACACCGATGAGTGAAGTGGCGGGACGTATGTCGATCCAGGTTGGTGCCGCGTGTCTGCAAAAGGCCAACGGCGGCCGCGGCGTCCTGCTGGGCGGTGTACCCGGCGTGCCGCCAGCGAAGGTGGTGATCCTAGGTGGTGGTGTCTCAGGCACTCACGCTGCGGAGATGGCCGTCGGAATGCGCGCAGATGTCACCGTCGTCGATCGCTCCGTCGATCGCTTGCGCGAGCTCTCGAGTCTGTTCGGCGCTTCCTTGCGCACCGCCTACTCCACCGCGGAAACGATTGAGCGTCTGGTGCGTGAGGCCGACCTGGTCATCGGTGCCGTGCTGATTGCAGGTGCCGCGGCACCGAAGCTCGTGACCCGCGCGATGGTCTCGACAATGCAGCCGGGCTCCGTGTTGGTCGACATCTCCATCGACCAGGGCGGATGCTTCGAGACCAGCCATGCGACGACACACGCGCAGCCGACCTTCGTGGTCGATGGCGTGGTGCATTACTGCGTCGCCAACATGCCCGGCGCCGTCGCGCGCACGTCCACCTTTGCGCTGACCAACGCCACTCTCCCTTATGTCAGAATGCTGGCCGACCTCGGCTGGCAGGCAGCCCTGAAGCAGGACCCGGGTTTCGCGGCCGGGCTCAATGTGCATGCGGGTCAGATCACGCACGAGGCGGTGGCGCAAGCGCTCAACCTGAAGGCGAAGAGCCTGAGCTCTGTCGCCGCGTAAGGACTGGCGCGGCCGAGCCTCTGCCGGTACGCTTGGGACCTCCAACCCAGGAGGTCCCGAATGTCCCTGAGCAAGCTCGCCCTGCCGGCGGTGCTGCTGGCGGCCTACGCCGGCACCGCGGTCGCCAACCCCGCCACCTTCGTATGCGATCCGGCGCACACTCATCCGAGCTTCGAAGCCGATCACTTCGGCGGGCTGTCGGTCTGGCGCGGTGTGTTCACCAAGTCCAGCTGCACCATCGTGCTCGATCAGCAGCGACACACGGGAACCGTGGACGTGACCGTCGATGCCTCTTCGGTCGAGTTCGGACTACCGAAGCTCAACGAGCATGTGAGCACGGCGGCCAATCTCCTGGATTCGTCCCAGTACCCCACGGCAACCTACAAAGGCAGGTTGACCGATTTCGTCAACGGCAAGCCCACGAAGGTGGTAGGGAACTTCACCCTGCATGGGGTGACGCATCCGCTGACGCTGACCGTTGACTCGTTCGCGTGCAAGCAGATCGCCACGATGAATCAGTACCGCTGCGGGGCCGATGCCCAGGCGAATTTCGACCGCGACCAGTACGGCGTCGATTTCGGCAAGCAGTTCGGCTTCTTCATGTGGGTCCGGCTGCGCATCCAGGTGGAGGCGGTGCGGCAGGGCTGAGCGTGCCGCGGTTCGGCGTATCGACATTCCGAACGGATCTGAGAACCGCTGAGCTGCAGCCGGCCCGCCGCCGGGGCATTGTGTAGACTTCAGTTCGGAACCCAATGAGCATCGATTGCCCGTGCCCCAAGCCGTAACAGACGATGAACTGATCGACGCCCTGCTCACCGCCGCCGTGGCGGCGGGTCGGGCTGCCCTCGATATCTACCGTACCGGTTTCACCGTCACCCAGAAGGCCGACCAATCGCCCGTCACGGCGGCCGACCATGCGGCGGAGAAGATCATTCTCGAGCATCTGGCGCGGCTGGCGCCTGCCGTGCCTGTGGTTGCGGAAGAGTCTGTCGCAGCCGGTTCCATCCCGCAGGTCCGCGAGGAGTTCTTCCTGGTCGATCCGCTGGACGGCACCAAGGAGTTCATCCACCGGCGCGGGGAATTCACCGTCAATATCGCGCTGATCCGGCATGGCACACCTGCACTCGGTGTCGTCTATGCGCCTGTGGGCGGGGCGCTCTACGCCGGTAACGTCGGCAGCGCGCGCGCCTTTCGCTGCTCGTGTCCCGCGGATGCCGCGACACCCGGACCCCGTGAGGCATTGCGTGTGCGACCCGTGCCCGCAGCAGGGATCACTGCGGTGGTATCACGCTCGCACTCCACGCCGGAAACTGACGCCTATCTGCGACACTACACGGTTGGCAACCGGGTCTCTGTCGGCTCGTCGCTGAAATTCTGCCTGGTTGCCGCCGGCGAGGCTGACCTGTATCCGCGCTTGGGCCCCACCATGGAGTGGGACACGGCCGCCGGACACGCGGTGTTGGCTGCCGCGGGCGGCAAAGTGCTCGCCCCGGGCGGGAACCCGCTCACCTACGGCAAGCCCGACTTCCGCAACACCTTCTTCATCGCGAGCGGGGCACTGACTCCCGTGCCGCTGGTGGCTTGAGGCGAGCATGACAACGGAGACGCAATCCGGTCACATGCTGTCGCGGCACCTGAAGCGCCTCGAGGCGGAATCCATCGGCATCATCCGCGAGGTCGCGGCGGAGTTCCGCAATCCGGTGATGCTCTACTCGATCGGCAAGGACTCGGGGGTGATGCTGCACCTCGCGCTCAAGGCCTTCTACCCCTCGAAGCCGCCCTTCCCGCTGCTGCACGTCGACACCAAGTGGAAGTTCCGCGACATGATCCGCCACCGCGATGAGATCGCGGCGCGCCATGGGCTGAAGCTGCTGGTGTACACCAATCCCGAAGGCCTCGCCCGCGGCATCAATCCGATCACCTCCGGCTCGCAGCTGCACACCCAGGTGATGAAGACCGAGGCGCTGAAGCAGGCGCTCGACAAATGGGAGTTCGATGCCGCCTTCGGCGGCGCGCGTCGCGACGAGGAGAAGAGCCGCGCCAAGGAGCGCATCTTCTCCTTCCGCTCCGCCGGCCACGTCTGGGACCCGCGCAACCAGCGGCCGGAGCTGTGGAATCTCTACAACACACGCATCAGCAAGGGCGAGACCATCCGCGTCTTTCCGCTTTCCAACTGGACGGAGCTCGACATCTGGCAGTACACCCGCGCCGAGCAGATTCCGGTGGTGCCGCTCTACTTCGCCGCTCCCCGCCCGGTGGTCGAGCGCGACGGCCTCCTCATCATGCGCGATGACGATCGCATGCCGCTTCAGCCCGGGGAGGTCGAGCAGGTGCGGATGGTGCGGTTCCGCTCTCTCGGTTGCTACCCGCTCTCGGCGGCCATCGAGAGCCAGGCCACGGGCCTCGATGACATCATCGAGGAGATGCTGCGCGCACGCACCTCGGAGCGCTCCGGCCGCCTCATCGACAGCGACGAGGCAGCCTCGATGGAGAAGAAAAAGCGCGAGGGGTACTTCTGATGACCGCTTACACGCACGACCAGGTGACGGTGAGCACGGGCCGTCGCGGCGGACCCGAGAAGGGACTGCTGCGCTTCCTCACCTGCGGCTCGGTGGACGACGGCAAGTCGACGCTCATCGGGCGGCTTCTTTACGACACCAAGCTCATTCTCGAGGACCAGCTCGCGGCCCTGAAGCGCGACAGCCGCAAGCACGGCACGACCGGAGATGACATGGATTTCGCGCTGCTCGTCGACGGCCTCGAGGCCGAGCGCGAGCAGGGCATCACCATCGATGTGGCGTACCGGTTCTTCTCGACGCCGCGCCGCGCGTTCATCGTCGCCGATACGCCCGGACACGAGCAATACACGCGCAACATGGCCACGGGGGCCTCGAACTCGCATGCCGCGGTCATCCTGATCGATGCGCGCAAGGGCGTCCTCACCCAGACCCGCCGCCACAGCTACATCTGCTCTCTCCTCGGCATCCGCCACGTGGTGCTCGCGGTCAACAAGATCGACCTGGTCGACTTCTCGGGCGAGCGCTTCCACCACATCGTGGGCGACTACCTCGGTTTCGCCCAGGCGCTGTCCTTCACCTCGATCACGCCGATTCCCGTATCGGCGCGCTTCGGCGACAACGTCACCACGCGCTCGCAGCGGATGTCCTGGTATGACGGGCCGACGCTGCTCGAGCACCTCGAGGATCTCGATGCAACCGAGGGTCTGGAGGGCAAGCCGTTCCGCTTCCCCGTGCAGTGGGTCAACCGGCCCGACCTCGACTTCCGCGGTTTCTCGGGCACCGTGGCGTCCGGCGTGGTACGGCCTGGCGACAAGGTGGTCGTAGCCGCTTCGGGACGGGAGACGACGATCGCGCGCATCGTCACCGCCGACGGCGATCTGCCGGAGGCGTCCGCCGGCGATGCAGTCACGATCACGCTGAGCGATGAGGTGGACGTGGCTCGCGGCGACATGCTCGCGGAGGCGCACTCCCGGCCGGAGGTCGTCGACCAGTTCGCGGCGCAGGTGCTGTGGATGATCGAGGAGCCGATGCTGCCCGGGCGCTCGTACCTGATGCGCATCGGCACGAAATACGTGCCGGCACGGGTGACCAGCCTCAAGCACAAGACCGACGTCAACACCCTGGAGCACATCGCCGCCAAGACGCTCGCGCTCAACGAGATCGGTCTCTGCAATCTCTCGACGGCCACGCCGGTGGCGTTCGATCCCTACTCGGAGAATCGCGAGACCGGCGCGTTCGTGCTCATCGACCGCTTCACCCACGCCACCGCCGGCGCGGGCATGATCACCTTCGGGCTGCGGCGCGCCACCAACATCCACCTGCAGGCGCTGCTCATCGACAAGACGGCGCGCGTGCGCCTCAACGGTCACCGACCCGCCATCCTCTGGTTCACCGGGCTCTCCGGCTCCGGCAAGAGCACCATCGCCAACATCGTGGAGCGGGAGCTGCACGCCCACGGCGCGCACACCTACATGCTGGACGGCGACAACGTGCGCCACGGGTTGAATCGCGACCTCGGCTTCACCGATGCCGACCGGGTGGAGAACATCCGTCGCGTGGGCGAAGTCGCGCGGCTCTTCGTCGACGCCGGCGCCATCGTGCTGTGCTCCTTCATCTCGCCGTTCCGCGCGGAGCGCCGCATGGTGCGCGAGCTCGTCGGTGACGGCGAGTTCGTCGAGATTCACGTCGATACGCCGCTCGAGGTCTGCAAGCAGCGCGACCCGAAGGGACTCTACGCCCGGGCTCTGGAGGGCAAGATCAAGAACTTCACCGGCATCGACTCCCCGTACGAGCCGCCGGAGAAAGCCGAGATCGTCGTCGATACCAGCAAGGGCTCGGCGGAGGACGTCGCCGCGCGCATCGTCGCGGCGCTGCGGGAGAAGCAGATCATTTCGTGACCAGCACGATCTTGCCGATGTGCGTGCCGGATTCCATCAGCTCATGGGCGCGCGCGGCCTCGCGCAGCGGGAAGCGCGCGTGAATCACGGGCCGCAGCGATCCTGACTCGAATAGCGGCCAGACCTCCCGGCGCAGTGCGGCGGCAATCGCGCCTTTGCTCGCCACGCTCTGCGGACGGAGCGTCGAGCCGCCGAGCCAGAGGCGCTTCCTCATCAGGGTGGCCAAGTCGAGCTCCGCCTTGGTGCCGTGTTGAGTCGCAATGACGGCGATGCGGCCGTTCACGGCGGCCGCGGCCACGTTCCGCGCCAGGTATTCGCCGCCGACCATGTCGAGTACGACATCGGCACCCTGCCCGCCTGTCGCCTCCAGCGTCCCGGCCACGAAGTCCTCCTGCTTGTAATCGATCGCTACGTCAGCACCCAATTTGCGGCAGGCCGCGCACTTGGCCGCAGTTCCCGCCGTGACGATGACACGGGCTCCGAAAGCCTTTGCGAGCATGATGGCGGTCGTACCGATCCCACTCGAGCCGCCGTGGATCAGCAATGTCTCGCCAGATTGCAGTCGGGAGCGGATGAAGACGTTGTAGTAGACGGTGAAGAACGTCTCCGGCAGCGCGCCGGCCTCTTCCGTTGACAGCGTCGCGGGAACCGGAAGGCATTGCACCGCGGGTGCCGCAACGTACTCCGCGTATCCACCGCCAGCCACGAGTGCACAGACGTGGGCACCGACGGCGGGGTCGGTTACGCCAACCGCGGCTCGCACGACTTCTCCTGACACTTCGAGGCCCGGAATGTCGGTCACGCCCTGCGGCGGCGGGTAGAGGGCTTTTCGCTGCAGCACGTCGGGGCGATTGACACCCGCGGCCGCCACTCGGATCAGCACCTCACCCGGCCCAGGCTCCGGTACCGGCCGCGACACCGGGCGCAGGCTCTCCGGCGGCCCCGGTGCAGCGATCTCGATCACGGTCATGGTCGGGGGTAACTGGCTCACAGCTGATGATTGTCGCTCGTATCCTCCGTTCCATGCCAGCGGCAATGACGCGCATACTTCTCGCGCAGGCGCTCGCGCTCTTCCGGAGTCAGGCTCTCCCAGCGCTGCCGCCAGCCCCGGTGCCGCCAGTGTCCATGGCCGCGCAATCCGCCGAGCAGAACTCGGCTCAGCACGAGCAGCCCCGCCGCCTGCAGATAGTGCAGCGGCCGCACGCCAAACAAACTGGGCAGCAACGCGTTCCACAGCAACATCACGATCCAGCTGAGGGCGGCCAAGGCAATGATGGCGAATCCGGCAAACGCCATGCCCTTCCAAACCCAACGACGGCCTCTCACATTTCTCTCCTCATCTCACAAGCACTCTCACTCATCCCGCAACCACTCCTCATAAGCGTCCCGGAGGCTCTCCCGCAGGCGCAGCACGGCATATCGCTTGCGCGACAGCAGCGTGTTGATACCGACACCCCAGCGCGCCGACAACTCCTTGAAGCTCGCGCCCTCGAGCTCGTGCGCGACGAATACCTCGCGCTGCTCTCCCGGCAGCTCCGCCAGCGCCCGCTCGAGCTCCTCGAGCAAGAGCTCGCGAACCAGAGCCGCATCGGGACCGTCCTCGACGGGCGGCAGCAGCCTCTCCAGCGCGGCGTCCGCCTCCTCTTCCTCCGCAGCGATATCGCCGAGCAATTGCGGCCGCCGCTTGCGAAACCGATCGATGATGCGATTGCGCGCCACCCGTACCAGCCAGGCCCCCACCTGCTCGATGGGTTGCATCAGCCGGTAGGCCGCGACCAGCTCGTAGAACGCCTCCTGCAACACATCCTCCGCCTCCGCCGCATCCGCGACTCTCTTGCGGATGAACGCAAGCAAGCGTCCCCGCTCGCGCCGCACGACGGACGCGATTTCGGAATCCTGCAAAGAGACGCTCGAAGGCTTAGGCAGTGCTGCATCCATCCCGTAAAGGCAGACGGGGGCGGGGTACCCGATATTTTGAGCCGAGCCGGGAGGGCTCGGGCTGAGGAAGACAGCAAGGGAGGCGCGAAAATTTCGGGTATGGACGATGGTTCGCTCAATTCGGAGTAAATGGGAGTATTACTACCACTTTCTCCGAATAGAACGAACTCGTTTCCTGGCCGAAAATTTTTGCCACCCCATGGGGTCCCTCCTCCGGGCGCGCGTTGTCTCAGCTAGGACGCCAGCGCGTTCTCGGTCTCGAACAGCCTCTCGGCCGCGACGGGCCGGCCGAACAGGTATCCCTGGTAGTGGGTGCAGCCGCACTCGCGCAGCACCTCGAGCTGCTCATTCGTTTCCACCCCCTCAGCGATGACGTCCAGGGCAAGGTGACCCGCTATGCCGATAATGGTGGAGACGATCGCCCTGTCGTTCGGGTCGGACGCAATGTCGTGCACGAATGATCTGTCGATCTTCAGCTGGTCGAGCGGCAGCCGCTTGAGATACTGCAAGGAGGAATAGCCGGTGCCGAAGTCATCCAGAGCGAACTGCACTCCTTCCGCCTTGAGCAGGTTCATGGTGCTCACCGTGCGCTCGAGATCCCCCTGCAGCAGGGTCTCGGTCAATTCCAGCTTGAGCTTGCGGGGATCGATCCCGTGGCGGCGGATGCAGCCGAGCACATGCACGGCGAACTCCGGCTGCTGAAACTGCAGCGAGCTGACGTTGATCGCCATCGACAGCTCACGGGTGCGGGCGTTGCGCCTCCAGGCGGCCAGCCTGGTGCAGGCGGCATCCATGACCCACTCTCCGATCGGCACGATCAGGTGCGTTTCTTCGGCGAGCGCGATGAACTCGCCCGGCGATATCAGCCCGCGCTCCGGGTGATTCCAACGCAACAGCGCCTCGGCGCCGAGCTCGCGGCCGCTCTCATCCACCTGGAGCTGGTAGTAAAGCGTGAATTGCGAGGCGGCGATGGCCTGGCGCAGCTCGCCCTCGAGCGCCGCACGCGCACTGACGCTCTCCTGCATACGGGGATCGAAAAAACGCAACTCATTGCGCCCGGATTTCTTGGCCTGATGCAGCGCGATGTTGGCCTGCTTGATCAGATCCTTTGCCGTCTGATGACCGGCGAGAATGGCCGCACCCACGCTACAACTGACATGGATCGTGCCGTCCGGCAATGTGTAGGAACCCGACACCGCGTGCACCATCTTCAGACCAAACGTCTTGGCCTGCGCGGCCGCCGCCAGGGGCTGTGCCGCGAGGTTCTCGAGCAGCAGGATGAATTCGTCGCCGTCGCCCCGGGCGAGCAGGCCGCCCGCCCGCACTTCGGCCGACAGCCTGGCAGCCGCCTGCTGCAGCAGCGCATCGCCGGCAGCATGACCGACCGTGTCATTCACGTTCTTGAAGTTGTCGAGGTTGACGAGCAGAAGCGCCCCGTAGCGGCCGGTGCGGGCGCTGGTCGCGAGGGCCCGGTCGACCCGCTCCTGCAACAGCTCCCGGTTTGGAAGCTGAGTCAGCTGATCGAAGAACGCCAGGTGACGGATGCGCTCCTCGGCTTGCTTTCGCTCCGTGAAATCCATCAGGAACGACATGGTCAACGAGCCATTCGCGAGCTCGATGCGCTTGGTCGAGACGAAGAGCGGAAATTCGCTGCCGTCCCGGCGCAGGCCGACGGTCTCGTAGCTCGTCGGGGCCGGCAAGCCGCCGCGGCGCCGCTCGATCAGATTCTGCATCTCGGCGCGATGGCTCGGCGCGATGCGCTGCAGCAGCGGCGTTCCGCATACCTCGTCAGCGCTGGCGTAGCCGAACATGCTCAGATAATGCGCGTTGACCTCCAGGGTGATCCCATCGCGGCTGAACGATATCGCCAGCGGCGATTGCTCGATGAGCGTACGCAGCCGCATCTCACTCTCGCGCAGCCGGTCCTCGGCGAGCTTGCGCTCGGTGACGTCGCTGAAGCAGCAGATGAGCCGCGACACCTCACCGGCTCTGTCCTTCAACGTGGATACCGCGAAGCGGGTGATGAGAATGCGGCCGTCCTTGTGCACGAACCGTCGTTCGCTGCGGAGCTGGTCGACCCTCCCCGAAGAGAGCTCGGCGAAGCGTGCCATCGCCTCGGATGTTTCCTCGGGTAAGGTCAGCTCGCGCAGCGTCTTGCGCGCGAGCTCTCCGGCGTCATAGCCGCTCAACTCGATGGCAACGGCGTTGGCCTCGAGGATACGCCCGCTGCCAGGCTCGACCACCACCATCGCAAAGGGCGAGTGCTCGAAAAGCACGCGGAAGCGCTCCTCCGAGTCGAGCAGCTTGCGCTTCGTTTCCTGAGACAGTGTTGCCCCGGTGACGACAACGACGATCAGGATTCCGACCGGGCCCGCCGCGAAGCCGTGCAGGATGGACAGGCGCACCAAAGCGCCCTCCACGGCGAACGGCACCAGGATGGCGAGCGCAGCCAGCATCCATAGAGCCGAGCGGTCGCGCGTGCGCCGATACAGACCGAGCAGCACGAGCAGCGCGTAAGGGACGACGCCCTCCACGACCGCGACCGTAAGATAGGTCCATGCTCCACTGCGACCGAGCCCCGCTGCGATGCTCTCGTGCCAGGGCAACGGCAGGCGCGTGATCCCGTTGAACCGCGCATATTGCAGCCCGTAGGGCCGCACTTCGTTCACGGCAATCAGGACAGCGCAGACCAATGCATACGCGGCGAAGGCAGTCCGTGAAGCGCGTGCATTGAGCCTGGCGTACCGCGCTATGAACACGGAGTAGGCCAGCGCCGTCAGAACCAGACAGTCCAGGTTGGACTTCAGCGCCCGCAGAAACTGCGCATCGCTCGAGGCTTCCGCCATTCGAGCGGCGAATGCGGCTACCAACGCGGCGAACAGACACGTAGCCGCGAATGCATGCAACGCCGGCGCGTCGCGCCGACCCGCCGGCGCGACGAGGCTGTAGAGCATCGCGTAGGCGATCGCTCCGGCCAGAATGTAGAGACTCGCAACGAGTACGGCCACTGGCTCCGCTCACACGAGCGCTGTTACCCCCAGTAGCACAGATAGTATATGTCCGGCAAGCGACGAGGTGCGACGACCGTCGCAACCCTAATGCGCCACCCCCCTTCCTTGAACGGCGAGAGTGCCGGATCTACCCTCCACGGCACCTGACACGATCGCGCACCGCGGCAGCCGGGAAAGATCGAGCGCCCCCGCGTACGATCCCAGGCCCGTGAGACTGAAGCCCCGGGCACGCCAGGCACCGAGCAGCCGCTCGAACCCCGCAAGATAGGCCCCGCCCTCGAGCTCCGCATGCAGCGTGAACACCTGATCCTTGCCCTCCTCCGTGAGCGCGAGCAGATGCTCGATCGGATCGCTCCCCCCAGGTCCTCGCGTCCAATCAGCTCATCGAGGGTAGGCAGGGTCGTCGGCAACTGCGGCACTGCGACCTCCTTGCCGTCGACGAGCGGCACGAATGCCGATACCCCTCTCGTATCCGAGGCATACCGAAACCCCAACTCCCGCTCGAGCCCCGGTACGCTCGCATTCACCTGCCAGCCCGCCGCGCCATGCGCCTCGGGAGCGCGATCGAACACCCGAATGAACTCATCACGTGCCAGCACGAGCTGTCGCCGGGTCCAGGGCTCGCTTGCCAGCGCCACGCCGTCCTGCCACTTGATGTGGTCGTAGGTGTGAACGCCCACCTCGAACCCGCGCCGCGCCATCTCTCTCATGACCTCCGCGCACCGCCGCCCTATGTGCGGTCCCGGCAGGAGCACACCGTAGAGCAGGGTTTTGACGCCGTAGTGTTGCGTCACCGAGGTCCGGCGCACCTTGCCGAGGAACCCGCGGCGAAAGACCCGCTTGATCGCCCTGCCCGTATGATCGGGGCCGAGGCTGAATAGAAAAGTCGCCCGCGCGCCGGCACGCTCCAGCGCCGCCGCCAGCCGCGGCACGCCTTCCCGCGTGCCCCGATAGGTATCTACGTCGATCTTGAGCGCGATAGTGGCCATCAACCCAACGCCACCGGGCGAGCCTCGAGCTCACCCGCGAGCCGCGCGAGGTCGGCCGGCCCGTCGGCGGTGGCAGCCGCGAGGATTCTCAGCACGCCGCCATCCCTGCATGCCGCGTAACACCCGCCCTGCGCGCCGAAGAGTCGCGCCCGATCCGAGGGCGCGATGAGCCTGGACTCGACGCGTGTGCGGTGAATCCACCACTGACGTCCGTCGACTTCGGTGAAGGCGCCCGGAAAGGGAGGCGCCACCGCACGCACGAGATCGTGAATGCGCACCGCCGGTTGGCTCCAGTCGATGCGGCCATCCTCGGCCCTTCGCCTGCCGAAATACTGTCCGGGCTCGATGAGCTGCGGCCGGCGCGGCGCATCGCCCGCGATGAGGCCCGGCAGGGAGCGCGCCAGCACGATCTCCGCCGCGGCGGTCACTTTGCCGAATACTTCGCGGGCATCGTCGTCCTGCAGTATCGGCACGGCCAGCTGGTCGACGATGTCGCCGGCATCGGCTCGCTCGACCATGTAGTGGAGCGTCGCGCCGGTCTCCCGCTCCCCGTTGAGGATCGCCCAGTTGACGGGCGCGCGCCCGCGATACTTCGGCAGGAGGGATCCGTGGATGTTCAACGCGCCGACGGCGGGCGCTTCGCAGGAGAGGCGCGCCGAGCATCGAGCGGTAGTAGAAGGAGAAGATGAAGTCGGGCTGCAACTGCGCCACCCGATCCGCGAGCTCACCGTCTTTGGCGTCGTCCGGCATCACTACCGGCAGTCCATATTCCTGCGCGGTATCGGCGACGCTGGCGAACCATCGGTTCTCTTTGGGGTCGTCCCTGACTGTCACGACCAGGGGCACTTCGACCTGTGCGGACAAAAGCGCCTTCAGGCAGCGGACGCCTACATCGTGGTAGGCGAAGACGACCGCCCGGGCGCCACTCACTCGGCCGTGCCGCGCGCACGCTCGGCGCGCAGCATCTCCGTGTGGTCGAGCTCCGGGTGCAATCCACGCCGGACCTCCGGAAGGGCTCGGCGTTCCGCCGTCTGGGACTCACCCTCCTCCAGCACCGCCGCAATGGTGTACCGCGGCCGTTGGCGCACCTGCTCATAGATGCGTCCGACGTATTCGCCAACGACGCCGAGACCGACGAGCAGCACGCCGATCAGGAAGAACGCGATGCCGAACAGTGTGAATACGCCCTGAACCTCGGATCCGACGACGAGGCGCCGCACGGCCAGCACGACGACGAAGAAGAACGACATCAGCGCCAGCGCCATTCCCGCCATGGTGAAGAACTGCAGCGGCGCGACCGAGAAACCGGTCATGAGATCGAAGTTGAGGCGGATGAGGCGATAGATGGAATACTTCGACTGCCCGGCGGTACGCTGCGCGTGCGCCACTTCGATCTCGACCGGGCGGCGAGCGAAGCTGTATCCCAACGCCGGCACGAACGTACTGACCTCGACACAGCGGTTTATCGCCTCGACGATGCTGCGGTGGTAGCCGCGCAGCATGCAGCCCTGATCGGTGATCCGGATCTGGGTGGTGCGCTCGCGGATGCGGTTCATCATGCGCGAGGCGACTTTGCGCCAGTAGACATCGTGGCGCCGCGCGCGCACGGTTCCCACGTAGTCGGCGCCCTGGTCCATGGCGGCGACGATCTTGCCGATCTCCTCGGGCGGGTTCTGCAGATCCGCATCCAGGGTGATCACGTAGTTGCCCCGTGAATGGGCAAAGCCCGCGAGAATGGCCATGTGCTGGCCCGCGTTGCGGGTGAGTAGGATCACCCGCGTGGCTATCCGGACGACGCTCGAACTGCCCGCGCAGCACCGCCGCGGAGCGGTCGTTGCTGCCGTCGTCGATGAATATCACCTCGTAAGGCCGCTGGAGCTGATCCAACGCCGGATAGAGCCGCGCAAAGAGGCTCTCGAGGCCCGCTTCCTCGTTGTAGACGGGAATGACGACCGAGAGCGTCGCCGTCACTTCGCCGCTCCCTTCAATATGTCGGTTGTCGCCTCGACTACGCGGTCCACGTCGGACAGCTCCATCGCCGGGAAGAGCGGCAGCGTCACGGTTTCCCGGCCGATGCGCTCCGCGTTCGGGAACTGGCCTTCACGGTAGCCCAACGCGCGATAGGCCGTAAAGAGGTGGATGGCGGAGGCGTAATGGACGCCGACGCCGATGCCACGCTCCGCCATCTGCTCGATGAACTGCAGACGAGAGATGCGCAACCGCTCGAGCGGCAGCAGTGGCGCGAACATGTGCCAGTTGTGCCCCGCATCACCGCGCGCCGGCAGGCGCACGGGCGCATCGTGGCCCCACAGGCTGAAATAGCGCGCGGCCAGCTCCCGGCGGCGCGCATTGAAGCGCTCGAGCGAGGCCAGCTGACCCAGACCCACCCGCGCCGCCACATCCGACAGGTTGGCCTTCCCGGCGGCAAACAGTGTGTCGACCTCATCCGCCGCGAGCTTGCTCTGGCCATGGAAGCGATGGAGCTCGAGCTGACTCACCTCCTCCGGCGAGCCGCCGACGACACAGCCTCCCTCGATGGTGGTGAGATTCTTGTTGGGGTGGAAGCTGAAGCAGACGAGATCGCCGAAGCTGCCGATCCGCCTGCCACGCCAGGAAGAGCCGATCGCCTGGGCGGCATCCTCGATGACGCGCAACCGGTGGCGCCCGGCAATGGCATATAACCGGTCCATGTCGACCGGCAGGCCGGCGAAATGCACCGGCATGATCGCGCGGGTACGCGGCGTAATGGCCGCCTCCACCCGATCGAAGTCGATGTTGCGGGTGTCGAGGCCGACATCGACGAACACCGGTCGCGCGCCCACCCGCACGATGACGTTGGCGGTGGCGACGAAGCTCATGGCCGGGGTGATGACTTCATGGCCCGGGCCTATGCCGGCAACCAGGAGAGCGTGCTCGAGGCTCGCGGTCGCATGCATCTGCGTGCGTACCGGGCGGCCGCCCAGGTACTCCGAGAGCGCCGCCTCGAGCTTTTTGACGTTCGGTCCCGAGGCGAGCCATCCGGAGCGCAGTACTTCGGCCACGCCCTGGATCGTCTCCTCGTCTATGGTCGGCCGGGTAAACGGCAGGAACGGGATGCTCTTGGTCATGACTTCGCCACCAGAACCACTCCAAACACGATGACCGCGATCCCGGCCACCCGCATCACGTTCGGCGTCTCCCCGAGCAGCCACCAGGCGAGTCCGACATTGATCACGTACCCCAGCGAGAGCAGCGGATAGGCCTGACTCACCGGCACGCGCGACAGTCCCACCAGCCAGACGACGACGCTCAACCCGTAACAGGCCAGGGCCGCCCACAGCCACGGCACCGTGAGGATCTCGAGGGAGCGGCGCAGCATCGCCGCATTCCCCGCCACCAACGGCCCGGTCTTCTCCGTCGCGGCCTTCAGGCCGAGCTGCGCCAGGGCGTTGAGCAACACCCCACAGCAGAGGAAGGAGAAAGCCGACAGCCTCATGAGCGGCTCACCGCGACGGTGAAGCTGTCCTGCGCAATGACGCGGCCCGGCAGGCCCTGCTGGCGGTAATGATCCCACACGCGCGGATCGAAGAATGCGATGGCATCGTTGCTGGCGTCCCACGTGTGTACGAACTGCTCGAACGAGGCGGTCTGCCGGCCGGGCTCACTCTCCTCGCCGAAGTCGAGCTCGCCCGAGCCCTTGAAGTCGACGAGGATCAGGGTCCGGCCGAGATAGGGTGGAATGGTCTGACGATACTCCCCGACGCTGTAGAGGGCGGTCCCCGGATTCACGTCGGGAGCGACGGCCTGAACCAGCGCGTACGCAGACCGCGAGGGAGGGATAACGGTGTACTCGCAGAGCAGGGCCTGCCAGATGAACACGAAGAGCAGCGCCACGGCCAACGGGCGCGCCTTCCAGCCCGCCGCCACGGCGACCAGCGCGGCAACTGCGGCGGCTATTGCCCATTCCACGGCCTGGTGGGGAATCATCCCATCGCGGTGCTGGGAGTAGATGAGAAGCCCCGCGGCGACGGAGAGGGCTAGGCCGGCGGCGACTGCCGTGGAGCGGGACAGGAATCCCGCCCGGCCGGTGACGGCGACGCCGGTGAAGGCCGCCAGCAGCGGGAACATGGGCAGAATGTAAGTCGCCAGCTTCGAGCTCGAGATGGAGAAGAACACGAGCGTCACTGCTGAAAATAATAGCAGAAATTTCAGTGGTTTGAAATGTGAATTTAAACTCGATTCGCGCCATGCCGCGAGCGCCGCCCGCCACAGTGGCACCAGCCACGGCAACGCCCCGAGCGCGAGCAGCGCGAGGAAGTACCACCAGGGCTCGACGCGTTGCGCCTCCTTGGTGAGAAAGCGCTGGAAATGCTCATGGACGAAGAAAAACGACGCGAAGTCCGAGTTGCGCCGCGACACCAGGATGAACCAGGGCGCGGCCAGCGCGAGGAAGAGCGGCACGCCGAGGGCAAGGTGCAGCCGCCGCCAGGGTCGTGAATCGCGCTCCACCACGCTGTAGGCGATGAGTGTCCCACCGGCGAGGACGAACACGACGATCCCTTTGGTCAGCACCGCGAGCGCGGCGGCGGCCCAGCAGGCGAGCATCCAGCCGCGCTCCTCGCCGGAGCGCTCCGGTGCGCTCTGTGCCAACGTAAACGCCAGCACCGTGGCGCACATCCAGAAAGTGAAGCTGGCATCGAGAAGATCCAGATGGCCGACGATCCCGAAGTACGGGCTCATCGCCAGGAGCGCCAGCGCCGCGACCGCGGCGCGCCGGTCGTAGAGGCGAGCCAGCCAGCCATAGATGAGCGGCAGGCAGGCGAAACCGAGACCGACGGTCCAGAGGCGCGAGCTCCAGTTGCTCAGCCCCACCACCGAGTAGAGCGCCGCCGTCGCCCAGTACTGCAGCGCCGGCTTCTCGAAGTACTTCAGGCCGTCGAGCCGCGGGGTGACCCAGTCGCCGGTCGTCACCATCTCCCGCGGAATCTCCGCGTAACGGCCTTCGTCGGGATCGAGCATCGGGCGGATCTGAATGGTGATGAACCACACCGCCGCCAGCGCGACCCAACCCCACCACCTCATCAGTTGCCCGCCAGGGCGGCGGCGCGGGCGCTGAAGTTCTCCTGCTTGACGTAGAACTCGATGGTGCGGCGGATGGCCGTGTCGAGATCCGTGGTGGGCTTCCAGCCGAGATCGCGCTCGGCCGCGTGGATGGCCGGCACCCTCACCTGGATGTCCTGGTAGTACTTGCCGTAGTACTCGCCGGCGGAGACGTCGACGATCTCCGTGCCGCGTGCGCTCTCGCGCAGCACCGGAAACTCCTGCGCAATGCGGATGGTGCGCTCGGCGAGATCGCGGATCGAGACGCAGTTGTTGGGATTGCCGATGTTGAAGATGCGGCGCGTGGCGCGGTCCTGAGAGTTCTCCAGGATGGTGAGCAGACACTCGATCGCATCGTCGATGAAGGTGAAGGAGCGCTTCTGCCGGCCGCCGTCGACCAGCTTGATCGGCCGGCGGTAGAGCACGTTCGACAGGAACTGGGTGAAGACGCGCGAGCTGCCCTCTTTCGGCTCCTCGACGTTGTCGAGGTTCGGCCCGATGAAGTTGAAGGGGCGGAACAGGGTGTAGTCGAGGTTGTCACGCACTCCATACGCGTAGATGACGCGGTCGAGGAGCTGCTTCGAGGCCGCGTAGATCCAACGCTGCTTCTCGATCGGGCCGTAGACGAGCGGGCTCGTCTCCTCATCGAGCAGGGCATCCGGCGACATGCCATAGATCTCGGAAGTCGAGGGGAAGATCAGCCGCTTGCCGTACTTGACGCAGTGGCGCACGATCGACAGGTTGGCCTCGAAGTCGAGCTCGAAGACCCTGAGCGGATGGGTGACGTACTGGGCGGGGTTGGCGATTGCCACCAGGGGAACCACCACGTCGCACTTCTTGACGTGATACTCCACCCACTCCCTGTTGATGGTGATGTCGCCCTCGACGAAATGGAAGCGCTTGTCCGCGGGCAGGGAGCCGAGCTTGTTGTCGGAGAGGTCGATGCCGTAGACCTCCCAGTCCCTCTCGCGCAGGATGGCGCTCGTCAGGGCGCTGCCGATGAAGCCGTTCGCCCCTAGGATCATGATCTTGAGTGGCATGGGAGTCCTTGAAAAAGGGCTGAATTCTAGCAGCAGCGGGTGATGCCGCTCCACTTATGCTCTTCCCGCGCCCGGTAGAACGCCGCCCGGCTCAAGGGGGGGCCTTCGTGAGCGCGCGCGTGATGTGTCAGATACCTCTCGTAGGCATCGTCCCCGGAGACCGCGCGCAGCCAGCCCCCGGCGCCGGCCAGGAGCCGCCGCAGGGCCCGCCACATGCCGGACGGCCTCACGTGCCGCCCTCCTGGCGAAGCCGGGCGCCGAGGACGAGCGCCTGCGGGCGCGCCGCCTGATACGGTGCCTCGGAGCTCGCGGCGACCGGCAGCCCGCGCAGCTTGCGCACGCAGACACGGGCCATGTCCAGGATGACGAACCAGAGAATGACCGTGAAGAAGCCCGTGAGCCAGGCATCGAGCCGCTGATTGAAGATGAGCTGCGGCGCCACCGCCGCAGCCGGCGCCGGCAAGGTGCCCGCTGCGAGCTTTGCGGCCAGAGCGCGGGCGGCGGCGGGGAGCCCGATGTGCGGATCGGGGCTCACGAGCTTCTGCCATGCCGCCACCGTGGTCACGATCGCGAGCCATGCCAGCGGGCCGAGAGTCACCCAGGCATGACGCGCCTTGCCCGACTTCACGAGGATCCCCGTGGCCACCGAGAGCGCGATCGCCGCGAGCATCTGGTTGGCGATGCCGAAGAGCGGCCACAGGATGTTGACCCCGCCGTTGGGATCGATCACGCCGACGTAGAGGAAGTAGCCCCAGCCGGCCACGACGACGGTGCTCGAGAGAAGTACGGAGGGGTACCAGGAAGTGCGGCCGAGCGGCGCATAAACGTGGCCGAGCAGATCCTGGAGCATGAAGCGGCCGACCCGCGTCCCCGCATCGAGCGTGCTCAGGATGAATACCGCCTCGAACATGATGGCGAAGTGGTACCAAACGCTGAGGAGGCCCCGTCCGAAGGTATCGCCGAATATGCTTGCCATTCCCACCGCCAGCGATGGTGCGCCGCCCGTGCGCGCGAACAGCGTGGCCTCTCCCATCTCATGCGCCAGCGTCTGCATCTGCTGCACCGTGACGGGGAATCCCCAGCTCGAGATCGTGTGCACCGCCGCCGCCGCGGTGCTGCCCACCACACCCGCGCCGGTGTTGATGGCGAAGTACACCCCGGGATCGAGCAGCGTCGCGGCGATGATGGCCATGATGGCGACGAACGACTCGAGCATCATGCTGCCATAACCGATCAGGCGCACATCCGCCTCGCTGGCGATGAGCTTGGGCGTCGTGCCGCTCGCGACCAGCGCATGGAAGCCCGAGACCGCTCCACAGGCGATGGTGATGAAGACGAAGGGGAATATCTTGCCGCCGAATAGCGGCCCGTGGCCATCGACGAACGACGTCAGCGCCGGCATCTTGATCTGCGGATGCAACAGCAGGATCGCGATCGCAAGCAGCGCGACGGTACCGAGCTTGAGAAAGGTGGACAGGTAGTCGCGCGGCGCGAGCAGCAGCCACACCGGCAGGATGGCCGCGATCCAACCATAGCCGATCACGAACCCCGCGAGAGGCAGGCTCGACCAGTCGAAAACGGCGCGCAACTGCGGCTGGGCATCGACCCAGCCTCCGCCCCACACCGCGAGCAGTACCAGCGCGAGCCCGAGAGCCGAGCCTTCGAGAATGCGTCCGGGGCGCAGGCGCCGCATATGCAGGCCGACGAGGATCGCCACCGGCACGGTGGCGAAGACGGTCGCCGTCGACCAGGGACTGTCCTTCATGGCGTTGACGACCACGAGGCCGAGCACGGCGATGAGCAGGATCATGATGAGCAGCGTACCGATGAGCGCCGCGAAGCCGCCGAACGGGCCCAGCTCCTCACGCGCCATCTGACCGAGGCTGCGGCCGTCACGGCGCGTGGAAAGCAACAGGATCGTCATGTCCTGCACGCACCCGCCGAGTACCGAGCCCACCAATATCCAGAGCGTTCCCGGTAGATAGCCGAACTGTGCCGCCAGCGTCGGTCCGACGAGCGGCCCCGGGCCCGCGATTGCGGCGAAGTGGTGCCCGAACGCCACCCAACGATGCGTCGGTACGAAGTCGCGCCCGTTGTCGTACCTCTCAGCCGGTGTGGCGCGCGAAGGGTCGACGGCGAGCACTCGCGCTGCGACCCACGCTGCATAAAAGCGATAGCCGAGCGCGTAGATGCACACTGCAGCCGTGATGATCCACAACGCGTTGATCGGCTCCTGACGGTGCAGCGCAATCCCGGCCAGGGCGGCCGCGCCGACCACCGCCAGGAGGGCTCCGGCGATTCTGTTCATGTTGGCTCCCCGTCGGATGCTCAAGCGAGCAGCGTCTTCATCGCCCGTCGATAGCGCGCGATGATGGCCTCGCGCTGGCGGTGGCGGCCGCCGCTAACCACCTTCTCCCCGGCGCGCCATACGCAGTCGATGACGTCGCGGCCAGCAGCAAAAATCCAGCTATCGAGAATCTCATCTTCGCGACGCTCGATGAGCGCGGGATGGTCGGCATCGAGGCTCACCAGATCGAACGCGGACCTGCGCGGTCAGGCCGACAGGCTCCCCGTCCTCTGCCACCGCCCCGCCAAGCGCCTGAGTGCCGCCCGCGAGCACGGCATCGAAGAGGCTCCGCCCGGTCGAGTGCCCCGTCTCACCCGCCAGCACGTTGCGGGCGCGCCGGCTCAGCCGCTGCGAGTACTCGAGCAGGCGCAGCTCCGCGCCGGCATCGAGCAGTACATTGGAATCCGTCCCGATGCCGAGCCGGCCGGCGAGAGCGCGGAATTCGAGGGCCGGAAAGACGCCGTCGCCGAGACTCGCCTCGGTCATCGGGCACAGCCCGACCACCGCGCCGGCCGCCGCGATGCGCTCGAGCTCTCCTCCCGTCGCGTGCGTGGCATGCACCAGACACCACCCGTCATCGACTCCAGTCAACTCAAACAGACGCTCGATCGGGCGCCGTCCACACCAGGCAACGCATTCCTCGACTTCACGCACCTGCTCGGCAACATGAATGTGGATGGGGCCTGCCGCGGCAAGCGCCACGACAGCCGTCAGCTCCTCCGGCGTCACGGCCCGCAAGCTATGCGGCGCCACGCCCACTACCCCGCCCGTGAGGCTTCCAGCCGCCTTGCGGCTCGAGTCCACGATGCGCGCGAAACGCTCGAGATCGGTCACGAAGCGGCGCTGGCGCGTGCTCGGCTCGCTGCCACCGAATCCGCCGTGGGCGTAAAAGGTCGGCAGCAGCGTCAGCGCGATGCCAGTCTCGGCGGCGGCCGCCGCGACGCGTCCCGCGAGCTCACCGGGATCGGCGAACGGCACGCCCGACTTGTCCTGGTGCAGGTAATGAAACTCGCCGACACGCGTGAACCCTGCCTCGAGCATCTCCGCGAAGGCGAGCGCCGTGACCGCCTCGAGCTGGTCGGGATCGATCCGCTCGACGAACCGATACATGAGCTCGCGCCAGGTCCAGAAGCTGTCTGCCGTCGGCCCGCGGCGCTCGGTGAGGCCCGCGATGGCGCGCTGGAAGGCGTGACTGTGCAGGTTCGGCAGCCCGGGAACAGCCACTGCATGGCGCTCATCGTCGTCGGCCGGGTCGACCCCGGCCTCGATGGAGCCGATGATTCCGTCGCGGCCGGTGACGCGGACGCCGCGTGCCCACCCGCCGGGCAGCAGTGCCGACTCGAACCAGAGTTTCAGCACCCCCTCGCTCATACGCGCTGTATTGTAATTGGCCTCACACCGCGCGGCGCAACCGCCGCTGCACCGCGAGCGCGATGTCCTGCATCTCGCGAATGCGCAGCGCCGTCGCGCAGACGAGGAATGCGCCAGCCCCGACGACGATGACCGCCGCAAGAGAGCCCGCCTTGGGCAGGAACCGCTGGGTCGCCCAGCCGTCGAGCAGGTAGTGGTTGCCCGCCCAGCAGATGGCGGCGAGCACTGCGCAGGCTGCCGAGAGGCGCAGCAGGAGCGCCAGCATCGCGCGCGACTCCAGCCTGCCCAGATGCCGATGCATCAGCACATAGAGCACGATGAAGTTGGTCGTCGCGATGCAGGCGGTCGAGAACGCCAGTCCCTGATGGCCCCAGCCCAGCCGCACGGTGAAGAGCCAGTTGAGGAGGAGATTCAGCCCGACCGCGCCGAAGCTGACGAACATCGGCGTCTTGCGCCGGTCGATGGCGTAGAAGGCGGGAACGAGGACCTTGAGCGCGGCATAACCGCACAGGCCGATCGCATAGAACCGCAATGCCGCGGCCGCCTCGAACACCTCGTGAGCGTTGAAACGCCCATGTTGGAACAGAACCGACATGATCGGTTGGGCGAGGAGAATGAGCCCGAGGGTCGCCGGGATGGTGAGGAGGAAGGCGAGCCGCATCCCGCGTGCCAGCTCGGTGCGAAATCCCACGGTGTTGCCGCCCGCAGCCATGCGTGAGAGCAGCGGCAGTGATACCGTGCCGAGAGCGACGCCGAATATCCCCAGCGGCAGCTGCATCAGGCGAAACGCGTAGGCCAGCCAGGTGACCGGACCGTTGCCGAGATGGGACGCGAACATCGAATTCACGAGCACGTTGACCTGGGTGGAGCTCGCGGCGATCACCGACGGGACCATCAGCCGGAGGATGGCCTTCACGCCCCTGTCCCGCCAACGGAAGTCGGGCCGGAAGCGATAACCCAGGCGTCGCAGCGATGGCAGCTGCACTCCGAGCTGCATCGCCCCGCCGATCAGTGTTCCGAGTGCGAGTCCCAGAGTCGCGCGCACTCCGAAATGCGGATCGATGAGCCAGCCGATGCCGGCACCGGCGATGATGGAGCCCAGGTTGAAGAAGCTCGAGGCGGTCGCGGGAATGCCGAAGACATTCTTCGCGTTCAGCATCCCCATCACGAGCGCCGCCAGCGAGACGAGCAGGATGAAAGGGAACATGACGCGCGTCAGCGTCACGGTCAGCGCCGCCTTCGCGGGAGGGAATCCGCCCGCGATAATCGACACGATCCAGGGTGCGCAGAGAATGCCGATCACGGTGAGGCAGCTGACGATCACGGCCGCGGCGGTCGCCACCTTGTTCGCGAGCTCCCACGCAGCGCGGTCGCCTTCAGTCGCGGTGGTCTTGGCGAAAACGGTGATGAAGGCGGTCGACAGCGCGCCCTCCGCAAACAGGTCCCGCAGCAGGTTCGGGATGCGGAAAGCCATCTGGAAGGCGTCCATGACCTCGCCGCCGCCGAAAATCGAGCCGAAGATCTGATCACGCACCAGGCCCAGGACGCGGCTGCAGAGCACCGCCAGAGCGACGACGCCAGCGGCCCGGGTATTCAGCTTTTCATGGCGGGGGGTCGTCGCGGCGGCGCTCGCCCCCGCGGCGGGGATATCGGCTTGTGGCATGCGGGCGCCACGGTAACATATTGGTCTCCATGGACCGTCGAGCACTACATCGCCGGCGACTGGGGCACATCGCGACTGAGGCTCTCCCTTTGCCTCGGCGACCGTGTCCTCGAGACGCTTCAGGGGCCGGGCATCGGCGCGCTGCGCGAGCCGGCCGGCGAGGCCCTGCGGCCGCTGCTCGCCGGCTGGCGGCAGGCCCACGGACCGCTGCCGATCCTGCTCTGCGGCATGGCGGGCTCGCGCAATGGCTGGCGTGAGGCTCCTTACCTGCCCTGCCCGGTGGATCTGCGCTCGCTTGGCGCGGCGGCACTGCGCTTCGAGGCGGACGAAGCACCGGTAGCCATCGCTCCCGGGCTATCCTGCCGGAGCGCCGCTCGGCTCCCCGGACGTGATGCGCGGCGAAGAGACTCAAATCGCCGGGGCGATCGCCCTCCACCCCGGCCTCGGCACCGGCCGCCACCTGCTCTGCCTGCCCGGTACGCACACCAAATGGGCGTACCTGCAGGACGGGCAGGTGTGTGACTTCCTGACGGCCCTCACCGGGGAGCTGTTCGCGCTGTTGCGCGATGGCAGCACGCTGATGCGCGCGGCGCCTGCCGGCACGGAGGCCCAGAGCACATCGGGTGACTCCCAGGACGGCTTCGAGCGCGGCGTCGAGGATGCCGCCGCGCCTGGCAGCTCCAGCCTGCTGCACGGCCTCTTTGGGGTGCGCAGCCGGCAGCTCATCGACGGCTGCTCGAGGGCATGGGCGCTCTCCTATCTCTCGGGTCTGCTGATCGGCGCCGACGTGCGCGGCGCGATTCCGCTCTTCGCCGCCGGCAAGGAAGCGGTACTGATCGGGGATGGCGCACTCAACGAGCGTTATGCTTACGCGTTGCGTCGCGAAGGCATCGCGGCCTCATGCCTCGACGGCGAGCAATGCGCGCTCGCGGGACTTCGGACTCTATGGCAACCCTGACTCTTGACAATCGGCAGCAGTGGCCCGAGGGCATCGTGCCGCTGGTCGCGATCCTGCGCGGCATCCGGCCGGAGGAGGTGCTCGAGGTCGGTGCGGCGCTCCACGAGGCCGGCATCGGCGCCATCGAGGTGCCGCTCAACTCGCCCTCGCCGCTCGAGAGCGTGGCCCGTCTCGCGGAAAGTTTCGGCGACCGCTGTCTGTGCGGCGCGGGCACCGTGCTGCGCGCCGCCGATGTCGATGCGGTGCATGCGGCCGGCGGCCGCCTGATCGTAACACCCAACACGGTGCCGGCCGTGATCGAGCGCGCCGTGGCTCTCGGATTGACGGTGATGCCGGGCTTTGCCACGGCGACCGAGGCGTTTGCCGCGCTCGGCGCCGGCGCGAGCCTGCTCAAGCTCTTCCCGGCGGCGAGCTACGGCCCGGGGCACCTCAAAGCCCTGCGCGATGTGTTACCACCTGCCGTCGCCGTGTTTGCCGTCGGCGGCGTGGGCGCTGCCAACCTGGCGCCGTGGCGTCAGGCGGGCTGCGCGGGCCTGGGTGTCGGCGGCGATCTCTATCGCGCCGGCCATTCCGCGGGCGAGGTGCACCGGCGCGCACTCGCCCTCGTGGCGGCCTGGCGCGCGGCTCAGTGACCGGCGGCCTGCGGGCGCAGCTCGCTGGACCGGGCCCACGACGGCCGTCGCCTCACGACTTCCACCGCCACCGGCTCGGACAGCTTCCACGGCCGTGGCAGCGCATATTTGCGCGCAATTCTTACAAACGCCTGCGCAACGGGGTCGTCGGCAGGTACTTTGTCGTCGGTGGTGGTCCAGCGGCGCACCCAGTTCGCCTGCACGATGAGGTGCTCGCGCAACAGCTCGATGTACGAAGCCCCATCCTTGGCCCCGCGCGCACGCCGCGCGGCGTGATCGGCCTCGCGCGCCAGCTCGTCGATGCAGCCGTCGCTGAGGCGGATGCGGACTTTGAGTGAGTTGAGCTCCTCCCGCAGCCAACGCGCCGCGGTGCCCTGCGCAAAGAGGAGGACGCGGATCCCCGAGTTCAGCCATGTCATGAGCAATCCCCTGTTATGAGCTGCAGACGCCCACGGGCCCATATGCACGGCGTGTGCCAGCGTGAGCAGCGCCAAGCTCAGGCTTCGGCGCGGGGTCACCGACCCAACAGCGGCGATGCGACATAAGCCGCCGCTAGCTGACTCAGGGATCGGCGCCGATGCGCACGACATAACGGCCACGCGCCCCGCCCGCGATCAGCTCCTCGCAGGCGCGCGGCACTTCCTCCAGCCCGATGACGGCACGCACGATGAGCCGCTCGATGTCGCGCGGCTTCCATTCGCCGGCCAGTTTGTCCCACACGGCCAGCCGCCAGGCGCGCGGCACCTCGACGGAGTGTATGCCGAGGAGACTGACGCCGCGCAGGATCAGCGGCATGACCGTGGTGTTGAGAGTTGGGGATTGAGCGAGGCCGATGCACGCGATGTTGCCCCAGGGCCGCACGGTGCGCGTCAGGTAGGCCAGCGTCTCGCCACCCAGGTTGTCGACGGCGCCACCCCAGACCGCCGTCTCGAGCGGCTTGCCGGCGCTCGCGAGCGACTCCCGCGCCACCACTTCGTCCGCGCCGAGCTCGCGCAGGTATGACGCCGAATCCGGCTTGCCGGTGATGGCTGCGGTAGTGAAACCGGCGCGCTTGAGCAGCCCGAGCGCGATGCCGCCAACACCTCCGCTGGCACCAGTGACCGCGATGGGGCCGAGCGCGGGAGCCTGATGATTCTCGAGCAGCCGCCGCAGTGCCAGGGCAGCCGTGAAGCCCGCGGTGCCGAGAGCCATGGCCTCGAGAAGGCTCAATCCCTTGGGCAGAGGGACCAGAGCAGCCGCCGGCAACCGGGCACGCTCCGCGAGGCCCCCGTCCAACGACTCACCGAGGCCGGCTCCGGTGGCGAGCACCAGGTCGCCCGGCCGGTAGGCAGGATCGGCGCTGGCTTCGACCACGCCGGCGAGATCTATGCCGGCCGTTCTCGGGTAGCCGCGGGCGATGGAGCCCTTGCCCGTGACGGCGAGAGCATCCTTGTAGTTGAGACAGGAATAGGCCACCCGGACGACGACCTCCCCCGGAGTGAGCTCTTCCAAAGTGACTGACTCGAAGCGCGCAAAGCGCCCGCTCGGCCCCTGCTGAACGCGTAACGCCTTGAAACTCGCCATGGTCAGCCGCGCCGTTCCGCCTCGGCGCGCATCTGCTGCCAGAGCGCCACGACGTGCTCGTGCTCCGTGGCCTCGACGCCGAACGAGACCCTTACCATCCAGCGGTCTCCGAGCATTGCGGGAGTGAGATAAGCGCGACCTGACTCGTTGATGCGGCGCACCCAGGCGACTGTATGGGCGTCGAGAGCCTCACCTGTCAGTCCCTGTGGCGCGTGACGCACACAGACCGTCTGGAAGGGCACAGGCGCAAGGCGTTGCCAACCGGGTGCGCCATCGACCTGTGCGGCGAACCAGCGAGCATGCTCGAGGTCGCGGCGCAATCGCGTACGCAGGCCCTGCACGCCTTGCTCGCGGATGAGAAACCAAAGCT
Organism: uncultured Pseudomonadota bacterium; assembly: GCA_963833085.1. Lineage (GTDB taxonomy): Bacteria > Pseudomonadota > Gammaproteobacteria > Steroidobacterales > Steroidobacteraceae > 13-2-20CM-66-19. The sequence goes on from CAWHWV010000048.1 coordinate 75,648, forward strand.
TGAGCGCGCGGAACCGGCGGCCGAGGGGAATGCCCCAGTCGCGGAAGTTCCTGACCGTGGCATCCGCCGCGGTGCGCAGGTAGCTGGGGTTGGTCGACATCACGCGCACGAGGTGCTGCGCATCGCGGACGAAGTAGGTGGAGCAGTCGAAGGAAGCCCCGAGCCATTTGTGCGGATTCAACACCAGCGAGTCCGCCTGCTCGATTCCCTGCCAGAGCGGGCGGCACTCCGGCAGAATCATCGCCGAGCCCGCCATCGCGGCATCGACGTGCAGCCAGAGACCATGTGCGCGCGCGATGTCCGCGAGTGCCTCGAGAGGATCGATGGCAGTGGTGGCAGTGGATCCAACCGTGGCCACGATCGCGCAGGGTGTGCGTCCGCGCGCCTGATCCGCCGCCACCGCCTTGCGCAGTGCTTCCGCGCTCATGCCGTAGTGATCGTCGACCGCGACGATGCGCAGGTTCTCGCGCCCGAAACCGGCCAGCAGCGCCGCCTTCTCGACCGAGCTGTGACTCTGACTGGAAGCGTATACGACCAGCGGGCGCTCGCTCGACTGCAGTCCGCCTCGGGCCGCCGCGTAGCTGGGTGGTGCGCTCCCGGGCACAGATCAGAGCGACCAGCGTGGCGGTGGAGGCCGTGTCCTGGATCACGCCGCTCCAGGCGCTGCCGAGATCCAACATCTGCCGCAGCCAGTCGGTGGTCAGCTCCTCGAGCTCGGTGAGCGCCGGGCTCGCCTGCCAGTTGAGGCCGAGCTGTGCCAGCCCGGTACTGAGAAAATCCCCGAGCACCGCGGCCAGGGAGCTGTTGGAAGGGAAATAGGCGAAGAAGCGCGGGTCCTGCCAATGGGTACAGCCGGGCAGTATGACCCTGGTCAGCTCATCGAGCACGCCGTCGAGGGATTCGGCTTCCATGGGCGGCGCGGCGGGCAAAGCGGCCCGGATGTCTCCGGGCCCGACACGCGACATGACGGGAAACTCGCCGCGTGCGGTCCGCGCCCGGTAGTCCGCGATCCAGTCCACGACCTCGTGGCCCAGCCGGCGGAACTCCTCGCTGTCCATGGCGCCCGAAGTCAGGCGCGCATGACGCGGACTCGCAGCTCGGCGAGATCCGTGCCGTTGGCGGTCATGAGGTCGGAAAGGCCCACGGCGGCCACGCCGGCGGGCGTGCCCGTGAAGATGAGATCGCCCGGCTTCAGCTCCCAGGCGGCCGACAGATGCACGATGATCTCCGGAATCTTCCAGATGAGATCGCCCACCCTGCCCTGTTGGCGGCGCAAGCCGTTCACGTCCAGAGTGATCTCGACTTTCGAGACGTCTTCTATCCACGCCGCGGGGGTGATGCCGCCCACGGGCGCCGAGCGGTCGAAGCCCTTGGCGATGCACCACGGCCGGCCGAGCTTCTTCGCCTCGCTCTGCAGATCGCGGCGCGTCATGTCGAGACCCACCGCATACCCGTAGATGCAGCGCTCAGCATCATCGGTGGTGAGATTGGCCCCGCCCTCGCGCATGGCGACCACCAGCTCGACTTCATGGTGCAGCTCGTGGGTGAGGCCGGGATAGCGAAGCACCCCGGTCTCGCCCTCCGCCACCGAGAGGACGGCATCGGCCGGCTTCATGAAGAAGAAGGGCGGCTCGCGCCCGCTGCCGCCCATCTCCTGCGCGTGTTCCGCGTAATTGCGGCCGACGCAGTAGATACGGTGCACCGGAAACCAGCCGGTCGATCCGACGATCCGCACGGCCGCATGCGGCGGCGGAGCGAAAACGTAGCGCATGCGGCTTACTATAGCGAATAGTCAAGCCGACGTCCCGGCCACGTCACATCGTCAGAACGACGCGGAACTCGGCTTTGCCGCTCATCATCCGGGCATAGGCCTCCGCCGCCTTCGCGAGCGGATAGGTCTCGATCATCGGACGCACGCCGGAAAGCTCCGCGAAGCGCAGCGTGTCTTCCGAATCGGCCGGCGTGCCCGACGCCCAGCCCATGAATCGTCCGGTTTCCCATGATGAGCTGTATGGGCGTCACCTGTATCGGCTCGGTCGAGGCGCCGACCACCATGAGCCTGCCATTGGGCCCGAGCCCATCGATCACCTCGGACATGGCTTTCGAGCTCGGTGCCGTCGCCAGGATCACCTGCGCGCCGCCCTGCCGGCGCAGCGCCTCCGCCGGGCGCTCCGACCTGCTGTCGATGTAGAAGCTCGCCCCCAGCTTTTTCGCCAGCGGCGCATCCTCGGAGCCGCGGCCGATGGCAGCCACCTTGTAGCCGAACTTGCTCGCGAACTGGATGCCGAGGTGCCCCAGGCCGCCGACTCCCAGCACCGCGACCAGATCTCCGGGCTGCGCCCCGCTGTGCCTGAGCGCGTTGAAGGTGGTGATGCCGGCGCAAAGGAGCGGCGCCGCCTCGGCGGCGTTCAAGCTCTCCGGTATGGCGGCAAGTGCTTCCACCGGCGCGATCATGTATTCCTGATAGCCGCCGTCGTAACTGATCCCGGCGATCTTCTGGTTCTGGCAGTTGATGAAATCGCCGCGGCGGCACTGCGGGCAGGTGTTGTCCTGGCCGCCGTGCCAACCGACGCCGACGCGCTGCCCTTTGCGCCAGGCGGAGACACCGGCGCCCAGCGCCTCGATCACGCCTGCCACCTCATGGCCCGGAACGCGCGGGTAGCTGATGCCCGGCCAGTGGCCCTCCTTCGTCAGCTCGTCACTGTGACAGACGCCGCAGGCCTGCACCTTGATGCGCACCTGGCCCGGACCCGGCTCCGGAATCTCACGCTCGACGATCTGAAAATCCGCGCCCGCCGCGGGCACCTGTACTACTTTCATAACGCCTCCCCGATGGACTCAGCCTGGTCGCGTCGATTCTACGCGGGCGCGCTTCCTGCTGCATGCGAGGGCGTGTCCTGCTGGAGTCATTTCCATGGCACGTTACGGCAAGAAAGCCCAAAGCAAAGTCAAGCGCGCGATGCACGAGCGCAAGCAGGGAACGCTGCGCAGCGGCCGCTCCGGACGCAAGGTGACGAGCCGCAAGCAGGCGATCGCCATCGGCCTCTCGGAGGCGCGCCGCGCCGGGGCAAAGTGCCGAAGAAGAGGGAAGGAGGCCCCACCAACTGGGCACGGCATTTGCTGCGTGCGGGCCCAGGCAGAGGTGCAGCAGCGCCTTGGCCGTAAACACAAGTGCGGGAGGGGTGCTCGCCATCCATGAATGATTCGGGCATGCGGCCGGTGAGGGTCCTGTTGGTCGGGCCCTACGATCCGCACTGTGGAGAGTACACATTCCTCGCGCCGCCGCTCGGCGTGTGGCGCCTCGCCGGCGCGCTGGAGTCGTCCGGCGCGCACGTCAAGGTCTTCGATCCCAACTGCTGTGCGCTGCCGCCGCAGCGGGCGCTCGAGCTGAGATCCTGGGCGCGCGCTGGGACGTGATCGGCGTCTCGACGACCGGCATGACGCTGCGGTTCGATCTGGAGTTGGCTTACATTGCGCGCCGTCTCGCGCCCGAGGCGCTCATCGTCGCCGGCGGCATGGAGGCAACCTTCAGGCCGGAGCTGATGTTCGAGCTCGGTCCGTTCGATCTCGTGGTGCTCGGCGAGGGTGAGCGGCCGCTCATCGAGATCGTCCGCCGCCGGCGCAGCGGCGAGCCGCTCGCCGGCCTCGCCGGCACCGCCGTGAAAGTGGACGGTGCGATCGTCAAGCGCACGCAGCGCGCGCTCAGCCGCGAGGAGCTGCGCGCTGCAATCTTCAACATCCCCTACGCGAGAATGCCCTACCCGGCCTACTGGAGTCGTCTCGAGGAGGCGTACCGCGTCGGTGGGCTGCCGACCAAAGCCGCCCGCGAGGCGCGCCTCGCGGAGATCCGCTCGGTGCGGCTGATCACGCTCAACTACTGCCCGATGGGCTGCACCTTCTGCTCCGCGACCAACTTCCTGCACGAGTCGCAGGGCCATGTCGCCGCCGTCGCGCGTCTGGAAGCGGACGAGTGCCTCGCGATGATCCAACGCATCGTCGCCGCCCATCCCGGCGTACGCACCGTCATCTTCCAGGACGACATCTTCACCTTCACCCAGGATCGTCGGGTCCTGCCCCTCTGCGAGGGCATCGTCGCGGCCAAGGAGCGCGGCGAGCTGCCGCGCGCGTTGCAGTTCATCAGCACCAACCGCATCGATGCCATGACGCCCGACCGTCTCGCGGCCATGCGCCGCGCCGGCTTTCGCGTGCTCGGGTTCGGCATCGAGAGCTTCTCGCAGCGTACCCTGGCGGAATTCAACAAGGCGCAGATCCATCGCCACATCGAGCCGGCGCTGGGAGCCGCGCTCGAGCTCGGCATCACCCCGTTCCTGGATCTCATCCTGAGCTCGCCGCGCTCCAGCCTGGAGGATCTCGCCGAGACGGTGCGCGAGGCCTATCGCTGGCTGCTGCGGGGCTGTGAGATCGGGATCTATCCCTACGTCATTCCTTTCTCCGGCGCGGCATTCGCGCGCGACAGCTCCCTCGCCCCGCATACGATCCACGAGCGCAGGCGAGTCGCCGGCACCGAGGTGGAGTGGGAACAGCCGGCGAAGATCCTGCCGATCGACCCGCAGGTGAGAGACGCCGTGCTGCGGATCGAGAGCGGCTTCGAGCGCAGGCTCGCGGCCATGGAGGATGGAGTGGCGCATCTGCCGTCCCGGGTGCGCTCACTGGTGTGGATCCTGAGCTCGTTGTCCGTGCTCGCCGACTACGGCATCTGCGCCGGCGACGCGCGCGCGGTGCAAGCGGAGCTCGATGCGCGCCTGCCGCGGTTGCAAGGAGCGACGGACAGCCGTGCGGTCGTGACCGCATGACGACGCGCCGCTTCGTGAGCCTCGCAGCGCCACTCGCCGTATGCGGCCTGCTCGCCGCCTGGATAGCCCTCTCGGCGGCCAACGCCGAGGCCGCGAGCTTCTCGATGCTGGTGTATGCGCTCGCGAATCTGATCGTCTACACCGATGCGCTCGATTTCGCGCTGCGGCTCTACATGAAGCGGCGCCATACCGCGACCGCGCGCGGCACCGGCCGCGAGCGCGAGCTATCGATCGACCTCACCAGCGCGCTGCCTGCCGGCGCGCCCCCGGTAGTGCCCGTCGAGCCGTACGCCATCATCGCCTCGGTGTTCAATCTCGAGGAGCAGATGGAAGAGTTCCTCGCCGCCTACGCGCCTTACCGCGAGCGCATGTGGCTCATCAGTGATGGCTCCACCGACCATACCCTGTTGCGCCTGCGCCGGGCCGGCTGGCGCTGCTTCGATGACGGCATCAACCGCCGCAAGCCCGGCGCGCTGCGCCGCCTGCTCGAGACCCTGCCGGAGTACATCGAGACCGTACTGGTCATCGATCCGGACATCCGGATTCTGCAGCCGGGAGCCGGCAGCGAGATCGATCTCGAGCAATTCATCAGCGAGTTCCAGCAGTCGGGAGCCGCGGCCGCCTGCCCCCGCGTCATGATCGAGCCCGACGGCTTTCTCGCACGCTTCCAGTCGTTCGAGTACGCGCTGGCGTTTCGTGCCGGCCGCCAGAGCCTGGCCGACTACAGCATCACCTCCGGTGTCTCGCTCTACCGCCGCGACGCCCTCGCGCGTGCCCTGCGGGAGCACTCGCTCTCGGTCTACGCGGAAGACTTCGAGAACGCGCTGATCCTGCTCGACCGCGGCGAGCGGATCTACTACGACGGCCGCCTCGTCGTGGGCACCGAAGGCCCTGGCGCCTTCACGCGTTGGTTCTCGCAGCGGGTCGGCTGGTATCACGGGCTCATCAAGGTCTACATCGAGCGCCTCGATCGGTCTGGCGCATCGCCAAGCGCACTCCATTCGCTCTCTATCACTACCTCGTCTACGTCGGCGGGCTCACGATCTGCCTTCACCTCCTGAAGGCGGTGAGCGCGCTGCTCCTGCTGGGGAGCTTCGTGAACGGCATCGACAATCTCTTCTTCGCGCACTCGCAGTCACAGCTCGACGGCTGGACGAATCCGGCTTACTTCATGGCCGCAATCGGCAGCTATCTGGTCCTCGGTGTCGTTGCGCTCTTCACGGTGGTGCCGAAGAGCGAGCGCTCTTACGCGGCACCGATCGTGCCGCTCTACCTCTTCTACGCCCTGGTGCACATCGCCCCCATGACCGTCGGCTATGCCAACTGGATCGCTCTCCGGCTCGTCGGCCGGCGACTCTATCGCGACCACTATGAGCCGGAGCCGAGCGCGCAGCAGGAACTCGCATGGCGGCCACACCCTTGCAACGAGGAGACTGAGGTGACCGCTCCCGCAGCACTCGCGGCGCCGGGCTACCGCCCCGCCGAATATTGGGAAGCCCGTGCGCAGCGCTTTGCTGTCGATGGCAACGGACTGGCCGCGGTCTGCTCCTACGGCATGCCCGGCTTCTACAACAGGCTCATCCACCTATGTCAGCGGCGCGCGCTCGAGCCGTGGCTGCAAGTCACCCCCGGCATGCGGGTGCTCGATGTCGGGTGTGGCATCGGCCGCTGGAGCCGGTTGCTGGCAGCGCGTGGCGCTAGCGTCACCGGCGTCGATCTGAGTCCCACCATGATCGCGGAGGCCGAGCGCAGGACCGCGGCCAGCGGGCTCGCGAGCCGATGCCGGTTCGTGGTGCAGGACTCGGCGGCGCTCGAGATTGGCGAGACCTTCGATCTGATCGTGTGCGTCACGATGCTGCAGCACATTCTCGACGTCGGCAAAATGCGCGCCGCGCTGCATCGCATGGCGCTCCATCTGGCGCCGGGCGGCCGTCTCGTCCTGCTCGAGGCGGCACCGGCGCGCATCGCGACCCGATGCAACTCGCAGGTGTTCACGGCGCGCCACCGCGCCGTCTACCTCAGGCTCTTCCGCGCGTGCGGACTTCGGGTTCGAGCGGTCTCCGGCGTCGATCCGGCGCCATTCAAGATGTGGCTCCTGCCCCATCTGCCGCGCCTGCCGCGCGCTCTCGCGCTCGCGGCGCTCGCGCTCGTCACGGCGCTTTCGGCGCCCATCGATGCTCTCTGGGGTCGGCGGTTGCCCGAGCGCTCCTGGCACGCCGTGTTCGTCCTGCAGCGCGACTCGGGAGACTGACCGTGCACTTGAGCGGCCGCTTGATGCTCGCGATCGCCGTATTCCTCGGCGTCGGAGCGTCTCATCGTCGGCGGCCGGACGTACGAGGCCCGGCGGGCGGTAAGCGAGTCGTTCTCCAACACCACCGCCGTGAGCGTCACCAATGGCGCCGATCGCGGCGCCGGCACGTTGCGTGAGGCATTGTTCCTGGTGGCCACGGCCCCCGGACCGGCGCGCATCACACTGGAGGTGCCGAAGATCTCGCTGCTGACCGCTCTGCCGCCCATCGTCAACTCGCACGGCGTCCGCATCGAGGCGCGCCAGGGGGGAAGCGAGATCGATGCCAGTGCGTTGAGCGGCGGCGGTCCCGTGCTCGACGTGGCGGCGGCGAACGTCTCGCTCGATGGGCTCACCATAGCCAACTGCGCGAACGCCGCCATCCTGGTGCGGGCAGGTCGCTTCAGCCTCCAGAACGCAACTGTCGAGGCATGTGACGTCGGGGTCGACGTGGCCGAGAATGCGGACGGTCTGCTCCTCGAGAGCAACCGATTCGTCAATGACCGCCTCGGGGTACGGTTCGCGGGCTCGAGCCCGGGCACGACGGTCGCCTCCAACCTGTTCGCGGGAGAAAAGGATGCCGGTGTCTGGGCGGTGCGCGGCCAGCCGGATCTGGCTGCAACGCCCATCAATGTGCATGACAACCGATTCGATACCGACCACGCCGGCATCGTCGCCGGCAATTTGAAGGCCCTCATCGAGCAGAATCAGATCACCGGCGCGCAGTCGACGGCGATCGATCTGGTGGGCGCCGGCGTCGTGGTTCGCGGTAATCACGTGAGCGGCGGCTCGGGGATGGGCATCATCGCCGACGGCGCCCATGCCGTGGTGATCGAGCGCAACGAGCTCCACGGGCTGGCCGCATACGGCATCATGATCCGCGGCTCGAGCAGCGCGCTGGTGAGCGCCAACCGCCTGTACGAGTGCGCCTACGGCATGGCATTCGTGCTGGGCGATACCCGCAATCCGAGCACGGCGGTTGAACAACATCATCATCGAGCCGCGGTACGACGGCATCGATGTCATCGGAGATGCGCCGATCCTGCGGGGCAACCAGGTCGTCATGCCGCATGCTTTCGCGCTGCGCGTCGCGGACTTCACGCGCCCCGACGGCTCCAAGGTGGTGAGCGCACCGTTCCTCGACCACAACTCGTTCCCGCCGCCCGCGAAAAACACGGTCGCCGCGCTCCGCGGCCGCTCATTGCGCCAGTGAGAGCGGCATGAAGAGCCTCGACAGCACCCAGCTCCTGCCGCAGCCGACGTGGAATGACCCGCGCGTACACCTGCTCGATGACCTGTGGCTGCTCGCGATCTTCGCCATCCTCTTCGCCGCCGGCCTGCCCTGGCTCGTCAGCTCATTCGACATACAGCTCGGCCCCGCGCTCCTCGGCCTGCTCGGTCTGGCGGCAATTCATGTTGGATTCACATTGCTCACCGCGCCGGCGCCAGGCATCAACCGCGGGCGCAAGCTCGCGCTCATGGTCCTGCATGCCGTGGGCGTCGTGGTGATCGCCCTCATGTGGCACTACGTGGGCGGCATTCACAACCCGGCGTTCCTGCTCGTATTCGCCCTCCCCGTCGTCGGCGCCATTTTCCTCTCCCGCTGGCAGCCCTATGCCATTGCGATACTGGCCATCCTGGCGGTGTCGGCAGTTGCCCTGAGCGAGTCGCCGGAGCTGCGCTGGTACGCAAGCGGACTCGTGCCGCAGACTTCATGGCTCAGTCCCCTGTTCGGTGCCGAGGGCGCGCGCAACCGCGCCTTTCCCCGGATTCTATGCCCCTCCCGGCTACTTCCTGGTGCTGCTGGAGGTATTCGCCGTCCTGATGGTGGCTGTGCGTTCGCTGCCGAATACCTCGGTACCGTGTACGACCGGCTCCACACGGACCTGGCCGCGGCGCGGTCAGAGGTCGGCCGCGGGACGGGAGCTATGGGCAAGCCTCATCGAGGAGTTGCCGCTTCCGGCCATGCTCATCGATTGCCGCACTCTGCAAGTCGTCTCGGAGAGCGCTGAGCTCACCGCCGTGACCACCGGACGGCACGCCGGCAAGCGGCCGCAAGCTGACCGAGGCGATTCACTTCAGCTATCCGGAGATCATCGAGGAGCTGGTGAACGGGATGGGCGGCACGGCGGAACACGTGGCGATTCATCCGCGGCAGAGTGATCTCATCGCTGACACGCATCCGGGCCCAGCACATCCCGTACAAGGGTCGACGTCTGGCTCTGATCCTCATCGAGGAAGATGACAGAAGCGTTTGCCGTGAGGTCCGCGCTCGACGTCGCGGAGCAGGCAATCGTGGTCGTCGATGCACGCGACCGTGTACTCGCCTTCAACCGACCGGCGCTGGCGCTCTTTGCCGCAACCCGCGTCGGGGCGGACGCCGCGACATTGCTGTCGCAGCCCGAGGTGCCGCCGCGATGGTGGGAGCCCGGACTGAGCGGCCGCCGCAAGATGCACCTGAGGATCTCGCCGCGCGTCTTCCAGGTGACCAGCACGGCCGTGGCGCTGCCCGGAGAGCAGGAACGGTTCTGTGTGGTTGCCTTTCTGCCGATCGCGCGGGCAGAGACGCTCGATGCCCCCATCCTCGGCGCCCGTCTGCCGGGCGCCTCACTTCCGAGGACACGATGAGACCGTTGCGATATTCACCCCTGGTCGCTACTCGCAGCGGCCTGTCTTTCGCCGCGCCGCCTGGGCGGTCGAGACCTCCCCAACTCCTCCGGCCCCGGCGTCGGCTCCGTCGCCCGACAGGCTGATCTTCAGCGCCAATGGCTCGACCCTGACCGACGCAAGCGGCGGTGGTGGCGGCTCGGTCGGCTGGCTGCATGATTTCAGCGCCGGCGTTCTGGGACTCGCCGGCGAATACCAGACACTCGCGGACGCGCATTGGGCGTTCGGCTCGCTTCACCGGCGCGGTCAGTACCGGCAGCGCGAGCGCCAAGTGGACCTTCGCCGCCGATGCGCATCTCGGCAGCGGTGACATCGGCGTCTACCAGGGGCTGCGCCGCTTCAATTACGACGTTGAGGGAGCCGACGTAGCCGGGACGTTCGGAGGCAAGCTGACGTTGCAGCTCGACGCGCAGCAGTACGACGTCGACACTACGCATGGCACACTGCCAAAGGTTGGACTGGGTTACCTCTGGACCCCGCACTGGCAGACGACCGCTTCGTACGCGCGATCGGTCACCGGAAATCTCGGGACGGAGCTGGAGACGCTGCGCATCGACCACTATGGCCAACGGTGAACTGGTTGGTCGGCGGCGCCACGGGACACGTGGCGCCGGCCGTCGTCAACCTCTATACACGGTATTCTCGAGCCGGCGCCGCAGTTGCGCGAAGGTTATCTCGGCATCTCGAAATCCTTCTCCGGCAGTGATTGGTCCATTCTGGGCGACTACATGAAAGTAGCCAACGAGAAGCGCATCACGCTCACCGTGGTTTGCACGCTGCACGTCGGGAGGTCGGCCACTTGAGGCTCAGCCTGCGCCGCAACGTCAAACGCCATACGAGCTGGGTTCCAGCGCTCCTGGTATTCGCAACGGTCGCTGTGGCGGGCTCGCGACTCGTCTTCCTGAGCGTGCAAGAGCACGCAGCGCAGGCTCGCGGTGCCGCGCAGGAAGCGGCGGTGCGCTCCGCACATGCGATCGAGCGGCAACTCGACGCGCTCGCGATGCGCGCCGTCGTCGCGCCAGCGGTCCAACCCCGACTTCAACGTGTTTGAATGGGCAAGCGACGGCAATGTCGTCAGCCTGCGGCCGATCCGATCCCACGGTGGCCAAGGACATCGTGAGTGAGTGGCAGGCCGCCGCTGCCGCTCGCGGCGCGCCCGCGGCGGCTCTGCTCGGCCCGGTGCGCGAGGGCAGCGAGTGGCTCATCGCGGCGCGCGCGCCGCTTGATCGCTCGATGACGCCCGACTCGGGTCCCCCGGGGGGATGGATCGATCGCCTACGAGGATCTCGATCGCCTGCTGGCGCGCGCGCGGCTGGTCGCGCGCGGTGGGCGCCGGCAATGATTTCGCGCTGGTACGGACCGATCGTGACGGAGGCTATTCGCAGGCATTCGTCGACTCGGGCAGCGGACCTTTGCGCGACCCGGCGGTGAGTGTGATTCACGCGCCGCCGGGATTCGTGTTCACTCTCCCCCGGCGCGCTGCAGTTGGAGATTCGTCCTCGGTGAGGGCTGGTATCCGACGCGCATGCTCGCAACCGATATCGGCCTTCTCGCCCTGATGGCGTGGCTCCTGACATTCATCGCTCACGATGTCACTCACCGCACGGGTCGGCTGCGCACCTCGCTCGCGACGACACGCCGCCAGTTGCACACCGCCCAGCAGAGGCTCGTGCGCGAGATCGAAGCAGCGCGAAAGCCTGCAGCAGAGCGTCGATCGCGCGCGCTTTCACGATGCCTTCACGGGTCTGCCGAACCGCTACTATTTCATGGAGCAGCTCGATCGCATCCTGCGCGCGCGCCGCGACCGGCGTTGTGTGTCTTCCTGATCGCCATCGACCGCTTCCAGCTGATCAACGAGACGCTCGGCCACACGGCCGGCGACGAGCTGATCGTGCAGGCCGGCCGCCGCTTCCAAAGAGCGGTCTCTTCCGCCGCCAGCGTGTTGGCCCGCTGGGGCGGCGACCGGTTCGCCCTGCTGGTGCGGGATCTGCGCTCGGCAGATGACGCGCCGCGGCTTGCGGCCGAGCTGCAGGCGGTGTTGCAGGAGCCATTCGAGTTACGCCGGCATCGTCTCGGGATCACCGCCCGCATCGGGATGAGCTGCCTCGAGAGCTGGCCGCAGCGCGCGGAGCAGCTCATGCAGGAGGCGGACGTCGCGCTGTCCGTGGCGAGGCGGCAGGAGGAAACCTCATGCGTCATGTACTCCGCCGCGATGGGGGGAGATGCGGCAAGCCTGGTCAGCCTCGAGGCCGACCTGCACGTCGCCCTCGAGCGCCGTCAGTTGAAGCTCCTCTTCCAACCGATCGTCGCTCTGCGCGGCCGCCACATGGTGGGCGCGGAGGCGCTGCTGCGCTGGCTGCACCCCATCGAAGGCCTGCTCGGGCCCGAGAGGTTCCTGCCGATCGCGGAGGAAACCGGAATCATCGTGCCGATCACGCGCTGGACCATCCACACGGTCTGCGTGCTCGCAAGCGAGTGGCGGCGGCGCCTGCCGGCCGGAACCGACTTCTATCTGACCATCAACCTGTCAGCGGCGGTGCTGCGCGATCCGGAGCTGAGCGACTACGTCTCGGGTCAGCTCGCCGAGATGGCGGTACCGCCGCAGGCGCTCAAATTCGAGCTCACCGAAGGCGGCCTCATCAGCAACGTGGTGGCCGCGCGGGAGACACTCGAGCGGCTGCACCACACCGGCGTGGAGCTCATGCTCGATGACTTCGGTACCGGCTACTCCTCCCTCAATCACCTGCAGCTCTTTCCCTTCGATTACGTCAAGATCGACCGGCCGTGGGTCGGCGCGGGCGCACTCGCAGCATGGCGGCACCAGCCTCGCCTCGGCGATGGTGCAGCTCGCCTCGAGCCTCGGCCTCACGTCGATAGCCGAGGTGGTCGAGTCGCAGGCCACCGCCGATGCCCTGGAGGAGATGGGCTGTCACTTCGGCCAGGGAAATTTCTTCTGCGCCCCGGTCGAGGCCGAGGACGCTCTGCAGTGCCTCGGCGCCGAGAGCGGTGGCGTGCTGCCGCCGGGAGAGTTCGAGGAGGACGACTCGCCGACCCTGATCCTGCCGGCGGGAATGATCACGGAGGAGGATACGGCGGAGTCCGGCTGATCCTATTCGAGCACGACGCGCGGAAAGTAGAAGGAGACGGTCCAGTTGGGTACGTCGACGATCTCGCTGATGCGCAGGTCGCCGCAAACGCTACACAGCTGGTAGGCATCCATTGCGGGCATCCGGTAGTCGCGTGTAAGCCAGTCGATCGCCGAACGGACCGCGCCACGCGCAGCTTCCATCAGGTCCGGACCGATTCCGGTAGTCACCCGGTAGCCGCGCTCATCCAGGTGGCGGGTGACCGGGCCGGGAGTGATCAGCCGCGGAAAAGCCAGCGGACTCTGCTTCACGCAGGTCGAACCGCAGCGCCACGCTCATGGGACTTTCCAACGCCGTGCCGCAGACCTCGCCGTCCCCCTGCGCCGCGTGCGTGTCGCCTACGGAGAAGAGAGCGCCCGCGACTTCGACGGGCAGATGCAGCTCGGTTCCGGCGGAGATGTCCCGCAGATCCATGTTGCCGCCGACCCGGCGCGGCGGCACGATGCTGTGGCATCCGGGCTCGGCGGGTGCGACCCCGATCGTGCCCGCAAACGGCTTCAACGGCACTCGGGCCCATGAGCCGAACGCCGCCGGCGCCAGTGTTAGATTGTCGTAGCGCCACACATGCAGCGCGGGCGCGTTGAATTCCTCCGCCAGGAGCCCGAAGCCGGGGATGTTTGCCGTCCAGCCCCATCCGGATGGAGCGAACGACAGCACGGTTACTTTGAGGATGTCGCCGGGCTCGGCGCCATCGATGTACACCGGACCGGAAACCGGATTGATCCGCGCGAAGTCGAGCCGACCCACGTCGTCCACGGTCGACGCCTGCGAAAGCTGCCCGCCCGAAGCGTCCGCCACCTCGAATTCGAGCGACTCCCCGGGAGCGATGCGTACCGCCGGCGCGAGACTGTTGTCCCAACCGTAGTGATGCTCGTGGATCGTGCGTTTAGGCGCCATTGCAACTCACTTTACCACGGGCCATAGCCTGCCTAGACTGGTAACCATGTCACTCGAGCAATTCGGCTACGAGGATCAGCTCGATCGGGCGCTCACGCTGACCGACCTGGTCGTCTACGGGATGATCTTCATGGTGCCGATCGCGCCGTTCGCGGTCTTCGGCTTCGCGTGGCAGGACGCCAAGGGCATGGTGGCCCTGACCTACCTCATCGGCATGGTGGGAATGCTCTTTACCGCGCTCAGCTACGCGGCCATGTCGCAGGCATTTCCCCTGGCGGGCTCCGTATATGCCTACGTGCAGCGCGGGCTGCACGAGTCCGCGGGCTTTCTCGCCGGCTGGCTCATCCTGCTGGATTACATTCTGATACCCGCCCTCCTCTACCTCTTCTCGGCGGTAGCGCTGCAGCCGCTGTTGCCCGAGGTCCCGGAATGGGCGTGGCTCGCCGGTTTCGTCTCGTTGAATGCCGCGGCCAATCTCATCGGCGTGCGCTTCACGGCGCGCGTCTACAAGGGTCTTCTTGCCTTGGAGCTGCTGACGCTCGCCCTGTTCGTGATCTTCGGCGCGCTGGCGCTGCACAGAGGCGCGGGAGCCGGCGGGCTGACGCTCGCGCCGCTTTACGATGCACACAACTTCTCGCTCACCACGGTGGCGGGAGCGACATCCATCGCCGTCCTGTCGTTTCTCGGCTTCGACGGCATCTCCACGCTCGCCGAGGAGAGCACCGGGGCGCGCAATGCCGTCGCCAGAGCGACGGTGCTCTCACTCGTGCTGATCGGGGCGCTCTTCATGCTGCAGACCTGGATCGCCGCCGATCTCGGCCGCGGCATGCGCTTCGACGACCCGTCGACGGCCTTCTATGACATCGCCGCTCGCGCCGGCGGGGCCCCGCTTCGCCTCATCTCGATCGTCGCGATCGCCGTCTCATTCGGGATCGCGAACGCGATGGCGGCGCAGGCTGCGGTCTCCCGCGTGCTCTTCGCCATGGCGCGCGACCGCAAGCTCCCCGCGATACTCGCGGCGGTGCATCCGCGCTTCAAGACGCCCTACGTCAGCACGCTGCTCGTGGCTGCCGTGTCGCTGATCGTCGGCCTGTTCTTCGCCAACCACATCGATGACCTCACCCGCGTGGTCAATTTCGGCGCGCTCACCAGCTTCGCCCTCCTGCATCTGGCGGTCGCCTACCATCATCTTTTCCGGCAGCGGACCGGCGCCTGGGTGCGGCATCTGATCTTTCCGCTCGCCGGGTTCGCAGTGATTCTCTACGTGCTCTACGGAATGGATCGCACGGCCAAGATCCTCGGCGGCTGCTGGGTCGCCGCCGGCGTCCTCTACTACCTCATCCTCGCTGGGCGTGCGCGGGGTCGTCCGGGGACGGTGAGTTTCCCGTCGGCCTGATCCACTCGGAAGCGATCCGTGATGGCGATGAGCTCCTCGACATGCTGCGGCTCTCGCGTAACCAGGCGGACCCATCCTGGACGCCCGAACGACTGTGCATCGCGCACTTTGATTCCGGACAGGCGCAACTCCGCATGCCAGGCGCGCTGCGATGCGCGCACCACCGGCGGTTGCCACAGTCCGAAATGCATCTCGCTCACCTGCGGCTTCCAGCCCGCCGCCACCAGGCGCCGATCCTGGAGCATCTTCCATGCGCGCAACGTAGGCGCCGTGTCGTCCAGAAACTGCGTGGCCTCGCGCTGCGTGTGACCGGCCAGGAGCTCGACGCCATCCGCCCCGAGCGGCCAGCTGGGTGCGAGGCTTTCCAGCTGGGTCCGGCTCAACCGCGGCGAGGTTGCGGGCAAAATCAGGTAGGCCGCGCGAACGCCAGTCAGCCCATGGAGCTTGTTTGGCGACCAGAGCTGCACGACTTCGTTGCTCCAGGGAGTATCCAACTGCAGGGACGACCTGGCGCCGAGCAGCCGCCGAAACGGCCAGTACGCGAGATCCGCCGCAACGATTCCCCGGGAGCCACGCGGGGCTGACATACGCTTCACCGCCGCGGCGATCTCGCCATCGCGCATTGCTCCGCTCGGATTGTCCGGATGGCAGCACCAGAGAAGCAGCGCCCGGGGCGAGCCGCGCGTGGCGGCGCGCACGGGAAGTCCGATCGCGCGCGCCGCGCGCAGATATTCGCCGAAGGTGCGGTGGCTCGTTACCGCCGCCGCCCGGCCGAGTGCGCTCCAGGCTCTGGTCAGACGCCAGATGAGCTCGCTCGCGCTGGCACCGATCACCACGCGCTCCGACACGACACCATGAAACTGCCCGAGGGCCGCGCGCAAGGCGGCATACCCGGGGTCGGGATAACGGTTCCGGTCGGCGCGCCTGATGCGCTCATGGAGCCATGGGTTGGGTCCCATCGGGTGCGCATTGGTCGAGAAATCCACCGCGATGGGTGGACCGCTGTCCGGACCGCCATGTACGGGTGCACTCATTCGGCTCACCACCGCCAACCAAAGAGAGCGAGCACGGTGGCACTCATTGCGACCGCAAGCCACGCCGCTCGGGTGCAGATTCCGATCGCGCGCTCGGTATCGGTGGCGCTCGGCTCCAGGCCCTCGGCATTCAACGCGTAGACACCGGGCTTGCGCAGCCGTACACCCAAGGCGAGCGCCAGCATTCCCATGGGCCAGCCCCCATTCGGCGATGGTGTCACGCGCGCCACCGCCCTGAGACCGCGCGGCGATCGCCGCCCGGTCAACGCCAACAGCAGCGCCGTGACTCGCGCCGGAACATATGACAGCACATCATCTGCCCGAGCGGCCCACTTGCCCGCCCATTCCCAGCGATCACGGTAGCCCCACATCGCATCGGCCGTATTGGCAAACCGATACAGCGCCGCTGCCGGCAAACCACCGACGCTGAACCAGAAGAGCGGCGCCACGAGCGAGTCGTTGAGATTCTCCGCCAGACTCTCCAATGCGCTCTCACGAATCTCGCCCGCGCTCAGCCGCCGCGTGTCACGACTCACCAGGCGGCTCAGCCGTTGCCGTCCCGCCTCCAGCCCCGTGGCGAGCGCGCTCTCAACAGCGGCCACCTCATCGCGCAGCATGCGCCAGGCCAGCAGCGGCTTGAGGAGCATTCCCAGCAGCAGCACCTGCGCGAGCAGGGTCCACGGCGGCAGTTGGGTAAGCCTGCCTATCATCGCCACCGCGAGGGCCGCGACGGCGAGCACCACGCCGCCACCGACGATCCAGGCGACGGCACCGCAGAGAAACTCGCCGAACGGCCGCAGGCGGGGCCACGGCGCGCCGATTGCGCCGAGCGCCGTGCCCATCCAGACGACGGGGTGCAGGCGAGCCGGCGGCTCGCCGAACAGCCGGTCGAGCGCAAAGGCAACGACCACCGCCCCCGCCCGCAGTGACACATCGGTCATCGCCAGTTGACTCCGCCGCAGCGATCAGGCACCTTTTCGGCGCGCGACAAGTTCCCCTCGAAGGGGATTAAAACGGGAACTCGGGTAAATGCCCGGGCTGCCCCCGCAACTGTGAGCGGTGTGCCACGCATCGAAGACCACTGGACAAGAGTCCGGGAAGGTGATGCGAGGATTCTAGCCGCAAGCCAGGAGACCTGCTTGTCGCGGTCGCCCAATCGAGCAGCCGGGGTGCGCTGCGCGAGCGGAACCAACCGAGTGGCGACACGGACCGCGTGACAGGACGTGGTGATCCGCCGCACTCGCAAGAGTTGCATCGGCCGACGTCCTCGCCCGCGATCCGCCCGGATTCGCGACTTGGGGAGTTCCGCCATGAAACAACGAATCGCTCTGCTGCCTGCCGCCATCCCGCTCATTCTCTTCGGGACACAAGCCTCCGCTCAATCAACCACTGACACGGCTGCGCTCAAAGAGGTCGTGGTCGTCGCCAATCGCACTCCCGTGCCGCTATCCAAGGTCGGCAGCTCGGTCACGGTGCTCACCGCCAAGGACATCAAGCAGAGTCAGGCAGCCGTTGCCTCCGACCTGCTGCAACAGACACCGGGCATTACGGTGGCACGCACGGGCGGCGTCGGGCAGCCGACATCCATATATATTCGCGGCGCCGAGAGCGATCAGACGGTGGTCATCATCGATGGCGTCAAGATGACCGACCCATCGCTCCCCGGGGGCGGGTTCGATTTCGAGAACCTGCTGATCGGCGACATTTCGCGCATCGAGATCCTCCGCGGTGCGCAGTCGACGCTGTACGGCAGCGATGCGATCGGCGGTGTCATCGACATCGAGACCGCCGACCCGACCGAGAAAACCGAGGGCAGCGCCAGCCTCGAGGGCGGCTCACACGACACCGGTGATGGCTCCGCGAACATCGGCGGCGTGTCCGACTCGCTCATGTGGCGCGCTGCCGGCAGCTACTACGGCACCGGCGGCATTCCCTGCTTCGACCAGTATCTCGGCGGCCGGCGCGATTGCGCCAGTCAGATCGGCGACGGCGCCGGCCAGGTACGGTACGACCTGAACCCCGACATGCAACTGGACCTGCGCGGCTACATAGTTTCATCGCGGACCGATTTCGACGGTTATGACACGCCCAGCGGCGCGTTCGGCGATGACAGCGAGTACGGCAAGACACAACAGGGCATCGGCTACGCGGGACTCAACTGGTGGTCCCCCGACCATTCGTTGACGAACCGGCTCTCGGTTCAGTACACCGGCTCCGAGACGCGGGACTACGATCCGAACGCGCCCGCGAATTACGGCGATCCCACGACCGAGACCTTCTATGGGTTCGGGCGCAACATTCGCGAGGAGTACCAGGGCACCTGGAAATTCTCCGATGCCGGACAGGTCGTCTACGGCGCCCAGAACGAGCACTCCACCATCGCCACCGTCAGTCCCTTCTCGCCCTTCATCGGCGCTGGAACGATCGTCGACAGCGGCTTCGTGCAGGGGCAGTACGAGGTCCTGAAAGGACTCACGCTGACGGCCGGCGGCCGTTACGATCATCACAGCGTCTACGGCGGGCACGGTACCGGCCAGTTTGCGGCCGCGTGGGTACTGCCGGATCAGACGACGGTCGTACGGGCGAGCTTCGGACAGGGATTCAAGGCGCCTTCCCTCTACCAGCTCTACAGCAATTACGGCAATCAGGCGCTGCAGCCCGAGACGGCGAACAGCTGGGACGCCGGCGTCGAGCAACATGCGCTGCAAAACCGCCTCGTGGCCTCCGCCACCTACTTCCAGCGCACCAGCCACGATCTCATCAACTTCTTCGACTGCACCACCCCGAGCCCGCTGTGCGCGACCGAGCCTTTCGGTTACTACGCGAATATCGCGCGCTCATTCGCGCACGGCGTCGAGCTCGACGGCTCGTTCAAGGCGACCGAGCAGCTATCGATCGCGGCCAACTACACCTGGACGGACACCGAGGACATCTCACCGGGAGCGTCGACCTACGGCAACGAGCTGCCTCGCAGGCCGGCTGATGCCGGCAACGCTGACGTGAGCTACGTGTGGCCCTTCCGGCTGAACACCGCTCTTGCCATGCGCTATTCCGGGCCGAGCTTCGACGATGCCGCGAACACGATCAGGCTCGGCGGCTACGTGCTGCTGGACTTCCGCACCTCGTACCCCATCAATGACCATCTGGAGATGTACGCGCGGGTCGAGAACTTGACCGATCGCCACTACGAGGTGGCGTATCAGTACGGAACTCTCGGGCGCTCGGCGTACATCGGGGCGCGGACCACCTTCTGACGTAGTAGCATCACGCCATCCACGAGGGCAGCAGGCTCACCATGGCGTACGACTACCGCAAGTTCTATATCGACGGTCGCTGGGTCGACCCCGTCGAGCCCAAGGATTTCACGGTCATCAACCCGGCCACCGAGGCGTCCGCAGGTGTCATCTCCCTGGGATCCGCCAAGGACGTGGACCGGGCCGTGGCGGCGGCCCGCCGCGCATTCGAGTCCTTCGCGCAGACCTCGCGGGAGGAGCGGCGCGCGCTCCTCGAGAAGGTTCTCGCGGTCTACAAGAAGCGCTACCAGGATATCGCCACGGCCATCCGCGAGGAGATGGGCGCTCCGGCCACCCTTGCGAAGGGGTCGCAGGCCGGCGTCGGCGTCGGACACATCTCGGCGATGGTCGATCTGCTCAAGACGTTCGAATTCGAGGAACGCCGCGGCTCGAGCCGGCTGGTCCTCGAGCCGGTCGGCGTGTGCGCCCTGATCACCCCGTGGAACTGGCCGATGAATCAGGTCGCGGCGAAGGTCGTTCCCGCGCTCGCGGCCGGCTGCACCATGGTGCTGAAGCCCTCCGAGTTCTCCCCCTTCAGCGCGGCGATCTGGGCCGAGGTGATGGACGAAGCCGGAGTCCCGGCGGGCGTATTCAATCTGATCAATGGGACCGGTCCTGAAGTCGGTGCGACGCTGGCCGCGCATCCCGACGTCGACATGGTCTCCTTTACCGGCTCGACCCGCGCCGGCACCGAGGTCGCGAGAATCGCGGCCGCGACGGTCAAGCGAGTCCACCAGGAGCTCGGGGGCAAGTCACCCAACATCCTGTTGGACGACGCCGACTTCGAGAAGGCCGTTAAAGCCAGCGTGCGGCACGCATTCGAGAATTCCGGACAGTCCTGCAATGCGCCGACACGGCTCCTGGTGCCCGCCGCTCGCATGGCGGAGGTCGAGGCGCTCGCCAGGAAGACGGCGGAATCGGTCATCGTCGGCGACCCCGCGTCGGACAAGACGGTGGTGGGGCCGGTGGTATCGAAGATCCAATTCGACCGCGTCCAGGGGCACATCACCCAGGGGATCAAGGAGGGTGCGAAGCTCGTCGTCGGTGGCGAGGGGCGCCCCGCCGGGCTGGAGAAGGGCTACTACGTCCGGCCGACGATCTTCTCAGACGTGCGCAACGACATGCACATCGCACGCGAGGAGATCTTTGGGCCCGTCCTGGCCATCCTCCCCTACCGCGATGAGGAAGAGGCGATTCGCATCGCCAACGACACCCCTTATGGCCTGCAGGCGTACATCTGGTCGCAGGATCTCGCGCGCGCCAATCGCATCGGCCGCAGGATCCGCGCCGGGCGCGTGACCATCAATGGCACGCCCGGCGACATGAGCATTCCGTTCGGCGGCTTCAAGCGCTCCGGCAACGGCCGCGAATGGGGCGAGTACGGACTGCGCGACTTTCTCGAGGTCAAAGCGGTGCTCGGCGCCGAAGCGCAGGCGTAAGCCCGTGGTAGAAAGCAGCGGGGCCGTGGAGATCAGGGTGAGCGCCGACGCGGGCGCTCTGGGCGAGAACGAGCTATGCCGCACGCTGCGCCCGCGGCACGTCACGATGATCAGTCTCGGCGGCATCATCGGCGCCGGACTTTTCGTCGGCAGCAGCGTCGCCATCGCCGCGACCGGACCAATGGTGATCGTGACCTACGCGCTCACCGGATTGATGGTCCTGATAGTCATGCGCTGCGTAGGCGAGATGGCGGTCTCCCGACCCGACGTCCGGTCCTTCACCGAGTTCGCGCGTGCCGGTCTGGGAGACTGGGCGGGCTTCACCGTCGGCTGGCTGTATTGGTATTTCTGGATCATCGTGATCCCCGTCGAGGCCATCGCCGGGGCCGTGATTCTGCAGCAATGGTTCCCCGGCGTTCCCCGGCTGGTCACCGGCACGGCGTTGATGGCGGCGATGACCGCGGTCAACCTCATGTCCACCCGCTCGTACGCCGAATTCGAGTTCTGGTTCGCCTCGATCAAGGTCGCGGCCATCCTCGTGTTCATCGCGGCTTGCGCCGCGGCCCTCCTGGGAATGCTCGGCCCGCATCAGGGCACATTGCAGATGTGGAGCGCCCATGGAGGACTCTTCCCCAAGGGTCCCCTCGCCATCGTGACGGCTGTCACGACGGTCTTCTTCTCGATGATGGGCTCTGAGATCGCGACCATTGCGGCCGTCGAATCACCGGACCCCGCGCGCGCGGTTGCGCGGATGGTGTCGTCCGTCGTCGGGCGAATTCTCCTCTTCTACCTGGGGTCGATCGGGCTCATCGTCTGCATCGTGCCATGGGACAAGGTGCCGCCGGGCGTATCGCCCTTCGTCATCGCGCTCGACACGATCAAAGTGCCCTACGCGGGCCCGATCATGACCGGCATCATCCTGACGGCGGTGCTGTCGTGTCTCAACTCCTCGTTCTACGTCGCCTCCCGTGTTCTTTTCGTGCTCGCCGGACGCGGCGATGCTCCGCACGCACTGGTGCGGCTCAATTCGCGGCGCGTGCCCGCGCGCTCGGTCCTCATCGGCAGTGTCGCCGGCTTCGTCGGCATACTGGCGCACGACCTGGCGCCGTCGGCGGTATTCGCTTTTCTGGTGAATGCATCGGGCGCGCTGATCGTCGTGATCTACGGTGTGACTTGCGCGGCGCAGATCAGACTGCGGGTGGCGCGCGAGCGCGCGGGTCTGGGGCCGCCCGAGCTGCGGGTGTGGCTGTTTCCGTGGGCCAGTTATGCCGCCATCGTTGCAATGATCCTGGTGCTCATCGCGATGGCTCTCGACAAGGACATGGCGAGCGAGTTCTGGGCCAGCGCGATCTCCATCGCGGTGGCGTTCGCGGCATACCTGCTATTCCGACGCCGCCAGCGTGTGTGATGCCAACGTACCGATGTGACGGCGGCCTTTGATGGCGTACCACCACAGGCCCGCTCCGAGAATGACGGCGATGTAGACGAAAGCACCCCAGGTGTTGTACCAGGGGGTGCCGTAGACCGCTTCGCGCGGCCAGGCCAGGTTGAGCGCCATCCCCGCGCCCCACAGCACCGCGACGATGTTGACCAACATCCCCCACCTGCCCATGGTGAAGTAGCCGGCCGCCGCGAGATCCGGCGGCGGCCACTGCCCCGCCAGGCGCTTCTGCAGCAGCGGGACCGTCACCAGCAGGTACGCCAGGTAGATCATGATGACCGCGATCGAGGTCAGCACCGTGAAGATCTTCGGCTGGCCGATGTTGAGGACCAGGATCAGCTCGGCGATCACGCCGATCACGACTGCCGGGACGATGGGCGTCTGTGTCTGCGAGTTCACCCGCGCCAGCCTCTCGCCGAACGGCAAGCGCGTTGTCGCGCGCCATCGCGAAAGTCAGGCGGATGGCTGCCGTATGCACGGCCAGCGAGCACACCGTCACCGCGACCACGATGCAGACCAGGAAGATCCTGCCCAGCGGACCCCCCATCACTTGCTTCGACGATGTACTGCAAGCCGCCGCTGCCGCTGCTGATCGCCGGATCGTGCAGATTGGGCGCTGCCATGATGGCAAACGCCAGAATTGCGCCGCCGATGACGAACGAGGCCAGGATGGCCCGCAGAATGGCCCGGGGAGCGGTGCGGCGGGGCTCCAACGTTTCCTCACCGAGTGAGCTGGCGGTGTCGAAACCGTACATGACGTATCCGGAAGCCAGCGACGCCACCAGGAAATCGCTCAAGTAACCCCAGCTCTTGCCGGCGCCATAGCCGTGAGCGGAGAAGAAGACCTCGGGACCCCGCTTGATGTTGATCGCGAGGAAAAGCGCTATCAGGCAGGCGGCAATCAGCTCGATGAAGACACCGGCGCTGTTGATCATCGTCATCAACCGCACGCCGAGCGCATTGACGACCGTGGTGAAAACGATCAGGGCGGTGCCGAGGATCACCGCGTTGGTCGCAAAATCGTAGGTGCCGCTGCCATTGCCGATGATCTGGAAGCCGCTCCACAGCCGCGGCAGGTTGAGTTGCAACGCCAGCACCACGGCGGAAAGCGTGACGATCGACGCGGTGAGCATCAGCCAGCCGGAGGACCAACCCACGAGCCGGCTGCCCAGGATCTTCGACCAGTTGTAGACCGAGCCGCAGATGGGGTATTTGGCGGCCAGCTCCATGAAGCACAGCGCGACGGCCAGCTGACCGACGAGCACCATCGGCCAGGACCAGAGATAGGCCGGCCCGGCGGTGCCGAAGCCGAAGTAGAAGAGCTGGAAGGTGCCGGTGAGTATCGAGATGTAACTGACGCCGGCCGCGAAGCTGCCGAACGACCCGATGCTGCGGGCCAGCGACTCCTTGTATCCGAAGTGCTCCATGCCGCTGTCGGCTGCCGCGGGGATCTTGTGCTGAGTCATTACCCGGCGATCCTACCTGTCGGGGAGGTCCCCGGCCAGCATCGAACCGCCGTGAGCGGTGACTCGGACCGACACGCCGGCTCTTGATCGCCGGCTCAATTGATGCTGTCATCGCGGCCGAATGACCGCACCGCTCACGCGCTTCGGGTTTCTCACCCTGCGCCACTTCTCGATGATCGCCTTCACCAATGCGATCGAGCCGCTGCGCATGGCCAATTACCTCGCCCGGGAAGACATCTACCGCTGGTCGGTGTGCTCCCTGGACGGCAACCCCGTGGAGGCGAGCAACGGCCTCACCGTGGCTCCGACCTCGAGGATCGAGGACTCGCCGCCGCTCGACATGCTGTTCGTGTGCGGCGGCATCGATGTGCCGCATGCGGTCGATGAGCGGCTCATCCAGCTGCTGCGCCGCCTGGCCCGCCAGCGCATGCTCCTCGGGGCCCTGTGCACGGGCGCCTACGCGCTCGCCAGAGCCGGCCTCCTCGATGGCTACCGCTGCGCCATCCACTGGGAAAACCTCTGGGGCCTGCGCGAGACCTTCCCGCGCATCGTCTTCACTCCCGACCTGTTCGTGGTCGACCGCGATCGCTGCACCTGCACCGGCGGGATCGCGCCCCTCGACATGATCCTGCATCTCATCACCCCGCGAATCGGCCGGACTCTGGCCGCCGGGATCTCCGAGCAGTTCATTGTCGAGCGCATCCGCGACAGCAAGGATCGCCAGCGCATTCCGATCGCGGCGCGCCTCGGCGGCTGCCACCCGGCGATCACCCAGGCCGCCGCGCTGATGGAAGCCAACATCGAGGAGCCGCTGTCTCTCGAGGAGCTCGCGCGGATGACGGAAGTCTCGCAGCGTCAGTTGCAGCGGCTCTTCCACCGCAGTCTCGGTCTCACGCCCGCGCAGTACTACGTCACTTTGCGACTGGGCCGCGGGCGCGAGCTGCTGCAGCAGACCGCCATGCCGATCACCAGCATTGCCGTCGCCTGCGGCTTTCGCTCTCCGGCCCACTTCAGCAAATCGTATCGCGCCACCTTCGCCCATCCGCCCAGCCAGGAGCGGCGGCCACCGACACTCTTCTAAATGATCGTTCAATGAAGGGTGACGGAGAGTCCCTTCTGAACCACTCCTTCATTATTGTATAACTATTTGTTTTAGCAGATATTTTCTATCTATCTGAACTTATCCTTGCATCCCGCCAACAGTTGGCGGAAGATGCTCCCCAGAGTAGCGCCAGTCCGTTGAGTGGCTGTTCAATGCCGCACTCCTTGGGGTCTCAAAAGTCGTCGCCAGCGCCCGAGCGGGTCGCCCGCCCGCCGTTGCGTGTCGGAATCATTCTGGCCGAGCACTTCACGCTGTCGGCCTTCGCGGTCTTCATCGATCACCTGCGGCTGGCCGCCGACGAAGGTGACCGCAGCCGGCCGCTGCACGTGCAGTGGTCGATCATGTCGGGCCGGCGCGAGCCGGTCCGCGCCAGCTGCGGCGTGACGCTGCAGCCCACCAGCGCCCTGCTGCCTCCCGCCTCGCTCGACTATGTCGTGGTCGTCGGCGGAATCCTCCACGCCGGGCCGCAGATCGACGAGGCCACCACCCGCTATCTGCGCGAGGTCGGTGTGACGCGTACCCCGCTCATCGGAATCTGCACCGGCAGCTTCGTTCTCTGCCGCAGCGGGTTGATGGAGGGTCGGCGCTCGTGCGTCAACTGGTATCACTATCAGGACTTTCGCGAGGCGTTCCCGGGCCAGGACGTCGTCGCCGACCGCCTGTTCGTCGCCGATGGTCCGCGCATCACCTGCGCCGGCGGCGCCGGCAGCGCCGCGCTGGCGACCCACCTGATCGAGCAGCACCTCGGCCGGGCACAGGCGCAGAAGGCGACGCAGGTGCTCCTCTTCGACCGGCCGCGCCAGGGGAGCGACGCCCAGCCGCATCCGCCGCTGTCCGAGGGGATCAGCGAGCCGCGCGTGCGGCGCGCGTTGCTGCTGATGGAGCAGAACCTGACACGGCCCATCTCGATCGGGGCGATCGCCGGCGAGCTCGGAGTGTCGACGCGGCAGCTCGAGCGGCTGTGCCGCGACAATGTCAGCATGGGCCCGGCCTCGCTCTATCGGCAACTGCGCATGCGCTATGCGAGTTGGCTGATCCAGAACACCGACCGCTCGATGACCGACATCGCCATCGAGACGGGATTCGCCGATTGCGCGCACTTCTCGCGGCAGTTCAAGGATGCTTACGGGATTTCCCCGTCGACGCACCGTCTGCATCCCAATCCTGGTGCCAACTCCGACGCCGCGCGCTCGCGAGTATTCGATTGAGCTTCCCGTGCGCACGCTCGGCGGCGAGCGTGCCGTTGACGGCTACATAACATGATGATGGCGCTTCCGTTCAAGCCCGCGCCGAGGTCGTCGGCTCTAATCGACGAAAGCAGGAGGGTCGAGTAATGAAATCGAGTGTTCCGTACGCCGTCGCAGCGATCCTGGCCGGCGCCGCCTTCCGCGCCTTCGCCGCCACGCCTGCCGACCCCCCTGCGCCGGCGAGTGACGGCACGACGAGCAGCCAGGCCGCGGTGCCTGCTACCACCGCCACCAATACCACCGCGGCTGTCGACACCAACCAGCTCGCCACGATCATCGTCACGGCGCAGCGGCGCACCGAGAACATCCAGGATGTGCCGATCTCGATGCAGGCGCTCACCGGGCAGACGATGCAGCAGCTCAACATCCAGACGTTCGACGATTACGTGAAGTATCTGCCGAACGTCACGGCGGCGAACAACGGCCCGGGGCAGAACGAGATCTTCATGCGCGGCGTCAGCGCGGGCTCGCAGGCCAGCCAGGGCAGCGGCTCGACCGGCCTGTGGCCGAACGTCGCCGTCTATCTGGACGACCAGTCCGTGCAGCTGCCGAATCGCAACCTCGACGTCTATGCCGCCGATCTGGAGCGCATCGAGGTGCTGGAAGGACCGCAGGGAACGCTCTTCGGCGCCGGCGCCCAGGCCGGCGTCATCCGCTACATCACCAACAAGCCGCAGCTCGATGTCACCTCCGGAAGCGTGGACGCCGGATTATGGAACCACTGCCCACGGCGACGACAATTCAGACGTGACGGCGGTTTTGAACCTGCCGATCATCGACGGCCACATGGCGGTGCGCGGGGTGATTTACGACGCGCGGCGCGGCGGCTACATCGACAACGTGCCGGCTACTTTCGCGCGCGAAGACACGGATGTCGGCATCCACTACGCCGGATATCCGGCGGTGAACGGGCAGTGCCCGGACGGCGGGGCGAACAACGGCTACTGCGTTCCGCCCGGCAGCCCCACCCTCAGCAACCGTGAGATAACGGGCAACGCCATCAACCCGGTCGAGTACCAGGGCATCCGCGTCGAGGCGCTTTACAAGGTCAACGACGACTGGGACTTGCTGCTGACGCAGTCCTACCAGGACCTCAACTCGCAGGGTGTCTTCTACCAGCAGCCATACGCTCCCGACGGGTCGTCGCTACCCCCGCTCGAGGCGACGTTGTTCAACAACGCCTTCGACAAGGACCGATTCGAAAACACCGCCTGGACGGTGCACGGCAAGATCAGCAGCCTCGATTTCGTCTACACCGGCGGCTATCTCGACCGCAACGTCGAGCAGGTCGGCGATTACACCAATTACGCCCGCGGCGTCTACGCCGACTACTATCAGTGCTACGGGCCGAACTCCGCCGCCAACGCGCTGTCGCCAACCTGCTTCTCGCCGAGCTCCACCTGGCGCTCGGTGGAGCGCAATGTGCACGAGCAGCATGAAATGCGCCTCAGCACGCCGGACAGCTGGCGCCTGCGCGGGATCCTCGGCCTGTATTACGAGGCCAATGCGCTCTACGACCAGACGGGCTGGCAGTACAAGACCATTCCGCCGTGCACCTCCAACGGCGCGCCGGGAACGGCAGGCAACACCGGGTGTCTGTCGGACGTGGGCACCTTTCCCGGGACTACCGTGCAGAATCCCGGATTGCAGAGCGACAACACTTCGTTCTATCAGGACCAGCTGCGCTACACCCGGCAGATCGCCGAGTACTTCTCCACCAGCTACGATCTCGTGCCGCACGTGCTCACGCTCACGGGCGGCTTGCGTCACTTCATGTTCCTCAATTCCGAGGCCGGCAGCGTCCTCGCGAGCTTCGGCTGTTTCGAGGCAGGCACGCCGCCCGGCGGCTGCATGTCGGGCTCGAGCACCGACCTCAACGCCAAGGACCTTGCCGACACCGAGACCGGCAACAAAGTGCGGGCGAATATCACCTGGCACATCAAGCAGAACCTGATGGTGTACTACACGTTCTCGCAGGGCTTCCGTCCCGGAGGCTTCAACCAGAACGGCGGTGCGGCTCACGGCATCGGTCCCGACGGCATGGCGCAGTACCTGGTACCGAGCTCATACGGTTCCGACAACCTGACGAACAACGAGATCGGCTGGAAGACCGAGTTGTTCCAGCACCGCCTGCAGTGGAACGGCGCCGTGTACTACGACAACTGGAGCAACGTGCAGATCGAGTTCTTCAATCCCGGCGTGGTCGGCAACATATTCTACGACACCAACGGCCAGGACTTTCTCATCAAGGGAATCGAGACCTCGTTCGTGGCCCGCGTCGTGGCCGGACTGACGGTGCAGGGCGCGGCTGACTGGAACAAGAGCGCCCAGACCAACTCCCCGGCTCTCATCGACAACAACCCGGCGGACACGGCGAATTACGGCAAGCCCATCACCCAGGTCTGCAGCGGCGGGGTGTGCAACTCGGTGGGCAACCCCTTCGGCCCGATCGGCGCCCCGAGCGCCAATGCGCCGCCCATGCAGTTCAGCCTGCGCGCGCGCTACGACTGGCTGGTGGGCGACTACGTTCCCTACGCGCAGATCGGTGTCAGGCACACCGGCATTTCGTTCTCGCAGGCAGGCGCGAATCCCGAGATCGGCGCCGGCGGTTCGATCACCACTTCCCGCGGACGCTTCGAGAATCCGGCCTACACGACTCTCGATGCCGCGATCGGCGTCTCCAAGGGCGACTGGCACGCGGACCTGCACGCCGAGAACCTGACCAATTCCAACGCCAGCACGTTCACCAGCACCGACCAGTTCATCATCGAGCAGACGCCGCTGCGGCCGCGGGTCATCGAGCTCTCGTTCGGCTACAGTTTCGAGTAGTCGGGCGGGCTCCGGGAGGGAGCCATGGTGGAGCGTGAGGTTCAGCGCATACGCGAGCTGCTCAAGCAGCGGCAGCTCGAGCCGGCCCTGCGCGCGGCCGAGGCGTTGCTGGTCACGGTCCCGGAGAATCGTGACGTGCTGTATCTGCGTGCGGTGGCCCAGCGCCTCGCGGGCGATATCCCCGCCGCGCTCGCCACTCTGGCCGAGCTCGAGCGCCTGCATCCGCGCTTCAGCGGCCTCTACCAGGAATGCGGGCACTGCCACGTAGCGCTGCGACAGGCGCCTGAGGCGATCCAGTCCTTCCTGCGCGCGGTCAACATCAATCCGGCGCTGCCGGCGAGCTGGAGCCTCCTCGAGAGCCTCTACCGGATGGCGGGCCAGGACCGGGAGGCCGCGCAGGCGGCGGAGCACGTCGCCGCGTTGCGGCAGCTGCCGTCAGAGGTCGTGACGGCGACCGCCCTCTTCTCCGATGGAGAGCTGGCGCCGGCCGAGCAACTCATCCGCGTCTACCTGCGCACGCACCGTGATCAAATCGAGGCGATGCGCTTGCTGGCGCGCATCGGCATGGAACGCGAAGTGCTCGACGATGCGCAACTGCTGCTGGAAAGGGTGCTCGAGCTGGCGCCGGACTACCATCTGGCGCGTTTCGAGTATGCGCAGGTCCTCGTCAGGCGCCATCTTTACCTCGAGGCGCGCGGCCAGGTCGAGCGGCTGCTCGGACTCGAGCCCGCCAACCGCAACTACCGTACGCTCCATGCGCTGACGCTGGTGGGTCTCGGGCTGCACGAGCAGGCCCTGGCGCTCTACCGTGAGCTGCTCGAGGGTGCGACCCAGCCGGCGGAGCTGCATCTGTCGATCGCACACTCGCTGAAAACGCTGGGCTCCACGGACGCGGCCATTGCGGAATACCGGGCGGCCGCAGACTCCCGCCCCGGGTATGGCGAGGCCTACTGGAGCCTCGCGAATCTCAAGACCTATCGCTTCAGCGACGAGGAGATCGGCCGCATGGAAGCCGCGGAGGCGAACCGCACGGCCGCGGACGCCGACCGGTACCACCTGTGCTTCGCGCTCGGCAAGGCGCTCGAGGATCGCGGCAGGTTCGAGCAGTCCTTCGAGTACTACAGCCGTGGCAATGCCCTCAAGCGTGCCGCGAGCGGCTACCGGCCGGAAACGATCGAGGCCGGCGCCAGGCAGCAGCGCGAGGTGTGCACCGCCGCGCTGTTCGCCCGACACGCGGCGGGCGGCTCAGCCGCGCCCGACCCGATCTTCATCGTGGGCCTGCCGCGCGCCGGCTCCACGCTCATCGAGCAAATCCTGGCGTCACACTCCGCCGTCGAGGGAACGCAGGAGCTCGCGGATATGCCGCGCATCGTCGCCGGGCTACAGGGCCGCGGCGCGCCGGCCGATCCTCCGGGCTATCCGCAGACATTGCTTCGCATGACCGCGGCGGACTTCAGCCGGCTCGGGGAGCAATACCTGCGCGATACACGCGCCTATCGCGCGATCGGGCGGGCGCGCTTCATCGACAAGATGCCCAACAACTTCCGCCACGTCGGCCTCATCCATCTGATCCTGCCCAACGCCAGGATCATCGACGTGCGGCGCGAGCCGATGGCCTGCTGCTTCAGCAACTTCAAGCAGCTCTTCGCCCAGGGCCAGACATTCACCTATGGGCTCGAGGACATCGCGCGGTACTACCGCACCTACCTCGAGCTGATGAGACACTGGGACCAGGTGCTTCCCGGGCGGGTGCTGCGCGTTCACTACGAGGATGTGGTCGCTGACCTGGAGGGGAGCGTACGACGGCTGCTGGACCATTGCGGACTCGGCCTCGAGTCCGCGTGCCTCGCGTTCCACCAGACCGAGCGCAGCGTCAGGACCGCGAGCTCCGAGCAGGTGCGCCAGCCGATCTATCGCGATGCGCTCGAGCAGTGGCGCCACTACGAGCGCTGGCTCGAGCCGCTGCGCGATGCGCTGGGGGACGCGGTAGAAAACTACCGCTGTGAGGTCTCCCAATTCGGGGCGACATAGAACGGCGCATCTTCCGGCGGCAATGGCGATTTGCCGCGTATGTGGTCGGCTGCCTTCTCCGCCAACATGAGGGTGGGAGCGTTGAGATTGCCGGTGGTGATCGAAGGCATGATCGAAGAGTCGACCACCCGCAATCCCTGCAACCCGATCACCCGCGTCTCCGGGTCGACGACCGCTTGTCGGTCATCCGGGCGCCCCATCCTGCAGGAGCATGAAGGGTGATAGGCGCTCTCGACGTGCTGGCGAATGAAATCGTCGATCTGCTCATCGCTTTGCACGCCGGCGCCGGGCTGGATCTCGCGGCCCCGGTAGGGCGCGAACGCCGGCTGCGCGAACACCTCGCGGGTCAGGCGTACGCAGGCGCGCATTTCCTCCCAGTCCTGGGCCTGTGACAGGTAGTCGAAGAACACCTTGGGCTTCACGATCGGGTCCGCGGATGCCAGCCGCACCCAGCCTCGGCTCTGCGAGCGCATCGGTCCGACATGGGCCTGGAAGCCGTGTTCCTGCGCCAGAGAAGAGCCGTCGTAGCTCACGGCCATGGGCAGGAAGTGATACTGGATGTTGGGATAGCGAATGCCGGCGCGGCTGCGGATGAAGCCGCCCGTCTCGAAGTGATTGCTCGCCCCCAGGCCGCCCTTGGTGAGCAGCCAGCGCATGCCGATGAGCGCCTTGTGAAACGCACTCGTCTGTGAGTAGAGCGTGATCGGCTGCGTGCACGCCATCTGGAAATAGAACTCCAGATGGTCCTGGAGATTCTCGCCGACTCCCGCCAGATCGTGGACGACCTTGATGCCGTGTTGCGCCAGCTCCCGCGCCGGCCCGACGCCCGATAGCTGCAGCAGCTTCGGGGACTGGATGGGTCCCGCGCTCAGGATCACCTCGCGGCGCGCCCGCGCGACGTGCTCCGCGTTGCCGCGCCTATACACCACCGCGACCGCGCGGCGTCCCTCGAAGAGGACGCGGGTAGCGAGAGATTGACTGCGCACTGCGAGGCTCGGCCGGCGCATCGCCGGCTTCAGATACGCATTTGCCGCGCTCGCGCGGCGCCCGCCACCCACCGTCATGTCCATGCGGCCGAAGCCTTCCTGCTGGAAGCCATTCATGTCCGGGGTGTAGGGATAACCGGCCTGCCGGCCGGCCTCGAGCCAGACCTGATTCAGCGGGTTATCGAGTGGACCGTAGCGCGTGTCCACTTTGCCGTCGCCGCCGCGGTAATCGTCCCCTCCCCCATCGCGCCGCTCCGTGCGCTTGAAGTAAGGCAACACGTCCCGGTACGCCCAGCCGCTCGCCCCTTCCGACGCCCAGCGCTCGAAATCGAGCGGATTGCCCCTGACGTAGACCAGCCCGTTGATGGAGGATGAGCCGCCCAACACCTTGCCGCGCGGCGTATGCAGGCGCCGTCCCCCGAGCCCCGGCTCGGGTTCGGTGTGGAAGAACCAGTTGTACCGGCGCATGTTCATCGGAATCGACAGCGCCGCCGGCATCTGAATATAGATCGATCGATCCGAGCCGCCGTATTCCAGCAGCAGCACGGAATGCTCGCCGCTCTCGGTCAGCCGGTCGGCGAGCACGCAGCCGGCGGAGCCGGCGCCGACGATCACATAGTCGAAACTCTCCTCGGCCATGGCTAGTACGGCGCCTCTACCCCGCCCATGGCGACATAGACACTCTTCAGCTGCGTGTAGTGCTCGATCGCCGCGCGGCCGTTCTCGCGGCCGAGCCCGGAGAGCTTCACACCGCCGAACGGCAGCTCGATCGGGGTCACGTTGTAGTGGTTGATCCAGCAGGTACCGGCCTGCAGGCGCGCGATGACGCGGTGCGCCCGTGTCAGATCGTTGGTGAAGACGCCGGCGGCCAGACCGAACTCGGTGGCATTGGCGCGCGCGATCACCTCCTCCTCGTCCTCGAACTCGAGGACCGACATCACCGGTCCGAAGATCTCCTCGCGCACGATGGCCATGTCGTCGTGGCAGTCGTCGAAGACGGTCGGCGCGACGAAGAAGCCGTTCGCCAGATCACCGATCGTGACGCGATGGCCACCGGTGAGGAGCCGCGCGCCCTCGGCCTTGCCGCGGGCGATGTAGCTCAGCACCTTTGCCATGTGATCTTCCGAGATCAGCGCGCCGACCTGCGTCGCGGGATCCAGCGGGTCGCCGATGCGCATGGCGTTCACCCGCGCCGTGAGCCGCTCGAGGAAGGCCGCCTTGATGGCGCGATGGACGAACACGCGCGTGCCGTTGGAGCAGACCTCGCCGGCCGAATAGAAGTTGCCGAGCAGCGCGCCACCGACGGCGTTCTCGAGGACGGCATCGTCGAAGATGATGAGCGGCGACTTGCCGCCGAGCTCGAGCGTCACCTGCTTCAGCGAGGCGGCCGCATCCGCCATCACCGCTTTGCCCGTCCCGACTTCGCCGGTCAGCGAGACCTTGCGGATCTGCGGGTGCGCGGTCAGCAGTCGGCCGGTGTCCGCCATGCCCTGCACGACCTGAAACACCCCCTCCGGCAGACCCGCCTCGGCGAAGACCTCGCGCAGCCTCATGGCCGTGAGCGGCGTCAGCTCGGCGGGCTTGAAGATCATGGCGTTGCCACATGCCAGCGCCGGCGCCGCTTTCCAACAGGCGATCTGCAGCGGATAGTTCCAGGCGCCGATGCCCGCGACGACGCCGAGCGGCTCGCGGCGCGTGTAGCCGAATGCCTGCGGCCCCAGGTCCAGGTGCTCGCCCGCTATGCTCGCGGCGAGGCCGGCGTAGTATTCGAGACAGTCGGCGCCCGAGAGCACATCGACCGCGCTCGTCTCCTGGATTGGCTTGCCGGTGTCGCGCGTCTCGAGCTCCGCCAGCTCGGCATTGCGGCTGCGCAGAATGTCGGCAGCCCGCCGCAGGATGCGGCCGCGCGCGACGCCAGGCAGGCTGGCCCATTCCTTCTGTGCTGCAGACGCCCTGGCGACCGCCGCCTCGACTTCGGCGGGACCGTCGACGGTGACCTCGGCCAACACTTCGCCGGTCGCGGGATTGATGGTCTTGAACGATGCCGGTCCCGCGCGCCCTGCTCGCCCAGAGCTCGGGCCGACCCGCGGTGGCGTCGCCGGCGGCTGCTCTTCGTGGGATTGTGTGGGCTTCTTCAGCCTGCTATCGACGAACGCCGTGAGCAACGCACGCGCACTCTCGCTGTCGGCCTCCTGCCACCGCGACAGCGCCGCGCGCAGCCAGACACCATCGATCATGGCGGCGATCATCGCGGCGAGGCTGCGCGCCTCATCGCCTGGCAACAGCCGCCGCAACGCGTGCCGCAGATTCGATAGCATGCGGCGTTGGTATACGATCTGCACGCGCTTCAGACCCTTCACGTGCAGCACCTGTCCCCAGAAGGCGAGCCACGCCGTCCCGGTGCGCTGATCGAATTCCTCCGGCGCGAGGTTGGCATCGATCACCGCCTGCACGCGGCCGCGCGGCGTACGGGCGAGCCTGGTCCGCTCCCGCATGCGCTCCCCGATGCGCCGCGCCAGTGTGCGGAAAGTGGCTTCGAGCAAACCGTCCTTGTCATCGAAGTAGTGCGCGACCAGTCCGGGGGAGACGCCGGCCCGCTGCGCGATCTGCGCCAGCGTACTGCCGACGTAGCCGAGCTCGGCCAGGCTATCGATCGTGACCTCGATGAGCTGTTGCCGGCGTGCCTCTTCAGGCTCGTCGCGCGGCCCCGCGCCGTCGGGCGGATCGTTCCGGCGAGAGCTTGATTGTCTGTTCAACTCAGTGGCTGCGGCGCGCGGTTTCTTGAACAGGCGTTCAAGCTCGGCCGATGATGAAGTGGCAGCGGAGCGCCGTCAAGCCCTGGGGCCGCAGTGGGAAGTACGGTTGCGACAAGCCGGGCAGCCGTGTCGCATTCGTTCAAGAAGCGGGCGCCCACATGCTCGTAACGGGCGGCGACGCCCGGCATGATTCACCGTCGACTCACACGCCCGGTACCAACGGATCAGACGATGCAGCGCTTCTCCGGCTTCTCGCTCTTCAAGCGAGGCCTGTCTGGTCACCGCGATTGGCAGCCCCAGTGGCGCAAGGCGGAGCCGAAGCCCGCCTACGATGCCGTCATCGTCGGCGGTGGCGGGCATGGGCTGGGAGCCGCCTACTACCTGGCCAAGGAGCACGGTCTGACGAATGTGGCCGTCCTGGAGAAGGGCTGGATCGGCGGCGGCAACACCGGGCGCAACACCACCATCATCCGCTCCAACTATCTGCGCGATGAGAGCGCCGCCCTCTACGACCACGCCCTGAAGATGTGGGAGGGCCTGTCTCAGGACCTCAACTACAACGTCATGTTCTCCCAGCGCGGAGTGATGATGCTCGCGCACACGGTGCATGACGTCCAGGTCTTCAAGCGGCACGTGCACGCCAATCGCGCCAATGGGGTGGACAACGAATGGCTGACGCCCGAAGAGGCGCGCGCAATTTGCCCGCTGCTGCAGACCGACGATATCCGCTATCCGGTGCTCGGCGCGG
This sequence comes from uncultured Pseudomonadota bacterium, assembly GCA_963833085.1. GTDB lineage: Bacteria > Pseudomonadota > Gammaproteobacteria > Steroidobacterales > Steroidobacteraceae > 13-2-20CM-66-19. The sequence goes on from CAWHWV010000048.1 coordinate 111,227, forward strand.
CTTTTCAGAGGCGCGGCGGAACGGCGCGACATGACGCGGTGGCGTGGGGCTATGCCCGCGCCGCTGACGCGCTCGGCGTCGACATCATCGAGAATTGCGAGGTCACTGGTATCCGTCGCGACGCGCACGGCGCGGTGCAGGGCGTCGAGACGACCCGTGGCCTCATCCAGGCCCGCAAAGTCGGCGTCGCCGCGGCGGGCCACTCCAGCGTGATCCTGAAAATGGCGGGAGTCCGGCTGCCGCTGGAGAGCTATCCCCTGCAGGCGCTGGTCTCCGAGCCCGTCAAGCCCATCTTTCCCTGCGTGGTCATGTCCAACACCATCCACGCCTACATCAGCCAGTCCGACAAGGGCGAGCTGGTGATCGGCGCGGGTACCGACGCCTACACATCTTATACACAGCGCGGCGGGCTGCACATCGCCAGCCATGCGCTCGAGGCCGTCTGCGAGCTCTTCCCCATGTTCCGGCGCATGCGGATGCTGCGGAACTGGGGCGGAATCGTCGATGTCAGCCCCGATCGCTCGCCGATCATCGCCAGGACGCCCGTGCCGGGCCTGTACGTGAACTGCGGGTGGGGCACGGGCGGCTTCAAGGCGACGCCGGGATCAGCGCACCTGTTCGCCTGGACGATCGCCCACGACAACCCGCACCCCATCAACGCCCCGTTCACGATCGAGCGCTTCGGCGAAGGGCGGCTCATCGACGAGGCGGCGGCGGCGGCGGTCGCGCACTGAGAAACCCTGTGTCATGTTGCTGATCGATTGCCCTTACTGCGGTGTGCGCCCCGAGCTCGAGTTCGTCTACGGCGGACAGGCGCATGTCGCACGGCCGCGCGATCCCGGCCAGTGCAGCGACGAGCAGTGGGCCGATTTCCTCTACTGGCGCGAGAACAGCAAGGGTGTCCATGCCGAGCGCTGGCGCCACACCCACGGCTGCGCACGGTTCTTCAACGCCCTGCGTGACACGACCAACGACTGCTTCCTCGCCACCTATCGAGTAGGCGAGCCGCCGCCGGCTGCGGCGCTGGAGCGCGCCAAGGGGTCTCGGCCATGAGCGGCGACTTGCGCACGGCGCATGGCGGCCGCATCGACCGCGGCCGCCCGCTCAGTTTCAGATTCGACGACCGCGATTACACCGGCTTCGCCGGCGATACGCTCGCCTCGGCGTTGCTCGCCAACGGCGTGCACTTGCTCGGCCGCTCCTTCAAATACCACAGGCCGCGAGGCGTCCTCGGTGCCGGCTCGGAGGAGCCAAACGCCCTCGTCACCGTGCGCCGGGACTCCGCGCGACTGACACCCAACCTGCGTGCCACCCAGGTCGAGCTCTACGACGGTCTGCAGGCATTCAGCCAGAATCGCTGGCCCAGTCTGCAATTCGATGTCGGCGCGGTGAGCGGCCTGCTGTCGCCTTTCATCCCCGCGGGGTTCTACTACAAGACATTCATGTGGCCGCGGGACGCGTGGCAGCGGCTCTATGAGCCGAAAATCCGCGCCGCGGCAGGTCTCGGGCGCGCCCCCGAGCAGGCGGACCCCGATACCTATGCCAATCGGTTCGCGCACTGTGACGTGCTGGTCGTCGGAGCGGGCCCGGCGGGACTCGCGGCCGCTGCGGCCGCCGCGGCGAGTGGCGCGCGAGTCATCCTGTGTGATGAGCAGCCGGAACTTGGCGGGTCGCTGCTGTCCGAGCCCGCTGTAGACGGTTGGCTGGCAAGCACCCTGCAAACGCTCGCGGCGAATCCGCGGGTAACGTTGCTGACGCGCACGACCGCTTTCGGCTACTTCCCTCACAATCTGCTCGGGCTCAATCAGCGCCTGAGCGACCATCTGGGACGGCCCGATAACAGCCAACCCCGCGAACGGCAATGGCAGGTGCGGGCCAAGGAAGTCGTCCTCGCGACCGGCGCAATCGAGCGCCCGCTCGTCTTCCCGGGCAACGACCGGCCGGGAATCCTGCTCGCCGAGGCGGCGCGGACCTATCTCAATCGTTACGGTGCGCTCGCAGGGTCACGAGTGGTGCTGGTGACCGCGTGTGATGCGGCGTATCAGGCAGCTCTTGACCTGCATCGCGCCGGTGCGTCGATAAAGGCCATTGTGGACGTCCGTACTGGCTCCGCCGGCGGCGCACCGATCGAAGCCGCACGGCGCGCCGGCCTGCCCATCGAGACGCAAACCACCGTGATCGGTACGTCCGGCCGGCTCCGCGTCCGCGCAATACGCGTCCAGAAGTTGGATGCATCCGGCGACCCGGCCGGGCCGGTGCGGCGCATCCGTTGCGATCTGGTCCTGATGTCGGGTGGCCTGACCCCCAGCGTGCACCTCTTCTCGCAGTCGCGTGGCAAGTTGGCCTGGGACGAGAGTCTGGGGGCCTTCCTGCCCGCACAGCCCGCCGAGCGAGTCCGCTCCGCGGGCTCGTGCCGCGGCGTCTTCTCGCTCGCCGCAGCGGTGCGGGACGGCACGCATGCGGGGCTTGCCGCGGCACAGAGCGCCGGGCTCCCAGTCGCCGCCTCCAAGCCGGAGCTGCCACTTCCCGAGAGCTCTGCCGCCGGCTTCCTCGGCGCGCTCCCCCAGCCGCCCGGCGTCGAACCGGGCAAAGCCTTCGTCGACTGGCAGAACGACGTCACCTCGCGCGATCTCGCCCTCGCGGCCCGCGAAGGCTTCCGCTCGATCGAGCACGTGAAGCGCTACACGACTACCGGGATGGCCACCGATCAGGGCAAGACGTCCAACATCAACGCGCTCGCCATCATCGCGCGCGACCTCGACAAGGCGATACCTCAGGTCGGGCTGACGACCTTCCGCATGCCCTACACGCCCGTGACCTTCGGAAGCTTTGCCGGCTTCGCGCGTGGCGAGTTGTTCGATCCGGTACGGACTACACCGATGCACGACTGGGCCGCTCGCAACGGCGCGGTCTTCGAGAACGTCGGCCTCTGGAAGCGGGCCCGTTATTTCCCCCGCCCCGGGGAGAACATGCATGCCGCCGTGGAGCGCGAATGCGTCGCGGTACGTACGCATTGCGGGATCTTCGATGGCTCCACCCTCGGCAAGATCGAGGTGGTAGGAAAAGACGCCGCGACTTTCATGAACCGCATGTACGTCAACGCCTGGACGGGCCTCGCCGTCGGGCGCTGCCGCTACGGCATCCTGCTGCGGGACGACGGTTTCATCTATGACGACGGCGTCGTGGCCCGCTTGGCTGACGACCGGTTTCATGCAACGACGACCACGGGCGGTGCTGCCGGCGTGCTAGGGCTGATGGAGGACTATCGCCAGACGGAGTGGCCCGATCTCAACGTATGGCTGACCTCGACCACGGAGCAGTGGGCCGTGATCGCTGTACAGGGCCCGAACGCGCGCCGTGTATTGGAAGGGCTCGTGGAAGGAGTCGACATCTCCGCCGCCGCCATGCCGCATATGAGCGTCGCCCGCGGACGGATCTGCGGCAGCGTTCCCATGCTGCTCATGCGCGTCAGCTTCACCGGTGAGCTGGGATTCGAAGTCAACGTTCCAGCCGATTTCGGCCTGGCAGTCTGGCAGGCGATCCACGATGCCGGTCAAAAGCACGGCATCACGCCCTACGGCACCGAGACGATGCACGTGCTGCGGGCGGAAAAGGGTTACATCATCGTCGGCCAGGACACCGATGGCACCGTAACGCCCGACGATGCCGGCCTTTCGTGGTCCATCGGCAAGAACAAACCCGACTTCGTCGGCAAGCGGGCGCTGCAGCGCCCCGCCATGAGCTCTCCATACAGAAAGCAGCTCGTCGGACTACTGACGCGCGATCCGGAAACGGTCCTGGAGGAAGGTGCTCAGATCGTGCCGACCAAGCAACGCGCCGCAGCGGAGGCCGCCATTGGTCACGTCACCTCCTCCTACTACAGCCCCAGCGTCGGCCGATCCATCGCGCTCGCGCTGCTGACCAGTGGCCGCTCCCGCATGGGCGAGACGCTTTACGTTGCGATGCCGGAAGGTGATATCCCCGTAGAAGTCGCTTCGCCGGTCTTCCATGACCCCAAGGGGGGCCGCCTCAATGGCTGACCTGCGACAGTTACCTCCGGCTTCGCGGCTCGTACTGCGCGGTGCCTCGCAAGTGTTGGCTGCCGCCGCAGACGCCCTGCGCCTCCCGCGCAGCGAGACGCCGTGCCGTGCCGTGCACAACGAAGGACTCGCGGCACTCTGGCTGGGACCCGACGAGCGTCTATTGATCGGTCCTGCCGATACCGCGGCCGAGATGAGTGGCCGGTTACAACGGGCGCTGGCAGGACTGCCGCACTCCGTGGTCGAGACCAGTCACGCGCAGATCGGGTTCGAGGTGGGTGGCGCCCGGGCGGCGACCGCTCTCAACACCGGCTGCCCCCTGGACCTCGATCCGGCTTCATTCCCGGTCGACATGTGCACTCGCACCGTCTTCGCCAAGGCCCAAATCGTCCTGTGGCGCACCGCCCCCGACACTTTCCGTGTAGAAATCGCGCGCTCCTTCGCCCCATACGTGACGAAGATCCTGGCACTCACGGCGCAATCCGGCTGACCATGGTCGGGCGGCACTTCGCACCAGCGAGGGGGGCGCGTGCATCGACGGCAGCCTGCGAGATATGACCCAGGATGAACTCGCCCCAAGCCTTCGGCAGCCCCGCCACGAGAGGACAGATCGGACTGTCCCAGCGCATGAGGGTCTCGTTCGAAGGTCGAACGATCACCGACGCGACGAACTTGTCCACTCGACGCCGCACCGCCTCTCGCTCCCGGCTTGCCTCGATCGTGATACTCGGCAACCCGGCCTGGGCGATGGGGTTCGGTGGCGCCGTCGGCGCCGCTCGCGTGATTTGACCATTCTGGTCGGCGGCAGCGCACTGAAACGCAGCCAGCGCGAGGAAGCACAGCGCCACTGAAACGGCGAGGAAGGGTCGCCTTCGCTCCGCGCGACATCCCGTAAGGGCTGAATCACCCACCGACAGGCGCTCCCAATACGCTGCCATCCGGAGATACGATCTTACGCCGCTAAACGCAAGGCCCGCTGTTGGCAGGCGCTGCCCCGGTCCGGTCGTGTGGGCGGTGCGATAACTTTGTAGAAGCCGAGGGGTAATATGGGGGGCCTAAATTTTGGGCCCCGGAATGAGTTCGTTGCATTCGGACAAAGTGGTAATATTCCTACCACTTCGACCGAATTAAACACAGTGCCGGTGACCCCGTATTTTCCCCCACCCCTCATCCTCAGCCTTCTTCGCCGCTACGCCGGTATTCGGGCGCGCCGAATTCGCCACGGCTTGCGGCAGACGCCCGGGTGATCGGGCAGTTACGGAGCTGCTGAAATATCACCTTCGCGCCGGCAACATCCGCCGGATAGCGCGCGGTGTGTTCGCCTCCGTTCCAGCCATCGATCGGTTCCTGGCGGCTTCCCGACTGCGCATCGGAGCCGTCATCGCCTACCGGTCAGCGCTCGAGCTGCACGGCTGCGCAATCACGCCAACGAAGGAAGTGCAGCTCATCGCTGGCGGCGAGCCGGGGCTCATCGAGACGGCCGACGTCGCTTGCCGCTTCGTCAGTCACCCGGCCAACCATTCGCCAAACCAAGGCGTAACCACCATCGATCGCCAGGGTCTCGCCGTCAACGTGACAACGTTCGAACGGACGCTGGTGGATCTGTTCGACCGGTACGATCTGGCGGGCGGAGCTGAAGACTTGTTCCGGTGCCTGGATCTCGTGGTAGAGCGCGAAGCCCCTTTGGATTTCGATGCCCTTATCGACTTCGCGAAGCGGCGGAGCAATGCAGCCGCTGCCGGATCTCTGGGCTACTGGTTGGATCGTGAGCGCCATCGACTCGCTGTAACGGATGCCGCGCTCCAGGATTTTCGATCTCTGGCTCCCCGCCATCCACGCTATGCACTAGGTGCGATGCCGGGTCGCGGACTTGCCGCAACCGGGTGGAATGTCATCCTCCCGAGCGACATTGTCGAGCGGTACTTCGATGACTGACTCAGGACTTCGGACGCTCGTTGGCCGGGTCGTAGAGCGCCCGCTGCCCCACTCCCGCCACGCGCACCGGATAGTGCTCGCCGAAGTACTCCATGAGGAGCCCACGCCCTTCCTGTGCATGCCGCTCAGGAAGATAACCCAGCGCGATGTTTTTCCCGATTGACGGACCATAAGCAACGCTGGTCGTGGACGAGCGCCTGCCGATGTCATCGATCAGTACTTCGCGGGTATCCGGATCCAGGATGGGCCATTGACCCACGGGATAGCGGGCCACTCCCGCCGCATCCGTGTTGCTTTCCATCGTAAGCGTACACAGGTATGCACGCTGCCGCGGCCGCTCCCGCTGGGCGATGTACGCTGCCTTGCCATGGAACTCGTCAGACTTGACTTTGGCCCGCGCAAGCCCCGCCTCGTACAGGTTGTACTCCGTAAGCAGGTCTGCGTTCTGTAACCGCAGGCTCTTCTCCATCCGCCGCGTGTTGGCGTACGTCTCGATGCCAATCGGCACGACCCCCTGCTCGTAGAGCAGATCCCACAGCCCCAGCCCGTAGCTCGGCGACACGTAGAGCTCCCATCCCTGCTCCCCCACGTACGAAATGCGGAATGCCCACACCGGCAGCCCGCGCACCCGTATCAACCGTGCCGTCGCGAACGGGAAGCGCTCGTGTGTCAGCGCCTCCGGATCGTCGGCCACCGCCTGCAAAGTGCGACGCGCGTTGGGACCCCACAGCCCCAATGTGACAATGTCGTCCGAGCGATCAGCGATCTGCACCTTGAACCCGCGCGACTCCCGGATCGTCCGCATCCACATGAGATCGCGAGGTCCCGTACTACCGCCGCACACGACGCGATACTCGGACGCGCTCAAACGGATGATCGTCAGATCCGAATGCACCCCTCCCGCCTCGTCGAGAAAGTGCGTGTACACGCCCTGCCCCAACGCCGTGCCCCCGCCGACCTTCGCGACGGAGAGGTACTCGAGGAAGGCCTCGGCATCGGGACCCGAGACGTCGTAAATGGCGAAATGCGACAGATTCACCATCCCGACGTGGTCGCTCATCGCCAACTGCTCGGCATTGGACACGGGCCAGAAGTGGCGCGCATCCCATTCGTTACGCCGCTCCGGCACGCGATTACCGTACTTTTCGAGCAAACGCTCGTTGGCGCTATAACCGTGCGCTCGCTCCCAGCCAGCCGCCTCCATGAAGTGGCCTCCGAGCTCCTTCTCGCGCGGCCAGAATGGGCCACGGCGCAGGTCGCGGCCGGTCAGATATGGCTCGCGCGGGTGCACGGCCGGGTTGTAGACCTTCTTCGCAGTCTCGAAGCAGCGGCCAAATACGTACGCCTGAGTCTTCTGCACGGCGTAGAAGCGCGCGATGTCGATGCTACAGGTGTCCCACTCCGACCGTCCTGTCGTCATCCAGTCGGCAAGTACCTTGGCGACGCCAGGCGCGTCCTTGACCCACACGGCCTCGGCGAACCACAGTCCGCCGACTTCAGGAGACTCGCCAACCAGCGGTGAGCCGTCGGCGGTGATGGACATGAGGCCGTTGAAGGAGCGCTTCGCATCCCATCCCAACTCCCCGAGCAGCGGTACCAGCTCCGTAGCGCGCTCGTAGCCCTGGATCACCTGCTCGATGTCCATGTCACGCATGGACGGCGACAGACGGGCCTCGCCGGGCTCGGCGATGTCACGGGGATACACCAGGCGCGGCTCCGTCTGCTCGTAATAGCCCCATTCGAGCTGTCCGCCCTCGGTGGTCTTGGGGTCGCCCGTGTCACGCATGTACGAGGAATTACCCTGGTCGCGCAGCAGCGGGTAGCCGATCTCCTTGCCGGTCCCAGCGAAGGTGTCGAAAGGTCCGAAGAAGAGCAGCGGATGCTCGAACGGCATGAGCGGCAGCGGCGAGCCCATACGCGTGGCAAGCAGCGGGCCCCAGATGCCGCACGTGAAAATGACGATCGACGTCCTGATGTAGCCCTTTCGGGTCTCCACACCACGGACGCGCCCGTCCTGAATGTCTACGGACAGTGCCGGCGTGTTGGCAAAGGTCTGCAGACGGCCGCTTGCAACCGCGCGCTCGAGCAGAGCGCCCGCCACCCGCTGCGAGCGGGGAACCACCAGCCCGGCATCGGGATCCCAGAGCGCCCCCTGGATAGCCGGCTCTTCCAGCAGTGGGAACAGCTCCTTCGCGCGGCCGGACGAGATCAGCTCTACTCGCGTGCCGAAGGCCTTGCCGGATCCCACCTTCCGCTTCAGTTCCTCCATGCGCTCGTCGTCGCCAACCCTGGCGACCTCGAGTCCGCCGACGCGGGCGTAGTGCCCGAGACTCTCGTAGAACTCGCGGCTGTAGAGGGTGGTATAGACCGACATCCTGTCATGGCTCGTCATGTAGCAGAAGTCCGAGGCATGAGCGGTGGAGCCTATGTCGGTCGGAACGGCCGACTTGTCGATGCCCACGAGGTTGTCCCAGCCCCGCTCGATCAGGTGATGCGCGATCGTGGCGCCGACGATCCCGCCCTGGCCAATGATCACAGCGGACGCCTCCTGCGGCAGCCGCCTCTCGCCCGTGCTCTGACTGTTCATCCGGGCTAGTATGGCTCCGGCCGCCCGGCCGCGACCGATCGATTTGCGTCATCGGCTTGTCGAGATGCGTCCACCCTCTCCAGGCCATGACCGGAAGGTCCGGACTCGCGCCGCCAGAGCAGCACCACCGAAACCAAGGCAACGAGGCTCAGCAGGCCGAAATACCACAGCATGCCGTCATACCCGGCCGGATGCGCGGGTCCGGCGTGCCCGCGGTCGGCAACCCATCCCGCCGCAACATTGCTCGCCGCCAGCAAGAGGTTCTGCAGGAGGTTGATGAGGCCCAGAGCGGTCCCGAGCCGCCGCGGCTCCACGAGCATGGTCGTCGCGGGCCAGATGACGGCCGGCACCACGGAGAAGCTGATCCCCATCAGGGCCGTGGAGATCCACAAGCTCCAGTGGGTGGTGCCCAGGATGAGAAACACGAGTGGCATCAGCAGCGTCGCGATCATCATCATCAGCGAGCGCCTGCCGAATCTGTCGGCCAGGAACCCGAACACCGGCGTCGCGAAGATCGCCGCAAAGAATACCCAGCTGTTGGCGAGCCCGGCCTGCTGCAGTGTCAGGCCCTTGGCGTCCTGGAAGTATTCGATGGCGAAGGTGCTGCGGAAGGGAAAGAACACGGCTGCGAACAGCACGTTGAGCCCGAGGATGTACCAGTAGGACAGATCGAAGCTCACGAGGTCGGACCAGGTGATCCGCTCCGGAGCCGGTGCCGCGTGTAGCGTTCCCGGATGCGCGGGCGCGGCCGTCGAAGAGGCGATAGGCCAACGCCGCGACGAAGCTCGCCGCCGTAGCCCCGGCCGCGAGCCACAGCGGCAGCTGCCATCCATGAGCGTAGAGCGCATGCGCCCAGCCGGGCGAAGTGTCGGCCGCATACGAGCCGATGCGCGCGAAACTGAAGAACAGGGCCATCGCAAGCGCCCGTGCCGCTGCTCGGGAACCACTGCGCCAGTCCGGCGAGCAGCGCGATGAACAGCGCCTCCTCGGCGACACCGAATATCAGCCGTCCCGTCACCATCACGGCATAGGGCGAGCCGATCGCCGTCAGCACGGCGCCTGCGAGGCACAAGCGCGGCGGTCCAGGTCGCAACCCGAGCGGGTCCGTAACGATCGATCAGCACGCCGCCGAGCAGGGCGAGGAAGATGTTGGGCAGGCTGAATACCGCATTCAGCATCCCGATCTGAGCCTGGGTGAAGCCGCGCTGGGCCCGCAGGAAATCGGCGATCGGCGCGATCGCATCGTATTCGAAGTAACTGCCGGCGATCGCGAGGCTGGCGAGCGCGAGCACGCACCAGCGTGCCGCGCCCGACTCGCCGCGCCCGGGCCCGATTCCGGATGCCGCCACGCCGCTAATGGATGCGGGCTCCCTGGCGCACGAGCTCCTGTTGGACGGCGCGCACGTCGAGCCTGTCGAACGATTCTCCGGTGCGCAGCGAAACCGCGGCCGCGACGCCCGCGCCCTGTCCGCTCACCGCGCAGCACATCATGTTGCGTACCGCGGCATGCGAGATCCGGTCGCCGCCGATCGAGCGGCCGGCGACCAGCAGGTTGCCAATACCCTGGGGAACCAGGGATCGGTAGGGAACGTGGAAATAACGCCCCGTGGTCGGCAGGATGAGGAGCCCATAGCCGTCGATGAACTCCGGAAAGATGCCGATCGCGTCCTCGAAGCGGCCCTGCTCGCGCACATCCGCCGCGGTGAGATTGTAGAGCGCGTCGATCTTGCGCGTATCCCGCACCCCGAGCGTCATGCCGAAATTGCGCAGCTTCGCCTGCTCGCAGCCGGGCATGAAGCGCTTCAATGCCTCGATCGCGTAGATCGCCTGGCGGCGGCCCGCGATCTCCGCCGCCGTGAGGTCGTTGGCGTCGGTACCGTCGGTGTTGGGAAGGAAGATGAGATTGAGGTAGGTGAGATCGCCTTGATCGCTCACGCTGCCCCATGTTCCGGCGATGGTGCTCAAGCTGGCCGGAATGACCCCGGCCTCGACGGCCCGCTTGAAGGGCTTGCGCAGGAACGGCGAGAACATGTCGTCTTCCTTACCCGTGGTCTCGATGTTCCATTCGCCGTTGCCGGCCCAGTCGCGATAAGTCTGCGGGTCGGAGCGTACCTGCTCGAGAAAACGCGCCTTGTTGACGCCCGCCATGGAGAACATGACGGAGGCGGCCATGAGCTGCTCGCGTGGCGCCTTGTGCACGGGCGCCCCCGCGCGCGCCGCCACGTCGGCATCACCCGTCGCATCGATAACGCGCTGCGCGAGGAAGGCCTCGCGGCCCGACTTGCTCTCCGTGATCACGCCACGGATTGAGCCGCCCTCGAGCACGGGCGCCACACATAGTCGATGCAGGAATGGAGTGACGCCGGCCTCCTTGACGAGGACGTCGGCTACATACTTGAACATCTCCGCATCGAGCGCGTGACTCAGGGACTGCGGCTCCGGCATCGCCGCACCCATCGCTGTGGCGCGTTGCTCGAACTCGATGCCGATTCCTTCGCAGTCGACCGTTCGCTCGTGCCGGTACCAGGCGAACCCCTCGACTCCGACCTGAGTGATGTTGCCGCCGAAGCAGCCATAACGCTCGAGCAGTGTCGTGCGCGCGCCGCCGCGCGCCGCGGCAAGCGCGGCCGCCAAGCCGCCCGGGCCGCTGCCGACCACCAGCACGTCGGTCTCGTGAACGACGTCCACCGAGCGCGCGGGCTCAGGAATCGTCTTCTGCATTCGTCGCCTCGATCAGCCGATCAGCTGCCGATTATCCCAGTCCAACCGGCTTGCCGGCCATCTCGAGGTGCAGCGCGGCACCCGCGTACGGATGCGCTACCGCGACGGCCTCGTCGAGCTCGACGCCGAGGCCCGGCTCGGTCGGCGGAATGACGTACCCGTCCTCCCAGCGGATCGGCTTGCGCAGCAGCTCCGCATGCAGGCCCTGCCAGCGCTCGATGCCCTCGAGGATCAGGAAATTCGGGCTGCACGTGGCCAGCTGGATGTTCGCGGCGCCCACGACCGGGCCGCAGTACAGGTGCGGCGCGATCTGCGCGTGCTGCACCTCCGCGAGCGCCGCGATCTTCTTCGCCTCCAGCAGTCCCCCCACCCGACCGAGGTTCGGCTGCAGAATGGCCGCGCCGCCCGCCGCGAGCAGCCGCGCAAAGTCGTACTTGGTGGTGAGACGCTCGCCGGCCGCTATCGGTACGCTGCAGGCGCGCGCCACCTTCGCCATTTCCTCTGGCGCATCGGGCGGCACGGGCTCCTCGAACCACAGCGGCTCGTATGGCTCGATGCGACGTGCCAGGCGGATGGCTCCGGCCGCAGTCATCTGCCCGTGGGTGCCGAAGAGGAGATCAGCCTTCGAGCCCACCGCAGCGCGCAACTGTCGCATGAAGCGCTCGCAGCGATCGAGCGCGACGAGGGAGGGTTGACGGCCATCGAAGGCCGAATAAGGCCCGAACGGATCGAACTTCAACGCCGTGAAGCCCTGCGCGAGATATTCCGCCGCCCGCTCCGCCGCCAGGTCAGGGTCCTGGTAGACGTCGGCGCGATCCCCGGGCCTGGCATAAATGTAGGTATAGGTGCGCAGCCGCTCGTGCACACGGCCGCCGAGGAGCTTGTATACCGGCTGCCCCGCCGCCTTGCCGATGATGTCCCAACAGGCCATCTCCAGCGCGCTGAGCACGCCCATGACCGTCAGGTCCGGATGCTGCGAATAACCGGAGGAATAAACGCGCCGCCAGATTCGCTCGATGTCGTGCGGGTCTTCGCCTTCCAGATAGCGCCCGAACACATCTTCGATCAGTTTTGCCACGTGATGCGGATCGAACGGAACACCGTACGCCTCGCCGACGCCGGATATGCCATCCGCGGTAGTCAGCTTGACGAAGATGAAGTACCGCCCGCCGTTGTGTGGCGGCGGGTTGCCGACGACGAAGGTACGTATGTCCTGAAGCTTCATGATCGCATGCGCGCGCCGCCCGGATCATAGGCGCAAACCAAGAGCCGTTCCGCGCGCCGGCGCTCGCCGATGATCTCGATCTCAAACCCTGCGCTCGCCCCGGCAAGCGCCGCCGGCACGTAACCGAGGGCAAGCGAGCGTCCCACCCGATGGCCGTAGGCGCCGGAGGTGACCCAGCCGACCACCCGGCCGTCGTGCCAGATCGGCTCATCGCCGATGGCATCGGCGTCGGCGGCATCAACGGCAAATGCAACGAGGCGCATCTCTCCACCTTGCGAGCGCTCGCTCACCGCCGCGGACCGGCCGACGAAGTCACCCTTCTCGAGAGCGACGAATCGGCCGAGTCCGGCTTCGTAGGGACCATAGATGGGGCGGAACTCCCGCGCCCAGGTGCCGAAGCCCTTCTCGATCCGCATGGCGTTGAGCGCGCGCCCTCCGAAAGGCGCCTGGCTCCGGCCGTGAGGAGCAAGTCGTAGAGCGCGCGCTGATACTCGGGCGACACCCAGATCTCGTAGCCCAGCTCGCCCGTGAAGGAGATCCTGCCCACGAGCGCCGGGATCATGCCGATGTCGACCCGGCGGAAAGTCAGGAACGGGAATGCGGAGTTCGAGAGATCATCGCGCACCAGACTCTGCAGCAATCGCCCGCGAGCCCGGCCCGGCCACCGAGAGGCCGACATGCTCCATCGCGCAAGCGCGAACGTGCACTCCCGACGGCGGCAAAAGTCGCTCGAACCAACGTAGGTAATACGTTTCCGCCGCGAGAGTCCCTATGAGCAACACACGGTCGGCGGCAAGCCGGCACATCGTGAAGTCGCCGATCAGCTTGCCGCGCTCGTTCAGCATCGGAGTCAGCGCGATGCGTCCGACGGCAGGGACGCGGTTGGCCATCACTCGCGACAGCCACGCCTCCGCTCCCGGGCCAACGACCTCGATCTTGCCGTAGTTGGAGGTCTCGAGCAGGCCGACACGCTCCTGCACGGCCCGGCACTCCTCGGCTACATGTGCATGTGCGTTGGAGCGGCGGAACGTGACGTCCTCCCGCGCGTCCGCCTCTGTTGGCGCAAACCAGAGCGGATGCTCGAGCCCGCAATACTCCCCGAAGACCGCATGCGACTCTCGCAGCCGATCGTAGATAGGAGTAGTCCGCAAGCGGCCGGCCCGCGGGCAGCTCCTCGTTGGGGAAGCGGATCCTGAACCGGCGCGAGTAGTTCTCGCGCACCTTGGCGTTGGTGTAGGCCAGCGTCGCCCAGTCGCCATAGCGCGCGACATCCATCGCCCAGATGTCAGAGCCGGGGTCTCCGTTCACCATCCACTGCGAGAGCGCAAGCCCTACGCCTCCACCCTGACTGAAGCCGGCCATTACGCCGCACGCCACCCAGAAATTGCGCAGCCCCTTGATCGGCCCGATGAGCGGATTGCCATCCGGGGCGAACGTGAAGGGGCCATTGACCACCTTGCGGACACCGACTTCTCCAAGGGCGGGAAAGTGCTCGAACGCCACTTCGAGGCTCGGCGCAATACGATCGAGGTCGTTGGGCAGCAGGCTCTGAGCGAAGTCCCACGGCGTTGCGACCGGCGACCAGGGTACGCCCGCGCGCTCGTAGGTACCGATCAGCATGCCGTCGCGCTCTTCACGCAGGTAGAGCTCACCCTCGAAGTCGATGCAGTGCAGCTGCTCGGGCAGGCCCGCGATCTGCGGCACCTCCTCGGTGATCAGGTATTGATGCTCCATCGCCAGGATCGGCAGCTCGAGACCCACCATCCTGCCGACTTCCCGCGCCCAGAGTCCGCCCGCGTTGACAACATGCTCGGCGTGCACATTCCCGCGGTCGGTGATTACGTCCCAGGTACCGTCGGACCGCTGCTTCAGATCAACCACACGCGTGTGACGAACTACCTCGGCACCTGCAATCTGCGCCGATTTGGCATAGGCATGCGTAACGCCGTAGGGATCGACATGGCCCTCGACGGGGTCGAACATCGCACCGACGAAATGCCGCTTGTCGAGAAGCGGAAAGCGGCGCGCGGCTTCATCGACCGTGAGCATCTCGAGCTCCATGCCGAGGTAGCGGCCGCGTGCCTGCGCCATCCGCAGCCAGTCGAGCCGCTCGCGGGTACCCGCCAACATGATGCCGCCGGTGAGATGCACGCCGCACGACTGGCCGGAGATGCGCTCGATTTCGCGGTAGAGATTGATGGTGTACTGCTGCAACCGCGCAACGTTGGGATCGCCGTTGACGGTGTGCATGCCTCCGGCGGCGTGCCAGGTCGAGCCGCAAGTCAGCTCGTCGCGCTCGATCAGCATGACATCCGACCAGCCGGCCTTGGTCAGGTGATACAGGACACTGGCGCCGACCACCCCGCCGCCAATCACTACGACCCGCGCAGTGCTTCTCATGACCCGTGCTGCTCCGTCTTCTCCCAGTCGTTGGACACCGCAAGCTGCACGGCAGGCGCGACAGCGGTGCCGCTCGCGCCGAAACGCTCGATGAGCCATGACCTGAAGAGCGCGATCGCCGTGTCGGAGAGCCCCTCGGGATGGGTCAGAAGGTAATAGCCGTAGCCGTTGTCGACGGTGACGTCGAAGGGCTTCACCAGGCGTCCACTGCGGATCTCTTCCGCGAACAGGTTGGTGTCGACCAGCGCCACGCCCTGCCCGCTCAATGCGTACTGGGCCGCGAGCAGCGCGGTATCGAATACCAGGCCGCGCTCGACGTTGACCGGGCCGAGCCCGGATTGGCGTACGAACTGCGACCATGCCTCGTGCCGCGGCAACTCGTCTATGCGCACGTGCACGAGCTCATTCGCCTCGAGGAAGCCGGCGAGGCCCTTGCCCGCGTGCTCGGCGGCAATCCGCGGATGGCAGAGGACGCTGACGCGCACGGGCCAGAGCAGATCCGCAACCAGATCGGTCACCATGGGCCTGGAGTAGACCACCGCCACATCGACATCGCCGAGCGGCGGACCGGCCGCGGCGGGACTGATGAGGTCGATGTCGACCTCCGTGCTCGCCTGACGAAAATCCCTGAGAATGGGTACCGCGAGCTGAAGTGCGAAGCTCGGTGGCATGCGCACGCGCAGGGTGCGCTGGGCGGGCGCACCTTCATTGCGGATGTCGTCGATCGCGTATTCCAGCCGGTCGAAGGATTTGGCTACGGCCGGCAGCAGGTGTTGACCCGCCTTGGTCAGCGTCAACGCGTGCGGGCGCCGCTCGAAGAGCTGTACCCCGATCAGGCGCTCGAGCGAGATGACGTGTCGCGACAGAGCGCTCTGGGAGATGAGGAGCGCGTGCGCGGCGGCCGTGAAGCTGCCGTGCTTGGCCACTCCCTCGAACGCTCGCAGCGCGTTGAGCGGCAGCCAACGCCGATCGATCGACTTCTTACCCATCTGTGTCTCCCGGCCGCCCCCGAGCATACTAGCCGTCCAGGCGCGGGGCGGCGCAGCGGATGCGATGCCTTTTTTCGATGCTGGTAGCCAAATTCTCGGCTTGGAGGCCGAGGGAGATTATGGAAGCCTAGCGCTCAGCCCCCATGAACGCGTTGCCCCAGCAGCCCGCGCCCCAATCCTCGGGGCATCGGATCGCCTCGATCCGCATCACCCATCATCGGCTGCCGCTCGACCCGCCGTTTCATGCGAGCTGGGACACCCGGCCGCGCGTGCATTTCGACGCCACCATCGTGCGGGTGACGAGCGACACCGGACTCGAAGGATACGGCTCCGGTGATCTGATGGTCGGCTTCGCCGGCCATGAGCCGCTGTTCATCGGCCAGGATGCGCTCGCCATCGAGCGGCACTACCGCGTGCTGTCGCACATCGATTTCCATTACGGGCGGTGCTGGCCGCTCGATCTGGCGCTCTGGGACCTTGCGGGCAAGATCACCGGCCAGCCTTGCTGGCGGTTGCTCGGCGGCCTGTCGAGCCGGGTGCGGCCGTACGCTTCTTCAGGCACGCTGCGCGAGCCGGCGGCGCTCGCCGAGCAGGCGGAGCGTTATGTTGCACAGGGTTTCCGCGCCATGAAGATCCGCTTTCAACGTGGCGACTGGCGGCACGACATCCGTGCGCTCGAGGCTGTGCGGGGACGCGTCGGCGAGCGCCTCGAGCTGATGGTTGATTGCAACCAGGGCTGGCGCATGCCCTGGGACACGCAGGCTCCCTGGAGCCTGAAGGATGCGCTGACGGTGGCGCGGGAGCTCGAGCGCCTGCACGTGTTCTGGATGGAAGAGCCTTTGCATCGCGGCGACCACGCGGGTATGAAGGCGCTGCGTCAGGCTACGGAAGTGAGGATCGCAGCCGGGGAGATGACGCGCCAGCTACACGAGCTGCGCGACCTGATCACTACCGGATCCGTCGACGTCCTGCAGCCGGACGCGGCCCTCGTCGGCGGCATCACGGGGCTGAGGCGGATCGCCGCGATGGCCCAGGAGCATCAGCTCGTTTTCACACCACATACCTGGACGAACGGCATGGGGCTCACGGCGAACGCTCATCTGGTCGCCGGACTGGCCGATGCGCCGTTCCTCGAATACGCCTACGACCCACCCGAGTGGACGCTCGCGAGACGGGATTTCATGATGGCCGAGCCGCTCGAGACCGATGCAGATGGCTGGCTCGCACTGAGCGACGCTCCCGGCATGGGTTATGCGCTCGACGAGCGAGCGCTGGCGGCCACGGCGATCTAGTAGACTGGCGGGACAGGGGGGCACTCCATGTCACGCTACGTTGGCGCCATAGATCAGGGTACGACGAGCTCACGATTCATCGTCTTCGACAAGAAGGGAGAGATCGTCTCCGTCGCGCAGAAGGAGCACCGGCAGATCTATCCGAAGCCGGGCTGGGTCGAGCATGACCCCGTGGAAATCATGCGCAACACCGACGAGGTGATCGGTGCCGCGCTGGCACGCGCCAATCTGGCCGCCGGCGATCTCGCCGCGATCGGCATCACCAATCAACGCGAGACCACTGTTCTCTGGGAGCGGAAGACCGGCCGGCCTTTGTGCAATGCGGTGGTATGGATGGACACGCGCACCGCTGCGCTGGTGACGAGTTACACCCGTGAGGGTGGCCAGGACCGCTTCCGGGCCAAGACCGGACTGCCGCTCACCACCTACTTCGCGGGGCTGAAGCTCCGCTGGATCCTGGACAATGTCGAAGGCGCGCGCCGGCAGGCCGAGTCCGGCGAGGCCCTGTTCGGCACCATCGACAGCTGGCTGACATGGAATCTGACTGGCGGCCCCAACGGAGGCGTGCACGTCATGGACGTCACCAACGCGAGCCGCACGCAACTGATGAATCTCGCCACCTGCGAATGGGACGCGGACATGCTCTCCGAGTTCCAGATCCCGCGGGCCTGTTTGCCCCGCATCGTGTCCTCGTCCGAGGTATACGGGCAGATGAAGACGGCATGGCTGAAAGGGATCACGCTGGCCGGGATTCTCGGCGATCAGCAGGCCGCCCTCGTGGGTCAGACATGTCTCGCGCCAGGCGAAGCCAAGAACACCTACGGCACCGGATCCTTCCTGCTGATGAACACCGGAACCGAGCCGGTGCAATCCAAGGCGGGGCTCCTGACCACGCTGGCGTACCGCTTCGGCAAGGAAGCGCCGTGCTATGCGCTCGAAGGCGCTATCGCGATCACGGGCGCGTTGGTGCAGTGGCTACGCGACAATCTGAAGCTGTTCGACGTCGCCGCGCAGATCGAGCCGTTGGCCGCGAGTGTCGAGGACAACGGTGATGTGTATATCGTGCCGGCCTTCTCCGGCCTGTACGCGCCTTACTGGCGGGATGACGCGCGCGGCGTGATCGCCGGCCTGACTCGTTATGCCAACCGGGCGCACATCGCGCGGGCGGCGCTGGAATCCACGGCTTACCAGGTTCGTGATGTGGTCGAAGCCATGCAGGCCGACAGCGGCATCGAGCTGTCGAGCCTGAAAGTGGACGGCGGCATGGTGGCGAACGCCCTGCTCATGCAGTTTCAGGCCGATATCCTCGACGCACCCGTGATTCGCCCCAAGGTGACCGAGACCACGGCACTCGGCGCGGCGTATGCGGCCGGGCTCGCGGTCGGCTTCTGGAACAACGCCGACGATCTGCGCGCCAACTGGGCGATCGACCATACCTGGGAGCCGAAGATGGCCGGCGACCGACGCGACCATTACTACAAGTGTTGGAAGAAAGCCGTGCAGCGATCATTCGGCTGGATCGATTGACATGAAAATCGGCATCAAGACGGGCTGGCGCGCCCGCAGCATATGGAGCGAGCTGCTGGCCGAGTTTTTCGGCACCTTCGTCCTCATTGCCTTCGGCGCGGCCAACGTCGCCGTCGCGGTGGTGGGGCTTCCCGAATCCGGTCGAACGCCGACGATATTCGCCGGCGCGGGTGACTGGTTGCTGATCACCTGGGGATGGGCCATCGCGGTCACCATGGCGGTATACGTGGCAGGCGGCGTCACCGGAGCACACATCAATCCGGCAGTCTCCTTCGCTCTTGCCGTCAAAGGTGACTTCCCCTGGAGGAAGGTCCTGCCCTATTCGGGAGCGCAGATTGCCGGTGCATTCGCCGGCGCTGCGCTGGCATACGCCGACTATGCTCCGGCGATCAATATGTGGAACGCCGCCCACAACGTCGTCACGCGTGCGGACCCCGGTGGCATGACTACGTTCAGCATCTTCGCCACGTTTTCCGCGCATTACTACGGCGCGAGCATGCTCGGGCCACTGTTCGATCAGATAGTCGGGACCTTTTTCCTGCTGGTCTTCGTGCTCGCCATCATCGATTCGTTGAACGTGGGCGTGAAAGCCAATCTGGCGCCATTCATGGTCGGCATGGCGGTGGCGGCAATCGGCATGTCTTTCGGCACCGGCTCGGGGTATGCCATCAATCCGGCGCGCGATTTCGGCCCGCGGCTCTTTTGCTGGCTGATGGGATGGGGGGCTAACGCCTTCCCGGGACCCTACGGCTATTGGTGGGTGCCCATCATCGGACCGCTCATCGGCGCATCGCTCGGCGTGGTGCTGTACAAGTTCTTCATCGCTGACACTTTGTCAGCCAAGGCAGCCGGCGCCGCAGCGCCGCAAGCTCGCGAGCTCGACGCTAACTCCTGAGCCGAAGCCCCTGCGGATCGTAGAGCGGCTGCAGGCGGACGATTGCGCCGCGGAGCTCGCCGAAGATATCGATCTGGAACCGCTCCCCGTCGCGCGCGAGCGCGGTCGGCACGTAGCCGGCGGCAAGGCTCCTGCCCATGCAGTGCGCAAACGCCGCCGAGGTCACATATCCGACCGCCGCGCCGTCCTTGAGGATCGACTCGTAGCCGATGGCCTCCGTGTCGGTGTCTGGCAGCTCGAGGATCACGAAGCGCCGCTTCGGGCCGGCCGCGCGCTCGGCGAGCGCGGCGGCGCGGCCCGTGAAGTCAGGTTTGTCGAAATCGACGTAACGGTCGAGGCCGGTTTCGCCGGGCGTGTAGTCCGGCCGAAAATCCTTGTTGAATGAGCCGTAACCCTTCTCGAGCCGGAGCGAAGAGAGCGCGCGTCCGCCGAAATGCGTGAGACCCAGGTCGCGGCCCGCCTCGCAGAGGTCATCGTGGAGCGTCGCGAGGTAATCGGGCGTGGTCCAGACCTCGTAGCCGAGCTCGCCCGTGAATCCGGATCGCATGAGCACCGCCGGCGCGAAGCCCACCGCCGTCTCGGTCGCCTGGAAGAGCTTGAACGCCGCGGCGGAGAGATCGAGACGGAGCAGGCGCTGCAGCAGCTCGCGCGATCTCGGACCCGCGATGGAGAATCCCGCCAGGATCGATGCCGCCGAGCGCACGAACACGTCCGCCGGAATGTCGGACGCCCAGAACCAGCGCAGGTGGAATTCCTCCGCGAAGCCGGATCCGAAGATCAGATAGCGATCGTCCGCCAGACAGGCGATCGTCAGGTCGCCCACGATGCGACCCGCCGGGTTGAGCATCGGCGCGAGCCGCAGCCGCCCGGGCTGCGGAATTCGCCCCGCGAAGACCCGGTCGAGCCAGCCGCGCGCGCCGCGGCCGGTCACCTCGTATTTTCCATAGTTGGTGGTCTCGTACACACCTACCGCACTACGCACCGCGCGGCACTCCTCACCGACATGAGGGAACGCCTCCGAGCGACGATAGGTCGGCGTCTCGGCCGGCGTCACGCCGGGAGGTGCGAACCAGAGCGCGTGCTCCAACCCGAAATTCGCACCCATCACGGCCCCTGCGGCCTTGAATCGGTCGTAAAGCGGAGAGCGGCGCACGGGGCGCGCAGCCGGGAGCTCCTCGTTGGGATAGGCCAGGCGGAACCGCCGCGAGTAATTCTCGGGAACCTTGATGGAGGTGTACTTGGGCGTCGCAAACGCGCCGAATCGCGCCACATCCATCGAGAGGATGTCCTGACCCGGGTCGCCTTCGGCCATCCAGCGCGACAGCACCAGCCCGATGCCGCCGCCCTGGCTGAAACCCGCCATGACGGCGCAGGCGACCCAGAAGTTTCTCAGGCCGCGAACGGGTCCAACGAGTGGATTGCCATCGGGGGCGAAAGTGAACGGACCGTTGATCGCCTTCTTGATGCCGACGCGCCCGAGCGCCGGAAAGTGCTCGAAACCCACCTCGAAGTAAGGCGCCAGGCGCTCGAAGTCCTCGGGCAGGAGTTGCATGGAGAAGTCATCGGGCGTCGTGACCGGCGACCACGCCACGCCGTGCGGCTCGTACGTGCCGATCAGGGCTCCCGCCCGCTCCTGCCGCATGTAGATCTCGCCCGCGTAGTCGGTCGTGTTGACGATCTCGCGCTCGCGTCCCTGCAGCTCCGGGATGTCCTCGGTCAGCAGATAGTGGTGCTCCATGGCGAGCACGGGCAGCTCCAGGCCCACGAGATGCCCGATCTCTCGCGCCCATAATCCGGCGCAGTTGACCACATGCTCGGCGTGGACCGTCCCCTTGTCGGTTACCACATCCCACGTACCGTCACGACGCGGCGTCAGCGCCATTACGCGCGTGAAACGCTCCACCGATGCGCCGAGCTGGCGAGCTGCCTTCACGTACGCGTGCGTGGTCCCGGACGGATCGCAGTGCCCGCCGTCCGCGCGCCAGAGCGCGCCGATGAAGAAGCGCGTGTCGATGAGCGGATTCAGCCGCTTCGCCTCCTCGAGCGAGATCATCTCGGTCTCCATGCCGAGATAGCGAGCGCGGGAGCAGATGAGCTTCAGGCTGTCGAGCTCGCCGGGTGTCGCCGCCAGCATGAGGCCGCCGTTCGGGTGCAGCCCGCACGACTGGCCCGACAGGGCCTCGATCTCGCGGTAGAGATCGATCGTGTACTTCTGCAGCTTCGAGATGTTCGCCTCGCCATTGAACGTGTGCATGCCGCCTGCCGCATGCCACGTCGAGCCGGCCGTGAGCTCGCTCTTCTCCAGCAGCAGAACGTCCTGCCAGCCGATCTTGGCGAGGTGGTAGAGCACGCTGGCGCCGACCACCCCACCCCCGATGACCACGGCTCTCGCGGAATTCTTCATCAGGGGATGATAACGTGTGCCCATAGGGGTGGAGATCGGACGTGGCGCGATTCTTCAAGGCGCTCTGCATCGCAGCGACACTCGCGCTCATCGCCTCCGCGCCCGCGCGGGCCGGCACTCCCGTCGTCGTATCCTCTAAGCTCTCGAGCGAGTCGGCGATGATCGGCGAGATGCTCCGCCTGGTCCTGAGCGCCGCCGGAATCCAGACCGTCGACCGCCTCAAGCTCGGCGCTACTCCCGTCGTGCGCCGGGCGCTCCTCGATGGGGAGGTCGACCTCTATGTCGAATACACCGGCAATGGCGGCATCTTCTTCAATATGCCGTCGGATCCCGCGTGGAAGGACTTCAGGAAGGGTTACGAGCTCGGAGCGCGGCTCGACTATGCGAGGAACCGGATCGTCTGGCTCACCCCCGCCCCCGCGAGCAACGCCTGGGCGCTCGCCGTGCGCCGCGACGTGGCGAACGCTTACCATCTGCGCACCATGAGCGATTTCGCGCGCTGGGTCTCGGGCGGCGGGCAGGTCGTGCTGGCCTGCTCGGCCGAGTTCGCCAACGCCGGCACGCTGCGCTCGCTCGAGGACACGTATGGGTTCAAGCTGCGGTCGGACCAGATGATCGTACTCGCGGGCGGGGAAACCACCGCCATGATCACCGCCGCAGCTGCGCATACGGATGACACCAACACCGCGATGGTCTACGCCACTGACGGGGGAATCGCCGCGGCAGACCTGGTCGTTCTCGAGGACGACCGGCACGATCAGCCGATCTACGCTCCGGTCCCTCTCATCCGGGCGGCGGTGCTGAGCGCAGTACCCTGAGATCGCCGCTCTCGTGAAGCCGGTAATGAACAGCCTCGATCGCGACACTCTGCAGCGACTCAACGAGCGCGTGCAGGTCGACGGCGAATCGGTCCAATCCGTTGCCAGGAGCTATCTCGGCGCAGAAGGGGCTGCTCAAGTGAGCGCCGCAGGTCTCCTGTTGCGCGGTCCCGCCTCCGCGCACGGCGGCTCCGCGCTTCGCCGCATCGACCGCCTGGGAGCTCTGTTGACTCTGTCGGTGCCGCCGGCCTCTTGCTGCTGCCGTTCGTCGACTTCAAGGCAAACCGCATTCTGCCCGGCGATCCGCGTGACCTGGCGCAGGTACTGCCGCTCTGGGCAACTCTTGGCTGTCAGGCAACGCTGGCTGCGATCGCCGCTGTTGCGCTGCTGGCTGCAAATGCGCCGCTGCGCCTCGCCGCGGCCCTCGCCGGCATCGTGGCGGTGGCAGCAGCTCTCGCTGCCGCGGCGAACGCACTGACGCCGCCTCACAACCTGATCGTCCGGGTCGCGCCCGGCGCGGGATTCTGGTTGCTGCTCGCCGCGCTCGGCCTCCTCGCGACGGATGCGATCACTCGGATGCGTCCCGGACCCGGCGCGCGCGTGCTGCTGCTCGCCCTCTTTCTGGGCGTCGCGGTACTGACACTGGCGCACGGTACGTTCGACAACGTCTCGGTAATGCGCGAATACGCCGTGGACGCCTCGGCTTTCACGCTCGCCGCGCGGCAGCACATCCTGCTCTCGCTCGGCTCGCTCGCAGCCGCCGTCGTCGTGGCGCTCCCGCTCGGGATTTTCTGCCACCGCGTGCCGCGCCTGCGGCCTGGCGTCCTCAGCGCGCTCAACATCATCCAGACGATACCTTCCATCGCGCTCTTCGGCATCCTCATGGCCCCCCTCGGAGCGCTCGCCGCGCACGTTCCACTTGCGGCTGCCATCGGTATCAGGGGCATCGGTGCCGCGCCGGCGGTACTGGCTCTCTTCCTGTACTCGCTGCTGCCGATCGTCGCCAACACAGTCACGGGCCTCAAGCGCGTCTCGCCCGCCACGGTCGACGCGGCACTCGGCATGGGCATGACGCGCTGGCAGACGCTGATGAGCGTTGAGCTCATTCTGGCGCTGCCGGTCATCCTCACGGGCATCCGCATCGTGCTCGTGCAGAATATCGGGCTCGTCACGGTTGCGGCGCTCATCGGCGGCGGCGGCTTCGGCACGTTCGTCTTCGGGGGGATCGGCCAGGCGGCCACCGATCTGGTGCTGCTCGGGGCGATTCCAACCGTGGTGCTGGCTTTCTCGGCCGCCGTGCTGCTCGATGCGCTGGTCGAGCTTCTGGATCGCGTACCACAATGATAGTCATCGAGAGCCTCACCAAGCGTTATGGCTCGACCACGGCAGTCGATGCGGTGTCGATGGTCATCGAGCGCAACTCCATCACGGTGATCGTCGGCACGTCGGGCTCGGGTAAATCGACCCTGCTCAGGATGATCAACCGGCTCATAGAGCCGACCAGCGGCCGGGTTCTCATAGAGGGTCGCGACACGGCGAGCGAGCCCGGCCACCTGCTGCGGCGCCGGATCGGGTACGTGATCCAAGGGCACGGCCTCTTCCCGCACCGGACGGTCGCGGAGAACGTCGGGACCGTGCCACGCCTGCTCGGATGGGAGGACGGTCGCATCCGCGCCCGCTCGGCCGAGCTCCTCGAAGCGCTGCAGCTGGATCCTGCCCAGTACTCCGAAAAATATCCCTACCAACTCTCGGGCGGCCAGCAGCAGCGGGTCGGGGTGGCACGGGCGCTCGCCGCGGAGCCGGCGGTGCTGCTGATGGACGAGCCGTTCGGGGCGCTCGATCCCATCATCCGCGAGAAGGCCCAGGACGATCTCCTCGACATCCAACGGAAGTTCGGTACGACCGATCGTGCTGGTCACACACGACATCGACGAGGCATTCCGGCTCGGGGACCGGGTCGCGGTCATGAGCGAGGGTCGACTCCTCCAATACGATCGGCCCGAGGTGCTGGTGACACGTCCTGCCAATCGCGCTCGTTGCGCGTATGACGGGCAGCGCCGACCGCGCCATGCGGTTACTCTCGCTGACGACGGCAGGCGAGGCGGCGCTGCCTCTGGCGGCGAACGGTGCGGGCATGGATGGGCTCGTCGTTCCAACATCCGCATCGCTGCGCGAGGTGCTCTCGGAGCTCCTCTGGCGCGGCAGCGAGTGTGCCACTGTGGTCGATGCCGACGGGACGCCCCGCGGGCAACTCACGGTTGCTGCCATCCTTGCGCGCGGGCGACCGGCCTGATGCGGCGCGTCGCAACGATCCTGCGGCTCGCGGCGCTCGCGCTTCTGGTCGCGTTCCTCCTCGTTCCGCAGCGCTTTGCGCCACTCTTCGCGCCGCTCACCGAAGGCGGTGCACCGCCGATCTACGATCAGGGCAACCTCGCGATGCTCGCGTTGTCGCACCTGGCAACAGTGCTCGCGGCCTGTCTGGGAAGCACCGTCGTTGCTGTTGCGCTCGGCATTCTGGTCACGCGTCCCGGCGGCCAGGAGTTTCTGCCGCTGTCACGTGCAGTCGTCAACTTCGGGCAAACGTTTCCCCCGGTCGCCGTCCTGGCGTTGGCGGTGCCTCTCGTCGGCTTCGGCGAGAAGCCGACCCTGATCGCTCTTTTCCTCTATGGACTGCTGCCGATCTTCGAGAACACGGTGGTGGGCCTACGCACCTGTCCGGCCACGGTGCTCGAGGCAGCCAGCGGAATGGGGATGAGCGCCCGCCAGAGGCTCGTCTCGGTCGAGCTTCCACTAGCTATGCCATTGATTCTAGAGGGAATTAGGCTCTCCATGGTCATCAATATCGGCACCGCGACCCTGGGATCGACAGTTGCCGCCAAAGGCCTCGGCGAGGTGATCATCGCCGGGCTGCTGTCCAACAACACGGCCTTCGTCCTGCAGGGCGGGCTTGCCACGGGACTGATGGCCGTCCTGCTGTACGACGCCGTGGCGGCCCTCGAGCGACGGGTTTGCCGGACCGCGCGTATCGACTGACGGCCCCAGGGCCCCGTAGCCCCTGTCGCCAGGCGACAAAGGCTTGAAAAGTCGCGACTTACGTCAACAATTCCGCCGCTTTGCCGACCCCTCCGAGTGTTACAATGGCCGCGGTAAAGTCATAGGTTTCCGGTTACCGATTCCAAGCGTACTCTCCAATCAGGTGGTGACCTCGGCTCCCAACCGCGCTCGGCCTGCGGTCGAGCTGCCCACGCTTCTCCTGCTCCTGATCGCGTACGGCGGGTGGTTAGCCGTCACCTCGAGATACGCGCACTGGCCGCTCTGGATCGTTGCGCCGCTCGTTACGCTGCTCATCACTCTGCATAGCTCCCTGCAGCACGAGATCGTCCACGGGCATCCCACCCGCTGGAAGCGCCTCAACAGGCAGCTGGCCATCGTTCCGCTCGGGTTGTGGATCCCGTACCAGCGCTATCGCGACCTGCATCATGCCCATCACCAGGATGCGCGGCTGACCGACCCGATCGATGATCCGGAATCGTTTTACTGGACGCCCGAGGGCTGGGAACGATTGAGCCTCTTCATGCGCTGCGCGCTACGCCTCGAGCAGACCCTCGCCGGGCGCCTCATCGTCGGGTCCTTCCTGCGCATCGGAATGTATTTGCAATGGGACGTGCGCAACGCCTGGCGCGACAAGCCCGGAATCCGCGCGGCCTGGGTGGAGCATCTGCTGTGGTGCATACCCGTCATCCTCTGGGTGAAAGTGGTCTGCGGCATCCCGCTCTGGCTCTACTTCGTGGTCATGGTGATACCGGCGAACTCCATTCAGTTGATCCGCTCGTTCGCCGAGCATCGCGCGCGACCCGGCGTGCGCGAGCGCGTCGCCATCGTCGAGAGCTCGTGGATCCTCGGGCCGCTCTTCCTGTTCAACAACCTGCACTCTCTGCACCACGAATCGCCGGGCATTCCCTGGTACGATCTTCCCGCCCGCCACCGCCAGGAGCGCGAGCGGCTGATCGCCGAGAACGGTGGCCTCGTCTACCGCACATACTTCGATGTCGCGTGGCGGTACCTGTTTCGCCGCCACGATGTGTTGCAGCATCCGACTGGGCGCGCTCCGGCAGTAAGCGCGTGACACCGGGCTAAGCCGGCTCCTCGTATCCCGCCGCCCTCGCCTCCCGGTCCCATTCCAGAGCCGGATCGAACACCGCCCGAGTTGCCTCCGCGAATCCCTCGAGCATCAGGGGCTCGGCGAGCTCCGCGAACCAAGGCTTCGTCGCAGCGCCCGTGAACGCGGTGCGAAGCCGTACCACTGTGCCCGCCGGCACGTCCGCAGCCGCAACGAAAGCCGGCATGGGCGCGAGCGCGGTCGATGACAGCGCACGCACGCCCTCGCAGAGCTGCGGAGCGTGCCTCGCGATCAACATGTGCCAGTAGGCATCCAGGGGCCCCACGTCGATGCGCCGCTCGCGGACTGCATCGAGCACGTTGCGTGCGGTTACGAGGTTACCGACCATCTCACGGTACAGCGTCGGGCGCTGCGGGGTGCGGTATGCGAGGAGATGGTGACGGAACGCATTGAAGCCGGAGTGCGAATGCGCGACCGTCCAGCCCGCGCGACCTCCGAACGTATCCTCCAGACGCTCATAGGGAGCGTCCTCGCGAACGATGAGATCCGTGCGATAGACCGCGCGGCCCGCAGCCCAGGGCGCTCGCGGTATCGGCGCTGCAATCGGCTGCACTGGAGCGAGCTGCATCGCAATGGGATAGCCGCACATGAGCACCGCGCCGAGGTCGGGTCGTGACCAGAGATCCTCGAGCGGTCGCGGGGCGGGATACGCCAGGTAATCGAGCGCGATGTCCGCGTCCTCGGCGACCCTCGCGAGTAGCCGGCGCCAAACCGACTCGACCTCCGGGGTCACCGCGTACATCCGAGCGTTCGCGACCCAGGAACTCACCCGCTTGCGCTCAGCTCGCCCGTTCTACGCGCCACGTAGTCCGCGATCGCCTCCTTGACGGCCGGATCGAGCGGCGGCGGCACATACTCCGCGAGCAGCTTCTGCCAGATCCCGGTCGCACGCTCGGTCGCGTTGCGCGACCCGGCCTCGGTCCAGCTCTCGAAGTTGGACCAGTCGGAAAGTAGCGGCCGATAGAACGCCGACTGATAGCGCGCCAAGCGTGTGAGGCTCACCGAAGAAATGCCCGCCCACCGCGACGGCTTTGATGGCCTCCACGGCGAGATCGTCCTCGTCGAAGCTCACGGGCTTCAGCATCTCAGCCCAGTTCCGCAGCAGCTCGGCATCGACGATGATCTTCTCGAGCGAGGCAGACAAGCCGCCTTCGAGCCACCCGGCCGCATGATTGACCAGATGACTGTGGCTGAGGATCGCCGCCTGCAGCGAGAACGCCGTCTCGTAGGTCGATTGCGCGTCCACCACTGGTGAGGCATTCACGGCGCTCGTGCGTACGGGAAGCTTGAGCCGCCGGCCGATCTGCGCAGCGGCGATCACCGCATGCACATACTCCGGCGTTCCGAAGGCAGGCGAGCCCGTCCGCATATCGACGTTGGAGGTGAACCCTCCAAGGACGCACGGCGCGCCCGGCCGCAGCATCTGACAGAGCGTGATGATCCCGAGCGCCTCGGCCGTCTGCTGTACGAGCGCTCCGGCGAGCGTCACCGGCGCCATCGCGCCCATGAGCGTGAACGGCGTGATGACGACGCATTGCCCATGCCGGGCCATGATCATGATGTTGTCGAGGATTTCCTCGTCCACCCGGCGCGGCGAATTGACATTCGTGACCGTCATCAGGGTCGGGCGCGAGGCGAGCTCCTCGACCGTGCATCCGTGCTCGATGGCTGACATCGCGATCGCGTCCTGCGCTTGCACTCCGCCGATGCCGCGTGCGGCCCAGACGATGTCGGAATACTCAACGTGCGCCTGGTACATGGCAAGATGACGCACGGCAACCGGCAGATCGACCGGCTCCACCACGATCCCACCCTGCCAATGCAGGACACCGAGCGAGTGGATGAGCCGCAGAATGTTGCGGAAGGACTCGATGTCGCCGTAACGCCGGCCCTGCACCCGATCGTTGATGTGCGGCGCGCCCGTCACGGGACCGAAGTTGACCACATCACCGCCAACGTGCAGATGCCGCTCCGGATTGCGCGCGTGTAGCACGAAGCTCGCCGGCGCATGCTCGAGATGCGCCTCGACGACGTCGCGCCCGAGGCGGACCATCTGGGTGGCATCGTCCACCAGCGCACCGCCGCGGCGATAGACGTCGCGGGCGGCGATACTGCGGATCTCCAGGCCCGCCTCCTCCAGTACCCTGAAAGCGGCGAGCACGATGCGCTCCACCTGCTCGCCCGTCAGGATCTCGAGCGGCGGCCAGGGGTTGCTGAGGCGCGGAAGGGCGCGAGCGAGGGGCCGGTCGAGCGCGTGCCGCGCGCGCGGCCGCCCTCGCGGCGCCGCGGCGATGCTGCCGGAGGCTCGGTCATGATCGTTCCTCGGTGAGCTCCCTGAGCATTTCCGCCAGCGGCCCGAGCCAGGGCTCGAAGTGCCGCCATTGCTCGAGACCCTCGGTGTTGATGGGCCGGCGCACCTGCTCGGAGCTTGCCGTGTGCACGCGGCGAGAGGTCTTGTGGAACTCGAGACAGCCGGGCTCGAACTCGAGGCTGCAGAAATCGAGAATCCGGCGCACCTGGGGCTCGAAGTCGGCGACCAGGTCCTCGTGCTGCACGCGCAGCACCTTTCCCGGCAGAACGCGGTCCCAGTGCGCCATCAGCTCGACGTAGGTGCGGTAATAGCGCGTGAGGTCCTCAAATGAATAAGTGAACGGTTGGCCGGAGGCGAAGAGCTGCTTGAAATTGCTGAAGCAGCAGGCCATCGGCGCGCGGCGCGCGTCGATGATCTTCGCATTGGGCAGGATGAGATGCATCAGGCCGATATGCCGGAAGTTGTTCGGCATCTTGTCGATGAAGCGCGGCTTGCCGGAGCGGTAGAGCGCCGTATCGGCGAGATAGCGGCCGCCGAAACGTTTGCAGTCCTCAGCCGGCAGCTCGGCGAGCACGCCCGGGTAGCGCGGCCGATCCCCGCCG
>CAWHWV010000049.1:0-13105 GCA_963833085.1 uncultured Pseudomonadota bacterium
TGGCGCTCCCTACGGGATTCGAACCCGTGTTACAGCCTTGAGAGGGCTATGTCCTGGGCCTCTAGACGAAGGGAGCGTATGGCTTGAGGGCCGGCTTCAGGAGCGCGGTATTATAGGGGGCTGTGTCCAATGCTCAAGCCGAAAGCCACGAATTGAACTCTTCCCAAGCGCCGGTGGCGCCCGCGGCCAAGCCCCGGGTCATTCCCCGCGCGGAACACACGATTTCCCGGTCCCATATCTCCCCCAATGCGTTGCGGGTGCTCTACCGCCTGAAAGACGCGGGATTTCAGGGTTTTCTGGTGGGCGGCTGCGTGCGGGACCTCCTGCTCGGCATGGAACCCAAGGATTTCGACGTCGCCACGGACGCGCTGCCGGAGCAGGTAAAGCGCCTTTTCCGCAATTGCCGGCTGGTCGGGCGGCGGTTCCGGCTGGCCCACGTCTTCTTCGGCCAGGAGATCATCGAGGTCGCCACCTTCCGGGCAGCGACCGCGCCGTCCCAGGGGGAGGAGCCGCTGGCGGACGCGGATCCGGAGGATGGCGAGGCGCCGGAGCTGGATGAGGATCCGAGATCCCTGCAGAGGGGGTGGGCGATCCCGGCGAGGAGGCGAGCGGCGATGCAGAGGCTGCTCCCGTCGGCGGGTTCGGCCGGGAGGCGCGTCCATCGCTTACTGACGATTCGGAGCGCAAGTTCGACGCGACCGGCCGCATCTTGCGGGACAACGTCTACGGCACCATCGATGAGGACGTCTGGCGCCGCGATTTCACGGCCAATTCGCTCTACTACAACATCGCCGACTTCTCCATCTGGGACTATTGCGGCGGTGTCGACGATATTGCGGCCAGGCGCCTGCGGCTGATCGGTGATCCGGAGACGCGCTTTCGGGAAGATCCGGTACGCATGCTGCGCGCGGCGCGCTTCGAGGCGAAGCTCGGCTTCGAGATCGACCCAGCGACGGCCGGGCCCATCGGGCGGCTGCGGGAGCTTTTGGGCGGCGTGCCGCCCGCGCGCCTCTTCGACGAGATGCTGAAGCTCTTTCTCAGCGGCCACGGGGCGAAGAGCCTCGAAGTGCTGCGGCGGCGAGGGCTTCTGGCAGAGCTCCTGCCCAACGTGGATACCTATCTCAGCGCACACCCCGATGGCCTCGTCGAGCGGCTGCTGCTGAAGGGGCTCGCCAACACCGACGAGCGCGTCGTCGCGGGTCGTCCGCTCACGCCCACATTTTTGCTGGCGCTGCTCCTCTACGGTCCCATTGCCCAGATCATCGAGTCCATGCCGCCGGAGAAGTGGCATGAGCTAGGGGCCATTGGTGACGCTTGCGACCGCGCGGTGCGGCAGGCGCAGGCGCATCTGATGATTCCGCGGCGCTTCTCACTGGGGCTGAGCGAGATGTTCTCGCTGCAGCCGCGACTCGAGCATCCGAGCGGGCGGCGTGCGCTGCGCCTCCTAACCCATCCGCGCTTCCGGGCAGCCTATGACCTGCTGCTCCTGCGGGCCGAGTTCGGCCTGGCCTCCCCGGAGATGGCTCAGTGGTGGACCCAGGTGCAAAGCGTCGGCCAGGAAGAACAGGGGCACATGGCGGATGCGCTCGCGCAAGCGGCGGGGCCGCGGCCAGGCCGTCGGAGGTCCGGGCGCCGCCGGCGTCGGGGTCGGCGCGGTCCCCGGGCCTCGTGACCGGCCGGACAGTGGCGACCTGGCAGCCGGCGTATATCGGACTCGGCAGCAATCTGCAGGATCCGAGAGCCCAGGTACTGCGCGCATGCTCAGCGTTGCAGCGCCTACCCGCCACCCGCTTCGTGAGCCGTTCCCCGCTCTACCGCTCCACGCCCTTTGGGCCCGTATCACAGCCCGACTTCATCAACGCGGTGGCGGGGGTGATCACCCAGCTCGATTCCCGCGCGCTGCTCGGCGAGCTGCTCGCGCTCGAGCGGGCGTGCGGCAGGCCGGCGGAGCGCGAGCGCTGGGGACCTCGCATCATCGATCTCGATCTCCTCGTCCATGGCCGGGAGCGCCGGGAGGAGCCGGGCCTGACCCTGCCTCATCCTGGGATAGTGGAGCGGAACTTCGTTCTGTATCCTCTCGGCGACCTCGCTCCGGATCTCGATGTGCCCGGGCTCGGCCGGGTGGCCGAGCTCAAAGGACGCCTTGCGCCCCTGGGCCTCGAGCGCTTGGGCGAGCCCTGAATCCAACTAGATGGCGCGTGAGACATGACCGGGGCTGAGCACCAGTTCATCGTGGTGGAAGGGCCGATAGGCGTCGGCAAGACGAGCCTCGCCCGGCGTCTCGCCGAGAGCCTCTCGGGACAGCCGGTGTTGGAGGATGCGGCGCAGAACCCGTTCCTCGAGCGCTTCTACAAGACTCCGCGCGCCGGCGCGCTGCCGGCGCAGCTCTATTTTCTCTTTCAGCGTTGCCAGCAGCTCGCCGCCCTCAACCAACAGGACCTCTTCGCCCAGGTGCGGGTCGCGGACTACCTGTTGGAGAAGGATCGCCTGTTCGCGCGCGTGACGCTGGACGATGCGGAGTTCGCCCTCTACGAGCAGGTCCACGCCAAGCTCGACGTGCAGGCGCCGAAGCCCGACCTCGTGGTCTACCTGCAGGCACCCGTCGACGTGCTCCTCGAGCGGATCGCGCGCCGCGGCATTGCCTACGAGCAGTACATCGAGCGCGACTACATGGTGCGTCTCAACGAAGCCTACGCGCGCTTCTTTCACGAGTTCGCGGCGGCGCCGCTCCTCATCGTCAACGCCGCCGCCATCGATCCAGTCAACAATCCCGCGGATTATGACGAATTGCTGGCGGCGATCCGGCGCATGAAGCGCGGGCGCCTGTACTACAACCCGATGCGCAACAAGGCGCCATTCCAGTAAACGGTCGTAGGCTCATTCTATGTACACTCACCTCCAGCTTCGCGGCACCGACCGTCCGCCCGTGACTCTGAGCACTCTGGCGCGCATGAAAGCGGACAAGCAGAAGATCGCGAGCCTCACCTGCTACGACGCGAGTTTCGCCGTGCTGCTCGATGAGGCGGACGTCGATGTCGTGCTGGTCGGCGACTCGATGGGCATGGTCATCCAGGGGTACGACACGACCGTGCCGGTCACGATGGATCACATCGTGTACCACTGCCGCGCGGTGGCGCGCGGCCTGCACCGTCCGTTCCTCATGGCCGACCTGCCGTTCATGAGCTACCCGTCGAAGGAGCGGGCGCTTGAGAATTCCGTGCGCCTCATGCAGGAAGGTGGCGCCAAGATGGTGAAGCTGGAAAGCGGCGCCACCCAGGCCGAGATCGTCGAGTGGCTGGCGCGTCACGATATTGCGGTGTGCGCGCACCTGGGCCTGAGACCCCAGTCCGTGCACAAGACCGGCGGCTTTCGCGTACAAGGCCGGGAGCAGGATGCGGCGGCGGAGATGACAGACGCTGCGAAGCGCCTCGAATCCGCGGGCGCGGACATCGTTCTCCTCGAGTGCATCCCGGCAGATCTCGGGAAGGCGATCACCGAGGCGTTGCACGTGCCGGTCATCGGCATCGGCGCCGGCCCCGACACCGATGGGCAGATCCTCGTGCTCTACGACATTCTCGACATCACCACCGGACGCAAGCCGCGATTCGTGCGGAACTTCATGCAAGGTGCCGGCGACAACCGTGAGGCACTGAAGCGTTTCGTCGAGGCCGTGCGCACCGGCGCCTATCCCGCCCCAGAGCATTGCTTCTGACAGCATGGAAACCGTTACGACGATTGCGGCTGTACGCCAGTACGTACGCCGCTGGCGCGGCGAGGGACGGCGGGTCGCCTTCGTCCCGACCATGGGGAATCTTCATCCCGGCCACGTGAGTCTCATCGAGATGGCGCGCAGCCATGGCGATCGCTTCGTCGCCAGCATCTTCGTCAATCCCATGCAATTCGGCCCGAATGAGGACTTCGCGCACTATCCGCGCACCCCCACCCAGGACGCCCGCATGCTGGCCGACGCCGGCTGCGATCTGATGTTCATGCCCGACGTTGCCGAGATCTACCCCCACGGCTCGGAGCGGGCGACTCGGGTCGAGGTACCCGGCCTCTCGAGCATCCTAGACGGCGAATTCCGTCCCGGACACTTCGAGGGTGTGGCAACGGTAGTCGCGAAGCTCTTCCACATCGTAGAGCCGGACGTCGCAGTATTTGGTGAAAAAGACTTCCAACAGCTCACGATCATCCGCCGCATGGTGGCCGACCTGTGCATGCCGATCACCATCGTCGCAGCCCCCACCGTGCGCGATCCCGATGGTCTTGCCATGAGCTCCCGCAACCAGTACCTCACCGACGAAGAGCGCAAGAAAGCCCCCCTCATCCATCAGCTCCTGCTCGCCGCAGTGGAACGCCTGCGAGCCGGCGACCGCGACTTCGCCGCCATCGAGCGCACCGGCCTCCAATCGCTCCTGGCTAGCGGCTTCAGGCCCGACTACTTCGCCGTACGCCGCGCGGACGACCTCAGCATCCCGCAGCCTGACACGCGGCACTTTGTCGTCCTAACCGCCGCGCGCCTAGGCCGCGCCCGCCTGATAGATAACCTGCAGTTGGGAATGTAAGGGAAGAGCGCAGCGCAAAATGATCCTGGCCAGACGCTGATCGCCAGGACGGCGATCCGCGAGCCTACAGGGATGTATTCACGGCGTTCTGGCCAGGGTCATTTTGCGCTGCGCTCTGGAGACCGACAGCGCGACCCCGGTGCCGGGAAAGCGCCCACTCGATGTGCTCGCGCACTAATTCCGACGCCTCCCCCCGCCGCCGCTCCAACGCCGCGATCACCCCGTCGGACGTAGGCGCATTCCCCAACGCCACAGCAATATTCCGCACCCACCTTTCATACCCGATCCGATAGATAGCCGACCCCCGCATCCGCTCCTCGAACTGCGCCTCCGTCCACCCGAACAACTCCGTCAGCCGCCCCGCATCCAGCCCATGCCGCACCTTGAAGTCCGGATGCGATGCCGCATGCGCAAACTTGTTCCACGGACACACCAGCTGGCAGTCGTCACACCCGTAAATGCGGTTACCGATCGCCGCGCGCAACTCCACCGGAATGGCACTGTGATGCTCGATCGTGAGATACGCGATACAGCGGCGCGCATCCAACCGATACGGCGCCACGATCGCCTCGGTCGGGCAGGCCGCAATGCACGCGGTGCAGGTGCCGCAATGCGCGCTTGCCGGCTCATCCGCCGGCAGCGGCAGATCCGTCAGGATCTCCCCGAGGAAGAACCACGAGCCCGCCTCCCGCGAGATCAGATTGGTGTGCTTCCCGATCCAACCGAGCCCCGCGTTGCGGGCGAGCGCCTTCTCCAGCACCGGCGCGCTATCGACGCAGACACGATAGCCGAACGGTCCGATGTCCTCGGCAAGCTCCTTCGCCAGCCGCGCGAGCGCCCCGCGCAGTACCTTGTGGTAGTCGCGTCCGAGCGCGTAGCGGGAGATATAGCCGCTCTCCGCATCGCCCAGCACCGCCGCGGCATCTCGGGCTGCCGCGGGCCAGTAGTCCATTCGGGCGCTCACGACGCGGATCGTCCCCGGCGACAGCTCCCGCGGCCGGCTGCGCATCGTGCCGTGCCGGCGCATGTAGTCCATTTCCCCATGAAAGCCCGCATCGAGCCAGCGCAGCAGGTGTTGCTCATCCTGCTGGATGTCGATGGACGCGACGCCGATGCGGTCGAAACCGAGCTCCCGGGCACGCGCCGCGAGCTGGCGCTTGGCCGCAGCGGGGTCCAGAGGCCGTTGGGTCATAGCTCCTTACTCCGACCAGGCACAGGGACGTGCCCCGCCGCCGTAGGTGGCGGAGCCGCGAGCAAAAACCACGCTTTTTGAGCGCGGCGCGCTGGGCCGGGCAGGAGCCCGGATCCAGCGCCTCATACCAGTATAATCACGACATGGCGCTGCCGGTCTGTCTCTACTCTACTGCCCAGGTGCGTGCGCTCGATGCCCATGCCATCGAGACGCTCGGCATCCCCGGCTACACGCTCATGAAGCGAGCCGGCGAGGCCGCCCTGAGGTATCTGCGTACCCGCTTCCCCGTGGCGCACCGCATCGTCATAGTCTGCGGGGCCGGGAATAACGCCGGTGACGGATACGTGCTCGCGCGGTTCGCACAGGCGGCTGGTCTTACCGTTACCATGCTTGCCGCGACTCCACCCGAAGCGCTTCGCGGGGATGCGCGTCAGGCATACGAGGACCTGCGTGCCAGCGGCATCCAAGTCCAATCGTATGCGCAGGAACGCCTGGCAGAGGGAGAGGTGGTCGTGGATGCCTTGCTGGGTACCGGGCTCCGGGGACCCGCGCGCGACGAGGTCGCGCATGTCATCCGTGACATCAACAGCTCGGGTCGCCCCGTGCTCGCCGTGGATGTTCCATCCGGCCTGGACAGTGATACCGGCGTGCCGCTTGGCGAGACGGTGCGTGCGGATTGCACGGTCACGTTCGTCGGCTTGAAGACCGGCTTGTTTATCGCCGACGGGCCGGCATTCGCCGGCACGGTGTTCTTCGATGACCTCGAGATCGCGCCGGGCGAGGCGGCTGCGCCCCGGCCGCGCATCGAACGGATCCTGGAGTCCGCCATTCAACAGGCCCTGCCGCGGCGGCCACGCTCGTCGCACAAAGGCGATTTCGGTCGCGTGTTGATTGTGGGGGGCGGAGTGGGTATGCCCGGCGCCGTCCGCCTCGCGGGCGAGGCCTGCCTGCGCGTCGGCGCCGGCTTGGTGACGGTCGCCGTCGCGCCGGAGAATGTGGCCGCGATCTCGTCCGGCCGGCCGGAGCTCATCTGCCTTCCGCTCACGGACGCCGAGGCCTTGAGAGAGCCGGCCGAGAAAGCCGACGTCATTGCCATCGGTCCCGGGCTCGGCCGCACGCCGTGGGCGCACGCCGCGCTTGATGCGGTACTGAGCTCCGGCAAGCCACTAGTCGTCGATGCGGACGCTCTCAACATCATTGCGGAATCCCGTGAATCCGGGCGAGCGGATTGGATCCTGACACCTCATCCGGGCGAAGCGGCACGCCTGCTCGGCACGCATACCGACGATATCCAACACGACCGGCTCGCCGCACTCGACCGCCTGGTCGCACGCTATCACGGCACTGTGGTGCTCAAAGGCGCGGGCACTCTCGTGGGCGCGCCGGGTCGCATACCGGCGCTCTGCGAGCGCGGCAATCCCGGCATGGCGACGGCTGGCATGGGGGATGTGCTGACCGGGACCATCGCCGGCATCCTGGCGCAGTGCCGGGACGCATGGCTCGCGGCCAGAGTGGGCGTCCTGGTGCACGCCATGGCTGGCGATGCCGCGGCGCGCACGGGCGAACGGGGGCTTCTCGCCAGCGACGTCGCCCGGGAGCTGCGCAACTGCGTCAATCTCTGAAGACGCCGGACGAGACCGAGGCGCTCGGCGCGCGGCTCGCGGCGGCGCGCCTGCCCAGTCTCGAGCAACCGGCCATCCTCTATCTGACAGGCGATCTTGGTGCGGGCAAGACGACCCTGGTGAGGGGGTTCGCGCGCGCCTGCGGCGTCGCGGCGCCAGTGCGAAGCCCCACGTATACGCTGGTGAATGTGCATGAGGCTCGGACGCTCACACTCGTGCACCTGGATCTCTACCGCCTGCGCGACCCCGGAGAGCTCGAGCACCTGGGTCTGCGGGAGTGGGCGCGACCCGGCTGCCTCTGGCTGATCGAGTGGCCGGAACGAGCCGCGGCGCTGCTACCTCCAGCCGACCTGACGGTCCGCCTGGCCGCGGGGCCGGATACGCATCAGGCGGACATCCTCGCAGATAGCGCTGCCGGCATCTCCTGGCTGGGGCGCATCCGAAGTAGTTGAAAACTTGCGGCGCTGCCCGTAGATTATGGGTCAAGTAGCACCGCAAAGTTCATGATAAGAAAGGTCTTTCAGCTAGGCGTCATTATTCTTCTCGGCGTCGGCTCGGCGGTGAGTCCGGCCGTAGCCCGGGAGGAGGGCGCTCGCCTGACGGCCGTTCATCTCGCTACCGCAGACGTCGGGACCCGTCTCACTCTCGATATCTCGCGAGTCACGGGCGAGAAATTCTTCACTCTCGAGCATCCGTTCCGCGCCGTCATCGACCTGCCGCAGACCCGCCCGAGGCCGGGTCTCGAGCTCCCCGAGGCGCGTGGACTCATTGCCCGCATTCGCATGGCTCCCCACGCCCACGGCGCGCTGCGGCTGGTGCTCGTGCTGCATGCCGCCAGCGGCGTGCACGCTGACTGGGCGTATTCGCGGGCGCGGGGTCCTCAGCTCATCCTGACGCTCGGCAATGCGCCGGCGATTGCCGCCACGGCGTCCGCCACCAACCCAACAGCGATTCATGCGTTGCACGCACCCACAGATACCGGGCGCGACATCATCGTGGCGGTCGATGCCGGACACGGCGGCCAGGACCCCGGCACCATCGGTCGCGGCGGCACGGAAGAGAAGAATGTGACGCTCGCCATCGCCCGTCTGTTGGCGCAAAGGATCGATGAGCAGCGCGGCATGCGCGCCGTCCTGACACGCAACAGCGACATCTTCATCCCCCTGCGCGACCGCATGCTCATCGCGCGCCGCGCCAAGGCCGACCTCTTCGTCTCCGTCCACGCCGACTCCGTCAGCGACCATCAGCTCGCCGGCGCCTCGGTATACATCCTCTCCTTGCGCGGCGCCTCGAGCGAGGCCGCCCGCTGGCTGGCCGAGCGTGAGAACGATGCCGACCTGAAAGGCGGCGTGCAGCTCAACGACAAGTCGAGCACCCTCGCATCCGTTCTGCTCAATCTCTCCCAGTCCGCCACCATCAGCGACAGCATGACCGCCGCCCAGCAGGTCCTGGTCTCCCTGGACCGCTCCCTCCCCGTGCGCAAATCCGAAGTACAGCAAGCTGCCTTCGTCGTCCTGAAGTCCCCCGACATCCCCTCGATGCTGATCGAAGCCGACTACCTCTCCGACCCCGCCGAAGAGCACAAGCTCCGCAGCCCCCTTCGCCAGCAAAAGATCGCGGCGGCCATCTTCCGCGGTATCCGCGGCTACTTCCGCCAGCACCCCCCCGCCGGCACCCTCTTCGCCGAAGAGCCCAAGCCCCCCGACGACCTGGTCGCCGGCAATTAGTCTGGCAATCAGGCCGTCCCGAACGCTCGAGAGGAGTGGGACGTAAAATGTTTCTGGCCAGACGCTGATCGCCAGGACGGCGATCCGCGAGCCTACATGGACGTACTTGCGGCGTTCTGGCCAGAGACATTTTATGGCCCGCTCCGGAGCCGATAAACTCCCACGCATGCCCATCCGCATCCTCCCCAACGAGCTAATCGACCAAATCGCCGCCGGTGAAGTAATCGAGCGCCCCGCCTCAGTCATCAAAGAGCTGGTAGAAAACAGCCTGGACGCCGGCGCAAGCCGTATCGAGGTAGACGTAGAGCGCGGCGGCATAGGCCTGATGCGTGTGCGTGACGATGGCAAAGGCATCTCCGCCGACGAGCTCCCCATAGCCATCTGCCGCCACGCCACCAGCAAAATCGCAGCTCTCGACGATCTCACCGCCATCACCACCCTGGGCTTTCGCGGTGAAGCGCTACCCTCCATTGGTTCCGTCTCCCGCCTGCGCCTGATCTCCCACCCACCAGACGCAGGCCGCGCCGCCGAGATCGCCGTGGACGGCGGCACCACGACCCCCGTCCGACCCGCCGCGCATCCCCCCGGCACCACCGTCGAAGTTCGTGATCTCTTCTTCAACATCCCCGCACGCCGAAAATTCGTCCGCAGCGCTCCGACCGAGACCGGCCACATCGCGCGCCTGCTGGAACGCCTGGCGCTGTCCCGTCCCGATGTCTCGTTCCGTCTTCGAAGCGGCGAGCGCGTGTTGCTCGATGCGCCCGCGCCGACGCGCGAGGCCGCGGGCGAGGAGCGCCTCGCCCAGGTGTTGGGAAAGGAGCTCATCGCGAGCCTCATTCCCGTCAACCACACCTCCGGCCCGGTGCAGCTCAGCGGTTGGGTAGCCCTGCCGACCGCCTCGCGCGCGCAGCCCGACCGGCAGTTCTGGTTCGTCAACGGCAGGAGCGTGCGCGACAAGCTGCTCGCAAGCGCAGTACGGCTCGGCTACCGCGACGTGCTCTACCACGGCAGGCACGCGGCGTACGTGCTGCATTTGTCGCTCGATCCGCAGCTCGTCGATGTCAACGCGCATCCCGCGAAGCTCGAAGTGCGCTTCCGTGACAGCCATCAGATCCACGAGTTCATCTTCCGGGCGATCGAGCGCACCCTCGCCGCGACGCGGCCGGAAGCAGGCGCGACGCCCGCCGCGAGCGCACACACCATGTTCGCGGGTACTGTCGCGCGCGCCGCCGCGGCGCCGGCCTGGTCAGGCTCCGGCCCGGCCGGGTTTGAGCCGGGCAGTGTTTCCGGCGCATTGCCGTTCCACACGCCGCAGGCTCCCGTGCCATCCCGCGACCCCTGGATGTTGGCGCAGGCCGTCAGTGAGCCTGCGCCCGCGGTGGGCCATCTACCCCTCGGGGTCGCGCTCGCGCAGCTCCACGGCATCTACATCCTGGCGCAGAGCGACGAGGGCCTGATCCTGGTCGACATGCATGCCGCTCACGAGCGCGTGCTCTACGAGAAGCTCAAGGCCGATCGTGGTGCCGGACCGTCGGCATCGCAGCTCCTCCTCGAGCCGCTCATCGTCACGGTGAAGCCCCACGAGCTCGATGCAGTGCTGGAGGATCCGGCGCCGTGGGAGCGCGCCGGGTTCGAGATCGATTCGGTCGGTCCGACTTCGCTCGCGCTGCGGCGCATCCCGGCGCTGCTCGCGAACGATCGCGTAATCGACATCGTCAACTCCGTCATCGAGGATCTCGCCCGCGAGGACGGCCTGCACCATCTCGATGCAGCCGCGGACCGCTTCCTCGGGACGCTGGCCTGCCGCACCGCAATTCACGCCCGCCGCCGCCTGACCTTGCCGGAGATGGACGCTCTGCTGCGGCAGATGGAAGCCACGGATCGCGCCAACCAGTGCAATCACGGCCGTCCTACCTGGACGCGCCTCACTCTCGGGGAGCTCGATCAGCTCTTCCTGCGGGGGCGGTGATGTCCTTACCGGCACGCGCCGGCGCGGGTGCCTCGCTGCAGCTTCCGGTGTACCTGCTTACCGGTGCCACGGGTACCGGCAAGAGCGACTGGGCCATCCACCTGGCGCAGGCCGCTCCGGTGGAGATCGTGAGCGTCGATTCCGCGCTGGTGTATCGCGGCCTCGATATCGGCACCGCCAAGCCAGCCCGGGAGGTGCGCGCGCACTTGCCGCATCATCTCATCGACATCTGCGATCCGGCGGAGAGCTACTCCGCGGGACGGTTCGTCACGGATGCGATGGCGGTAATCGCCGCCGTGCATGCGCGGCGCCGAATACCTCTGCTGGTGGGCGGCACCATGCTTTACCTGCGCGCGCTGCTCAAAGGTTTGGCGCCGTTGCCACAGGCATCCGCGGAGCTTCGCCGCGAGATCGACGAGCGCGCTGCGCGCTCGGGCTGGCCGGCTCTTCATGGCGAGCTCGAGCAGCTGGATGCCGAGGCCGCCGCGCGCATCAACCGCAACGACAGCCAGAGAATTCAACGGGCTCTGGAGGTTTGCCTCGCAACCGGCCGTCGGCTCTCGGAGCTGCAGCGCGCGACGGTGAGCCCACTTGCGGGCATGCCGCTCAAAGCCTGGGCGCTCGCCCCGCGCAGCCGCCCGGCGTTGCATCAGCGCCTCGCCAGCCGCTTCCACGCGATGATGGCCGCCGGCTTCCTCGAAGAGGTGCGATCGCTGCGCGGCAGGAGTGACCTCACCGCGAGCCATTCGTCGATGCGCGCGGTCGGTTACCGCCAGCTCTGGGGGCACCTCGAGGGCGAGTACGGCCTCACGGTGGCGATCGAGAAGGGGATTGCCGCTACTCGCCAGCTCGCCAAGCGCCAGCTCACCTGGATGCGCGCGGAGACATCCCCCCGCTGGCTCGATCCGGACAGCGACGAACTGTCGTGGAATCGCGACGTACGGCGTGAGTTGCTACAGCTTGGTCTTTGATTCGGCCCGCATGTTAAGATTGAGCCGTCGGTCCCTTTTTCGTCCGCGGGGGTATATACCTTGCTGGACGCTTCCCAGGGAAACTCGCTTGCTTGCTAATCCAATCTCTGCTTCGCCAACAATTAGAAGCCGTGAAAACAAGGAGAATTCGATGGCCAAAGGCCAATCGCTCCAAGATCCCTTTTTGAACGCCCTACGTAAGGAACGGGTGCCCGTATCCATCTACCTGGTCAACGGCATCAAGTTGCAGGGTCAGATCGATTCGTTCGACCAATTCGTGGTGTTGTTGAAGAACAGCGTCAGCCAGATGGTCTACAAGCACGCCATCTCCACCGTCGTCCCGGCGCGCAATGTGCGCCTGACTGGAGAAGAGGGCGCTGCGGTAGCGGAGCCGATCGTCGAGTGATGCGTCGCCGCACGGAGGTGCCGAGTGTTCGAGCGCCCACGTTCCGGTGAGCGCGCGCTGCTGGTGCGCATCGGTCTCGGCACCCAGGTCGATCCGGAAGATCTCGAGGAGTTCTCGCAGCTTGCGGTCTCGGCCGGCGCGCAGCCGGTCGCTACCATAACGGGCCGCCGTGAGCGGCCCGAGCCGCGTTTCTTCGTGGGCAGCGGCAAGGCGGAAGAGCTGAAACAGGCGGCCGAGGCCGGCGAAGCGGACCTGATCCTGGTGGATCATGCCCTCTCCCCCAGCCAGGAGCGCAATCTCGAGAAGCTCACGGGGCGCAGAGTCCTCGACCGCAACGGCCTCATCCTCGATATCTTCGCGCGCCGTGCGCGCAGCTTCGAGGGCAAACTCGAAGTCGAGCTGGCACAGTTGAAGCACATCGGCAGCCGCCTGGTGCGCGGCTGGACCCACCTCGAGCGCCAGAAGGGCGGTATCGGCATGCGCGGACCCGGCGAAACACAGCTCGAGACCGACCGGCGTCTGATCGCGCAGCGCATGCGCGTGGTCACCCGCCGGCTCGACAGATCAAGCAACAGCGCGAGACCGGACGCAGATGCGCGCCGAGATTCCGGTGCCCTCGGTCGCGCTGGTCGGCTACACCAACGCGGGCAAGT
>CAWHWV010000050.1:0-117079 GCA_963833085.1 uncultured Pseudomonadota bacterium
CGGCATCCAAGTCCAATGGTATGCGCAGGAACGCCTGGCAGAGGGAGAGGTGGTCGTGGATGCCTTGCTGGGTACCGGGCTCCGGGGACCCGCGCGCGACGAGGTCGCGCATGTCATCCGTGACATCAACAGCTCGGGTCGCCCCGTGCTCGCCGTGGATGTTCCATCCGGCCTGGACAGTGATACCGGCGTGCCGCTTGGCGAGACGGTGCGTGCGGATTGCACGGTCACGTTCGTCGGCTTGAAGACCGGCTTGTTTATCGCCGACGGGCCGGCATTCGCCGGCACGGTGTTCTTCGATGACCTCGAGATCGCGCCGGGCGAGGCGGCTGCGCCCCGGCCGCGCATCGAACGGGTCCTGGAGTCCGCCATTCAACAGGCCCTGCCGCGGCGGCCACGCTCGTCGCACAAAGGCGATTTCGGTCGCGTGTTGATCGTGGGGGGCGGAGTGGGTATGCCCGGCGCCGTCCGCCTCGCGGGCGAGGCCTGCCTGCGCGTCGGCGCCGGCTTGGTGACGGTCGCCGTCGCGCCGGAGAAGTGGCGCGATCTCGTCCGGCCGGCCGGAGCTCATCTGCCTTCCGCTCACGGACGCCGAGGCCTTGAGAGAGCCGGCCGAGAAAGCCGACGTCATTGCCATCGGTCCCGGGCTCGGCCGCACGCCGTGGGCGCACGCCGCGCTTGATGCGGTACTGAGCTCCGGCAAGCCAC
This sequence comes from uncultured Pseudomonadota bacterium, assembly GCA_963833085.1. Taxonomy (GTDB): domain Bacteria; phylum Pseudomonadota; class Gammaproteobacteria; order Steroidobacterales; family Steroidobacteraceae; genus 13-2-20CM-66-19. Next base: position 709 of record CAWHWV010000050.1, read on the forward strand.
TAGTCGTCAATGCGGACGCTCTCAACATCATTGCGGAATCCCGTGAATCCGGGCGAGCGGATTGGATCCTGACACCTCATCCGGGCGAAGCGGCACGCCTGCTCGGCACGCATACCGACGATATCCAACACGACCGGCTCGCCGCACTCGACCGCCTGGTCGCACGCTATCACGGCACTGTGGTGCTCAAAGGCGCGGGCACTCTCGTGGGCGCGCCGGGTCGCATACCGGCGCTCTGCGAGCGCGGCAATCCCGGCATGGCGACGGCTGGCATGGGGGATGTGCTGACCGGGACCATCGCCGGCATCCTGGCGCAGTGCCGGGACGCATGGCTCGCGGCCAGAGTGGGCGTCCTGGTGCACGCCATGGCTGGCGATGCCGCGGCGCGCACGGGCGAACGGGGGCTTCTCGCCAGCGACGTCGCCCGGGAGCTGCGCAACTGCGTCGATCTCTGAAGACGCCGGACGAGACCGAGGCGCTCGGCGCGCGGCTCGCGGCGGCGCGCCTGCCCAGTCTCGAGCAACCGGCCATCCTCTATCTGACAGGCGATCTTGGTGCGGGCAAGACGACCCTGGTGAGGGGTTCGCGCGCGCCTGCGGCGTCGCGGCGCCAGTGCGAAGCCCCACGTATACGCTGGTGAATGTGCATGAGGCTCGGACGCTCACACTCGTGCACCTGGATCTCTACCGCCTGCGCGACCCCGGAGAGCTCGAGCACCTGGGTCTGCGGGAGTGGGCGCGACCCGGCTGCCTCTGGCTGATCGAGTGGCCGGAACGAGCCGCGGCGCTGCTACCTCCAGCCGACCTGACGGTCCGCCTGGCCGCGGGGCCGGATACGCATCAGGCGGACATCCTCGCAGATAGCGCTGCCGGCATCTCCTGGCTGGGGCGCATCCGAAGTAGTTGAAAACTTGCGGCGCTGCCCGTAGATTATGGGTCAAGTAGCACCGCAAAGTTCATGATAAGAAAGGTCTTTCAGCTAGGCGTCATTATTCTTCTCGGCGTCGGCTCGGCGGTGAGTCCGGCCGTAGCCCGGGAGGAGGGCGCTCGCCTGACGGCCGTTCATCTCGCTACCGCAGACGTCGGGACCCGTCTCACTCTCGATATCTCGCGAGTCACGGGCGAGAAATTCTTCACTCTCGAGCATCCGTTCCGCGCCGTCATCGACCTGCCGCAGACCCGCCCGAGGCCGGGTCTCGAGCTCCCCGAGGCGCGTGGACTCATTGCCCGCATTCGCATGGCTCCCCACGCCCACGGCGCGCTGCGGCTGGTGCTCGTGCTGCATGCCGCCAGCGGCGTGCACGCTGACTGGGCGTATTCGCGGGCGCGGGGTCCTCAGCTCATCCTGACGCTCGGCAATGCGCCGGCGATTGCCGCCACGGCGTCCGCCACCAACCCAACAGCGATTCATGCGTTGCACGCACCCACAGATACCGGGCGCGACATCATCGTGGCGGTCGATGCCGGACACGGCGGCCAGGACCCCGGCACCATCGGTCGCGGCGGCACGGAAGAGAAGAATGTGACGCTCGCCATCGCCCGTCTGTTGGCGCAAAGGATCGATGAGCAGCGCGGCATGCGCGCCGTCCTGACACGCAACAGCGACATCTTCATCCCCCTGCGCGACCGCATGCTCATCGCGCGCCGCGCCAAGGCCGACCTCTTCGTCTCCGTCCACGCCGACTCCGTCAGCGACCATCAGCTCGCCGGCGCCTCGGTATACATCCTCTCCTTGCGCGGCGCCTCGAGCGAGGCCGCCCGCTGGCTGGCCGAGCGTGAGAACGATGCCGACCTGAAAGGCGGCGTGCAGCTCAACGACAAGTCGAGCACCCTCGCATCCGTTCTGCTCAATCTCTCCCAGTCCGCCACCATCAGCGACAGCATGACCGCCGCCCAGCAGGTCCTGGTCTCCCTGGACCGCTCCCTCCCCGTGCGCAAATCCGAAGTACAGCAAGCTGCCTTCGTCGTCCTGAAGTCCCCCGACATCCCCTCGATGCTGATCGAAGCCGACTACCTCTCCGACCCCGCCGAAGAGCACAAGCTCCGCAGCCCCCTTCGCCAGCAAAAGATCGCGGCGGCCATCTTCCGCGGTATCCGCGGCTACTTCCGCCAGCACCCCCCCGCCGGCACCCTCTTCGCCGAAGAGCCCAAGCCCCCCGACGACCTGGTCGCCGGCAATTAGTCTGGCAATCAGGCCGTCCCGAACGCTCGAGAGGAGTGGGACGTAAAATGTTTCTGGCCAGACGCTGATCGCCAGGACGGCGATCCGCGAGCCTACATGGACGTACTTGCGGCGTTCTGGCCAGAGACATTTTATGGCCCGCTCCGGAGCCGATAAACTCCCACGCATGCCCATCCGCATCCTCCCCAACGAGCTAATCGACCAAATCGCCGCCGGTGAAGTAATCGAGCGCCCCGCCTCAGTCATCAAAGAGCTGGTAGAAAACAGCCTGGACGCCGGCGCAAGCCGTATCGAGGTAGACGTAGAGCGCGGCGGCATAGGCCTGATGCGTGTGCGTGACGATGGCAAAGGCATCTCCGCCGACGAGCTCCCCATAGCCATCTGCCGCCACGCCACCAGCAAAATCGCAGCTCTCGACGATCTCACCGCCATCACCACCCTGGGCTTTCGCGGTGAAGCGCTACCCTCCATTGGTTCCGTCTCCCGCCTGCGCCTGATCTCCCACCCACCAGACGCAGGCCGCGCCGCCGAGATCGCCGTGGACGGCGGCACCACGACCCCCGTCCGACCCGCCGCGCATCCCCCCGGCACCACCGTCGAAGTTCGTGATCTCTTCTTCAACATCCCCGCACGCCGAAAATTCGTCCGCAGCGCTCCGACCGAGACCGGCCACATCGCGCGCCTGCTGGAACGCCTGGCGCTGTCCCGTCCCGATGTCTCGTTCCGTCTTCGAAGCGGCGAGCGCGTGTTGCTCGATGCGCCCGCGCCGACGCGCGAGGCCGCGGGCGAGGAGCGCCTCGCCCAGGTGTTGGGAAAGGAGCTCATCGCGAGCCTCATTCCCGTCAACCACACCTCCGGCCCGGTGCAGCTCAGCGGTTGGGTAGCCCTGCCGACCGCCTCGCGCGCGCAGCCCGACCGGCAGTTCTGGTTCGTCAACGGCAGGAGCGTGCGCGACAAGCTGCTCGCAAGCGCAGTACGGCTCGGCTACCGCGACGTGCTCTACCACGGCAGGCACGCGGCGTACGTGCTGCATTTGTCGCTCGATCCGCAGCTCGTCGATGTCAACGCGCATCCCGCGAAGCTCGAAGTGCGCTTCCGTGACAGCCATCAGATCCACGAGTTCATCTTCCGGGCGATCGAGCGCACCCTCGCCGCGACGCGGCCGGAAGCAGGCGCGACGCCCGCCGCGAGCGCACACACCATGTTCGCGGGTACTGTCGCGCGCGCCGCCGCGGCGCCGGCCTGGTCAGGCTCCGGCCCGGCCGGGTTTGAGCCGGGCAGTGTTTCCGGCGCATTGCCGTTCCACACGCCGCAGGCTCCCGTGCCATCCCGCGACCCCTGGATGTTGGCGCAGGCCGTCAGTGAGCCTGCGCCCGCGGTGGGCCATCTACCCCTCGGGGTCGCGCTCGCGCAGCTCCACGGCATCTACATCCTGGCGCAGAGCGACGAGGGCCTGATCCTGGTCGACATGCATGCCGCTCACGAGCGCGTGCTCTACGAGAAGCTCAAGGCCGATCGTGGTGCCGGACCGTCGGCATCGCAGCTCCTCCTCGAGCCGCTCATCGTCACGGTGAAGCCCCACGAGCTCGATGCAGTGCTGGAGGATCCGGCGCCGTGGGAGCGCGCCGGGTTCGAGATCGATTCGGTCGGTCCGACTTCGCTCGCGCTGCGGCGCATCCCGGCGCTGCTCGCGAACGATCGCGTAATCGACATCGTCAACTCCGTCATCGAGGATCTCGCCCGCGAGGACGGCCTGCACCATCTCGATGCAGCCGCGGACCGCTTCCTCGGGACGCTGGCCTGCCGCACCGCAATTCACGCCCGCCGCCGCCTGACCTTGCCGGAGATGGACGCTCTGCTGCGGCAGATGGAAGCCACGGATCGCGCCAACCAGTGCAATCACGGCCGTCCTACCTGGACGCGCCTCACTCTCGGGGAGCTCGATCAGCTCTTCCTGCGGGGGCGGTGATGTCCTTACCGGCACGCGCCGGCGCGGGTGCCTCGCTGCAGCTTCCGGTGTACCTGCTTACCGGTGCCACGGGTACCGGCAAGAGCGACTGGGCCATCCACCTGGCGCAGGCCGCTCCGGTGGAGATCGTGAGCGTCGATTCCGCGCTGGTGTATCGCGGCCTCGATATCGGCACCGCCAAGCCAGCCCGGGAGGTGCGCGCGCACTTGCCGCATCATCTCATCGACATCTGCGATCCGGCGGAGAGCTACTCCGCGGGACGGTTCGTCACGGATGCGATGGCGGTAATCGCCGCCGTGCATGCGCGGCGCCGAATACCTCTGCTGGTGGGCGGCACCATGCTTTACCTGCGCGCGCTGCTCAAAGGTTTGGCGCCGTTGCCACAGGCATCCGCGGAGCTTCGCCGCGAGATCGACGAGCGCGCTGCGCGCTCGGGCTGGCCGGCTCTTCATGGCGAGCTCGAGCAGCTGGATGCCGAGGCCGCCGCGCGCATCAACCGCAACGACAGCCAGAGAATTCAACGGGCTCTGGAGGTTTGCCTCGCAACCGGCCGTCGGCTCTCGGAGCTGCAGCGCGCGACGGTGAGCCCACTTGCGGGCATGCCGCTCAAAGCCTGGGCGCTCGCCCCGCGCAGCCGCCCGGCGTTGCATCAGCGCCTCGCCAGCCGCTTCCACGCGATGATGGCCGCCGGCTTCCTCGAAGAGGTGCGATCGCTGCGCGGCAGGAGTGACCTCACCGCGAGCCATTCGTCGATGCGCGCGGTCGGTTACCGCCAGCTCTGGGGGCACCTCGAGGGCGAGTACGGCCTCACGGTGGCGATCGAGAAGGGGATTGCCGCTACTCGCCAGCTCGCCAAGCGCCAGCTCACCTGGATGCGCGCGGAGACATCCCCCCGCTGGCTCGATCCGGACAGCGACGAACTGTCGTGGAATCGCGACGTACGGCGTGAGTTGCTACAGCTTGGTCTTTGATTCGGCCCGCATGTTAAGATTGAGCCGTCGGTCCCTTTTTCGTCCGCGGGGGTATATACCTTGCTGGACGCTTCCCAGGGAAACTCGCTTGCTTGCTAATCCAATCTCTGCTTCGCCAACAATTAGAAGCCGTGAAAACAAGGAGAATTCGATGGCCAAAGGCCAATCGCTCCAAGATCCCTTTTTGAACGCCCTACGTAAGGAACGGGTGCCCGTATCCATCTACCTGGTCAACGGCATCAAGTTGCAGGGTCAGATCGATTCGTTCGACCAATTCGTGGTGTTGTTGAAGAACAGCGTCAGCCAGATGGTCTACAAGCACGCCATCTCCACCGTCGTCCCGGCGCGCAATGTGCGCCTGACTGGAGAAGAGGGCGCTGCGGTAGCGGAGCCGATCGTCGAGTGATGCGTCGCCGCACGGAGGTGCCGAGTGTTCGAGCGCCCACGTTCCGGTGAGCGCGCGCTGCTGGTGCGCATCGGTCTCGGCACCCAGGTCGATCCGGAAGATCTCGAGGAGTTCTCGCAGCTTGCGGTCTCGGCCGGCGCGCAGCCGGTCGCTACCGTAACGGGCCGCCGTGAGCGGCCCGAGCCGCGTTTCTTCGTGGGCAGCGGCAAGGCGGAAGAGCTGAAACAGGCGGCCGAGGCCGGCGAAGCGGACCTGATCCTGGTGGATCATGCCCTCTCCCCCAGCCAGGAGCGCAATCTCGAGAAGCTCACGGGGCGCAGAGTCCTCGACCGCAACGGACTCATCCTCGACATCTTCGCGCAGCGTGCGCGCAGCTTCGAGGGCAAGCTCGAAGTCGAGCTGGCACAGCTGCGGCACATCGGCAGCCGCCTGGTGCGTGGCTGGAGCCACCTCGAGCGCCAGAAGGGCGGCATCGGCATGCGTGGACCCGGCGAGACACAGCTCGAGACCGATCGGCGTCTGATCGCGCAGCGCGTGCGCGTGCTCACCCGCCGCCTCGACAAGATCAAACAACAGCGCGAGACCGGACGGCAGATGCGCGCCGAGATTCCGGTGCCCTCGCTCGCGCTGGTCGGCTACACCAACGCGGGCAAGTCGACGCTGTTTCGGGCGCTGACGGGCGCTGACGCCTACGTCGCCAATCAACTCTTCGCGACGCTCGATCCGACGGTGCGCCGCGTTACGCTGCCGGGCGGCACGCCGATCGTTGCCGCCGATACCGTCGGGTTCATCCGTGAACTGCCGCACGAGTTGGTGGCCGCGTTCCAATCCACCCTGACGGAAGCGCGCGAGGCAACACTGCTGCTGCACATCATCGATGCCAGCGATCCGCGGCGGGGTGAGCACATCGCGCAGGTGAACGAAGTGCTGGCGGAGATCGGCGCGGACTCCATTCCGCAGGTCATCGTCTACAACAAGATCGACCGCCTGCAGCGTCCTGCGGCCATCGAGCGCGACGAAGCGGGCATGCCGGCCGCGGTCTGGATTTCCGCGCAGCAGCGCCTCGGGCTGGATCTGCTGACCGGCGCCATCGCGGAGCGGCTGTCGCGATTCGCACGTGCCGTGCGGCTGCGCCTGCCCGCGGGCGCGGGCGCGCTGCGCTCCCGCCTCTACGCCGCCAAGTCGGTTCGCAAGGAGCATACGGCTCAGGACGGCTCCATCGAGCTCACCGTCGAGCTGCCCGAGGTCGAGATCCGCGCCCTGGAGCGGATCGCTGGCGTGCAGGTTCTCGAGGCGCCGCAGGCACATATTTCTTGTGCCTCCCCCGACGCGTACCTAGAATCCGAGACGGCCTAGAAGGCGTTGCGGAGCAGATTTCCATGGGTAAATTCGTGGTCGTCATCGGCACCCAGTGGGGCGATGAGGGCAAAGGCAAAGTCGTCGATCTATTGACGGAGCGCGCTGCGGCAGTGGCGCGCTTCCAGGGTGGCCACAACGCCGGGCATACGCTGGTCATCGGCGGCCGCAAGACCATCCTCTCCCTGATTCCCTCCGGCATTCTCCGCGCGGATGCGCGTTGCTTCATAGGCAACGGCGTCGTTCTGTCGCTGCAGGCGCTCCTCGCGGAGAGCCGCATGCTGATGGAGCAGGGCGTACCTGTGTTCGAGCGGCTGCGCATCTCGCCGTACTGCCCGCTCATCCTGCCGTCGCACATCCTCCTCGACAAGGCGCGCGAGCAGGCTCGCGGAACCAACGCCATCGGCACCACCGGCCGCGGCATCGGGCCTGCCTACGAGGACAAGGTGGCGCGGCGCGCGGTGCGCGTGGCGGATCTGTTCCAGCGCGACCGCTTCGCGGCGAAGCTGGGTGAAGTGCTGGACTTCCACAATTTCGTGCTGCAGCACTATTTCCGCCAGCCGGCGGTTGATTTCCAGAAGACGCTCGACGATCTGCTCGCGCACAGCGAAACGATTGCGCCGCTGGTCACGGATGTGACGCTGGCCCTGCAAGGCCTGCGTCGCTCCGGCGCCAATGTTCTCTTCGAGGGTGCACAGGGCGCGATGCTGGACGTCGACCTCGGCACGTACCCGTTCGTGACCTCATCCAACACCACCGCCAGTTTCGCGGGCACAGGAACGGGTTTAGGGCCGCGCGTTTTCGATTACGTGCTCGGGATCGTCAAGGCCTACACGACACGGGTCGGTGCGGGTCCCTTCCCGACCGAGCTTTTCGACGGCTACGGCGAGCATCTCTCCCGCGTGGGGCACGAGTTCGGCTCGGTTACCGGCCGGCGGCGCCGCTGCGGCTGGTTCGACTCCGTGGCGCTCAGGCGCTCGATCATCCACTCGAGCGTCTCCGGTCTGTGCATCACCAAACTCGATGTGCTCGACGGCCTCGACACGATCAGGGTAGCCGTCGGCTATCGTGTCGCCGGTCAGGTCGTGGCGGAGCCGCCGCTCAGCATCGATGGCTACGCCGGCCTCGAGCCCGTGTATGAGGAGCTGCCCGGCTGGGCGGAATCGACTGTTGGCATCACCGACTACGCGGCCCTGCCGCTGAATGCGCGCAAGTACCTGGAGCGCCTGCAGGCGCTGGTCGAAGTGCCGGTCGATGTCATCTCCACTGGCCCCGACCGCGATCAGACGATAGTACTGCGGCATCCATTTGACGCTCAGTTAGACGCTGGCAGGTAGCAGTCGGAACAGGGCGCGGGCGATTCCCGGAACGAGGCGCGGGCGCCTCAGGCGCGAGTCATACTGCGACATCCGCCGCTCGTTCTCGGAGAGGCAGAGGCCGAGCAGCCGATGGAGCGTCACCTCCGTGCCCACCTTCTGGTGCCCCGTCAGCGTGAAATTCTCGCTGGAGCCCGCGTCACCGGGCTGCGGCTTGCCCATGCTGCGCGCCGTCGCCACCCGCGAGGCCACCTGCTTGAGGATGATCCAGGCGCAGCGCAGACGAAACGCCGGACGGCGCCACCAGGGAAGCTGCGCGCGCCGGTATTTCACCCAGTTGACGAAGAAGAGGATGTGGCGCGCCTCCTCCTGCATCACCGGCTCGAACACCTTCCACAGCGCCGGCGAGAAGAAGCCGGACTCCTGCGCGACGGCGAAGAGGCCAAAAGCGAAAAAGGAGTCGAAGCATTCGCCGAAGCCGGCGAAGAGGAAATCGTTCTCGAGCGAGCGCGGCGCGAAGGGCGGCGGCGGTTCGACCGGGATACGGTAGTGGGAAGTGAGGGCGACGAGCAGCCGTGCGTGGCGTTGCTCCTCGAAGCCCTGCAGCTCGATCGCCTTACGCACCAGCGGGTCGGCCTCCAGCGCCGCTGCGGCGGTCACCGTGTTGGAAGTCACGTTCTCGGTCGACACAGCCTCCTGCCAGAAAGGAAGACTGCGCAGTCGTCCCAGCTCCTCGTCCGAGAGCGCCGGCCACTGCATCTGCTCCGGCACGTATTCGACATGCGTATCGAGAAAGAACTGGCCGAGGAGGCGCCGATGCTCGGCGGACCCGACCGCGAGATTTTCCGCCTCAAAGCTTGCCGGAACCACGGACATGATGCAGCTCCCGTCTTCCTTCCACCCAGTACCAGGACAGCAGGGCGGGGACCCCGAAGAGGATCTCCCGCATTCGTTTGACCAGTGACAGCGCCATGGCGAGGTCGCCATTGATGCCGAGCAGAGCCCCGAATCCCACCAGACTCGCCTCCTGCACGCCGAGCCCCGCCGGCACCAGGAAGATGAAATTGCGCACGGTCATGGTCAGACTCTCGAGCGCAATGGCTGCGCCGAAGGGCACCGGGTGCCCGAGCCAGCGCAGGGCGAGCCAGGTCTCGAGTGAGCCCGACACCATTCCGGTGACCTGCCACGCGATCGTCGTGAGCAGGCGCGACGGATCGGCGCAGAGCTCGCGAATGGCGGCGTCGAGGCTCGCGGACTGACCGGCGAGGAAGCTCAGCTTCTCTTCGCCGAGCAGGCGTACCGCAAACCGCTCCAGCCGCTCGAACACGGAGCCGTAGCGCAGCAGCACTGCAAGCAGCACGACGAGCGGCAGGCTCGCGGCGAGACCGATGAGTACGTCGTCGGTGAATTGAACCGTCCCTGTGAGTCGCAACAGGCACAGGACGCCCACCATGACGAACACATACTGGCTGACGACGGTGAGCACCACCTCGGTCGTGACGCTCGCCGCGGCAATTACGCCTTCGACGCCTCTTTCTGCGAGGAGGCGGATCCCGACGATCGCACCGCCGATGTTCGCCGTCGGTAGCAGGCGGTCGACGCTCTCGCGGATGGTGGCGATCCAGAAGAGGGTGCCAAGCCTGCTCTCGCGCCAGCGTGCGATGAGTACGCGCCAGCCGAGCACATCGAGAAGCAGCGGCAGTGCATGCAGCGGCACGAGCCAGAGCAGGACCAGCCCGGCCCGGCCGAGCGGGATGAGGATGGCGCTGCCCTCGCGCATGATGAGCGCGATCAGCAGCGCGAGGCCGGCGACCAGAGCGATACGGACCGCGACTCTCATGCTGCGCGCAGCTCCGCGGCCCGTGCGGTTGCCAACTGCCTGAAGCTTCCGGTCGTCGCACCGCAGGCCGTGACGGCCGTGCGCACCCGCGGGCTCAAGAGCGCGGCGAGCTCATCCGTGTGGCGGTAGCCGCTCATGCTGACCGCAATCGCGGCGCCCGACTCGACCGCCGGATGCAGATAAATCTCCGTCACGCCGTCGGGAAGCCTCGCAAGGATCTCGAGCAGCCGTGCCTCATCCATCGAGCCGCTGCTCGACATGCCGAACACGTAGTCGTTGTGCGCGATGCGCGCCGCCCGCAGCCGCCGCCGCATGATCGCCAGCCACGGCGAGAGGAGGCCCGCGACAGCGGGTCCGGCAATCGAGCCATTCGCGCGACGCGCCACCCACGCCGGCTCGCGCGGCAGCCTCACGGCCGGCACGCCGAACTCGTCTCCAATCCGCAGCAGCATGTCCAGCAGCGTCGGATGCAGGTGAAAGTGCTTGTGGGCGTTGACGTGATCCAGCGGTAACCCGGTGTCGGCGAAAGCCTGGAACTGGGCGCGGATCTCCGCCTCGAGCTGGCGGCGTACGGCCGGCAGGGCGAAGAACCGTACGCCGTCGCGCACCATATTGTTGCCGAATCGACCCTGGGCATCGACGAGTGCCGGGATGCTCCGCTGCGGTAACACCGACCAGCCGTCCGCCAACACGAGATGCAGGCCGACAGCCAGACCTGGCAGGTCGCGCGCGCGCTGGACGGCATCCGCGGCTGCCGGCGCGCCGACCATCAGGCTGGCCGCGGTCAGCACGCCCTCCCGGGCTGCTTGCTCCACCGCACGGTTGATCGCTACGTGCAGCCCGAAATCGTCAGCGGTGACGATGAGGAACTTCAAACGACCCGATCCGCGGCCCTGTCAGGCCTCGTGCGCGTGCAGGAACCGGAAGAACTCCACGCCCTCGCGCAACCGCCGCTTGGTCATCTCCCAGCTGCGCAACATCTCGCCGGTGAGCTCGGCGATCTTCCGCGGCCGGAAATAGAACTTCTTGTAGAAGGTCTCCACGGCGTGATAAATCTCCTTCGCCGGCAGGTGTGGATAGCTGATGGGCGAAAGCTGCACACCGCGGTCGTTCACCAGATTCAGGTTGTCGTGGGCGGTGATCCAGCCGTTCTCTACGGCCTCCCGGTAGAGCTGGGTGCCCGGATACGGGGCGGCGAGCGATACCTGGATGGTGTGCGGGTTGATGTCGACGGCGAACTGAATCGTCTCGCGGATGGTCTCGGCCGTCTCGCCCGGGAGGCCCAGGATGAACGTGCCGTGGATGGTGACGCCGAGCTTGCGGCAGTCGCTGGTGAAGCGGCGCGCGATGTCGGTCCGCAGACCCTTCCTGATGTTGTGGAGGATCTGGTCGTTGCCTGATTCGTAGCCGACGAGGAGCAGCCGCAGACCGTTGTCCTTCATCACCTTCAGGGTGTCATAGGGCACATTGGCCTTGGCGTTGCAGGACCATGTGACGCCGAGCTTGCCGAGGCCGCGAGCGATCTCCTCCGCCCGCGGGCGGAAGTCGGTGAAGGTATCGTCGTCGAAGAAAATCTCTTTCACCTGCGGCATGTTCTCTTTGATCCAGCGCACTTCCTCGATGACGCTCGCGGCACTGCGCACGCGGTAGCGGTGGCCGCCGACGGTCTGGGGCCACAGGCAGAAGGTGCACTTCGAGCGGCAGCCGCGTCCCGTGTAGAAGGACACGTAGGGGTGTTGCAGATAGCCGATGAAATAATTCTCGATGGTGAGATCGCGCTTATAGACCGGTGTCACCCACGGCAGTTCGTCCATGTTCTCGATCATGGGCCGTTCCGGATTGTGCTCGATAGTGCCGTCCGGCCGGCGGAACGAGAGTCCGGGAATGGTGGCGAGGTCACGGCCTTCGGCCACCTCCTTGCAGGTGTAGTCGAACTCCTCGCGGGCCACGAAGTCGATGGCGGGCGACGCGCCCAGGGAGCCCGCCGGATCGACGGCGACCTTGGCGCCGACCATGCCGACCTTCAGGCGCGGGTTTTCCTCCTTCAGCAGCTCCGCGACCTTCGCATCGGTCGGGAAGGAGGGCGAGCTGGTGTGCATGATGACGAGATCGTATTGCTTCGCGAGCGGCAGCACCTGCGACATCGGGGTGCCGTCAGCGGGCGCATCGAGCAGCCGACTGCCCGGCACCATGGCCGCGGGCTGCGCCAGCCAGGTGGGATACCAGAAGGAGCGGATCTCGCGCTTCGCCTGATAGCGCGAGCCGGCGCCACCGTCGAAGCCGTCGAATGAAGGGGGATGCAGGAACAGCGTTTTCATCATGATTGGGAATCCTCAGGAAATCGGCTGCACCGAGCCATCTCGCGCCACGCGGTAGCGGCCCTGCCGCCACTGCACCTCGCGCGTCAGGAAGGCGCCGCACCAGAGCGCAAAACCGAGCGCATCGGCGAGCGGGATGGCCCAGAGGCGAGACCAGGTTCGCGTCGGGGCCTGCACGGCCGAATGCAACATCAGGCGCAACACCACCGTCGCGGCGAGCAACCAGAGCGTCAAAGGCGTCCCGCCGGCGAGTGCGCAGGCGATGACGGCCACCGGCAAGCTGAAAGTGACCGCCGAGAGAGTATACCCCCCTGGACGCACCACGCGGATCGTGCGCAGCCACCGCAGCCCGTGCTGAACAAGGTGGCGGAACGTGCGCTCATCGACGGAGGTATCCACTACAACGTGCGACAACACCGTCCGTTGACCGCGGCGGCGGGTCAGCTCCCCGAGACGGTAATCATCCGCCAGCTGGTCGGCGATCGCGCCGAAGCCGCCGATCGCATCGAGCGCATCCCGCCGCATGGCGATCGTGGCGCCGAAGGCGAAGGCCCGCGAGCCGAAGAGCGCCGCCACACGCACCGACGGGATGAACCAATCGTTCACGAAGAGTGTCCCAAGGAGCGACCACAGACCGGGACGCGGAACCCCATTGTAGGGGCAGGTGACGATGCCAACCCCGGGGTCGGCGAGCGGCGCCGTGACCGCCGTGAGGTATCCACGCGGCACGCGGACATCGCTGTCGGCCAGCACGAGCCAGTCATGTCGGGCGGCACGCACCATGTTGATCAGGTTGCTGACCTTGGCACTCGCACCATGCCGGGTCGGATCGACGACCACGGTGAGATCGAGGTGCGGATAATCGCGCTTCAACCCCTCGAGCACGGCGAGAGCCGGGTCGGCGGGATGCTGAACCCCGAAGACGATCTGCACGCCGCCGGCATATTCCTGCTCGCAGAAGGAGCGCAGCGAACGGTCAAGACCAGGCTCGGTGCCGCAGAGAGGCTTGAGGACCGTCACCGGAAGCGGCTGCTGCGCCGACGCGGCGCCGCTGCCAAGCCGGCGCTGCGCGCCGCTGTTGCGCCGATGTCGCACGGCCACCCAGGCGGTGACCGCATAGCCGAGCGCGACCGTCGCCAGCAGGGTGCCGAGCGAGGTCATGACTGCCTGGGCAGTTACAGCGACCGTGGAGCCGGTTATCATGGGCGGAGGAATGCCTAACCCGCGGATTGCAATGAGCGACGAAGTCGGATGGTTTCAAGTCCATGTATTGGCCATATGGTACACGTTTGCTCGCGCCTCCGGGGTGCCCGCGTGACCCAGGCCGGCGGTGCACAGGCTCGAGTGTGGGCTGGCAGCGACAGTTCGGCCGAGGCCGAGTCGCTCATCCTGGTGGACGAGGCGGACCGTGAGGTCGGCTTTCTCAGCAAAGAGCGTTGCCATGAAGGACGGGGTGTGCTGCATCGTGCTTTCTCGCTACTCATCTTCAACGACCGGGGGGAGTTGCTATTGCAGCGTCGTTCGGCGGCGAAGCGGTTGTGGCCGCACTACTGGTCGAACAGTTGCTGCAGTCATCCGCGTCAGGCGGAGACTATGGACTCGGCCATTCACCGGCGCTTGTACGAAGAGCTCGGCCTGGCTTGCCCGTTGCAATTTCTGTTCAAGTTTCAGTATCACGCCCAGTTCGACAATGTCGGAGCGGAGCATGAGCTGTGCTCGGTGTTCATCGGCTGCAGTACCGGCCCGGTGCGGATCGATCACAATGAGATCGCGGACTGGCGTTGGGTGAGTCCGGATACGCTCGTGCGAGAGATGCGGGACGACGGCGCCATGTGCTTCACTCCCTGGTTCGCGATGGAGTGGGATCGGATCTGGCGGTATCACCAATCGGCGCTTCATGCGTTACAGTCGCAGGGCGCGGGATCTTGAGCTGAGCCCGGCCTCGCTGGCGGGGCGGGCCGGCCGCAGCCGCGACCGGCACCAATACAGGAGCTGATTTTGGGAATTCCACTGATTCAAAAGTATCGCGTAGCGCGTTACATCCTCGGCAAGAAGCTCGGCGGCGAGAAACGCTATCCGCTGGTGCTCATGCTCGAGCCTCTTTTCCAATGCAATCTCGCCTGCGCCGGTTGCGGCAAGATCGACTATCCGAAGGAGATTCTGCAGAAGCGGGTCTCGCTGGAGGATGCGCTGCGCGCCGTCGACGAATGCGGCGCGCCCATGGTCTCGATTCCCGGGGGCGAGCCGCTCATCCACAAGGAGATGCCGCAGATCGTGGCCGGGATCGTCGCGCGCAAGCGCTTCGTCTATCTCTGCACCAACGCCATCCTGCTCGCGAAGCACATCGACGAGTACCAGCCTTCGCCCTATCTCACCTTCTCGGTGCACCTCGACGGCAACCGCGAGCGGCACGATGAGTCGGTATGTCAGGAAGGGGTGTTCGACAAGGCTGTCGCGGCCATCAAGCTCGCGCGCTCCAAGGGCTTCCGCTGCACCGTCAACTGCACGCTGTTCCAGAACGAGAAGCCGGAGGAAGTCGCCGATTTCTTCGACATGGCGCAGTCGCTCGGCGTGGAGGGGATCACCGTCTCCCCCGGGTACAGCTACCAGCACGCCCCGCGCCAGGACGTATTCCTCGGGCGCAGCGCCAGCAAGCAGCTCTTCCGGGAGATCTTCAAGCTCGGCCGCGCGCGCGGTGCGCGCTGGCCATTCAACCAATCATCGCTGTTCCTCGATTTCCTGGCCGGCAACCAGACCTATCAGTGCACCCCCTGGAGCAACCCGACCTACAACGTCTTCGGTTGGCAGCGGCCCTGCTACCTGCTCACCGACGAGGGCTATGCGCCAAGCTACCGCTCCCTCATGGAGGAGACTGACTGGGAGCGCTACGGCGTCGGCCGCAACCGCAAGTGTGACAACTGCATGGCGCATTGCGGTTTCGAGGGCACGGCAGTGGATGACACGTTCGCTCATCCGCTGAAGGCGCTGAAAGTGCTGCTGCGCGGGCCGAAGGTCGAGGGCCCGATGGCACCGGAGCTGCCGTTCCTCTACGACGATCAGCCGCCGCCGCCCGTGGCGACGATCCCGGTCGCCGCCATCAAGCGCGCGAGCCGGCAGGAGGAAAGCCGGCGTGCCAGCCGTGCCTGACTCGTTCGCCAGTCAGCTCGAGGCTTGGCGCGCGCGTATGGAAGGGGCGCTGGCCGCACGGCTGCCGCGCACGGATCAGACGCCCGAGCGGCTGCACGCCGCGATGCGGTACAGTGTGCTCGGTGGAGGCAAGCGCGTACGTCCGATCCTGCTCCTTGCCACGGCCCGTGCACTCGGGCTCGCGGAGGACCAGGTGGAGGCGGCCGCCTGCGCCCTTGAATTGGTGCATGTCTATTCGCTGGTGCACGATGATCTGCCTTCGATGGACGACGACGATCTGCGCCGGGGCCGGCCGACGTGCCACAAGGCCTACGACGAGGCAACGGCGCTCCTCGTGGGCGACGCACTCCAATCGCTTGCATTCGAGCTGCTCGCCCGCGACGCGGCGCTGCCGGCGGATGCGGCCATCCGCGTGCGCCTGGTGGAGCTGCTCGCGCGCGCGATCGGCAGTGTCGGAATGGCGGGCGGTCAGGCGATCGACCTCGACGCCGAGGGACGCAAGCTCGCCATCGGTCAGATCGAGGAGATGCATTCCTTGAAGACCGGTGCGCTCATCCGGGCGAGTGTCATGATGGGCGCTGCCTGCGTGCCCGCGCTCGAGCCGCGGCTCGAGCAGGCGCTCGCCGGATTCGCGGCCCCGATCGGGCTCGCGTTCCAGATCCAGGACGATCTGCTCGATGTGCTCTCGGATACCGCGACGCTCGGCAAGGCAGCCGGCGCCGACCGCGAGCGCGGCAAGCCGACGTATCCGGCCATCCTCGGCGTGGGTGCGTCCCAGGAGCAGGTCCGCCGCTTGCACGCGCAGGCCATGGAATCCCTCGCGCCGTTCGGCGGCCGCGCCGATGCGCTGCGCGGCGTGACGGACTGGCTGCTGGCCAGGCGCAATTGACCGGAGGCCAGAGGCCGTGGAACCCGATTCCGGCATGTCCGACGAGGCTTATCAGGACGAGATCCTGCCGCACGTCTCGCGCACCTTTGCGCTGACGATTCCGCAGCTCCCGGCGGCGCTTCGCACCGCGGTGACGAGCGCATACCTGCTCTGCCGCATCGCCGACACCATCGAGGACGAGCCGGCGCTATCGGCTACCGACACCTACATCTTTCTCGAGCGCTTCACCGCCGTCGTGAAGGGCAAGGAGGATGCGACGCGGCTCGCGCGCGATGTGGTGCCCCGGCTTTCAGACCGCACGCTGCCCGCGGAACGCGATCTCGTCGCCAACATGGACAGGGTCATCCGGGTGGTGAGCGGCTTCGACGAACGGCAGCGCGCCGCGATCCGCCGCTGCATCGAGGTGATGAGCCGCGGCATGCATCAGTTCCAGCGCACCGCCAGCCTCAAGGGGCTCGCCCGCTCGACCGACATGGATTCCTACTGTTACTACGTGGCGGGCATCGTCGGCGAGACGCTGACGGAGCTGTTCTGCGCCTACTCTCCGGCGATCAGGCGCCACTACGTGGAGCTCTACGAGCTCGCGCCCTCCTTCGGGCAGGGCCTGCAGATGACCAACATCCTGAAGGACGTCTGGGAGGATCGCGGGCGCGGCGCGTGCTGGCTGCCGCAGGAAGTCTTCAGCCGCCACGGAGTGGATCTCGCGCAGCTCTCCCCGGAGCTCAGCGATGCGAGATTTCACGAGGGCATGCTGGAGCTCATCGGGGTCGCGCACCGGCATCTTCGCAATGCGCTCGCCTTCACGCTGCTCATTCCGGGCGAGGAGGGCGGCATCCGGCTCTTCTGCCTGTGGGCGCTCGGCCTCGCGGCGCTGACGCTGCGCAAGATCCAGACGACACCAGGCTTCACGGCGGGTGCGCAGGTGAAAGTCTCACGATCGGCGGTGATGATGACCCGGACCCTGACAAGTCTCTCGGTACGCAACGACCGCGTGCTGCAACAGCTATTCGAGCGCGCCGCGCGGGGCCTGCCGCTCGCGGACGGCTCGGTGCCGATGAAACCTGCCGCCGTGCGCGCCGCCGACGTGGGCGCGGAGGCGATCGGGGCTTCCCAGCGGCTCGGAGGCTCGCTCCCATGACCCCCGGCGCACAGGCGGGGGCGGTCCCGCGCGAGTTTGCAGGCGCTCTCGCCGCGGCGGAAGTCGCGCGTGCACGCGCGCCGCGCCCGCAGGGCCCAGTCGGTCAGGCGATCGCCGCGGCGCGCGATGGACTGATCAGGCTGCAGCAGCGGGACGGACACTGGCTCTTCGAGCTCGAGGCCGACTGCACCATTCCGGCCGAGTACATCCTGATGATGCATTATCTGGATGAGCTCGAGCCGCAGCTCGAGCGCAAGCTCGCGGTCTATCTGCGCGAGCACCAGGCTGCCCACGGCGGCTGGCCGCTCTATCATGGAGGCGAGCTCGACCTGAGCTGCACCGTCAAGGCCTACTACGCGCTGAAGCTGGCAGGCGACGATCCGGACGCGCCGCATATGCAGCGGGCCCGCGAGGCGATCCTGGCGCGCGGCGGCGCCGCGCACGTCAACGTCTTCACGCGGATCGCGCTTGCGCTCTTCGGCCAGGTCCCCTGGCGGGCGGTGCCTTACATCCCCGTCGAGATCATGTTGATGCCGAAGTGGTTTCCCTTCCACATCGACAGGGTCTCCTACTGGTCGCGGACAGTGATGGTGCCGCTGTTTGTACTGTGTACCGTCAAGCCGATCGCGCGTAATCCGCGCGGCGTCAACGTGCGCGAGCTCTTCACGAAGCCGCCGGAGGAGGAGCATCACTACTTCCGGCTGCCGCGGAAGGGCAAGGTCCTCGCCCGCATTTTCTTCGCCATAGACCGGCTGGCGCGATGCATCGATCCGCTGATCCCGGCCGCGATGCGCCGGGCGGCGATGCGGCGCGCCGAAGCCTGGGTGCTCGAGCGTCTGAACGGCGAGGATGGGCTCGGCGCGATCTTCCCGGCCATGGTGAACGCGCTCGAGATGATGGTGCTGCTCGGTTATCCGGCGGACGACCCGCGCCGGGTCACCGCCAAGCGCGCGATCCAGAAACTGCTGGTCGACCAGGGCGATCGCGCCTACTGCCAGCCCTGTGTCTCGCCCGTGTGGGACACCGCCCTCGCCGCGCTGGCGATGCAGGAAGCGGGCGACCCCCAGGCGACGCGTGCCGCCGTGCGCGGGCTCGATTGGCTCCTGCCCCGGCAGGTGCTGGAGGATGTGGGCGACTGGCGCGCGCAGCGGCCGCACGTACCGGGCGGCGGCTGGGCGTTTCAGTTCGCCAATGCGCACTATCCCGACCTCGACGATACGGCCGTGGTCGCCTGGGCCATGCATCAGGCGCGACTGCCGGATCGCTACACGGTCGCCATCGAGCGCGCGCTCGACTGGCTGGTCGGGATGCAGAGCGAGAACGGCGGATTCGCGGCGTTCGACGCCGACAACACGCATTACAACCTCAACTACATTCCGTTCGCCGATCACGGCGCGCTGCTCGACCCGCCGACGAGCGATGTGACGGCGCGCGTCGTTGCGGTACTGTCGCGGGTGTCGCGGCCTCAGGACCGCGCCGCCCTCGAGCGCGCCGTCGTGTACCTCAGGCGCGAGCAGGAGGCCGACGGCTCCTGGTTCGGGCGCTGGGGCAGCAACTACATCTATGGCACCTGGTCGGTGCTGGTGGCCCTGGAGCTTGCGGGCATCCCCGCCGACGATCCGGCCGTGCGCCGCGCCGTAGCATGGTTTCTCTCGCGTCAGAATGCGGACGGTGGCTGGGGCGAGAGCAACGACAGCTACGAACTCGAAACCCACCCCGATACGAATTTCCCCAGCACGCCGTATCAGACGGCGTGGGCATTGCTTGCGCTCATCGCCGCAGGCGAGGGGGACTCCCCGGCGGTGAAGCGCGGCGTCGATCATCTGTTACGCACCCAGGAGAGCTCAGGGCTGTGGTCGCATCCGACCTTCACCTCGCCCGGCTTCCCGCGGGTGTTCTATCTCAAGTATCACGGCTACAGCGCCTTCTTTCCGCTTTGGGCGCTTGCCGCCTATCGCCGCCGCAGCGAGTCCCATCCCCCTTGAAGCCGATCGGTATCGTCTCGGCGCTCGCGGCCGAGGCGCGCACTCTCGGGCCGGCGGCTCGTCAGGGCGCCGAGCTTCGCCGCCTCACGGATGGCGCCTTGTTGGCAGTGAGCGGCATTGGGGAGGGCGCCGCTGCGGCCGCTGCGCGCCGACTCGTACTCGCGGGCGCCACCGCACTCGTGAGCTTCGGGATGGCCGGCGGTCTCGACCCGGCGCTGATCTGCGGCGCCGTGCTGCTGCCCGAGGAGGTCGTGGCACGCGGTGCCGTCGTGTCGGTTACGGCAACCGAGTGGCGTCAACGGCTGCGCGCCGCACTGCCTGCCTCATGTATCGCATGTGGGGGCAGACTTCTCACCAGTGAGCGGCCGGTCGCCAGTCCCGACGCCAAGGCCGCGGCTTGGCGTGAATCCCGCGCCGCCGCCGTCGACATGGAGAGCGCGGCCATCGCCCAGGTCGCCAGGCAGGCCGGGCTCCCCTTCATCGCGCTACGGATCATCGTCGACACCGCATCCGATCAGCTACCCGCGGCCGTGATCGCCGCGAGCAGCGGCGGCCAACTGCGTCTCGGCCGGTTGCTCGCGGCGCTGCTGCGAGCCCCGGGCGATGTCGGCGGGCTGATCCGCCTCTCGGCGCGGTACCGCATTGCAATGCGTGTGCTCGCGGCCGTGGTCGCTCCCGGATCGGCCGCACGGGACGCGCTCGTAGGCGGGCCGGCGGCGCAGTCCCCATGAGAGCGTTGGTGACGGGGGCGACCGGATTCGTGGGCGCCGCGGTGGCGCGCGCGCTCCTCGCACAGGGGTGGCAGGTCCGCGCCTTGGTGCGCGGCGGCTCGGATCGCCGCAACATCGCAACGCTCGCTGCCGAGCAGGTCGTGGGAGACCTCACGGACCCCACCTCTCTCGAGCGGGCACTCGCGGGATGCGAGGCGGCGTTCCACGTTGCCGCCGACTACAGACTGTGGGCACCGCAACCGCAGGAGCTCTACCGCACGAACGTCGACGGTACGGGTTACCTTCTCGAGGCGGCCCAGCGCGTCGGAGTGCGGCGCATCGTGTACACGAGCAGCGTCGCCACCGTCGGACTGCCTGCCCTGGGCGGTCCCGGCAGCGAGGATGCTCCCGTCGGCCTCGCCGACATGATCGGCCACTACAAGCGTTCCAAGTTCCTCGCCGAGGAAAGGGCACGGGAGGCCGCGGCGCGCGGCGTGCCGGTCGTGATCGTCAACCCCTCGACGCCGATCGGGCCGGGTGACGTCAAGCCGACGCCCACGGGTCAGATCGTGCTCGATGCCGCCCGCGGCCGTACGCCCGCCTACGTCGACACCGGACTCAACATCGTACACGTCGACGATGTCGCGGCGGGCCATCTGCTGGCATTCCATCGCGGCCGGGTCGGTGAGCGCTACATTCTTGGCGGCCAGGACATGACATTGCTCGAGATCCTGACGACCATCGCGCAGCTCGCGGGCCGAAGGCCGCCGCGCATACGGTTGCCGCACGCGGCTGTACTGCCCGTGGCGTACGTGTCGGAGCTGTATGCCAGACTGACGGGCCGCCCGACGCGCGTCACAGTCGAAGGTGTGAAGATGGCGCGCAAACGGATGTTCTTCTCCAGCGATAAGGCCGTGCACGAGCTCGGTTATCGCTGGCGCGCTCCAGGAGAGGCGTTCGCGGACGCCCTACGCTGGTTCCAAGAGAACGGCTACCTTACTGACGGAGCGTCGTCCGAAAGCAAATGAGTGAGCGGCCCAGGGCCGTTCCCTGGGCCGCGGCGCGAATCCTGTCGGACGGCTGGCTGCGCAAATCGCCGGGAGCGATTTGCGCCAATCCAATCTAGAACGGATACCCGATGCCCGTGAAAATGGCGACGCCTTCGTGGCCCTTTCCGATATCGACGTAGCCGACGACGGAGGGCGGCGCGATCCCGCGAAATCCCACCCCCATCACGTTGTGCAGGTGCGTGATCGGAAACGTACTGGTGCTGTGAAATACCCGTCCGGTATCGAAGAAGGGGGCGATTTGGATGTCGATGTGTGTCGAGAACGCATCCATCGAAACCACGTTCTGGCGCAACTCGAGGTTGGCGGAGAAGGAGTTGCGGTCGTAGAAGCGCCCGGTACCGTAGCCCCGCAGAGTCTGCGAGCCGCCGATGTCGCTCTCATCCCCGCCCAGGCTGCTCAGCGCCCAGAACGGGACGTGATGCGTGCGTTGGCTCGTACCGCAGGTCGACGTGAGTCGCCACCACGAGCGACTCGTACGGCGACCAGTAGAACTTGCCATCGCCGCCGGCCTCGGTGAAGAGCGAGTCGTCCACGTCGACGTTGCGGCTCGCTGCGCCGCCGTAGGCAACGATCTCCATGCCGCTGGTCGGAATGACGATGTCGTTGCGGGTGTCATAGACGAGCGCGATGCGATTCAGCAGCTCGTGAGTGGTGCCGATGCCGAGCGTGTCATGGAAGAGTCGCGTGATCGGCGGAATGCCCGGGAGGGTCGTGCCGAGCACTTTGACCTTCTTCGCGGTGAAGGTGTAGGCGAGCTGCCAGGCGTGGGTGATGTTCCAGCCGAGCGTCGAGTAGGCGCCGATCTGCTGATCGATATAGACGCTCTGATTGATCTTGATCGAGTTGTTGCCGATGCCGTAGAAGCGCTCCGTCCCGCTGCGGTCGTAGAGACTCTCGACCGACAGCGAGAAGGGCGACTCGCGCAGCAGGCCGGTCTCGTACTCCAGATCGAGGTTGCTCTCGACGCGCTGCTCGGCGCCGCCGACGATCGACCATTGGGTATCCTCCGACGGGAAGGCGAGTATGCGGCCATCCGCGCCCCAGCCGAAGTACGGGTTGTGCAGGATGTCGGGCGCGATGATATCGGTGATCTCGCTGCGGGCATTGGTTACCAGCATGGTCGGGATCATGCCCAGCGTAAGGCCGCTGTTGGGGTCGACCGCGATGAGCGGAACCGGCAGCACGGGCCAGGTGGTGGGATTCAGCCAGTTGATCTTCTGCTCGGTCTTCTTTTTCGGTTTCGGTTTGGGTTTTGGTTGCGGCGCCGGGATGGGGCCGGCGACCTGTGGCGCCGGAGTGGGCGGGGTCGTCGCCGTAGGGCTGGCGCTGCCCGGCGGTACGACAGCGGCCGCGAGGCCCGCGGTAGCCACGAGGTAAAGCGGAGCCGATGCAATCAGCCCGAGCGCTGCACGTGTGAGGCGCCTTGGGCTATGCTTGAAAAACGGCGACCCGCACGTGTGTCTCGAGGCAATCAGAACGCTACCCGCGGCATTCGGCCGCGACCTCACTGGAATGAAGGAAGCCAGCATGGCGAAACTGGTCCGCCGATTATATCGGCCTCGCGCGCCTGCTCGCACGTCCGCGCAGGGTCATGCCTAAGGTGTCGGTTGACGCCGTGACCTTCACGTATGCCGCTGCCGCGGCGGTGCCCCTCGCAATCTGGCTGTATCTTCTGCTCGCGCGCGGCGGGTTTTGGCGCGTCCAGCGTGCGCTGCAGCTGCAGGCTTCACCCGCGACAACCGCCTGCGTCGCGCCCGGCAGGCACGCCAGCGGACAGATAATAGCGGTCGTACCCGCGCGCAACGAGGCAGAGGGCATAGGCAGGGCCGTGAGCTCATTGCTGGCGCAGACACTGGCGCCGCCGCTCCACATCATCGTCGTCGATGACGGGAGCACGGATGGGACCGCGGAGGAGGCCACGAGAGCCGCAGAAGCCGCTGGCGCGCTCGAACGATTGACGCTGCTCAGCGGTACGCCGCCCGCGCCGGGCTGGACGGGCAAGCTCTGGGCCATGTCGCAGGGCGTTGCCGCGGCGGCCGGCCACAATCCGGATTTCCTGCTGCTCACCGACGCCGACATCGAGTACGTGGCCGGAGAGATCGCGGGGCTTGCCGGCAAAGCCGAGGCGGAGCACCTCGACCTGGTCTCGCTCATGGTGCGGCTCTCGACGGCAACCTTCGCGGAGCGCTGCCTGATCCCGGCCTTCGTCTTCTTCTTTCTCAAGCTCTATCCGCCGGCCTGGATCGCATCGCCACGATCCGCCGCCGCGGGCGCCGCGGGCGGCTGCATGCTGTTGCGGCCGGCAGCGCTGGCGCGCGCCGGAGGCCTTGCCGCGATCCGTGGCTGCATCATCGACGACTGTGCGCTGGCGCGCGCCGTCAAATCGAGCGGTGGGCGCGTCTGGCTTGGCCTCGCGCGGCAAACGCGGAGCTTGCGGGTGTATGGCTCGTTTGCCGAGATCGGCGCGATGATCTCGCGCACGGCCTTCAACCAGCTGGGGCACTCATACCTGGTGCTCGCCGCGACGCTCTGCGGACTGATCGTCACCTATCTGGCGCCGCCGCTTCTGCTGTTGACTCGCGAGCCGCTCATGATGGGATTCGGCGCGGCGGCGTGGCTGCTGATGAGCGTCTGTTATCTGCCGATGGTGCGCTTCTATCGTGTCTCAGCGGCCTACACGCGACTCTTCCGGCGGTCGCGCTTTTCTATGCCGCGGCAACGGTTCACTCTGCCGTCCAATATGCCGCGGGCAGGGGCGGAAGATGGAAGGGACCAGGACGCAGGATGCGTAGACATGGACCTCACCGCCGACAGCCGCAGGATCGACCTCTGGTGTACCTACATCAGTGAGATCGGCGACGACTCGCTCCTGTCCCGTTACGATGCGCTGCTCAGTGCGGACGAGCGCGCCAGGCAGGCGCGCTTCCGTTTTGCGAAGGATCAGCGGCGTCACCTGGTGACACGCGCCCTGGTGCGCACGGTCCTGTCCCGGTACGCCGCGGTGCGGCCCGAGGACTGGGTGTTCTCGGCCGGAGCGCACGGGCGGCCGGCGATCTCGGCGCCGCGGCTCGCGCCGCCGCTGGAATTCAACATCTCGCATTGCGCCGATCTCGTAATGCTGGGAGTCACCTCGGGCCGAACGCTCGGCATCGACACCGAAAGCATCGAGGCGCGCGCGTTCGACATCGACGGGCTCGACCGCTACTTCGCGCCGGAAGAGAGCGCGGCGCTGCTGTCGCTGCCGCCGGGCGAGCGACGGCGGCGGTTCTTCGAGCTGTGGACCCTGAAGGAGTCGTACATCAAGGCGCGTGGCATGGGCCTCGCAATCCGGCTGGATGCCTTTCGCTTCGAGCTGACCGGCGAGCGGGAACTCACGCTCCACATGCGGCCCGAGCTCGGCGATTCCCCCGGCCTCTGGCGGGTGTGGCAGCTCGCCTTGCGCCCGGACTATCTCGCGGCGGTCTGCGCCGCTCGCGGCGAGGATGCCCCGCCGCGCATCGTCGCGCGGGAGATCGTGCCGCTTGCGCGCGAGCAGATCGTCGACATCACGCCGTCGCGCAGCCACGGGCTAGACGACGCGGTGGCTCAGGGCGCGCCGCCGCGGGTAGCCGCGGCAGATGACGATTTGCTTGCGGGCGCGGGCTGTCGCGCTTTCGCCATCATCGCATCGCGCTGCGCGCGAAACTCGCTGTCGGCATACCAGTCCGGCCATGCATCGCCGTCGGCCAGGTTGCGGCCGAGGAGGTAGAGCGTCTGGATGTCCTCGAGCGTGCCGCTGAGGTCCCAGTTGGGATCGAATACGTCGTTTGGCGTGTGGTAGCGTCGCACCGTGTAGTCGGCGGAGCCGGCAAGCCCCGCGGCGCGGCCCCCCTCGATGAGATCCAGGCCCGGGCCGACGATCAGCGCCGGGACGCCTGCCTTGGCGAAGCTGAAATGGTCGGAGCGGAAATAGAATCCATACTGCGGTGTCGCTTCCGGGGTCAACTCCCGACCCTGCAGTGAGAGCACCTGCTTGAGGTCATCCTCGAGCTGCGATTGTCCGGCGCCGACGACGGTCATGTCGCGAGCGCGGCCGATGATCGGCCAGGCGTCGATGTTGATGTCCGCGACCGTCTTGTCGAGCGGAAAAATCGGGTGGGTCACGTAGTATTGCGACCCGAGGTCCGCCGCTTCCTCGAGCGTCGGCATGAGAAAAACCACGCTGCGCTCGGGAGGGGTCTTCTGGTGAGCGAACGCGTCCGCGATCTCGAGCAGCGCCGAGAGCCCGCTGCCGTTGTCGACGGCACCGTGAAAGACCTCGCGGCGACCACGGGGTCCGATCACCATGCCGAGATGATCCCAATGCGCACTGTAGATCACCGCCTCATCGGGATGCTTGCTGCCCTTGACGAGCCCCAACACGTTGTACGATCGGTCGTGGACGACGGCGCTCCTCAGAAGGATGGAGGCTGTGGCCGGGAGTGGTGTCGGCGTGAAGCCGCGCTGCGCCGCCTGGGCGGCCATGGTGTCGAAATCGAGTCCCGCCGAGTGGAACAGGCGCTGCGCGGCGGCAAGTGTCAGCCAACCCGCGACCGCGAGCCGCGGACCCGGTGCGGCGCTCGCGGGCAAACTCTGCAGCGGGCCTCCGTTGCTGTTTCTGACCACCGTCCAGGGGTAGCCGGCCGCATCGTCGCTGGTGTGAACGATGAAGCAGGCGGCTGCGCCCATGCGCGCCGCTTCCTCATACTTGTAAATCCAGCGTCCGTACCAGGTCATCGCCTTGCCGTCGAAGAGCTGCGGGTCGCCGCTGGCGTAACCCGGGTCGTTGACCAGCACGATCACGGTCTTGCCCTTGACGTTCACGCCTTTGTAGTCATTCCACTGCCATTTGGGCGCGTCGATTCCATAACCCATGAAGACCATGGATGAGTTGCGCAGCGCGACGAGCGGGCGCGCGTCCTGTGTGAAGGCCATCATGTCCGTGCCGTAGGCGAAGGCCTGCACGCCGCCGCCCGCACGAACTTCGAGCTTCGTGCCGGTGTTGACCAGAGTTGTCGTGACCACCGGGACCATCTGCAGCCAGTAGCCGTGATTCCCGGGCATGAGGTGCATGCGCCGGAACTGATCGACGAGATAGCGGATGGTCAGTACCTCTCCGCGCGTGCCGGGCTTGCGTCCGTCGAAGGCGTCGGAGGATAAAGTCTTATCAAATTGTAAGAAGTCGGCGTCGTTGATCTGCGGAGCCAGGGCAACGGCCATTGGCGGAGGCGTCGCGGACGTCGCAATGGCGGCTGGCGCGGGGATGACGCGTGCGGTCGGCGCTGACGAGTCGTCGCCCGAATTACAGGCGCAAAGCGCCAATGCGATCAGGCTGAGGAACAGGGCGCGCGGGGATGACTGGGCGTGAGGCAAGCTCCGGGAATGATATCGCCCGCCCTAGCCAAGGTCGATGGCGAGAGTATTCCGGCTCCGGGTCAGGCGATCGAGGACCGCGGCGACGGCCACCCGCGCCGCCCCGCGGCGGTGCGGATTGGCTGCGCGCGTGAACGGCAGCCTCTCGCCGTTGAGTACGATGTCGTTGACCCCGCAGCCCGAGGTCCCGACGCGATATGTCACCTCGAGCGGATGTGGCCCCGCGGACATCATGACTCGCATTCCGTCCAGGCTCCCGGGCATCACCGGATCGACGCAGAGGGCGCTGGATTCCCAGGTGAGCCCGAGGAAGTGTCGCAGCGTGAGGGCGAGAGCGATGCCGGCGCCGCTGGAATAAACCCGCCAGCCGCCGTCGAGGGGAATGGTGCCGGCGCGGACGCGCGTGTACTCCGTGCGGGCCTGATAGCGATCGGCGAAAGCCGCATCGGAGCTCGAGTAATAGCAGTTCGCCTGGCGCAGCGTCGCCGTCGGCACGACTGAGCGGATGCCGATCGGATTGGCCTGACAGAGCGCGCGGAAGAACTCCTCCGCCCGTCCGACATGAGCCAGGGCCTGCGCGTAGCGCAGGTGCGCATGCGTGTACATCAAGCCGATCTCACGGCCGAAGAACGTCGCGCTCTCCGCGCGCTGGAAGATGCGCTGCGGGCCGCCGTGATAGGGCATCGGGGAGTCGAACAGGCGCGCGCCGTCAGGACCGGAGGCCTCGCGCCCGATGATCTCGAGGTGCGCGCGTGTCTGATCCGGAGTCAGCAGGTCCTCGAGGATCGCGTGGATCATCGCGAGAGAGCTGTAGTGAACGCCGGTGGTCGTATCACTCGGATGGAGAAGGTAGCGGACGTCCCTGCCGGCGTCGAATACGGCGTAGCCCGTAAGAACTCCGTTCGGAAGCAGGAGGCGCTGGAAGTCCCCGCGAATACCTTCGGCCTGGCGCTCCAACGGCTCCGCCTGCGCAGTGCGGCCGACGGATCGCAGTGCGCGCGCGAGCGTCGTCAGGGCCTGGAAATGCAGCGTGACCGTCCACGCGCTGCACATATGATCCCGCAGCGCTGGGTCGGCGGGCTGTAGAGAATCGTTCCAGTCGCCGTGGCCATAGGCAGCGAGTGTCGTACCGGGAATGCGCCGTTTGTTGATGACGGCGAAAGCGCGCTCGACGTGCTCCCAGACTGTCGCGCGCTCGCCTGCGTCCGGGCCCTTGCTGTCGAAGAACGGGATTCGGGCTTCGAGAACAGCGGCATCGCCCGAGGCGATGAGATACTGAGCAAGCGCCACCAGCGGCCAGAGGGCGATATCGCCGTGCGAGTCGCCGGCGCGGATGCCGCGCTCGCGCTCGTAGAACATGAACCACTGCGGCCAGTCTCCGTCCGGATTCTGGTTGGCCATGACACGAAGCACGATGTCACGCAGCGGCTCCATGCGTCCCAACGCGAGCAGCATCTCGACCGGACCCTGACAGACGTCGCGCGTGCCCCAGCCGCCGCCCGAGTACTGCTCGAGGCCCCGCGGGGAGAGATAGTGGACGAGCGCGTTCTGTGCGTACCACGGGACCATCTCGGCGAGGTGCGCAGCCCGCTCGCCGGACTCTCCGGGAGCCGCGGGCTCGAGTGTCAGGCTCGGCACCAGCCTCTCTTCGGGCGGGAGCCGCCAGGGTGCCTGACTCTCCTCCGCGACGAGATGGCCGGTCACGGCGAGGCCGGCGCGTCGCGTGGGCGCGGTCTCGATGCAAAGATACGGCTCCTGTCGTGAGCGCCCATCGAGAAACAGCAGCTCATCGGCCCCGGCGCGCCGCACCGCCGTCTGCGGCGCGAGAGTGATGCGGAACTCGCCCTGCGGAAATCTGCGGCCGACATCTGATCCCGGCGCGGGCGTCACGATGAGCGTAGCGCCGTCGCGCCGCCAGCTGAGCGGCTCCGGAGCGTTGCCGTCATCGCCATTCAGCGCGATGTGCTGGCAGATGAGGAATGCCGTGTCAGGTCCCTGGGTCACCTCGATGTCGAGGGTCAGCGCATGAGGCCCGCTGTGAGCGGCGGCACGCACTTCGATCTCGCCGTCGGCGTGGCGGTAGATCCAGCGGCAGCTCGCGGGTGACATCTCGAATGCGGAGGGGACGCCGAGGAGCCGCCACTCGCCGGCAAGCTGCGCGAAGACGCGCAGGCCCTGGGAGCGAAAGAAGCCGAGATAGCTGCGATTCGTGGACAGGAAACGGTTGATGCTGACATGTCCCTGGGTCACCATGGAGTGGAAGACACCACTCATCCATGCTGTCGATGTCAGGGCGCTCTCATCCGGGGTCAGATGACGCCCGGTGCGCAGCAGCTGGCCGTGAGGGCGCAGCACGCGCAGCTCCTTGGCTCGCAGCACCACGTGGTTTTCGGCGCCATGGAAGAACGACAGAAGCCCGCCACCCTCGTCAGTCTCCTCATGGCGCCAGGGCGTGGGGAAGAGGCGGTGGAGCGCGCCGGCATCGAGAGCGGCCGCCTGGCAGAGGCGCTGCCGCTGAGAAGAGTGTCCGGCCCGCGCCGGCAAGAGACGCAGCCGTCGACAGCTCGGTGGGAGTTGCTTCGGGCAGTGCCCGTATTCTGCTGAGTATCGCCAGATCCGCTTCGGACGTGGCATCCGGATGATCAGCGACACAAATACCGAAGAATCCCGCGTGCGCAGTCTCGCCGGGCGCAAGGCGCAGTGGCGCATCGCGCAGCACCGCCATGGAATGCTCGTGCTGCAGGCGCCGGCCGGGTAGCTCGCCGACGATGCCGTGAGGCGGCTCGCCGGCTCGGCTCGCGAGTCCATAGAAATCGAGCGCGTCGGTGGCGAAGGAAGTGGTACGCCGCAGCGATCCGATCAGGCTCCAGGGGTTACGTCCATCCGTCCCCTGATTCTGCCGCGAGGCGATCAGGGTGCCGCGTTGCGGATCGGAGAGCGGCGTGTGATCGATGTACTGGCTGACGTAGTACTCGTTCATCCGCACCGCCCCGTAGGGCGCCAGCGCGAGATCCTGCGCATAGGTCAGGTCCAGCTCCTGCGGCTCGGATGAGGTGTTCCTCAGATGGACGTGCCAGAACCAGACGGGCGCATCCGCCGCGAGCACGAGCGAAATGTCGTACTCGATACCCTGCCATGTGCCGTGCCCCGCGAGCCTGCCCTCTGCGGTCGCCGTTCCAAACCGCGTCGGGCTTGTGGGACCGAGCAGAGGTGTCCAGTCGCGCTTGCCGGCAAGTCGCCGCAGGAAGAGATTGGCGGGGCCGCACTCGACCTCGCTGCCGACGAATAGGGTCAGCGTCGTCGGGCCGCAGTCGAAGCGGCGCACCGCGCCGCTCTCCGTGAGCTCGGCCCTGAGGCCTGATCGGCTGGTCACGATTTTCGACGCGTTACCCACGATGGCTATCGTAGCCGCATACGCCTCGGCGCGGCACTCGTCGCACCGGTGCAACAAAAATCGGGGGTGCGATCACGCGCAACGGTGCGCGGCGGGCGCCGTCGGCTTAAACTGGCACCCATGAACAGCATGCCCAAGCCTTCGCAAGAGCCGCGCCCGGCGTTTGGAACCGTGATCGCGCCCACGATGACCCTGGCCCGCTTTCAGAACGGACAATGGGGGCGCTTCGAGGCCCGGCCATGCGGGCCGATCGAGCTGCATCCGGCCGCGCACGTGCTGCACTACTCCAGCACCTGCTTCGAGGGCTTCAAGGCCTATCGCTGGGCCGACGGCAGCGTCAACGTGTTCCGGATGGACCGGCATATCGAGCGCATGCGCCAGAGTGCACGGGCGCTGGTGCTGCCGGAGCCCGATGCGCGGCAGCTCGAGGAGATGATCCGCACCACCATCGACCGCAATCGTGACGTCGTTCCCGAGGCGCCGGGGGCGCTCTACATGCGGCCGATCCTCTTCGGCACCACTCCCAACATCGGTGCCGCGGGCGCGGCTGCCACGGACGCGAATCTCATCGTGCTGGCGAGCCCGGTGTGGGACTACTTCGCCGGGGGCATGAAGCCGCTGCGCATCTACATCGAGGACGTCAATGCGCGCACGGCCACGCAGACCGGCATGGTGAAGACGGGCGGCAATTACGCCGCGGCGCTGGGTCCCACGCTCGAGGCGCGGCGCAAGTACAACGTCGATCAGGTGTTGTTCTGTCCGGGGGGCTCGGTCCAGGAGACGGGCGCTTCCAACTTCCTGCTGTTCGCCGACGGGCGGGTGCTCACCCGCAGCCTCGATTCGACATTCCTCCACGGAGTGACCCGCGACTCGGTGCTGACGCTCGCGCGGGAGAACGGCTACCGGGTCGAGGAGCGGGTCTTCGACGTTCCCGAGATGCTGGAGTGGGTCCGCAATGGCGAGGCCGCGCTCTCCGGAACTGCCGCGGTGCTCGCGGGCGTCGGCACGCTGGTTCACCGCGGCCAGGAGCACAGGGTGGGAAGCGGCGAAGTCGGACCCCACACGCGCAAGCTCCGCGAGAAGCTGGTATCCATCCAGCGCGGCGAGTCCCCGGACACGCACGGCTGGACGAAGAGGGTTTGAAGGACACTGCCGTCAAAGGGAGCGTGCCCTTCTACGGCCCCGAGCAGGTGCGGGCTGCGCTCGACTACGATGGCTGCATCGCGGCGGTCCGAGCCGCCATGGCCGATTTCAGCGCCGAGGGCAAGCCGCAGCCGTTGCGCAGCATCTTCGAGCTCGCTCCCGCCAGGTTCTTTGGCCTCATGCCGGGCACGCTCGCCGCGCCGCATGGGTTCGGCGCCAAGGTGCTGTCGGTATTTGCCGATCCGGCGGAACCGGGCCGCTCCGCGCATCGCGGTGTGGTAGTGCTCTTCGACCGCGAGAGCGGCCAGGTGACGTGCATTGCCGATGCCGGCGAGATCACGGAGATCCGCACGGCGGCGGCATCTGCTGTCGCAACCGATGCCCTCGCGCGACGGGACGCCACGACCTTGGCCGTATTCGGCTGCGGTGCACAGGCGGCTTCGCACATCCGAGCACTGGTTCGCGTTCGGCGTTTCGAGCAGGTTCTCGTGTGGGGACGCTCCGCGGAGCGCGCCGCCGACTTCGCGGAACGAATGCAGCGTGAAGTTGCAATGCCTGTCAGAGCAGAGGCGGAGGCGCATGAGGCGGCATCCGCCGCCGACGTGATCTGCACGGTGACAGCGTCGCGGACGCCAGTGCTGCTCGGCGAGTGGGTGCGGCCGGGAACGCACGTGAATGTCGTCGGCTCCAGCTACGCGGGACCGGTGGAGATCGACCACGCGTTGGTTCGGATGAGCCGCTATATAGTGGACAGCCGGCGCTCGGCGTTGGCCGCGGCCGCGGAATTCCTGCTTGCCAAGGAGGCGGGGCTCATCGACGACAGCCACATCGTCGCGGAGATCGGGGAAGTCCTGCTCGGGCGCATGCCCGGGCGCAGGTCGCCGGAGGAGATCACGGTTTACAAGTCCCTCGGACACATCGTGCAGGACCTGGCCGCGACGACTTACGTGCACGCGCGGGCGGGCAGCGGCAATTAAGAGCCCATATCGCGAACACGACCTGCCGCTGTTTCTCGGCATACGCGTGCTATCGCGCATCGCGGTGCTCGTGCAGTCAGTCTCCGTCGGCTGGCAGGTCTATGACCTGACGCGAAGTCCGCTCGCGCTCGGGATCGTGGGCCTGGTCGAGTTCGTGCCCATGTTCCTGCTGGCGCTGCCCGCCGGGGAGCTGGCCGACCGCTTCGATCCGCGACGGATCATCACTCTGGCGAGCCTCCTCGAGGCGGTCGCTAGCGGACTGCTGCTCGTGTTCGTCCTCGCCCACGAGACCTCGGTCTGGCCGCTCTATGCCATCATCCTGCTCTACGGGACGGCGCGCGGTTTTTCGGGGCCTGCGACCCGATCGCTGCTGCCATTCCTCGTTCCCCCCGAGAGGCTCGCACGAGCCATCGCCTGGGGCTCTTCCGCCCTCCAGCTTGCGATCATCGCCGGGCCCGCCTTTGGCGGCTTCGCGTATGCGCTCGGCCCGGCGATCGCATACGGCAGTGCGCTCGTCGCGTCCTTGTTGAGTGCCGCAGGGATGCTTTTTCTCGGCGGCAGGCGCATGACGCCGGATGCGGCGGCGCTCGCGAGCCGCCTCGCAAGAGTGCGCGAAGGCATCGAATTCGTGCGCTCGCGTGCGGTGGTCCTCGGCGCGATCTCCCTCGATCTGTTCGCGGTGCTGCTGGGCGGGGCGGTGTCCCTGCTGCCGATCTACGCGCGGGACATCCTGCACGTCGGTCCGAAGGGACTCGGCCTGCTGCGCAGCGCGCCGGCTTTCGGCGCCGCCCTCACGGCCTTGTTCCTCACTCGCCGGCCGGTCGAGCGCAGGGTCGGCGGCACCATGTTTGCCACTGTCGTGATCTTCGGCATCGGCACCATCGTGTTTGGGATATCGAAGAATTTCGCTCTGTCCCTTGCCGCCCTTGCCGTCACGGGCGCGGCCGATCAGATCAGCGTCTACATCCGCTCCGCGCTGGTGCAGTTTGCGACGCCGGATGCGATGCGCGGGCGGGTGAGCGCGGTGAGCACTCTTTTCATCAGCGCCTCCAACGAGCTCGGCGGCTTCGAGTCGGGAGTGACCGCGGCTCTCTTTGGCACGGTGCCGGCGGTCATCCTGGGGGGCGTGGGAACTCTGATCGTGGTCGCGATCTGGATGCGGCTCTTCCCGTCCCTGAGGACCGTCGATCGGATGCGCGATGTCACGCCGAGCGGCGCCCTCAGTCCGGAACCGGGATGAACTCCTGCTCGTCGCCAGGCACTTTGGCGAACCGGCCTTCCCGCCAGTCGCGCTTGGCCTGCTCGATCCTCTCCCGTGAGCTCGAGACGAAGTTCCAGAAGATGTGCCGCTCGCCATCGAGCGGTGCGCCGCCAATGAGGGCAACCCGGGCGTCACTCACGGCGCGCAGTGTTACCGGAGCGCCGGGCGCAAACACCAACATACGGCCGCGCTCCGCCCGCTCGTTGCCGCACTCGACCGTGCCGCTGACGATGTAAGCCGCGCGCTCCTCGTGCTCGTTGGCAAGCGGCAGCTCGCCGCCCGCCGGTATGGCCGCATCGGCGTAGAAAAGAGGCGACAAGGTCCTGACGGGCGATGTCTCACCGAAGGCACTGCCCGCGAGCACGCGGACTCGCGTGCCGGCGATGTCGACGGCAGGCAGGTCGCGGGCGGGGTGGTGATGAAACTCGGGGTCGGTCTCCTCGTGCCTGAGCGGCAGCGCGACCCAGAGCTGCAGCCCGTCGAGGCGCGAGCCCGACTGCCGTGGCTCGGCCCCGGTGCGCTCGGAATGCGCGATGCCGCGGCCCGCGGTCATCCAGTTGACATCGCCGGGGCGGATCGGCTGGTGCGAGCCCAGGCTGTCGCGATGGACGATCTCGCCCTCGAAAAGATAGGTGACCGTCGCGAGTCCGATGTGCGGATGCGGCCGCACGTCGATGCCGCGCCCGGGCGCGAAAGCGGCCGGTCCCATGTGATCGAAGAAGATGAAAGGGCCGATCAGCTTGCGCGCCGCCGCAGGCAGCACGCGGCCGACGGTGAAACCGCCGAGGTCGCGGGGACGGGCATCGATCACGGCGAGAAGCTGTGGGGTCCCGGGGCTCAACGGCCATCGTACGCCGTGAGATCGGCCGGGACCACGGCCGTGGTGCCGCGGTAGGGTCTGCAGATTAGAATCCGGCCTCGCGTCGAAATACGGAGGAGGCGAAATGAGTGGAGAGCCTCAGAGCAGGAGAGCCGCGTCAGCCGGCGGGCATTCCTGGCCACCACGGCCGCGGTGGGCTGCACCACCGCTACGGCGGGATTGTCCGCACCCGCGCGTCGTCGTCGCTTCTTCTCCAGCCACGACCTGCCGATTGGCCTGCAGCTCTACACGCTCGGGGAGGCGCCGTACCGCGACCTCGATGCGACGCTGCAGGCCGTGGCCAAGATCGGCTATCGGACGGTGGAGGGCGTCGGCTTCATGAAGCGTACGGCAGCGGAATTTCGCGCGGCACTCGATCGCACCGGGCTCTCGTGCCCGAGCACCCACGTGCCGCTGCAGGCGGACGCCGGCGGCGGCCCGTCGCTCGCGGGCGACCTCGGCCCGCTCGCTGCCGACATGCATCGTGTCGGCGTCGAATATGTAGTCGTGCCGATATTCGCGGTACCGCAGCGATTGGGCCGCCCCCTCGAGGGAGAAGACGGCCTCGCGTTCCTGAGCCGCGTCGGCAAGGAGATGACGGCCGATGACTGGCGGCGCCTGGCCGCGCAGCTCAACGACAAGGGCGCCGCCCTGAAGCGCGCGGGATTGAAGCTGGGTTATCACAACCACAACGTCGAGTTCACCAGGCATGGGTCCAAGACCGCGCTCGACCTGCTGCTCGAGAATACGGAGCCAGGCCTCGTATGGTTCGAGATGGATGTCGGCTGGGTTGCTGCCGGCGGCGTCGAGCCGATTCGATTGCTGCGCGCGCACCCGCGCCGGTTCCGGCTGATGCACATCAAGGACCTGAAGGCCAGCACGGTTGCCAACAATGCATTCAGGATGGATCCGGCCGATGTCGGCTCGGGCACTCTCGACTGGAAGGCCATTCTGCCGGTCGGATACGACCTCGGCGTGAGGTACTACTACGTGGAGCAGGAGCCGCCGTTTGCCGAGCCGCGGATGGATGCGGCGCGTACGGACTACGAGTACCTGGCCCGGCTGGCCTGAGGAGAGTCCGACTCTCGACCCGAGCGGCGCGTGAGCTGGTTTTCGGCGCCGCGCCGCTTCTACACCTGAGACCCGGCGCGCCTGCGGCTCCGCCTGGAGCCCGGGCATCGACACCCGCCGGGCGAAGGCGGAGAATGCCGCGCGGCCGCTACAAAGGCGACGTCCCATTCTCAATTACGGGAGACAGCCAACATGACCAGGCGCAGCCAAATCGGGGCCACCTTCAGTGTGACACTTGCCGCCGCGGCGGCTCTTGCGGTCCTGCCGCCGCCCGCGCGCGCCGACGTAACGGTCGGGCAGAAGACCTCGATGAGTCTCGGCGGAATCAACATCGATGTCGACTCGGTCGAGCGCACGAGCGCCGACAAGCAGCGCAGCGATTCGACGGTGAGTTGCCACGGAGTCCTCGCGCTTTTCTGCCACGATGTGGAGAGCGGGCGCATCGTGCGGCTCGACAGGCGGGTCGAGTGGGAGCTGCAGCCGAAGAAGAGGCTCTACAGCGAGCGTCCTTTCCCGACAGCCGAACAGCGGGCCGCGGCGCAGCAGCAGCTCGATGCGGCAATGGAGGAGATGAAGAACTGTCCGATGCCGCAATCGCAGAACGCGTCGCAGACGGCGCCCGATACGTCGCACTGTCAATTGAGCTCCCCGGTGCTCAACGTCAACGATACCGAGGAGCACGCGACGATCCTCGGGCACGATGCGCGCAAGACGAGCGTGGTGTTGTCGCAGACCTGCACGGATACCCAGACCGGAGACGTTTGCGAGATCGACTACGGCTTCGAGACGTGGCTCACTGTGGATCAGCTTCCGGGGAGCGACGAGCGGAAGGCGTTCGTGAGGAAGTACCTGGAAGCGCAGGGCCTGGATCCGAACAATCCGCAACTGCAGCGCACGGTCGAGCAGTTTATGGCACCGTACGCGGACGCGCTCAAGCAGCTGCGAAGCAAGGCGGCGGACCTCAAGGGCTACCCGCTGCGCACGACCTTCTACATGGCCTTCGGCGGCCCGCACTGCGCCAAGGCGAAGCAGGCTGCGCAGCAGCAGGTGGCCAGCAGCGGCGGCAGCAGTGGCTTCAGCATGCATAGCATCGCTTCCAAAGCGCTTGCCGGCGGCTTCGCGGGGCTCTTCCATCGTGGCGCCGCGGCCATCAACACCAATTCGGCCGGCGGAGCGGCGGCTGCCGGCGCGGCCAACGAGGCGGCCGAGCCCGCGGCCGGCGCCGCGGCGAGCTCCGTGACGCCGCAGTCGTCCGCGGGTAACTCAACGGGCGCGGCGCCGGCGCCCGGAGCGCTGGTCCGGGTCGTGTCGCTGACCTCCGAGACGACCTTGATCGATACTTCGAGCATCCCGTCTGAGCAGTTCGAGATCCCCGCCGACTGGAGGCTCGAGCCGCAGAAGCAGGTCACGAGCCGCGGCCCGAAGTGCCCGAGTGCGGGAAAATGAATGAGCGTGAGCTGACGGCACCGCGCGACGAGACCGGGAAGGTCATCCTCCAGGCACGCCAGACCCAAAACCTGTAGGCTCTGCCGGTCACTGTACCGGAGCGAGAGTCCTGCATGCTGTCGTGGAGATCCTCTGAAGGCCTCTCATCGGTGCTGCTCGCCGTGTTGGCGCTCTGCGGAATTCCGCGGGCGATTGCCGCCACATCCCCGCCGGCCCGCCCCCGGCTGCCGGTCGCGCCATCCGGCATCAGGCTGACGCCCACCGCGGCGGCGGGCGCGAGTTTCTCGCGTCTCGATCCCGGGCTGCGCGACTTCCCCGGCCATGCTGCGAGCCAAGCCGTCACCACGGCCACCAGCCCGGACGGCAAGATGCTCCTCATCCTGACGAGCGGCTACAACCAACTGCTCAACGGCGCGGGGAAGGTGATCGCTGCCGACTCGGAAGAGTACGTATTCGTCTACGATGTCAGCCACGGCCGGCCGGAGCGACGCCAGGTTCTGCGGGTGCCCAATACCTACATGGGTATCGCATTCGCGCCGGACAGCAGGCACTTCTATGTCTCCGGCGGAATGGATGATGACGTTCACATCTTCGCGCGCAAGCACGGCCACTGGTCAGAGGAAACCGCCGCCCTGATCAGGCTCGGACACCACGCCGGCAAGGGTCTCAAAACGAGCCCCGAGGTTGCAGGACTTGCCGTAACGGCCGACGGCAGCAAGCTGATCGCGGCGAACTTCTATAACGACTCTGTTTCGATCGTGCCTCTTTCCGGCGGTCTGCCCGCGGGTGCGCCCATCGAGCTGTCACTGCAGCCGGGCCAAGGCCGCGCCGGCGGCACCTATCCCTACTGGGTCGCGATCAGGGGCAATCGCACGGCCTACGTGTCCAGCATGCGCGATCGGGAGATCGACGTCATCGATCTCGCCAGCGCCGTGCCGGTCGTGGTCGCGCGTATCCCCGTCAGGGGCAATCCGAATCGGCTGGTGCTGAACCGCGCCGGCTCGCGACTCTACGTGGCCAGCGACAATGCCGATGTCGTTTCGGTCATCGACACGGCGAGCGATCACGTCCTGGACGTGATCCGTACGATCGCTCCGGCTTCACTGGTGATGCCTGGCGCCTACTTCCATGGTGTCGATCCGAACAGCCTGGCGCTGTCCGCGGACGAGAGCCGGCTCTACGTGGCGAACGGCGGCGAGAACGCCGTCGCGATTCTCTCACTTGGAAACCGTACACCGCAGGTGACCGGACTGATCCCGACCGGATACTGGCCGAACTCGGTGAGCGTGAGTGCCGACGGCAGGATGCTCTACGTCGTCAACGGCAAGAGCATTCCGGGACCCAATGGGCGGTGGTGCGCGGCCAACGACTACAACGCCGCCCGGCAGGCGCACTGCAACTCGTCCAACCAGTACATGCTGCAGCTGTCCCAGGCGGGTTTCCTCAGCCTGCCCACTCCCTCCACCCACGATCTGGCGGAGCTCACCCGCACAGTCGCCGCCAACGATCATCTGTATGTCAGGGAAAACGCGCAGGATCAGCGGCTGATGGGCGCGCTGCACCAGCGCATCAAGCACATCATCTACATCGTTCGTGAGAATCGTACCTACGATCAGCTTCTTGGTGACTTGCCCGTCGGCAACGGCGATCCGCACCTCGCCGAGTTCGGCCACATCATCACTCCCAATGCTCATGCGGTTGCGCTGAATTTCGTAACGCTCGACAACTTCTATGACACGGGCGAGGTGAGCGGTAACGGCTGGCCCTGGAGCACCTCGGCGATGGAATCGGACGAGGGCTCGAAGGATGTGCCGGTGTACTACGCCAACCGCGGTCTGTCGTACGACTGGGAAGGTACCAATCGTAACGTGGACGTCGCCATCGGCTCGCTCGCCGCCAGAGAGAAGGAAGAGCCCGGCTATCCGCACGATCCCAACCTCCTGCCCGGAACGGCCGATGTGGCGGCGCCGGACGGTTCCGCGGGCGAGTACCAGCAGGGCTACATCTGGGATGCGGCCATGCGGGCGGGACTGGCCGTGCGCAACTACGGGTTCGAGCTGGACCTCGCGCCCTATGACAATCCCACCCGCCCGACGCCACTGATTACGCTGCCCTACAGGAGCCGCACGCGCGTGGCCTTTCCGTCGAATCGGCAGCTCGCGCCCGTCACGGATCCGTACTTTCGCGGGTTCGACACGAAATTTCCGGATTACTACCGGGAGGCCGAGTGGCAGCGGGAGTTCGAGCGGTATGTCGTCCACGGTAATCTGCCGGCTCTCAGCCTCGTGCGGCTGATGCGCGACCATCTCGGGGAGTTCGCCAAGTCCATCGATGGGCTGAGCACGCCCGAGGCGCAGGTGGCGGACAACGACTATGCGGTGGGCCACCTCATCGAGGCCGTCGCTCACAGCCCGTACGCCGACTCCACTCTCATCATCGTCATAGAGGACGATGCGCAGGATGGTGCCGACCACGTCGATGCTCACAGGAGCGTCTGCTTCCTGGCCGGCCCCTATCTCAAGCACCATGCCGTGGTGAGCGAGCGGTACTCCACGATCAATGTGCTCGCGACCATCGAGGACATCCTCGGGATCGGCCATCTCTCCATCTACGATGCCTACCAGCGGCCGATGTCGGCGGCATTCGACCTCGGCCAGAGGTCCTGGACATATCGCGCGATCGAGCCCGCGCCGTTCGCAGCAGCGTTCACCGGTGGAACGAAGCCGGCCGACCCGGCGGCGTTTCGCTTCAAGCACACCGCCGCCTATTGGGCCAAGGTGACGCGGGGGATGCATTGGGACGAGGAGGACGAGAATCCTGCCTTGCCCAGCGAGCGCATCTATTGGCAGGGCCTGAATCCGGGTGTCCCGTACCCGACCCTGCGCTCGGGGGCGGATCTCAGCCGCAACCG
The DNA here is from genome assembly GCA_963833085.1 of uncultured Pseudomonadota bacterium. Lineage (GTDB taxonomy): Bacteria > Pseudomonadota > Gammaproteobacteria > Steroidobacterales > Steroidobacteraceae > 13-2-20CM-66-19. The sequence goes on from CAWHWV010000050.1 coordinate 40,458, forward strand.
GGCCGGGCTTCTGGCCACGGGCGGGGAATAGCCACGCTTTAAACGCTTTTACCGGCAGATACATCTAAAGGTGTGAATGGTCCCGGCTGCACAAAGCGACTGTATCGAGTGGGAGGCGAGCCTGGTGCAGCGGGCTCGCGGTGGGGACGTGCGGGCGTTCGAGCGCCTCTACCGCGACCATATTGGCAGCGTGTACGGGCTATGCCTGCGGATGACGCGCGATCCGGCCGCCGCTGAGGATTGCGCACAGGAGGCGTTCTTCAACGCCTGGCGGGCGCTCGAGCGCTTCGAGACGCGGAGCAGTTTCGCGACTTGGCTGCACCGCATCGCGGTAAACGTGGTCCTGAACCGGCGCCGCAAGCGCGCGGCGCAGGTCGAATTGCCACCATTGGCGGCAGGCCCGGGCGAGGAGCCCGGCGGCCCGCCGGAGGAGTGGACGCTTGATACGCCAATCGAAGTGCATGAGATCGAGACCGCGGTCAGCGACCTTCCCGACGGCGCGCGAGACGCACTCGTGCTGTGCGGGATCTACGGTTACTCGCACGGCGAGGCGTCTCGGATGCTCGGCATCGCCGAAGGCACCTGCAAGGCCCAACTGCATCGGGCTCGCGCGCTGCTGCGCGCCAAGCTCGAGCCTGAGAGTCAGCGCCTATGAACGACCCCGCGCCTCCTAAAATCACGCGCCTCAGCGAGCTGCCGCGAGAGATTTCGCCGCCGCGCGACGGCTGGCCCGCGCTCGAGGCCCGGTTGCGGGAGAGCGGCAGACCGCAGGCGGCCATCGACGCGCCGCATGGCGGCAAGGCGGAGCCGGTGCGGTACCGGCGCCCGCAGCTGATGCGCATCGTGTCGCTTGCCGCGGTGCTCGCGGCGGTTCTGGTCGGTGTCTCCATTGACCGGTGGATTCTGTCGCCCGCGCACCCGATTCCGCCCGGCGTCACGATTCCGCATGTTGGCAGCGCCGGCGGCGGCGGAATGACGGTGGCCTATGTCACCGATCCGCGATATGTGCGCGAGCGAGAGGCGCTGCTGCGCTCGCTGAACGCGCGGCTGGCGAAGTTGCCGCCGCCCACGCGGCAGAAGGTCATCCAGAGCCTCGCCACCATTCATCAGTCGATGCAACAAATTCAGCAGGCGCTCGGTCGCGAGCCCGGCAATGCGTTGCTGCAGGAGCTGCTGATCGATACCTATCAGGATGAGATGCAGGTGCTGTCGACCGTCCAGGAGGCGAGCGGCGGCGCCGGAGAAACTTGAACATGAGCAGATTCCCTTATCACATGGCAATCATGATCGCATCGCTGGCGCTTGCGGCCGGAGCGGCTCATGCAAGCACTTTCCACGAGCAGGTGGCGGCGGACGCGCGCGGCGAGGTGGATGTCAGTAACGTCTCCGGCAGCATCATCATCAGCGGGTGGGACAGACCCGAGGTGTCGGTCACGGCCGATCTGCCGAGCGACTCGCAAAGAGTGAAGGTCATCACCGGACAAGGCCATACGCGGGTATGCGTGTCGTACGGCGACTCGAATGGGTGCAATTCGACCGGTTGGTCCGGCGACCGAGGATCGGTCCGCCTCGAGATCCAGGTGCCACGACAGAGCGAGCTCGATGTATCGGCGGTGAGTGCCGACATCAACTCCCGCAGCGTCTCAGGTACCCAACGCCTGCAGACGGTGAGCGGCGATATCAATGCGGAGCTCGGGTCGGGAGATGACGAAGTGAACTCCGTGAGCGGAACGGTCACCCTGCAGGGCAGCGGCCAGGACGGCACGCTTCATGCCGCCAGCGTAAGCGGTGATCTGAGGGTCATGAACGTCGCCGGCCAGCTGGAGGCGAGGACCGTCAACGGGACGCTGACCGCCGAGCTCTCGCCCGCTCGCCTGGTACGGCTCAATACCACCTCGGGCGACATCGCGCTCAGCGCCAAGCTTGCGAGCGGCGGCACGATCGAGACCGAGACGGTGAGCGGTGATCAGAGGCTCGGCGTAGCCGCCGCGGCAGGCTATTCCTACGAGGCTAAGACCTTCAGCGGCGATATCACGAACTGCTTCGGGCAGCGCTCGGAGAGGAGCGAGTATGGCCCTGGAGATCGTCTGGAGGGCACACGAGGCGGCGGCGCCGGGCAGGTCAGGATCCAGAGTATGAGCGGCGACGTCTCGCTGTGCGATCACTGAGGCAAGCGCAACGGCCGCCCGGCCGGACCGCCGCCGAGCGGCGCGCGATCCAGCCGGGCCAATCGGGTTCGGAACGATCTCAGTCCGGAACTTTGATGTCGTTATGAACCGCCTGGACGCCTTTGACTCTCCACGCGTCCTTCTGGGCTCTATCCTTCTCCGCGTCCGAATGGGCAATGCCGGTGAGTATCCACCACGCCGTTCACGGTAGCGACGTGAATATGGCGCGCCTTGGTCACATGGTCGGCGGCCAGCTCGGCTTTCACCTTGGTGGTGATGTAGGAATCCTTGACCGGATGGGCACTGCCATTATCGGCCCAGGCAACGGCGCTGGTCAGCGATAACGCTGTGAGCGCCACGAGATACTTACGCATAACAACTCCTCAAGGGAAAGGCTCAGCTGATAACGATCGCGGGCACTCTCGGGTTCCGCATTTTTCGAGCCTGGGCCTGACGGCTACGCCTCAGCTGACATTCAGCGCGGCGTTCACTTGGCGAAGAGTTGGATGATATCGGCGAAGGCTTTGATCTCGAGCGCGTTTCCCGACGGGTCGAGGAAGAACATGGTCGCCTGCTCGCCGGGCTGTCCCTTGAAGCGGATGTAGGGCTCTATCAGGAACTGCACGCCCTTGGCGCGCAGGCGGCCGGCCAGGGCTTCCCATGCCGCCATCGGCAACACGATGCCGAAATGGCGCACCGGCACGCCGTGACTGTCGACCGTGTTGCGCCGCAGCTGGCCGGTTTCCTCGGGTGCCAGGTGAGCCACGATCTGGTGGCCGTAGAAGTTGAAATCGACCCAATCGTCCGAGCTCCGCCCTTCGGGACAGCCGAGCGTCCCGCCGTAGAAGGCGCGCGCCAGCTCGAGGTCGTGCACGGGGAATGCAACATGGAAGGGGGACAGGGAGCCCGGATTGGTGGTCAGGGCCTGCATATCGGGACTCCTAGCGCCCGAAGGCGACGAGTGCCTCGATCAGCCGGTGAACCGAGGCATAGAGCGGCACGGCGAGCAATGGGACCAGCAGCGCGCAGGTGAGCAGGCGTCGGCCAGGGAATCGACCAGGGAAGCCGCGGCGCATGGGCGGGGAGGGCGCCAGCAGCCGGCGTACGCGGTGCTCGAGCCCGCTGAGTTGAGTGCCCACCCGGGAAGCTGCACGGGGCCGGCCACTCGCCAGCGAGAGGCGCGCGACCTTGATGAGCGCCGAGGCCAGAGCGACGCGCTTGCGAGGATCGGCGCCGCTCGCACGCTCGTCCGCTTCGAGCTCGGTCGCGGCCCGCCAGTGAGCCGTCAACGCCCTGCCCGTGGTGAGCCACGCGAGCGCATCCGGCATGGTCAGCAGCGCGAGCAGTTTCAGGTTGTCACGGGCGTCCATGTGAGCCGCCTCATGGGCGAGCACCTGGTGAAACTCCTCATGATCACAGGCGGCTGCCACGCTCCGGGCCGCGACGATTCGTTGCCTCCAGCTTCCCACGACCCCAACCAGCGGCTCCTTGACGTTGATGACGGTCACGTCGGTACTGCCGCCTGCGCGACGGGTCAGCAGCGGCTCCGAGCCGCGCACCAGCGTCCGTGTTGCCCGCCATGCCCGCAAACCACGGCGGATTCCATCCCCGAGGACGAGCAGCGCGAACAGGGCGGATACGACGAGCAACGGACCCGGCTGGTCATGTGCGTGGCGCGGCTCGTAAATCAGGAATGCGGGCAGTACCACGGTCAGGACGAGGGTTGCGGATCCCATCGCCGGTAAGAGGCGAACGCTGAGCACGGCGTTCGCGTTGGTCAGCTGTCGCCGCAGCCCGGCACGCCAGGCGAGGGCCACGGCCGCCGAAAGCAGCAGGCTGAAGAGGCCGTAGGCCGCCAACAGCACGAGCGGAAGGGTTGTATCGAAGCCCATCAGTCTTCCTACTTGAGCCGCGCACGCTCGGCGCGAACGAGCGCCTCGAGCTCATCCAGGAGTTCGGCGTCCGCCTGGCCGACGGCCTCCACCAGAGTCGACAGCAGCACCGTGCTGTCGCCGCAGGCCGCGAGGAGCTCGGTGACGCGGCCGGATACCATCTGTCCAAAGAGCTGGTCCCGCGAGCAGCGCGGCTCATAGCCGAAGGCGCGGCCCAGCCGGAAACGCCGCAGCACGCCCTTGCGGTACAGGCGGTCGAGCGTCGTCATGAGTGTGGTGTAGGCGAGACGCGGGAAGGACGGTTGCACGTTCCGCACCGTCGCGGCGCGGTTCCGCTGCCACAACACTTCGAGCACTTTGAGCTCGAGCGGTCCGAGCTCCAGGCGTTCGCCCACTGATTGATCTCCGGCACGTTCCGGCGCTGCGACGCGCCGCATGCACTAGCGTCTCAAGTCGCGGCCGCCTCTGCAACCGGGACCCGCGCGGCGGCGCCCGAGACGCGTCCGGGCGAGCGACTGGCGCGCCGGTGCGACATACGACCGCTGGTAGTAGTTTCGGCGCAACTTCTATATTGCGGGCCGCCCAAATTGCATCGAAAGGTCCGCCGTGAAGTGCACCTCCTGCGCCCTGGTCTGCGCATGCTCGCTGCTCTGTTCCGTTGCCAGCGCACAGGGCGTCGCGGGCGATTCCGCATCACAGGCTCAGTCTCAGCACCGGGCCCGGTCCTCTTCCAGGCTGCACAAGGTCGTGGTTCAGGCGCCTTACCTCTTCAATCGCGCCACGCGTTATGCGCACTCGATGCCGGAGGTGCCGGGACCGGAAATCACCGTCACCAAGAAGACGACCGTGGTGCAGCTCGCCGATCAGCCGCCTGTCATCGACAATCACCAGCGCGAGATCTTCGATCGCATGCCGGGTATCGTGCTGGCCGAGCAACAGAATCCTACCGAGCTCAACGTCACTTACCGCGGCCTCGGCAACCCGCAGGAAAGCGAGTACATCCTGCTCATGCAGGATGGGATTCCGATGGAGATGGACTGGATCGGCTATCCGACGCTCTACTACATCCCCGATCCCGAGACCCTTTCTCAGGTGCAGATGATCCGCGGCGGCTCCGGCCTGATCTATGGTCCCGAGCCCGAGCCGGTCATCAACTTCGTCTCCAAGGAGCCATCGCCCACGACCACGGGGACGATCCAGCAGGTGGGCGGTGATGACGGGCTCTACTCGAGCTACGGCTCGATCTCGGGCCCCGCCGGTCCGCTGGGATACCTCGCGGACTTCTCGCACCGGCAATCGAACGGGCAGCGCGCCAATGGCGACTACGATCTGAATTCCGGCGATCTCCAACTCGACTACCACATCGACGACCAGCAGAAGCTCAATCTTGCGGTGCATGCCTACTCTCTGGAGAGCGGCATCGCGGGCTTCATGAACTATGCGCAGTTCAAATCCGACCCCAACCAGACGACCTCGCCCGACGATCGCGACTGGGAGCACCGCTACACGGGGGTCCTGACCTACAGCAACCAGTTCGACAGCCAGGACCTTTACGTGCAGAAGCTGTGGTCGGGCTTCCAGGATCTGATCACCCGCTCCGGCACCTATCTGGGCGGCGGCACGATTCCCATTGCCATGCCCGTTGCCACCGGCACCACGGTGGCCGGGCAGCGCTTCCATTACACGGGCCTGGACGGCAGGTTCATCCACCACTACGGGCGCGGTGGTGCCGTCACGGTCGGCTATACCGCCTACTACTCCGACAGCCCCTACACGGAGTTCAACAACACCAATCCCCTGGTCGACGCGTACAGTCCGGCGGGAACGCTCATCTACAACGACGAGCGCAGCACACGCTATGGGGCGGTGTTCGCCGAGAACCTGTACCGCTTCAAGCGGTTTCACGTGGTTACCTCCGCCCGTTTCAACCACGAGGAAATCGATACCCACGAGACCGTGGCCCCGCACCCCTATCTCGTGAACGGGAACTACAGCAAGAACATTCCGCTCTTCGGCTTCGGCATCGGCAACGATTTCGGCCGCGGCAACGAGACCTATATCAATGTCTCGCAGGGCTTCCGGCCGATGCGCTACCTCGACGTCGCGAGTCCCTTCGGCAAGTTCTCACCCAACAACAATCCTGATCCGACCAAATATCTCACCTACGAGGCGGGTGTGCACGGCTGGCCGCTACTCGGGTTCTACTACGATGCGAGCGTATTTCAGGTCAACGTGAAGAACAGCATCGAGAGCCTGCCGATCACGCCGACCGAGTCCGTCAACGTCAACACCGGCGACGAGCGCAGCCGCGGCGTGGAGGCGGAGACCTCGTACGATCTGCTGCAGCTGCTGCCGGTGGCGCCCGATGGCGAGCACCTGTCGCTGTTTGCAAACGGGAGCTACGTCAACGCGGTGTACACGAGCAGCATCACCGCCGGGCAGCAGGGTAAGACGCCGCCTTACGCGCCGCACTACGTGCTCAAAGGCGGCCTGACCTGGAGCCAGGCGCCGGGCCTGAAGCTGAGCCTCATCGTGGACGCCGTCGGCGCGCAGTACTTTCAGGCGAGCGATCTGGGCATCGGCATCATGCCGGCACAGATTCCCGCCTACACGGTGGTCGACTTCTCCGGCGAATACGAGTTCGCCGGCCACTGGCGGGTGCTCGGCGGCATTTCCAACCTGACCAACGAAGAGTACTACTCGCGCGTCTTCATCTCGGGGGGCAAGATCGAGCCCGCCCTCAGCCGCCAGTTCTACCTCGGCATCGCGTACGACCTCTGATCGCGCCTCACAGCTCGTCGAGCTCCGTGAGGGCGGACGGCGCGATGCGTCCCGCCGTGACCGCGACGCCCTCGGCCCGCAGGCGTCTCGCCTGCTCCCGGTGCTCGCGCGTGCCGCTCGGGAAAACGATGCGGCCGCCCGCGCCAACGACGCGATGCCAGGGCAGATGCAATTCCCGCGGCGAGTTCCGCAGCGCGAAGCCGGTCAGCCGCGCGCGGCCGGGCAGGCCGGCTGCGCGCGCCACGGCGCCATAGGTCGACGCTCGCCCGCGAGGGATCGCGCACACGATCTGCCAGATCGCCTCGAGCGCGCCGTTATCGCCTGATCCCGCGCCGCGCCCGCGGCTCCGCTCGGCGAGCGGACGAAACAATTGCTCCAGACCTTTCTTGCGTCGCGCCATCGCCGCTGCTCCCGTCCAGCCACCGAAGGTTTGCATGAAACCGCAATGTAATAGTGCGCGGATAGAGTGCGCCGGTCCACAGCGCCGGCGACCTGCGGCCGGCGACAACAACCGTAATTCCGGCCACCGAAGGCGAGGCGTCATGCAAACCATTCGATCCAGTGTCCACGCGGCATTGTACTTTGCAGTACCAAGCGTGCTCATGATGGGCGCCGTCGCGAGCCCTGTCGCCCGCGCCGGGCAGCCGTTTCTGCTGCCGAACTCGCTGGTCATCAGCAGCACCACCTACGATCGGAACCGGGGCGCCGTCGCCTCGCTGACCGTCGGGTCGACGCTGCCCAACACCGCCACTTCGACGACCGCGGCGGTGGCCGGAAACAGCTACCCGCTGGTGTGGAACAATGCCTCGGTGGACGGCAGTTTCGGCGTGACCTCGCCTATCTTCCTGAGCGACGTCGAGCCGCACAGCGGCCACGTGTTCGGCACCCTGAGAGTTCCGGCCGATCAGGTCGTCACCAGCTTCAGCTCGAAATCCGAGCTGGGCCTGCACATCGCCGGTGCGGGGCCATGGGCGCGCCTGATTTTCGTCGGCTATGCGAGCGCCCGGGTGGGGGCTCTCGACGTTTCCAATTCCGACGCCGTGCCGGCCCAGGATCCCACCAATCCCGTCACCTTCGCTTTCGGAGACAGCTACGCGTTTCACCGTACGATCGTGGCGGTGGATGGACGTGGTTACTTTTCGTACACGCCCACCATCAACTATGGTGGCAACAATGGCCGCTCCGCGCTGCTCGCTCCGAACGGCCTCTATTACTCGGTCGGCAATGCCAATAATGGCAACGCCGCGACCTTCGGCGCCGGCAACGGCACCAGCCCCGATGTTACCGAGACCACCGGTCTCGAGGTCGTCCAGCCGATCGATGCCCCTTGGGCCGGAGTGCCCGTCCCGACCGGCAACTCCGCCGAGGTGGATCCGCTGCTGCAATATGCGCTCGGCAAGAACGGCGCGCTCGACAAGCCGGGCAAGGACAACAACTATCGCGGCGTGACCGAGTTCGGCGGCGCGCTGTACTTCACCAAGGGCAGCGGCAGCAACGGCATGGATACGGTCTATACGGTCAGCGGGTTGCCCACCGTCGCGGGCGCGGCGACTACTCCGATCACGGTGGTGCCGGGCTTCCCGACCGATTCGGCGCGGGCGACCGGCGGTGACTTCACGCCCTTCGCGGTATTCTTCGCCAACGCGACCACCATGTACGTGACCGATGAGGGTACCGGCTCGAGCACCGATGCCAGCGAGCACGCCGGGCTCGAGAAGTGGAGCCTGGTGAACGGCACCTGGCAACTCGACTACGTACTGACCAACGGCCTGATCGGCGACGTGGACAGCAACTTCAACGGACCCGACGGTCCGTACCCCGCCGTGACGACGATCGGACTGCGCAACCTTGCAGGCGTGGTGAATGACGACGGCAGCGTGACGCTGTGGGCCGCAACCTCCACCTCCAGCGCCTCGGGTGACAATGGCGCCGATCCCAACAGGGTGGTGCGCATCACCGATCTCGTGAGCGCGACGACAATGACGGGCGCCGTGGCGCGCGAGACGTTCACGACCATCGCCGGGCCGACTTACGGGACGGCCTACCGGGGCGTCGCCTACGTCTGCGGGGCGGTTGATCCTCGGACGGGAGTTTGCCGTACCGGCGGCTTCGGCTTCTGAGAGCCGCGCGGCCGCCAGCGCGTCAAAAAAATAGAGGTGACGAGCCCGCCCAGGGCTCCGTAGAGGTGGGCGTCGACCACCACCGGTACGCCCCTCCCGGCAAACGGGAGGGGCCCCTGGAGGTGCTCGTATGCCAGCTTCACCACGAGTAGGCCGGCCAGGATCCACCCCAGCGGATCACGCCGGACTATGTATGCGACGACGCCTGCGACCATCAACCCGTGCAGCGTCCCGGAAGCTCCCACGTACCAGGTAATGCCCGAGTCCAGAAGCCATAGGCCGCTGTCGATGGCGACAGTGACGGCGAAGGCAATGACGGCCCATTGCAGCGGTTTCCACTCACGCGCAAACAATGCCCATAGGAACACGAGGCCCAGTGTGTTGAGCAAGGCATGGTGAAGACCGAGATGCGCGATCTGCGCCGTCAGCAGACGCCACCACTGCCCGGCGGCAATTGCAGCTCGGTCGTAGCGCAGCAGGTTGGTCGCCGCACTTCCCCACGCCTGCGGCAGAAGCAGGAGTGCGCAGGTCGCGAGAAGGCCCAGGCCGTAACGGCCGTCGCAGTTGAGGGCGCTCGCCCAATTACGTGAATCAAGACCGCGGCGCACGCTCTATTCTGGCCCCGACCGCCCTGAAGCGCCAGAGCGGCGGCGTCAGCGCCGACTTGTTGCGCCTTCGCCTCGTCGCATGCCACGACCGCAATCGCAGCCATGTTACTATCGCGTAATCATTCTTGCGGATCGCAGGGGAGATACGCACTTGAAAGCACACGCTGGTTTCGCCGTGTGGGGCGCGGCGCTCGTCTTGGTCGGCACCGCCTTCGGCTCGCCTGCTGCAAGGGTCACTGTCACGCCCGCCTCACAGGACCAGAACGACTCGCGCATTGCGCAGATCATGCAGCGTCTGCGGGATGTCCAGAGCTTCGAGGCCGTGTCGGTAGCGCCGAATGGCAAGACCGTCGCATGGGCGGTTACGGAGAAGACGCCCAAGACCGCAGCCAACCGCGGCAAGCCGGGGCAGATACTGCAGATGGCCGATGTGGCTGGCACCCACGTACGAACCGTGACGGTTGCGCAGTCGGTGAAGTCGTGCCGTTACAGCAATTTGCGTTGGTCACCTGACAGCAGGACGCTCGCCTTCCTTTCCAACTGCAATCACGGTGCAGCCGGCGATGACCAGTTCGATATCTATGAAGTTACCACCCAAGACACCGCGGCACGGCGCATGTCCAAGCTGCAAGGCTTGGTGAATCAGCTCGCGTGGACGCCGGGCGGTGCGGAGTTGAGCTTTCTATACGTCAAGGGCGACGTGCATCCTGTCAGCGCCGTGTCCGCTACCAAGGCGCTCGTCGGTGTGATCGGCGAGACCGGCGTCGAGCGGCAGAGGATAGCGGTGCTGCCGGCAAGCGGCGGCGAGGTGCGCGAGATCACGCCTGCGGAGACATTCATATATGAGTACGACTGGTCTCCCACGGGGGGTCGGCTCGCTTACATAGGTGCGCCACCGCCGGGACGCGATAACTGGTGGACGGCCAAGCTCTACACTCAGACCCCGGGGGGCGAGCCGAAGGTGACGCTGGATCCCGCATCGGTCGCAGGCCCGCTGCATGGCTTGCAGATTGCATTGCCCAGGTGGTCGCCCGACGGGTCGCAGATTGCTCTGATCGGCGGTCTGATGAGCGATCAGGGGTCAACGGGCGGCGATGTGTACACGGTGCCGCCTGCAGGGGGTGAGCCGGTCGATGTCACGCCGGGAATCAACATCTCGCCGTCCTGGCTCACGTGGACCGGCAGCCACGATCTGCTGGTCTCGTCCGTTGCCGGCGGCTCCACGAGATTGTCGGTCTTCACCCTGCATGGAAACCTCCCTGCAACTCAGCAGGCGCTGCTTACCGTGGACGCCCGACTGGGAGATGGAACGTTCGCGTCGGCGGTTTCCCTTTCCGCGCGGCACGACGTGATTGCGTTCGTGGACAGTACGTTCGATACCCCGCCCGAGGTCTATTCCGCCTCGCTCAAGATCAACGCCGCGGCTGAGCCGGTAGGCGTTGCCGAGTCGCCGCATGCCATCACATACGTCAACGCTCACGTGCAGCCGATGTGGGGCAAGACCGTCGCGGTGACCTGGCGTGACGAAGGCTTTCAGGTGCAGGGTTGGCTGCTGTTCCCCCCGGACTACGATCCCCACAAGCACTACCCGATGATTGTCTATGTTCATGGAGGGCCGAGCGCGGCGACGCTGCCGATCTGGCCGCGCGACGGCTATGGGCCGGTTCCGCTCGCGGCCATGGGTTATTTCGTTCTGATGCCGAACCCGCGCGGCAGCTTCGGCGAGGGCGAGCGCTTTGCGAAGGGGGTGCGCCTCAATATGGGATATGGCGATCTGCGCGACATTCTGGCCGGAGTCGACCGGGTCGAAGCGCAATACCCGATAGATGACAGCCGTCTCGGCCTGACCGGCTGGAGCTACGGCGGATTCATGTCGATGTTCGCCCCCACGCAGACCCATCGCTTCAAGGCGGCCGTCGTGGGCGCGGGACTTTCGGATTGGGAGAGCTACTACGGCGAGAACTCGATCGACGAGTGGATGATCCCGTTCTTCGGCGGCTCGGTGTACCAGGACCCCAAGGCGTATGCGAAGAGCTCGGCCATCGATTTCATCCAGAATGACAAGACTCCTTCTTTGGTCGTGGTCGGCGAGTACGACGGCGAGTGTCCGGCGCCGCAGTCGTTCGAGTACTGGCACGCCTTGCGCGCCATGGGAGTTGCGACGACGCTGGTGGTGTACGCCGGCGAGGGTCACGGCTTCGACAAGCCGCAGGATCTGCGCGATGTTCTCGAGCGCGCGCTGCGCTGGTTCGGCAGGTATCTCGGCAGCGAGACTGCGGTGCGGACGGCCGGGGTGCGCTCACCCCGCGCGTGACATGAGTGTCTCGAGGGCCCTGATACGCCTCGCAGGCATGGCGATGGCATTGACGGCTGCCGTGATTCTGAGCGGTACCGTGGCGGCTGCGCCGATGTCCCGGCGCGGGCCGAGCAGCGAATATCCGCGGCGCTTCGGCTACGTCACGATGGCGGATGGGGTCCGGCTGGCGTATGTCGTCTATCTGCCGCGGGCGAAGGGAAGGTTCCCGGCAGTACTTCAATACGAGCCTTATGAGGGCGGAGGGAGTGGCCCGCGCTCATGGTGGCCGGCCGGCATGTGGCTCAAGAACGGCTATGCGGTGGTGTTCGCGAATGTCCGCGGCAGCGGTTGCTCGCAGGGGGCGCTGGATGTTTTCGGACCTCACGAGGGGCCGGATGGAGCGGCTATCGTCGCTTGGATCGGCACGCAGCCGTGGAGTGACCGGCGGGTAGGGATGATAGGCGTGTCATATCCCGGCTTCACGCAGATCCTCGTTGCCGCCCAACACCCGAAGTTCCTCCGGGCGATAACGCCATCAGCAGTCACCGCCAGCCAGTACAGCGAAGTGGTCTATCCGGGCGGCATGTTGAATGTGGGCTTCGTCGCCGAGTGGAGTCTGCATGATCAGCCGGCGAGCGAGGCGCTGGGAGTCAAGGTGCGCGTCGGTTGGGGGGACAAGGAGTGCGAGAGCAACTATCTGGCGCATCCGGCGCCGCACAATTTGCTCCAAGCCCGCGCGCATCCGTTCTTCGATCAATGGTGGCAGTCGCGCTCGCTGGAGACATATGTCGGCCAAGTAGCTGTCCCGACCTTCATATCCGGAACGTGGCAGGACAATGCGACCGAGTCGAGCGGAATCACGGAGCTGTACGAGCGTCTGAAGGGACCGAAGCGCCTGTCGATGTCGCCCGGAGGACATACCTGGGTGTACGCGACGACGGCGCTCCAGCAGGACCTCGTCCGCTGGATGGACCGTTGGGTCAAGGGAGTGCGGAACGGCATCGACCTCGAGCCGCCGGTTACGATCTACTGGGAGTCGAAGGGATTTCCACCCGTGGCGAGCTGGACGACGCACTATTCCAGTTGGCCGCCCCGGACGGCGGAGATGCGGACCTTCTGGCTGACCTCAGCTGCCGGGCTCAGCGCCAGTCCGCCCGCCAACTCGCCTGCCGACGCCAAGGGGCTCAGCTACACGTTTCCGACCGGGGTAGAGCTGATTGGCGACAACACCCAGTTTGCCGCACCGCCGGATCCCAATGGCTCACTGACCTGGACCAGCGCACCGTTCGACCATGATGTGACCATCCTGGGAAGAGTGCGGGTGCAGTTCTATACCGCGTCCCAGAATCCGGATACCGACTTCGAGATCGATCTGCACGACGTCTATCCCAACGGCGACATTCAATACTTGCAACGAGGGCTGCTGCGGGCCTCACTGCGTGCCGTCGACCAGGACGAATCCACGCCCGACCACGTGGCGCACGCGTACCGCACACCCGAATATCTCGTTCCCGGCCGCATCTATGAAATACAGCTGTCGCTGCCGCCGTTGGGAGCGGTATTGCGCCAGGGCCATCGGTTACAGCTGCTGATTCTCGCGCCGTCACCCATTCCGCAGCCCGCCTGGGGTCTCCTGCCGGTGAGCATGCCGGGGCAGAACACCATCTACGCCTCGGCCAGGTATCCGTCCGAGATCGTGGTGCCGACGATTCCAGGCGCCAGCGCCGCGGGTCCGGAACCGGCTTGCGGCTCGATGGCGGCGCAGCCGTGCCGGACGCCGGCGCGCCATTGATGATCAGACTTTGATGATCAGACACTCAGCCGTGATCGCAGCGTTCCGAGCGAGCCGCGCCACCAGTCTGCCGCCCGCTGCAACGTGACGTGCTCGGGAAAGCCGTGGCGCGCGACATGGCGTCGCGGAATCGTGTCCCAGGCCCGGTGCTCGATCGAGACGCGTGTCTCCCGACCGACCGGCTCGAAGAGAACTTCGACTTCCGTCGACTGCTCGGCCGCGAAGCTCGCCTGCCGCCAGGCGAAGACGAGGCGCTTGCCGGGCTCCCACACCGAGATCCGACCGATCTCGAACGTCTCGCCGTTGCCAAGTCGGGTGACGAGACGGCCGCCCACCCCAGGCTCGAAAGTCAGCTCACCGTCGCCTTGCGGTGTGATCCGAAAGAGTGGGTCCGGTCGCCACCACGACGCGATCTCGCGCGTGAATGCCTCGAAGGCGCGCGGCGGGGTGGCAGGCACGCGCAACGCGACGAACACTCGCGATGTCATTTCCTTGCCTTCTGCAGATGAGCTTTGAACGCGGACAGCTGGCGAGCCCATAGGGCGTCGGTTTCCGCCAGCCAGGACTTGAGCTCCGCCATCGCTTCGGGCCGCAGCCGATAGATGCGCACGCGTGAGTCGAACTCGTCGCGATTTTCTTCGACGAGCCCGCTCTTGCGCAGCGTCCTCAGATGCCGGCTCATCGCCGGAAAGGAGATGCGCGCCGCCTGTGCGAGCTCTCCCGCCCGATATGGCCGCTCGCGCAGCAGGTCGACAACCCGCCTGCGATGTGGGTCCGCGAGCGTCGCGAGTGTCCGATCGAGGCCCGGCCCGCTCAACTCGGCCGCTCGAACTTGAAACCGCTGGCCTGCTCCATCTCCTGCGCGGACATGTCCCGGACCGGTTGTGCGAAGCTCCAGTTATGACCTTCCAGGTCGGTGGCGATATAGGTACGGTCACCGTAGAACTGATCGGCGGGCTCCATCAGGATCTTCGCACCGGCCTGCCGCGCGCGGGCGCAGTGCTCGTCGATTCCACGCCGGATCCGTACGTGGATACGCTGCGTGTTCTTGCCGCCCAGCGAGGCGGGACTGCGGGTCCAATCCGCCCACTCGCTGCCGATCATGACGACGCCGTCGCCGTAGGTCATCTCGGCGTGGACAATTTTGCCCTCGGCATCCGTGAGGATCTCACTCGGCTCGAAGCCGAAGGCCTGCTCCAGCCACTTCAGCGCGGCGCGATTGTCCTTGTAGACGAGCGACGGGATGAACGAGGGCCGGGATGAGGCAGCGCTGGTCATGGCAGGCTCCGGTGATAGTTGTCACGTACGGGAATATTTAACACTAGAGGAAATTATCTGTCAAGCCGGGATGGCGCCGCCTGATTGCTTGCGGCAATATGGGGCGAATGGATCGACGCGGATTCCTGGCAACTTCGTTGGCGGCTTCGTGCGCCGCGCTCGCTTCGCCTGCGGGCTTTGCAGACGCTCGCGGCAGCGGCCGGCTCCGGCTGACCGTGTACCCGGATAAGCTCGGCAACCCGATTGCGCCGGACTTCACCGGCTTGAGCTATGAGACCTCCCAGCTCAGCGATCCGAGCTTCTTTTCGCGCGCGAACGGGCCGCTTGCCGGCTTCCACCGGCGCCTCGGCGCTGCGGGGATTCTGCGGCTCGGCGGTAACACCAGCGAGTTCAGTGTCTGGAGTCCGACGGCGGCGCCGATCCAACCGACGCCGGAAGCGCTCGGTCCCGATACCGGCCGGCAGCCGGCGCCCCGCCGGCCGGTCACTCCGCTTGCGGTTCGCAATTTGCGTGGCTTCCTCGAGCTGTCCGGCTGGCGGCTCATCTATGGTCTCAACATGGGCAGCGAGAGCCCCGAGACGGTCGCGGCGGAGGCGGCCTATGTGGCCGGGGTCATGGGCGAGCGGCTGGTGGCGCTGCAGCTCTGCAACGAGCCGGACCTGTTCAGCAAGAATGGCTTGCGGCCGGCCGATTACGACTATCGGCAATTCGCGACGGAGTGGCGGCGTTACTTCCATGCGGTGAGACAGCGGTTGCCGCATGTGCCCGTCGCCGGGCCGGATACGGCCGGCAACAACGAATGGCTGCTGCGCTTCGCGGACGAGCAGCGGCACGATTTGTCATTCCTCACGCACCACTACTACGCCGAGGGGCCGCCGACCGATCCGTCGATGACCATCGAGCGGCTTCTGGGCCCGAGCCCCAGGCTCGAGGCGGAATTCGCCGCGGTCGCTGCCGCGCGCCGGCAGACCGGGTTGCCGTTTCGGATGGTCGAAACCAACTCGTGCTACCAGGGCGGCAAGCCGGGGGTCAGCGATACGTTTGCTTCGGCCCTCTGGGCGGCCGACCTCATGTATCGGCTGGCGCAGGTCGGCGCAATCGGGGTCAATTTCCACGGTGGCGGCTACGGTTGGTATGCTCCGGTAGCGGGGACACGAGGCAATGGCTTCGTGGCGCGCCCCATCTACTACGGCATGCTGCTCTTTGCGGTGGCGGGAGCGGGCCGGCTCGTGATGACGGAGTTGGAAGGGGCGGCTGACGGGTGGCTCGCCGCCTATTGCGTGAAGACCCCTGATGGCACGCTCAAGCTGGTCCTGCTCAACAGGAATCTCGATCGCGATGCGACGTTGACGGTCGATGTCCCCGGAGTGAAGAGCGCATCAGTGCTGCGGCTCATTGCGCCGCGGCCGGTCGACACGACCGACGTCACGTTTGGCGGCGCGGTAGTGGGGAACGATGGCGCCTGGACGCCTACGGTGGCCGAGAGTCTCGCGGTTCGCCAGGGCTCAGTGATCTTGAGCGTGCCTCGGGCCAGCGGCGCGCTCGTGACCATGTCGGCATAATCCTTGCTGGCTGATCCGCCCGGCTCCTGTTGCGCGTCAGAGGTTCATGGGCGGCTCTGCCTTCACGGCGTGGTGTGCGATCCCGTGCACGCTCGCCTTGCTCCTTTCCGGCTGTGCCTATTTTTCGCGCCACACTCTCCCGGGAGCCTGTCGTGACGATCTCAACTCGCCGATGCGCAACTTCTGCGTGGTCACTCCGGGAGCCCTGTGGCGGGGGGAGACGCCGACCCGCCCGGATGCCCAGTGGCTGGTCGATCACGGCCTCAGGACCGTCGTCAGTCTGCAGCTCGATGTCCGGCCCTCGTTCGAATCGGTGCATACCGCTCCCGGCGTCGTGCGCCCGGTGACCTACTTTCGGGTCCGTGATTTCGCGGCGACACAGGTCCTGACACACCGGCACCTCGATGATCATGTCGCGGAGCAGTGGCGATACAGGCTGCAGCCTGTCGGACGATTCGACTGTCGGGCCGGACGATGCCGCCTGCTCGTCGGTCAGCGCGGCGCGGGTCTCTATCCGCCCGCGCGATAATTGGGCACAATCCATTGCCAAAGGGCTCAGCAAGCGTGAAGCGTTTTGCCGTCGTCGTACGAATCTGGTTTCTGTCATTAGTAGCCTGCGCTGCGGCGGCAGCGTTTTGCTTTGCCGAGATAGATGTGCCGGTGGCGCATCGCGTTTGGGGGGTCGGTCGTCATCTCAGCTCTCTGAATGCCACTTTCGGCGCCACCGTGATCCTCTCCGTGGAATCGGCAGTAGTGCTCGGCCTGATCATCGTACGGCTGATGCGCGGACACATCTCGCGATTCGCGGAGACTCTGGCGCTCGCCTGCCTCGCCTCGATATGCGCTTACGGCATCAACGACGAGGTGTTGAAACCTCTGTTCGGGGTTCAGTCGCCGCTCGACGTCATGCAGGGCGCAAGACATAGTCTCAATTTTGCCGCGGGATTCGCCTACAGCAGCTTTCCCTCGGGTCACATGATGCTGGCGGGAGCCTTCGCCGGCGTTTTCATGAGGTTCTACCGCGCCAGCATCCGGCCGCTTGCGGTTCTGCTGCTGGTCGCGGCGACTCTGTTGGTCGTTGGCGACTGGCACTTCATCAGCGATGTGATCGCGGGGACGTTCCTCGGTTTGTCGGCCGGGGTTCTGGCCGGCGAAGGCTGGACGGTTCACATGCTCGGTCCGAAATATGGGTAGTTCGACTATGCGCACATCCGGCCTGACTTCGCAGCTCATCGCGGCCGCGGCTCTGCTTGCATTCAGCGCATTGGCGGCAGCGCAGCAGGCGTCCAGGCCGAATCCGCGAGACACGGAGGTGTGGGCGCCGGTGCCGCCGGTCGTGACGCCGGGTGCGACGACCGTCGCGCCGCCGTCGGATGCCATAGTCCTCTTTGACGGCAAGAACCTGAATGAGTGGGTTTCCGCGCAGGACCATACCCCGGCGCGCTGGTTCGTCAGGGGCGGAGACATGGTGGTGAGCAAGGCGCCCGGTGTGGGTAACATCGAGACCAGGCGCAGGTTCAGAGACTATCAGCTTCACATCGAGTGGAGGATTCCCGCCGACATTACCGGCAGCGGGCAGTTCCGCGGCAACAGCGGTGTGTTTCTGGCGTCGACCGGTCCCGGCGATGCCGGTTACGAGCTGCAGGTGCTGGATTCCTACAGGAACAGTACCTATGTGAATGGCATGGCCGGAAGCCTGTACAAGCAAAGCATCCCGCTGGTGAACGCGGCGCGGCCGCCTGGCAAATGGCAATCGTATGATGTCATCTGGACGGCGCCGCGATTCAACACGGACGGGAGCTTGAAGAGCCCGGCATACGCGACGGTCTTCTGGAACGGCGTGCTGGTGGATGACCACTTCCAGCTGCAGGGCCAGACACTCTACATCGGCAAGCCTTTCTACAAGGCGCACGACGCGGCACCGATCAAGCTGCAGGCGCACGGCGACCCCAGCGAGCCGATCAGCTTCAGGAACATCTGGGTCCGCGAGCTGCCGTAGGCTCGGGGTCAGGCGATCCGTGCCGCGGGCGCCGGACTGCGCAATCCGGTAAGAAGAGTCATGAGGCTCGAGCTCACGCACTCGGCCGGTTGCGGCGCCGGATCGCCGGCGCATTCCACGCGGCCGGTGATGATCAGCGAAGCGAGGCCGTGCACGTGCGCCCAGACGCTGAGGCCGTCGGCCTCGGGATCGCCAGCCCGCAGGAATCCCTGCCGCTGCATGCGCTCGAGCAGGCCGGTGAGCAAGTCGAATGCAGCTTCGGCGGCGCCTCGCAGCTCGGGATAGTCCCCGTGCTTGGCCGGTAGCTCCTCACTCGCGAACATCAGCTTGTAGAGCGCTGGATGATCCATGCCGAAGCGCACGTAAGCCGACCCCATGTGCAGGAATTGAGCCGCGGGGTCTTTGTCGTTGGCTACGGCGGACTCCAGTGCAGCCTTGAGCCGGACGAAGCCGGTCGTCGCGATGGCCGCGAGGAGGGCGCTCTTGTCGGTGAAATGAGCGTAGGGGGCCGCGGCGCTCACGCCTACGCGGCGGGCCAGGTCCCGCAGAGTGAAGTCCGAATGTCCCGCCTCCTCCAGAAGCTTGAGCCCCTCGCTGACCAGAGCATTGCGCAGGTCGCCGTGGTGGTAGCCCTGCTTGAGCTGAATCAGGCGCCTGACGGGGCAGTTCTTCATTCGGGCGGGCACCGCGGCATCTTAGGGGAAACCCGAAAAAATATCCGGGGTGATCTTGACGTCGTTAAGTTCATGGGAGCAGAATCTACTCCCCAAACTTAACGCTGTAAAGATTGGTGCCGTCATGGAGAGCCGAGCCTCGTCCGCCGCGCTGCGTTTCTCCCGGGTCCTGCTCCCGGTCATGGCCGCCGCCCTGCTCGGCGCCTGCAATCGCGACATCCGCCCGATCGAAGCCGCCAGGCCCGTGATCGCCGAGCGCCTGGATGCCACCAGCGCCACCGCGGCCGAGGAGTACAGCGGCGCGGTACACGCGCGATACGAATCGGCGCTGGCGTTTCGCGTGCCAGGAAAGATCGTGGTCCGCCACGTGACGCTGGGCGAGACGGTACGTCGGGGCGAGCTCCTGGCGCGGTTGGATCGAACCGATGCGGTCCTCGAAAGAGGCGTCGCCGACGCTGCACTCGCCGCCGCCAGAAGCAACTTGCAAACCGCGCAGGAGGATCTGGCGCGCTATGCGCGTCTGGTGAGGATCGGCGCCATCAGCCGCTCCGATTATGACCACCAGCAGGATCGGGTGGCAGCCGCCCAGGCTACCTATCAGCAGGCCCAGCGTCAGTACGAGCTGCGAGACGATCAGCTGCGCTACACGGATTTGCGCGCCGATCACGACGGCGTCATCACCGCCGTCGACGCCGAAGTCGGTCAGGTGGTTGCGGAAGGGCAAACAGTAGTCAGTCTCGCCTGGTCCGATGACCGTGACGTGTATATCGACGTGCCGGAGAATCGCATCGGCGAGTTCACCGGCGCGCGGCGCATCAGCGTCTCGCTTTGGGATACGAACGACACCTATTCCGGAGCGGTGCGCGAGAAATCCGCTTCTGCCGATCCCGCCACCCGCACTTTCCTCGTCAAGGTCGCGATCCTCGGTCCGGGTCCGGAAGTGCGGCTCGGCATGACCGCCGGCGTGAAAGTGGAGGACGCCGCCGATCCCAAGGAGCTGCTCATCCCGATGACCGCCCTCTATCACACGGGGGCCGGGAGTGCCGTTTGGATAGTCGACCCGAGGACACAACGCCTGGCTCTCGCGCCCGTGCGAGTGGAGCGCTACTCGGATGACGGTGTGGTCATCGCTGCCGGCCTCGCCGCCGGCGAGGAGGTCGTGCTCAAGGGGGTGAATGAGCTCTATCAGGGTGAGCGGGTCCAGGTCACCGCTGCCGTGGACGGAAGCGCGTCATGAGCGGCGGCTTCAATCTCTCGGAGTGGGCGCTCAGGCACCGCAGCCTCGTGCTGTATGCCATGGTAGTGACGGCCATCCTGGGAGTGCTCGGCTTCAGTCGTCTCGGCGAGTCGGAAGATCCGCCATTCACCTTCAAGGTGATGGTGATCCAGAGTCTGTGGCCGGGGGCCAGTGCCCAGCAGGTGCAGCGCGAAGTCACGGACCGTATCGAGCGTCAGCTCCAGGAAACGCCCAATGTGGACTTCCTGCAGAGCTACTCCAAGCCGGGCGAGTCCATGATTTTCTTCAACATCAAGGACTCGGCGCCGGCCGGCGCCGTGCCTCCCACCTGGTACCAGGTGCGCAAGCGGGTGGGCGATATGGCAGGCGAGCTTCCCCAGGGAGTGAGTGGACCCTATTTCAACGACGAGTTCGGCGACGTCTATACCAACATCTATGCCCTGGAAGGAGATGGCTACAGCTACGCCGAGCTGCGCGACTATGCCGACGAGGTGCGGGAGGAGCTGCTGCGGGTGCCCGGGGTGGCCAAAGTCGACTACTTCGGCGATCAGACCCAGGTGATTCACGTCGAGATCTCCAATCAGAAGCTGGCGACCCTCGGCATCACGCCGGCGGACATAGAGGCGGTGTTGCGGGCGCAGAATGCGGTGACTGCTGCGGGTAGCTACGACACCGCGAGTGACCACATCACGCTGCGCGAGAGCGGCCAGTTCCGCACCGTCAACAGCCTCGAGGACGTGACCTTCCGGGCCGACGGCCGCTTGCTCCGGCTCGGCGACATCGCCCACATCTATCGCGGTTACGAGGACCCGCCTGAGCAGCAGATGCGCTTCGAGGGCCGCCCGGTAGTCGGCATCGGCGTGACCATGCAGGCGGGCGGCAATGTCATCGAGTTGAGCAAGCGCCTGCGGACGGCAATGGCCGCACTTCAGCAGCGGCTGCCCGCGGGACTCACATTGCATACCGTGACCGACGGCGGCGTCGCGGTGGCTCATTCCATCGACGACTTCCAGGCGGCGGTGGGCGAGGCCATTGCCATCGTGCTGGTGGTGAGCCTTTTGACGCTCGGGCTGCGCACCGGCATGGTCGTCGTGATCTCGATCCCGCTGGTGTTGGCTGCCACGGCCTTCCTGATGTGGCTCTGCGGCATCGGCCTGCACAAGGTGTCGCTCGGCACCTTGATCCTGGCGCTCGGTCTGCTGGTGGATGACGCAATCATCGCGGTGGAAATGATGGCGGTGAAGCTGCAGCAGGGCTTCGACCGGATGAAGGCCGCGGCATTCACCTATACCAGTACGGCGTTCCCGATGCTTACCGGCACGCTGGTGACCGTCGCGGGGTTCCTGCCCATCGCACTCGCCAAGTCCTCCACCGGCGAATACACCCGCTCCATTTTCCAGGTGGCGGCCATTGCGCTGCTCTCATCCTGGGTGGCCGCAGTGGTGGTGATCCCATACCTCGGCTACAGGATGCTGCCGGAAGGCCACGGGCGCGCCCAAGCGGAACGGCACAACGCGAACGCGGTCTATGAGACGGCGTTCTACACACGCTTCCGGGAGTTGATCCGCTGGTGCGTGAACCGGCGCGTGCAGGTCCTGACCGCGGCAGCGGGTCTCTTCGTGCTGGCGATCCTGGCCTTCCGCTTCATCCCGCAGCAGTTCTTTCCCAGCTCGAGCCGTCCTGAGCTGATGGTGGACCTGAGACTTCCTGAAGGCGGCTCGTTCCAAGCGACGCTGGCCGCGACCGAGCGCATGGAGCAATTCCTCAAAACCCAGAGCGGCATCGTCAACTATGTCAGCTACGTGGGCACCGGCTCGCCGCGGTTCTATCTGCCGCTCGATCAGCAACTGACGCAGCGCAATTTCGCCCAGTTCGTGGTCACCGCGCAGTCCGTGCCGACGCGCGAGAGGTTGCGGACCCGCATCATCTCGGAGTTTGCGCGCGCATTCCCTGACGTACAGGGCCGCGTGACGCGACTGGAGAACGGACCACCGGTCGGCTTCCCCGTGCAGTTCCGCGTGTCCGGAGACAACATTGCCAAGGTGCGTGAGATCGCCGCTCAGGTAGCCGGCGTCGTGCGCGCTGATCCGAGTACGACGGACGTCCAGTACGACTGGGACGGTCCGGCCAGCAAGACGGTGCGCCTGCAGGTGGACCAGGAGAAGGCGCGGTTGCTCGGGGTCAGCAGCGACGAGCTCGCGCAATTCATCGACATGTCTCTCTCGGGCTACACGGCGACCTACTACCGCGAGGGCGACAAGCTGATCGCCGTCGACCTGCGGGCGCCGCCCGCCGAGCGGGCCAACCTGGATAACCTCTCGGGCCTGATGATACCGACTGCCGCCGGCAAGTCGGTGCCGCTGTCGCAGATCGCCAAGCCCGTCTATGACCTGGAATATGGTGTCATCTGGGAGCGCGACCGTCAGCCGACCGTGACGGTGCGAGCCGATACCGTGGGCGGTGCGCAGGGTATTGACGTTACCAACGCCATCGATGCCCGGCTCGCGGGATTGCGTGCGCAGCTGCCCCTAGGCTATCGCATCGAGGTTGGCGGGGCGGTTGAGAACAACGTCAAGGCCCAGGCCTCCATCAACGTCGAAATGCCGGTGATGCTGTTTGCAGTGTTCACGCTGCTGATGATCCAGCTCCAGAGCTTCTCGCGCACTTTCATGGTGCTGCTCACCGCGCCCCTCGGCTTGATCGGCGTCGCCGCGGCACTGCTGCTGTTTCACAAGCCCTTCGGCTTCGTGGCCATGCTGGGCACCATCGCCATGCTCGGGATCATCATGCGCAACTCCGTGATCCTGATGGACCAGATCGACCGCGATATCCGCGAGGGGGCAGACCGCTTCCAGGCGATCGTCGGCGCGACGGTCCGGCGCTTCCGGCCGATCACGCTCACCGCGGCGGCGGCTGTGCTCGCGCTGATCCCACTGGTGTCGGATGCCTTCTTCGGGCCCATGGCGGTCGCGCTCATGGGCGGTATCACGGTGGCCACCGTGTTGACATTGTTCTTCTTGCCGGCGCTTTACGCCGCGTGGTTCCGTGTCCCGGCCGAGGCGCCTGCGCCGCGCATGCAGATGATTGCGGAAGGCAGCGCGGGCTAGGCTCGCGGTCGGGCCGGCGGCTATGCCGCTCGAGCCGGTACGCTTGACAGTAGGGGACCTAGCCCTTCCGCCATCGTCGGATGCGCAAGGATGGCATCGCCCAGGACCGTGTACGGCACTCCCGCGAGCATTGCCGTCTGAACAGCGGCCACGACCTCGCCGGCCTCCGGTCCGATCATCGCGAACCCCAGAATTCGATCATCCTGGGTGGCGATCAGGGCCTTGAGGAAGCCCTGCTGCTCTCCAAGCGTTCTCGCGCGCAGGACGGCGCCGGTCGGCAGCTTGGCGACCCGAACCGCGATGCCTCGCTGCTTCGCCTCGAGCTCGCTCAGTCCGACTCGCGCCAGCGGCGGATCCGTGAACAGGCAGTACGGAATCAACCGGTCTCGCGTGGTGCGATTCCCGCCGGCGAGGTTGTCGCGGATGATTCTGAAATCATCGAAAGACACGTGGGTGAATTGCGGATGATCGGTGCAGCATTCGCCGATTCCCCATATATCGGGCGCGGTGGTCCTCAAGCGCTCGTCCACGCGCACATAGCCGCGCTCGTCCAATCCGATGCCGGCTGCCTCGAGACCGATTGCGGCAGTATTGGGAACGCGGCCGACGGCCGACAGGATGTCCGTGCCCTGTAGCGTCTTTTCGCCCCCCGACGTTTGAATCGTGACGCGCACTGCGTCTCCGGAGCGGCCTTCCACGCGATTCAGGCGTGTGGATACCAGGATCTCGATTCCTTCCTCCGCGAGGATGCCTCGCATCGCCGCCGAGATGTCAGGGTCCTCGCGCGAGGCGATCCGATCGCCCTGCTCGATGACGGTCACGCGGCTGCCAAAACGCCGAAAGGCCTGCGCCAGCTCGAGGCCGACATAGCCGCCTCCGAGCACAATGAGGTGTTCGGGCAAATGATCGAGCTCCAGCGCCTCGATGTTCGTCATCGGCTGCGCAGTCTCGAGACCCGGCACTGGAAGTATCGCGGCGTGTGTTCCGACGTTGATGAAGATCTTGTCGGCGGTCAACACGCGCCTGCCGCCGTCATTGAGTTCAACCTCGAGCGTCTTCGGCGCCGGGAAGCGGCCGGAGCCCATGATCAGCTCCGCGCCGGTGTCCTTGTAGGCCTGCAGGGTGAGCGCGATCATGCCCTCGACCATGTCGCGCTTGCGCTGACGGACGGCGGCCATGTCGGTCGATACCGGCCCCGTGACCGCGCCGAAGTGACGGCCGCTTCGTGTCAGGTGAGCGACTTTCGCGCTCCAGATCTCATTCTTGGTCGGAAGGCAATTGATGTTGGGGCAGGAGCCGCCGATCCAGCGCCGCTCGATGACCGCCGTGCGATGTCCAAGACCGGCGAGATGCCACGCCAGGAAACCGCCGCCGTTGCCGCCGCCAAGGACCAGATACTCGTATCGCTCCGGCTGGGTCATGGGTGCTGCCTCCCGTTCTGATGAAAATCGCCTGACCGACGCACGACGCGGGCACGGCTCGCGTGCATACTCGCTCCCACCGCGGAGTGTAGTAAGGACCGATCTCGGAGGCGACCTTGATCGAGGCCCTCACGGGCGAGTCGTGCGAACGCTCCCCTCTTTGCGCTACTGCGCGGTGTAGGCGCCGTCGACCGCTATGCTCTGACCCGTCAGACTGCGCGCCTTGTCGCTGGCAAGGAAAACGATCGTGTGGGCGATCTCATCGGTCGTGCTGGCGCGTCCGCTGGGGATCGTTGCCACGAAGCGCGCTTTTGCCTCGTCGCTGCGCCCAACGAAACGGTCGAGCATCTGGGTCTCCGTCGGACCTGGCGCCACGGCATTGACGCGCACGCCTGCACGGGCGCCTTCGAGCGCAGCACTCTTCGTGAGCCCTTCGACGGCGTGCTTGCTGGCCGCATAGATCGCGGCTCCCGCGAAGCCGACCTGGCCGCCGATCGACGACAGGTTGATGATGGAGCCCGAGCCTTGGGCCAGCATGACACGCATCTCGTGCTTGAGAGACAGCAGCGTCCCCAGCACGTTGACGGCGAAGATGGATTCGTAGTTGGCAGCCGATTGCTCGACGATCGGGCCGAGCTCACCCTCGGTGCCCGCGTTGTTGACTGCGACATCGAGCCTGCCGAACCGCTCAACCGTGCGATCGATCAGATTGCGAACCTCGCCTTCATTGCGAACGTCCGCGCGCACGAATTCGGCTTCCGCGCCCAGCGCTCGCAGCTCGGCGGCGAGGGCCTGGCCTTTATCCTCGTGACGTCCGCTGACGACGATCCGGCTTCCATCGCGGGCGAAGGCGAGGGCCGTGGCGCGCCCGATACCGGTGAGGGCTCCGGTAACCAGAACTACGGGATTGCTCATGGCAGTGCTCCTGGTGGATGAGGTTGGAACATGAGTGCTACTGTGGTTGATTCCTATTGGTTGAAATAGATGGCGCTGGGAATATCACTAATTCCCAATGAGCATATAATCGGCAGTCGTGGACAAGCTGCAGGCAATGAAGAGCTTCGTGCGGGTGGTCGAGGCCGGCAGCTTCTCCGCCGTCGCCGAGGAGTCTGATGCGACTCAGAGCGCCATCAGCAAGCAGATTGCGGCGCTCGAGCGCGAGCTCGGGGCGAAACTGCTGACGCGTACCACGCGATCACTGGCGCTGACCGAGGAGGGCATCCGTTACTTCGAGCAGGCGCGCCGCCTCGTGGCCGAGATCGCGGAGGCCGAAAGCGCCGTGCGGGCGGGTGAGCAGGAGCTGACCGGATGGTTGCGCGTAGCGGCATCCGTGGGATTCGGACGGCTGAAGCTCATGCCGCTGGTGCAGTCCTTCCTCGAGCAGCACCCCGGGGTCAGAATCGACCTCCGCCTCAGCGATGGATTCGTCGATCTCGTGGAGCAGGGTATGGACGTCGCCGTGCGGCTGGGTGAATTGCAGGACAGCGGACTCGTTGCGCGCCGTGTCGGGACGTCAAGCAGGTGGCTCGTCGCTCACCGCAGCTATCTGCGCCGGTTGCCAAAGGGGAGCAAGGCGCCCAGGACACCTGACGATCTCGCCCGTCACAACTGTATCGTCTATACGGGGCTGCCGTGGCGCAACGCCTGGAGCCTCAGAGCCGGTCCCGGCGCGCCGGAGCCTGTGGGGAGCACCTCTGTCGTTCGTGTAGAAGGCAATCTGCAGACGAACAGCAGCGAGGTGATCAGGGCGGGGGTTCTCGCCGGCATGGGCATCGGCTTTGCGCCGACATGGCTGTTCGAAACGGAGATTGCGCGCGGTGAAATCCAGCGGCTGCTCCCGGACTGGGAGGCCGCAGCCATACCCATTCACCTCGTGAGTCCTCGCGAGCGTGGGCAGTCGGCAAAGGTCAAAGCCTTTGCCGAGCACGTTGGGAAGGCGATGCGGCCGCCAACCTCAGGCGATCGCGCGGACAACCCCGCCGTCGACGCGTAACGCTGATCCGGTCGTTGCCGATGCCTGTTCGCTGCACACGTAGGCGATCATCGCGGCGACTTCGGCGGTTGTGGCGAGGCGCTGGAGAATCGAGGTTGGGCGTACGGACTGGAAGAATTCGCGCTCGATGGTCGCGACATCCTTGCCGGTCGAGCGTGCCATCTGCGCCACGAACTGGCCGACGCCTTCGGAGGCGGTAGGTCCGGGAAGAACGCTGTTGACAGTCACGTTAGTGCCGGCGAGTGTCTCAGCGAGGCCGCGTGCAACCGCGAGCTGTGCCGTTTTCGTGACGCCGTAATGAATCATTTCCGCGGGTATCTGCAGGCCTGACTCGCTCGAGACGAAGACGATTCGTCCCCAATTGCGGGAGCGCATTCCCCGGACGTAATGCCGCGCGAACCGCACGCCGCTCAGGACGTTGGCCTCGAAGAAGCGCAGCCAGTCGGCATCGGGGATTTCTTCGAAGGGCTTCGGCTCGAAGATGCCCATGTTGTTCACGAGCACGTCGACTTCAGGGAAGGCACGAATCACGCTGTCGCAGCCGGCAGCCGTGGCCACATCAGCGGCAACGCCCTTGATGTCGGAGCGCGGGACGGATTTGCGCAACTGAGTGACTGCGGCATCGACACGTGCGGCCGTGCGGCCGTTCACGATGACCCGCGCACCTTCGCGAGCCAGAGCTTCGGCGGTGGCGAGACCGATTCCGGCCGTGGAGCCGGTGACGAGTGCAAGCTTCGAGGTGAGTCCGAGATCCACGAGCACGTACCTCTTGGTGTAGCCGATGCCACCATATCCGAGACGCGAGGCACCGTGAATCCGCACTAAGGGGGAGGGCGGCCATGCCGGCCGCCGAGTGTCACTCAATAGGTGGTCGGACCATGGGCCCCGCGGACGTGGGCTTTGGCTTTCTTCCCCTGCGGCGAGCCTGGAGACTTCTGCTCCAGTCGATCGAGAATGCCGCACTTCTTTGCATCGCCAACGGGCTGGCATTGGCGGCGGAGAGCCTGCAGCTGAGTCTGTAGCTGCCCCAGCTCCGCGATGCGCTCGCCGATGTGCACGATGTGCTCATCGATGAGGGCGTGCGCCGCGCCGCACTCCGATTGCGGCTCGTCACGGAAGCGCAGCAGCTGCTTGATCTCGTCCAGGGTCATGTCGAGCGAGCGGCAGTTTCTGATGAATACCAGGCGTTCCAGGTGCGTCGCGCCGTAAAGCCGGTAGTTGCCTGCCGTGCGAGTCGCCGGAGGGAGGAGGCCTTCGCGTTCGTAAAATCGGATCGTCTCCGGCGGACACTCGGTGTCGCGCGCCAGGGCGCCAATGGTGATTGAGCGATTCATGCCCTTGACCCTGAAGTGGTTACAGGGTTTCAAGTATACACCCCGAATCAGCGGTTTCGAGGTCCATGCCGCACTCGCACGCACATCACGGCGATCACCATCACCCGGGCCACGGCCACGGCGCACATAGTCACGCGCGTGATGGCGGCGAGCATCGGCTGCTCATTGCGCTGGTTATTCTCGGAAGCTTCACGGTGGTCGAGGCCGCTGGCGGGTACTTCGCGAACTCGATCGCTCTCCTTGCCGAGGCCGCGCACATGCTCGCGGATTCGGCTTCTTTGGCCCTGGCCGTCGTTGCGATCCGCTGGGGCCGCCGGCCGGCAGATGAGCGGCGCACGTACGGTCACCGGCGCTACCAGCCGCTCGCGGCCTTCATAAATGGGCAAGCGCTGTTGCTGCTGACGATCTGGGTCGTATACGAGGCGATCAGGCGCCTGATGGTTGTCCCACAGGTCAATGGCCGGTGGATGCTCGCTATTGCCGTCATCGGAGGCGTCGCCAACCTGGCAGTCCTCGTGGCGCTTTCCGGCGCGCGCTCGCTCAATGAGCGCGGCGCGCGGGCTCATGTGCTCAGCGACCTCCTTGGCTCGGTGGCGGCCACCGTGGCGGCGCTGCTGATCCTGTTCAAGGGATGGGTGGTGGTTGATCCTCTGCTGTCCCTGCTGGTGTCGGCGCTCATCCTGCGCTCAGCATGGGCACTCACCCGCGAGTCGGCCGATGTGCTCCTGCAGAGTGTCCCGCCCGGGCTCGACGTCAAACACATCGAGGCGGAATTGATCGGTCACGTTCCAGGAGTCGTCGAGGTCCACCACATACACGTCTGGTCGATGACCGGCGAGCGCCCCACCATCACTCTGCATGCCTGCGTGGCCCCTGGCGCCCAGGGCTATGGGGTACCGAAGCTGATCCACGCGCGGCTGCGGGAGCGGCTGCAGGTCGAGCACACGACGGTGCAGATCGAAGAGCTGGATTCATGCGATACGCCGACATGCGACCTCTGCCGTTGAGGGTTTCTCGACTTTGATCCGCGCCGCGGAGCGGCGGCTTAGGGCAGAGTGCGCGAGCGCGCAGCGGCCCGGAGGACGCTCAGCCCTCCGGCTCGATGCGGATGCTGCCACCGGACGTGTGGAGATAAATCGCCGGGCCGCCGCCGCCGATCGTGCCGTGCAGATGACTGCCGCTCACGGTTCCCGTTGTCGTGACGGGAAGATCGGAGGTTACGTCGCCGCCGCTCGTTCCCGCGTCGATCGACGCGGGCGTACTCTGCGGGAGCAGGAGCGTGATGCTGCCGCCGGAGGTGTCAAGGTTGATCCCCTGGTTGGTGTGCAATTCCGCTCGTATGCTGCCTCCGGAAGTGTGGGCATCGACCTTCCCGTCGTCGTCCAGGAGGCGGATACCCCCGCCCGAGGTGTTGACGTCGAGATCGCCGGTCGAATCGCTGGCATCTATGCTGCCACCCGAACTGCTCAAAGTGGCCGGGCCTTTGACCCGCTCCGCGCTGACGCCGCCTCCGGAGGTATGCACGTTGACCGTGCCCACTACATCCTGTACGTGGATGCCGCCGCCCGAGGTCTTTCCGTGCACCGAGGCGTTCAAATCCCGCACGTCGAGACTACCGCCCGAGGTTCGCAGATCAACGGGATAGGTGCGCGGTACTTCGACGGTGAAATCCACCCTGTTCGAGCCGAGATTGAACAGGTCGAAGAAGCTGCTGTGGTCCATATGAACCGTAATCGTCACGCCCGAGGCGGTTTGCTCGGCGCTGATGTGGAGGCGATCCAGGAAGGATTCCGTGCCCTCCAGGTCGGCGTGAACGACGACCTGAGAGACATCCCCTCCCGTGACCGCCACCGAGCCGACATCGGCGTCGAATGTCAGCCCGCCGCCTGCCGGCGCATCCAGGCGCTTGTCGAAGGTCCTCTGCGCTGCGAGCGCGACCGATGTGCCGAGGATTGCGGCAAGGATCAGCATGAATTTGGCTGCCGGTTTGGCCATGACGAGTACCTTCAGCGGTGAATCGAGACCGGATACGGTAATTCTTTGAGCCAGGCCCGAGCCCCCGGCATGTCCTTTAGAACCCCGAAGTCGCTGAATGGTTGCAATGCCGCGATGGCCGCTCGCGACCGACCTCCCGACGGCTGCATCCCCCTCGGCTATACTCATTCGCCGTGCCGCGGGGAGGCGAATCCAGATGACCTCAGAGAATGCCTCGGGTGAGGCGCGGCAGCCTGCGCCGGCGGGGCAACGCCTCGCGGAGCTCTGCGCTCAGGCGCTCCTTGCGGGAGACGAGGCATCGAGGAGTCTCGGCATGCGGATGGAAGACGTAAAGCCGGGCTCGGCGCGTCTACGCATGACCGTCCGGCCGGACATGGTCAATGGTCACGGCATGTGCCATGGCGGCATCGTCTTTGCGCTGGCGGACAGTGCATTCGCGGTAGCCTGCAATACATACAATGCCGTCACCGTGGCAGCGGCGGCGTCGATCGATTTCCTGGCTCCCGCCCGCGTGAATGACGAATTGACCGCGCAGGCACGCGAGCTCTGGCGCTCGAAGCGAAGCGGAATCTATGAGATCGTCATATCCAATCAGCGTGGCGAGCCGGTCGCGCTGTTCCGAGGCCGTTCGCATTGCACCGGCGGGCACATCGTCCCCGACGCCGTGGTCCAGCCGTCCGCCAGCCGGAGCTGTGATCCATGATGAGACCGTTGCTCATTGCCCTGCTGCAACTCACCGTGACGAGTGCCTGCGTGCTGCCCTGCGCCGCCGCAAGCAGCGGCAGCCGCGACATCGCCCGGTGGCAGGCTGAGGCTGGCAACGTCACCATCTACCGTGACAACTGGGGCATCGCCCACGTATACGGCAAGACGGACGCCGACGCGGTGTTTGGCATGGAGTACGCGCAGGCGGAGGACGACTTCAACAGAGTCGAATCGAACTATATCGATGCGCTCGGTTGGCATTCGCAGGCGGACGGCGAGTCATCGATCTACCTCGATCTGCGCAGCCAGCTCTTCGTCGATCCGCAGGCAGTCCGGGCGCAGTACGCGCACAGCCCGGCATGGCTCAAGAAGCTCATGAACGCCTTCGCCGACGGCCTCAACTACTATCTCTACACGCATCCCGAGGTGAGGCCGCGGGTCATCACGCATTTCGAGCCCTGGATGGCGCTCGCCTTCAGCGAAGGCAGCATTGGCGGCGACATCGAGCGCGGGAGTGGACGTTCCGCAGCTGGCAGCATTCTATGGCGGGCGGCCGGTTCCGTCCGCGCCGGCCGCCGGCGTCGCGCTGCCGCCGCCCGAGTCTCAGGGCTCGAACGGTATCGCCATTTCGCCCGTCGATCGCCCTGGATCACCACGCGTTGCTTTGGATCAACCCGCACACCTCGTTTTACTTCCGCTCCGAGCTGCAGATGGTGAGCGGGCAGGGACTCGACGCGTACGGCGCCGTCACCTGGGGCCAGTTCTTCGTCTATCAGGGGTTCAACGCGACGGCCGGCTGGATGCACACCTCGAGCGGAGTACGGAATATCTCCTGGTTCCTCGAGACGGTCACCCGGAGAGGCGGCCGCTACTACTACCGGTATGGAGACCGGGAGTTACCCGTCAGGACGCGCCGCATCGTCGTGCGCTACAAGACACCGAATGGCATGGCCGAAAAGGCGTTCACCGCCTATTACACCCAGCACGGGCCGGTCATCGCCCGGATCGGCAACAGGTGGGAGACGGTCAACCTGATGCAGCGCCCGATACTCGCGCTCATCCAGGATTTCACCCGCACCAAGGCCAGGGACTATGCGCAGTTTCGCAGGACCATGCAACTGCATACCAATTCATCGAACAACACCATCTTCGCGGACAGCGAGGGCAACATCGCCTACTGGCACTCGGACTGGATCCCGCGGCGCACGATGCCTTCGACTGGGGCAAGCCGGTCGACGGCAGCGACCCGGCCACCGCGTTCCATGGCCTGCTGACCCTGGCCGAGACGCCGCACCTGCTCAATCCGCCGAACGGCTGGCTCTACAACTCCAACAACTGGCCGTGGTCGGCGGCCGGCCCATACAGCCCGAAGCGGCAGGACTTCCCGAAGTATGTGGAGCGGGGCACCGAGGAGAGCCCGCGCGGCTATCACGCCCTGAGAGTGCTGACCGGCGGCAGGAACTGGACCATGGCGTCGGTGACCGCGGCGGCATTCGACAGCTACCTGCCCGCGTTCGCGACCATGATTCCGGTTCTGGTGAAGGCCTACGATGCTGCGCCCGAGTCGGATCCGCTCAGGACGCGGGTGTCCGCGCAGATCGCGGTCCTGCGCGCGTGGGATTACCGCTGGGGCGTCAATTCCGTCGCGACCTCTCTCGCCGTGTTCTGGGGCGAGGATATCTTCGCGCACGTGCAGGCTCGAGCCGACGGCCTGGGCATTTCGCCCGAAGACTATGTGGTAGCGGCATGCGACACGTCAGGAGCTGCTGACATCCCTGGCAGCGGTATCGGACCGCCTGACGGCGAATTTCGGCGGCTGGGAGACCCCGTGGGGCCAGATCAACCGTTTCCAGCGCATCAACGACGACATCAGTCCGAGCTTCGATGACTCCAAGCCGAGTATTCCGGTGCCCTTCACCTCCTCGCACTGGGGCTCTCTGGCCGCTTTCGGCGCCCATGCGTACCCGAATACCAGGAAGTGGTACGGCGATATAGGCAACAGCTTCGTGGCGGTCGTGGAGTTCGGCCCCAAGGTGCGCGCCTGGGCCATTACCGCCGGCGGTGAAAGCGGCAATCCTGCTTCGCCGCACTTCGATGACGAGGCGACCAACTACGCGATGGGCGCGCTGCGCCCCGTGTACTACTACAAGTCGCAGCTCCAGGGCCACATCGAGCGGCAGTACCATCCGGGGCAGGCGCTCGCGCACGAGTAGAAGGAGCACATCACTTGAATACCGAGCTTCTGTTCCGGGACGATGCCTATCTCAAGAGCGCCGCGGCGCGCGTTCTCGAGGTGACGAGCGCGGCGTCGAGCTCGATCGGACGAACTTCTATCCGCTCGGAGGCGGCCAGCCCGGCGATAGCGGCATGCTGGTGCGTGAGAACGGCGAGCGGATTGCCATCGCGGATACCCGCAAGGGTGAGACGCCGGGCAGTGTCCTTCACATTCCCGCTGCGGGCACATCCCGTCCGGAGCCTGGAGAGAGCATTCTGCTGGAGATCGACTGGGCGCGCCGTTATTCACTCATGCGTCTGCACACGGCGCTGCATCTGATGTCCTGTGTCGTCGTCGCTCCGGTATCCGGCGGCAATATCGCTCCCGATAAGGCGCGCCTCGACTTCGACATCGATATGAGCCTGCTCGATGCCGAGCGCATCACGCGGGAGACCAACGCCCTGATCGCATCGGGTGTCGCCACTGAAACCGTCTGGATCACCGATGAGGAGCTCGAAGCGCAGCCCGAGCTCGTCAAGACCATGAGCGTGCAACCGCCGCGCGGTGCCGGCCGTGTACGGCTGCTCAAGATTCCGGGCATCGATCTGCAGCCGTGCGGAGGGACACACGTACGCAACATCGTGGAGATCGGCGGCATTCGCGTGGCGCGCATACGCAACGAAGGCAAGCACAATAAGCGCGTGGAAATCGTGCTTGCGAGCTGACCCTAATGATCCGTCAGGCTCAGGCGGGCCGCTCCTGTCTGGTCTCGAGTGACGCGGACGTCGAAGTGCCGGCCTCGGAAAGTGACATTGCGCAGCGTCAGAGAGTGCCAGCCCTGCGGCAGGACGGGCGCGTACGCATCGACCAGGCCGGCCTGACGGATCCGTAGGCCGGTGAGACCGTAGATCAGACCCTGCAGGTACGCGCCGG
Source organism: uncultured Pseudomonadota bacterium (assembly GCA_963833085.1). Lineage (GTDB taxonomy): Bacteria > Pseudomonadota > Gammaproteobacteria > Steroidobacterales > Steroidobacteraceae > 13-2-20CM-66-19. Next base: position 74,568 of record CAWHWV010000050.1, read on the forward strand.
TGCCCGTGAGGAATGGCCCAACCTCGTTGTCGGCGGTCTCGGTGCGGATATTGAAGGGAGGCTTGAGCGTCCCGCCGGTCACATACAGATCGAGCCATGCCGCGGCGCTGTCGCCACGGCCAACCTCATCGGCCGCGGCCGCCGCCGGTAACATGGCCATGCTGAAGCTGCCCGCCGATGGCGGCGGGTTCGGCGGGATGGCGTAGTCGAAATCGCCTTGGCGCAACCGCGCGGCCATTGGCAGGTCGAGTGCGGGGAGAAAGAGCAGCGGCAGCGGACCGGCTCTGTGCCTGCCACGCACTACCACCGACGGATCGAACGGCAGGTGATGCGCGCCGTTCGGCGCGAGCGGGACGTACATCTCGCTAGCGATGCGGTCCCAGTTCGGATCTGCGGGCTCACCGAGCACGCCGGCGGCAGTTGTCGCGATCCTGAGGGCCTGCGCCGCCTCCATGTTCGTATAGGTATCGTTCGGTATGTCCGAATTCGACTCGGAAACCGAAGTGACGTGCAGGATCTCATAGCGCCCGGTGCGCGCATCGTAGGTCGCCCGGCTTGCCCAGAAGCGCGCAACCGCACGGATCACCGGCCACGCGCGCGTGGCCAGCCAGTCGCGGTCGAGCGTGGCGAGGTAGTACTGCCACTGAGCGAAAGCTACCTCCGCATTGACGTGGATCTCGCTGTCCGAAAGTACAATGGCCGAGTGTGGCGTCGTATCGCTGCCATTCTGCGGGTCGGCCTCCCAGGGATACATGGCCCCGGCGAACCCGTGCTGCCGCGCCCGTTGCTCGGCTTGCGGCAGTGCGCGCTGACGGTATGTGATCAGTGATTCCGCGTGCCGCGGATGCAGGAGCAGCAGGGCCGGGAACATCCAGGTATCGCTGTCCCAGAAGACGTGGCCCGCATAGCACGGAGTCAACCCGCAGGGACCGGGGGCCCAGGCGGTGTCGGGAGTCGTGTTGACGAGGAGATAATAGAGCTCCGAGCGCGCGACCTGCTGCGCCTTGGGGTCACCATCGATCACGATGTCCGACCGCCACAGCGTCTGCCACGCGGCGCGATTCTCCAGCAGGAGACGAGCAAACCCGTGCCCACGCGCCTGGCGCGCGAGGGTCAGATCCGCCGCGGCCCCACTGCCCCAGCCCGCGCGCGACATCGCGACGTACTTCGTGAAAGCGTAGGTGTGGCCCCGCGCGACGCGCAGGGCGACATCGAGGACCAGCTGGTTTCTGCCGCGGCGCAACGTCACTCTCTCTCCATGTCCTTGCGCCGGCAGACCGACGGCCGCAGCCATGGCCATCCCGAGACCATTCACGGCGCGCCCGGTCAGGCTGAGTGTGCGCGCCGCGGCGTCGCCCGAAGTCGTGCCGATCTCGATGTAGCCGGGATACCAGATGGCGGCGCGATCCGCTGTGGCCGGCGGGTGCGGCTGCAGCGAGAGGCCGTCCTTTGCCAGCGCCTGCTCCTGTTCGGGTCCGCTCATCCGGGCCAGAGGAAATCTCGGCGTGTGCTGTGTCCAGAGCGTCAGTGGGAACGAGAGGCGCACCCAACCGTCGTAATCCGGCGTGATCCTGATGCGAGTCGCCGCGATGTGTGGCGAAGCCTGGCTGACGAGAGAAACGACCTCAACTCCCGTCTCCCGCCCGAAATCCACGTAGCGGTAGCGCGTCGTCAGCGTCCCCTCGTGCAGGTCGAGCACCTGCCGGTAGTCCGCGAAATCCGCCGGGGTCAGGGGCGAACGGTTGAGCCAGGTATGCCCCGCGCCGGCGCCGCCCGGGTTGAAGTCGATGCCGGTCCATCCGGGCACGAGCGCGGGACGGGAGACATCCCCGGGCGTGTAGTCCATGAGCGCGACCATGTAAGTCTGCGCCGGCTCCGTGCCGCGTGGCGCGGTCAACGTTGCGATGTAGCCGTTGCCGATGAGGCCAGGGAAGTAATCGGGCAGCCCCTGGAGTCCGACGCTCAGCTCAAAGCTTGTATCGTCACCGCCGCTGGCGAGAGCCGCGGTCGTCGGCAGCCAGACGCCGAGCACGGCGCACGTGAGGCTCGCGAGCCAGCGGCAGCGGATTCGGCCGCGGCAAGGACGATTGCTCGGCACCAGACACTCCTATCGATCCACGAGCTTCTGCAGCTTCTCCGGGTAGCGCGCGCCCTCGATCGTCACCCGTGCGAGCGCGTCGTCGATCTCGCGCAGATCATCGGCGCTCAACTCCACGGCGGCCGCGCCGATGTTCTCCTCGAGCCGATGCAGCTTCGTCGTGCCGGGAATCGGCACGATCCAGGGCTTCTGCGCCAACACCCAGGCGAGCGCGATCTGCGCGCGCGTGAGGCCCTTGCGGTCCGCGATCTCGCCGATGGGCTGGACCAGAGTCTGGTTCGCCTTCCTGGCCTGCGGCGTGAACCGCGGCAGGCCGTTGCGGAAATCCGTGCTCTCGAACTTCGTGTTCTCGTCGATGGCGCCGGTGAGGAAGCCTCTGCCGAGCGGGCTGAACGGGACGAAGCCGATTCCGAGCTCCTCCAGCGCCGGGAAGAGTTCGTCCTCGGGCTCCCGCCACCAGAGGGAGTACTCGCTCTGCAGCGCGGCGACTCGCTGCACGGCGTGTGCTCGGCGGATGGTCTGTACGCCTGCCTCGGAGAGGCCGAAGTGCTTCACCTTGCCTTCGCGGATGAGATCCTTCACGGCGCCGGCGACTTCCTCGATCGGCACCGCGGGGTCGACGCGGTGCTGATAGAAGAGATCGATCCGGTCCGTCTTCAGGCGTTTGAGCGAGGCGTCGGCGGCCTGCCTGATGTGCTCGGGACGGCTGTTGAGACCTCGCTGCTGGCCGGTCTTCGGATCGATGTCGAAGCCGAACTTCGTGGCGATCACCACGCGATCGCGCGACGGGCGCGAGGGCTTCGCCCACCAGCTCCTCGTTGGTGTAGGGACCGTACACTTCGGCCGTATCGAACAGGGTTACACCGCGCTCGACGGCCGCGCGAATCAGCGCGATGCCTTCCTGCTTCTCGACCGGCCGGCCCAACGCATGGCTGAGGCCCATGCAACCCAGGCCGATGGCCGAAATCTGAAGGCCGCTCTGTCCGAGCCCGCGCTTTTGCATGGATTCGTCTCCGCTACGTTTTCAGCTCCACCGACCAGCTTACCGATGCATCGGCGATGAGAGAAGAGCGAACACTGCAGTACTTGGTGACCGAGAGCTCGACGGCGCGCGTGGCCTTCTCGATCGTCGTCCCCGGCGCGGCAATGCTGAAGTGCAGAACGGCCGATGCCAGCCGGCGCGGGGTCGACTCAATTCGATTCGACTCGACGCGGACACTGAGTGCCCGCACGGGCGTGCGTTGTTTTTCCAGAATGGTGACGACGTCCACCGAGGCACAGGTCGCAATCGCCGCCAGCAGCGCATCGAAAGGACTGGGCGCGCTTTGCGCGTCGCCGTCGATGCGAATGCCTGGGTCCATCCGGCCGACCGGCCTCGAAGTTGAGGCCGCCGACCCATTGCACGTCGATCGGCACGTGCGCGCTGGTCCCCGAGGGTGGATTACTCATTGTCCCGCGGCAAGGCAGTGGCTTTCCGCCAATGGTACATCCGACGCGATTGCTCAGCTATGAGCGCTTGGCCTGCAGTGCCTTGAATCGGCCGGTTGCAGAAAGGTGCTCGCCGAGAGCCTGCGCGGTCCATAGAGTGTTGCGGCGGGCGACCAACGAACTCTGCGACAGCTCTTCGAGAGTGCGCGGCTGAGCGAACAGGAATCCCTGCCCCGCGACGCAGCCCAGCGCGAGCAGAGCTTCGACCTGCGGCTCGAGCTCGATCCCTTCCGCCACGGTGTCGAGCCCCAGGGTTTCCCCCAGCATGATGACCGCGCGCGCAAGGTCCGGGCCGTCATCCGAGCTGGTCAGGCCGTTGACGAACGAGCGGTCGATTTTCAGGATGTCGATCGGGAAGCGGTGCAGGTAGGACAGGGACGAGTAGCCGGTGCCGAAGTCATCGATCGCGACCTTCACCCCAAGTGCCTTGAGGCGGTGAAAACGCTCGAGATTGACCTCCGTGTTGTACATCATGGTGCTTTCGGTCAGCTCGATGACGAGATTGCCGGGCTCGAATCCCGAGGTCTCGAGTGCCGCCAGTACATCGTGTACCAGCTTGCCGTGCTGGAGGTGACGCGCCGAGATGTTCACGGCGAGGCGTAACCCGGACGGGCCGGCGATCGCGCCTCGCCAGGCGCAGACGTCGCGGCACCCCTGCTGCAGCACCCAGCGGCCCAGGGCTGCGATCTGGCCGCACTCCTCGAGGACGTGAATGAAGCTGGCGGGCATCAGCACGCCGGCCTCGGGATGGCGCCAGCGAACCAGCGCCTCGACACCCAGCAGGACCCGGGTGCCAAGGTCCACGATCGGCTGGTATTCCAGAAAGAATTCCTCCCTCTCGAGCGCGCGGCCGATGTCGGCCTCGAGCCGCAGGCGTTCGTGCAGCAGCGTCTGCATCCGCGGCTGAAAGGTGACGTGGCGGTTCTTGCCGGCCGACTTGGCGTGGTACATGGCCAGGTCGGCGTTGCTGAGCAGCGCCTTGGCGGTGGTATCGTCGGCGGAGAACGCTACCCCGACGCTCGCCGTCACGCGAACCTCGCGACCATCGAGCAGGAAGGGCGCTCCGAGCGACTCGACCAGCGCATCGGCGACACGCTGCACTTCCGTGGCCGACCCGACGCCTTCCAGCAGCACGCCGAACTCATCGCCGCCGAGCCGCGCGACGGTGTCGGAAGATCGGGTCATCTGAATGATGCGCTGTGCCACTGCCTGCAGCAGCCGGTCACCGGCGTCGTGTCCGAGCGAATCGTTGATGTTTTTGAAGTTGTCGACATCGAGGAACATGACCGCCGCGCCGTGCTCGCCGCGCTGAGCGCGGGTGAGGGCATGCTCCACGCGGTCGCGGAACAGGTTGCGGTTCGCGAGCAGCGTCAGCGGATCGTGGAAGGCGAGCTGGCGCAGCTTTTCCTCCAGCACCTTGCGTTCGCTGATATCGCGGAAGTTGAGCGCCAGCCCGCGCACCGCCGGGTCGTTGCTGAGGTTGCTGCCCACACCCTCGATCACCCGGGCTGCGCGCTCCATCCGCAGCTCGACCGGGCCCACGACTCCGGAAGTCGTGCGCGCGATTTCCTCGAGAAAGTTCCGCAGCCGTTCACCGTCGTCGCCGCCCCACAGCTCGGCAAGGCTCTTGCCGGTGATCTCCTCGGGCTTCAGGCCCAGGGTGCGCGTAGCGGCGGGCGAGGCGAAGCGCACCACCCCATCGGTGCCGATGATCATGATCACGTCGGAGGCATTCGCGACCAGCGAGGCGTAATGCTCCTCCGCCATGCGGAGCACCACCGCCTGACGGAACATCAGCAGCAGGGTGAGGGCGAACACAATGCCGATCATCCGAGTCGCCTGGCCGCCGAGGCCGCCGCGACTGAGATATATGAGCACCAGAAATGCCGCTGCCATCGCCGCATACGGCATCGACCGCGCGAGCGCACCCGAGGTGCGTGATGTCACGCGTGCGGGCTGTGTGACCGCTCGTAGCTGCGCGCGCGCCGCAGCCGCCATCGGCACGTAACAGGAGAGGTACAGGACATCCTGAACTCCTCCCGGCAGGTAGTAGCCGTTTACCTTGCCGAGAGACCAGATGATGTCGGCGAGAAACATGGTGGCGAAACCGCTGAGCAGCAACAGCGGAATACGCCACCCGCTGGCATTGCCCGAACCGGTGAGAACCAGCACGCCGAGCAGCAGCAGCGAGAAGCTGTCGAGCGCCAGATACGCTTCGCTCAGAGCTTCCTTGAGGAGTCCGAGGTTGGCATGCATGGCCGCCGGCTGGACGACCAGGTACCAGAACACCGCGCCGAAGCCGACGACGAAGATGGTGGCGTCCAGGGACAGCTGGATCCACGATACGCGCACCGCGGCCGCGCGGATCAACCACAGCGCCGAGGCCGCGAGCGGCAGATAAAACGCGCAGTAGAGGATGTCGGACGGGCCCGGGAAGGGATCAATCCCCACGCAGCCAGGAGACGAAGCCGATGCAGTCGGCAATGAAATACAGCGTGAGTGCGCATGGCGAGTGACCGCCATGCCGAGCGCAGCGGACCCGGGGCCATGCGCCGCGCGGTAAGCGCCACAATGAAGATACAGCCGAGCTGCGCCGGCAGCTTGGAGATCAGCCCGACATAGAAGGTAACCTTCGGTCCGCCGGCGCCGCTCACCATCCATGCCGCGCCGATGGCGACGTAGAGCGCAAAGGGGAGGAAGAGGCGTTCGGCCCAGCTTGGCGCGACCAGCGGCCGAAACGAGGAGCGGGCGGGTACTGCTGCGGTGTCCATGTCTGCTGTCTGTGTGCGTGCCTCGGGCACAGGTGCAAACGTGGTTCCGACCAATGTGCCGGCTAGCGAGGCGAATCTACGGCAATACCGGCGCGCCCGCGAGCGGGTTCTGCGTCGGCGTGACGCAGTTCTCGGCGGGTCGGCGCGAAGTGTGCGCTGGATTCACAGTAGAATAGCCGGCGGATAGGAATGACGCGGACCGATCATGCCGAGCTTGCGAACAGTGGCGGCGCTCTTGGGAGGGCCGCGGCTGTACCTCCTGCCGCGCAGCACCGATGAGCCGGAAAATCGGCGTGCGCCCGATCCGCGGTTGCCTGCGCTCATCGGACTGCTCGTCACCGTGCTCCTCGTGCTCGGCGGGGTGCTCCTGATCCACGTGCTGGGCCGCGCTTCGCGGCTACAGGATTGCGTGATGTCCGGCCGCACGAACTGCGCGCCGATCGATCCGGCGTCCGCAGACGGTCGGTAATGCCGCCGGCGGCTCGGGGCTTATTTGCCCGATTCCGACATCGACATCCACGGGACCTTCTGTTGCGAGCGGTGTTCCGCGCCCAGGATATGCCGGTATAGCTCGGGCTTCCTCGCCTCGCGGTAGCGGTGGCCGCCGGACAGCGCAATCTTCTCGTGATTGCAGGTTGCAATCGCGATGTCGTTGCCCAGGAGCCTGCATTCGGCGATGACGTCGCCGAAGGGATCGAGCACCATCGAGCAGCCATTCTTGAGCTGATCGTCATCCATGCCGATCGGGTTCGAGAACACGGCAAAGATGCCATTGTCATGAGCCCGTGCCGGCAGCCACTTCATCAACCAGGCCCGGCCTTTGAGACCATCGAACTCGGCGCGAAGCGAGGTCGGATCGTGGTCGCGGTTCAGCCAAAGCGCTGGGTCGACGAAGCCCGCTCCCGGACGCGGCGACGGCGTGCACATGGTTACGTGCGGCATGAAGATGATCTCGGCACCCAGGAATGCCGTCGCGCGCACGTTCTCGATCACATTGTTGTCGTAACAGATCAACATCCCGCACTTCCAGCCGCACAGCTCGAAGACCGTATAGGCGTTTCCGGCCCTGACGTGCGGATTGATGAAGGGATGGATTTTGCGGTGTCTTGCGACCAGACCGCTCCTGTCGACGCACACGTGGGCCTTGTAGACCTCGCCGCCGTCACCCCGCTCGAAAAGCCCCGCCAGCACTGCGATGCCGTGGCGGCGCGCAATCCCGGTGAGCGCCTCGATGCTGGCGCCACCGGGAATGACCTCGGCCAGGTCCCACAGCTGCTCCTGCGACAACCGCCGTGCAAAGCTGTATCCGGTGATCGAGCACTCGTGAAATGCGACCACGTTCGCGCCCAGGCGCGCGGCCTTGGCCGACAGCTCTTCGATTGCCGTCAGGTTGAATTGCTTGTCGCCGCTGCGATTCTCGAATTGAGCGGTGGCAATCCTGAGGTCACCCGGCATGTTGGTACTGGGTTACTTACGCTTCCCAGTGACAGCTGCCGAACGTAGCGGCTCCTGTCGTGTAAAGTCCACGATGAAGTGATCGCCGTCGAATTCCACGACCTTACCGATGAGATCCGGGCGTACGTGATAGGTGCGTGTTTTGGCGCCGTTTTTTTCCGGTGCCACCGACTTCACCACCATCCGCACGGGCAGCCGCCCGTCGCGTGCGTGCGTGAGATGCTCGCTGAGATTGCCTATCTCCTTTGACTCCGCTTCCACCGTCGACAGCCTGGTTTCGTAGCGCAAAACACCGCTGGCGGGGTGGCCGAAATGCCCTGGCAGGCAGCTGAGCACCATGGCCCCATCGGCGGCCATTGCCGAAAGGCTGCCCAGCCTGCTGCTCGGCTTGGCGCCGAAGCGGCTGAAGGCATCGATCAGGGAGAGATTCATGGGTCTAACATTGCGCCTTCCAGCCCGTGACCGCAAGGCAATTTCGAGCGATTACGGGTCAACGGACCGCGAAAATTCGACACTGTGGTGCGAACTCCTGTATTCTCCCGAGGTGGCTCGTATCTTTTCGGCTTGACTGTCTGGGCCTCCAGCGCCGCCATGGCGCAAGTTGAGGCCTTGTCTGCCACCCTCGTAAAGCTTCGCGAACCAAGAGGCTGGATGTACCCGCCGCTTTCTGTGTTTCTATCGTGAGTACTCTGAAGTGACGAAACTATACGTTGGAAATCTCCCCTTCACCGCGACCGAAGAGGCCGTCCGTGCTCTTTTCTCCAAGCATGGTACGGTCGAGAAGGTCTCTCTGATCTCCGATCGCGATACCGGTCGCCCGCGAGGCTTCGGGTTCGTGGAGATGTCGAATGCCGACGCCTCTCGCGCCATGCAGGCGCTGAACGGCGCCGATTTCGACGGCCGCTCCCTCAAAGTGAATGAGGCCCAGGATCGCGAACGGTCCGGCGGCGGCCACCGCGGCGGCGGCGGCGGCCCGCGTCGCTACTAACGCCCTGCGATAATATCGCTGCCGTCCCCGGCCTTACCGGCCGGGGACGGTGATCTTCGGGCGACCCGGGCGCCAGCTCAGTAGGACGAGCTGCGCCGCGGACTGGTCGAGGCTGCGGAGCCTCAGGGTTCGTTGAGGGCCCGGAGAGAGGAGAAGGGTATCCCGCGCGCGCATGATGCGCGATCGGGCGCCGAATCGATTCGGTAACCGCTACCGATCCTGCGATGACAAACAGCGCGCCATGAAGGTTTGTGGCGGCGACTACGCGCCCGGTCGATTTGACGCGCATCATTCTGGGCGCGCGAACTACCGAGCCCGGTCGGGCGCCTGATCCTCTGCGGACGATCAGGCTGAGGTCGGTACAGCGTCCTGCCGGGATCGCGCAATGCGTTTCCCAGTCACCCTCGAATCGAGCGCCACGTCTCGCCGGTTCGAGGAGGCAGTTGCCATGGCCGCGGAATCTCAGATGCAGGCGCTCTCCCGCGACCAGGACGATCGCCCGGCGATAACCGGGGTAAGCGGAGAAATCGCCGTCCCTATCGATGTCAGCCAGGCTCAATCGCCAGGCAAAATCTTCTCCCGTGGCGGGCTCGCGTGCGATCTCGAGAGTGAACCCGCGTCCATTTCGCCAGGGCATCCTGCGATAGGTTCTGTATTTCCGCACCTCAGCCATCGTGGTGCCGAGAGTAGAATCATTCGCCCTACAGGAGCAATGAAAATGGTCACGCGCATAAAATCCGGCCGGCGCATGTCGCAGGCCGTCGTACACGGGAATACGGTTTACCTGGCCGGTCAGGTCGCGTCTGATCTGTCGGCCGACACCGCGGGGCAGACCCGAGAGGTTCTGGCATCCATCGATAAGTTGCTCGCGGAAGCAGGCACGGATAAGACCCATTTGCTCGCCGCGACGGTCTACCTGACCGACATGAGCACGTTCAATGAAATGAACGCTGTCTGGGATGCCTGGGTCGCACCCGGCTGCGCGCCTGCGCGCGCGACTGTCGGGGCGCCGCTCGCTTCAGCCGCTTACCGGGTGGAAATCGTCGTCATCGCCGCGCGTCCTTGAGCGGCAGATTTTGCGATGGCGGCGGCAGAGGATGATGCTTCATCGCATAGATGGCCTGCTCCCCCAACACCATGCCCAACAGGCCGACCAGCGCGATCAGAGGAGGTGCCGGGGAGCGCACCTGCAGGAGGCCGTATGCGACTCCAACCGCCAGGCCCATGAGCAGGGATACCAGATAAGCAGTCATCGCCGCTCCGTCTATTCCTGCGGTCGCAGCACGACACGGCCGGCGGCGCCGGCCGCAACCTTGCGGTAGGCCGCTTGCGCGTCTGCCAAGCCGTATGTCGCGTCGATCGGCGCCGCGCGGAAATCGCGCGCCACGAACATCGGCGTCAGCACGTCCAGTATCGCTGCCGATTCGGTCAGGTCGCGTTTCAGCGTGTCGACGCCAAAGAGCCGGCTTTCGTTGTGGTAGAAGTCGGCAATGTCGAAGCTGACTTCGCGCTGGCCCGTGGCTGCAATCTCGATCAACCGGCCCCGCAGAGCCAGACTGCCGACGGCGCTGCGGAACATTACGCCGCCGACCAGATCGAACACTACATCGGCGCCGCGGCCGGCGGTGGCTGCGCGAATCTCGGCCGGCAGGTCGTCGGCACCGATGATCAGCTTTTCCGCGATTGTTTGGATCGGCGCATCGGGGCGCGGTGTCTGCCGATCGAAGCCGATCACGCGGGCGCCGAGATGGCGCGCGATCTGGGCGGCGGCACTGCCGACACCACCGCCGGCGCCGATCAACAGCACCGTCTCCCCCGCCTTCACGTCAGCCGCTCGCAGGCCGCTCCAGGCGGCCACGTAATTGACACCCACGGATCCCGCCTGATCGAAGTCGAGAGTCTCCGGTTTGCGGCGCAGGCTCGCGACCGGCACGGCTATCAGCTCGGCATGGGTGCCATCGCGGGTGAAGCCGGTATCGCCGCCGGTTCCCCAGACGGCGGCGCCGATCCATTCACTCGGACCTGCTTCGACCACCCCGGCATAGTCCCGGCCCGGGGTGCGCGGCAAGGTCGTCTGCTTCATTGCGCCAGCGACATTCTTGACGTCACTGGGGTTGATCGAAGCCGCGAGTACCCGCACCAGGGCCGTCGACCCATCGCCGGCGGGGGCGGTGACGTCCGCCAATTCCAGGACCGAGGGGTCGCCAAAGGCTTTGAACCGTGTCGCGCGCATGACCTGCTCCTCATGAGAACTCGTTTGCGTGGGAGGAGAATGCACCCCCTGGCGAGGCCCCGAAAGCAGCGTAAGAGGATGCTATGCTTCCATTATTCGGAAGCATGGAGTCCGTCGTGGCGGATCGCATTGCTGACGTCGAGCTTTTTTGCACCATCGTAGAGGCGGGCGGGATCTCCGCCGGTGCCTTGGCATCCGAATCCTCACCGCCAGCAGTCAGCCGCCGGCTGTCGGCGCTCGAGGCGCGGCTGGGTGTCCGCCTGGCCGATCGCAGTGCGAGACGTTTTCGCCTGACCGACGAGGGGGCGCTCTATTACGAGCAATGCCGGGCCATCCTTGCGAGCCTGCGTGACGCGGAGGCGGAGGTCTCGGCTCGCGGCGCGGCGGCCCGGGGCCTTCTGAAGGCAGGGGCGCCGATGGAATTGGGGCGGCGCCGTATCGCACCTTTGCTGGCGCAGTTTGCCGCGCAACACCCAGGGCTCGAGGTCCACCTGGTGCTCTCCGACGCCGGCCTCGAAGTCGGTCAGGACGGGATCGACGTCGCTTTGCGCATAGCGCGGCCCGACGATCCGACGGTCATCGCCCGCAAAATCGCCGCGACGCGCCGCATAGTCTGCGGGGCTCCGTCTTATCTGGCGGTCCGTGGCGTGCCCGCACGACCGACTGATCTCGCAAGCCACGAATGCCTGCGGCTGGCGCGCCGGCATCGGCTGCTCGACCGCTGGCGGTTCCGCACGCAGGGCGGTGTCGAGGAGATCAGGGTGGGAGGGCAGCTCTCGAGCAGCAGCGGCGATGTGCTCCACGGTTGGGCGCTCGAAGGCCGCGGCCTGTCGCTGGAGGCGCTATGGGATGTGGCCGAAGATCTGCAGGCGGGACGCCTGGTCGAGTGCCTGGCCGAATACCATTGCGACGAGATCGAGCTCTTCGCCACTTTCCAGTCGGGCCATCCCATACCGCCGCGGGTTCGGCTGTTCGTCGACTTCATGGCGGCATGTCACCTGGATAGCCGTTAGCCCAGCCGAGGATCCCACATGCGCACTGTTGGAATCAGTCGAAGTCTGCTCGCCATTGCATCAGCGAGCCTCGCTATCTGGAGTTTCGCCTACGGCCAGTTCGCGTGGCAGTCGTTGCCCGCCTGGATCCCCTGGCAGGAAATCTGGGTCTACGGATCCGCGCTGGTTCTGTTGGCAGGCAGCGCCGGTCTCTGCTTCTCGCGCACGGCGTTACCGGGCGTATTGACGATCGCCGCCTACCTGGCGGTCGCTACTGCGTTTTGCATACCCCAGATCGTCTCCGACCCGATCAGCGTTGGCGCCTGGTATCCCTTTTGCGAAGCGCTGACCTCCCTCGTCGGCGCGTGGGTGCTTTTCACTTTGTTGCGCCGGCAGTCGCCGGGGCCTGGGATGCCACTCGCGAGCGAAAGCGCCCTGCGGGCGGCACGAGTCCTGTTTGGCCTCACCTGTGTTTTCTACGGATGGTCGCATTTTGTCTATGCCGATTACACCGCCGGCATGGTGCCTGCCTGGCTGCCGGGTCGCCTGGCATTGGCTTACCTCACGGGTCTCGGCCATATCATCGCGGGACTTGCCATCATCGCCGGGATTCTCCCCCGTCTGGCGGCCAACCTGGAAGCGGTCATGATGAGTCTGTTTGGCCTCCTGGTCTGGGTGCCGAGCTTCTTCGCGCAGCCGCGTCCCAAATGGGCGACGCCGCCGGAAAATCAATGGTCGGAGCTCGTCGTGACCCTGTTGTTGGCCGCCGCGGCGTGGATCGTCGCAATTTCCTTGGCAAGGTCTTACAAGACGCTCAGTCAGAACCGATAGCCGAGGCTCAACGTCGTCTCCGCGGTGTTCAGTCCCTGGCCCCCGTTGTTGATGAGCCTGCTCAAGTAGCGGTAGCGCGCATCGAAGTCGACGAAGAAATTGTCGGTCATGTAGTACTTCGCGCCGAGACCGATGTTCGCCGTATATCCGTTGCTGCCCGTGAGCACCACGGGAGTCGTTCCCGTGACGCCATACAACGGATGGTTCAGGTCGGACCAGACGTAGCCGACGCCGACCTCACTGTAGGGCACGAGCGAGTGGTCGTCCAAAGTGAACCCTGGCGTGATATTCCACAGAACGTCCATATCGAGCGTTGTGAGCCCGAGATCGATATCGCCGCCGAGCACGTGCCCAGCTCGGCTGGGATTGTAACCGGCCGAGAGCTGCAGACCCCACTGATTCGTGAGGTCGTACGTGTAGCGTCCGCCGAATACGGCGTCGTCGTTGAGAAGCGGGGAGCCGCCGCTGAGCGGAGTCTCGGTCAGCCGATCCCCGAAAATCTCGCCGGCATAGATCTGTACGTCCTGGGACCCGGCGTGCTCCTGCGCATTCGCCGGTGCACCCTGCAGCGCGACCACGCCGAGTGTGACGAGACCCAGCATGGTGATTCGATCGTTCATCCTCGTGCTCCTTATCACCCGCCCTGGCGCCTTCAGTGTGGACGGCGCTTGCGGGCCCAATCACTGTGGGGACGGGAGCCCGAACCGGCAACAGCCACTCCGGTAGATGATGCGTTTCCAGGCGGTAAACACAGGCTGCAAAAAAAACCGGCGGGATCAGCTCCCGCCGGCAAGCGCCCCAGCGTTCAGGGGGGTCCGTGACTCGCTGGGTTTGGGGGTAGATCAGTCGATCGTGCCTATGAGCGAACGATCGTGAGAGCGGGGCGGTGCTCGCCTCGGGCGCGGCTCGCCGCAGGAATGCGATTGACGGGTATGGCCAGCAGATATCGGTCGCCGAGCCATTCGATCGCCTTGGCTCTGGCGGCGCTGTAGTCCACGACCCAGCTACGGGTTTTCTCGCTGATGTCACTCTGTCGCATGTCAGGTCCTCCTCAGCTTGATGATCACGGGCCTCCCAGCCACATCAGTCACAATGGGGTCGAGCGCAGGCGACAAAAGGCTGCCTTGCTCTCCCGCAGGAGAGAGGGCACCCACCCCCGTCCGGAGCAGGCGCGCAGCCGTCACTGCAGCAGCTCGCTTTCCCGCGCCTGCGGCAAAATCATTCCAACCAATTCCTGACCATCCTTCCACGAAGCCAGATTGATCCGCTCGAGGAACTCCTCGCGCGGCATCCACTTCCAGCCTTCCTGGGTGTCATCGACCACTCGCAACAGAACCATCTCGCCGCCCATCGAAGTCTCCCGGCGTTTTCACGCCTCGCCATGGTCATTAACGTATGGGCGCAGCCCCGGGCTGACAAGGCATCAACGTTTCATGGTGCATTTCACGGCAGGAAATCTGCAGATCAACGCGATGCAACGTTGCATCAATGGAACGGGTGTTGTGGCCGGATGGGGGCTGTCGAGATCGCGAAGGCGTTCCGGCGACTCCAGCGCTAGGCGACGGCGGCCGGCGCAGGCTCTTCCTCACGCGACACCGTCTCGAGGAAGAAATCGATGAAGGAGCGGATCTTGAGTGGCGCGTTCCTGCGGCTGACGTATACGAGATACAACATGCCTTGCGCGAACGGGTGGTCCCTGAGGACCGGGATCAGCTGGTGCCGAAAGAGCGGGTCCTCGAAGAAAATGCCCGGCAGTGCGGCCAGGCCGATCCCGGCGGCCACCGCATGCGCCACGCCCGCCATCGAGCGGTAGCGCGCCACGATCCGCGCCGGCACCTCGACCTTCCCGTTCGGTCCGCGCAGCACCCAGGAATCCTGCGATCCCACTGCGATACAGTCCTGCTGCGCGAGATCCTCAGGAGACTTCGGGGTGCCGTGACGCCTGAGATATTCGCGCGAGCCGGCCACGAAGAGCGCCATCGACTTCACCGGCCTGGCGATCAGGCCCGACGGCAACAGCCGTGGATCGCCCGATACTCGCAGTGCCAGATCGTAGCCTTCCTCCACCAGATCCACGACCCGGTCCTCGAATGACACGTCGACCACGACCTCCGGATAGCGCTGCCGATAGCGAGCCAGAACGTCAGCCAGGCGCTGGCCCGCGAACCAGCTCGGGCAAGTGATCCGGAGAGTCCCGCGGGCAGTGTTGCCCAGTGACCCGAGCTCGAGCTCTGTCTCCTCGAGGTCATCGAGGATGATCTTGCAGCGCTCGAAATAGACTTTGCCGGGCTCTGTGAGGCTCAGAGTCCGGCTGTTGCGATTGAGGAGGCGGATACCGAGGCGCCCCTCGATGTTCATCACATGCTTGCTGACCATCGCTGTGGAGACATCGAGCCGATCCGCGGCTGCCACGAAGCTGCCGGACTCGACGACCTGCAGAAACATCTTGATGCCGGTCAGCGTATCCATGCCGCTAGATTACGCCGCTTTACCTGCGCGCCCCAACCCCGCCATCTCTCCCGGAAGATAGGGCGCTCCCGTTCCACGAGAGGGAGCCGCCATGGAGGGATGGCGACCGTCGTCGATTCATTCGCGCCAGGCTTCGACCAGGAGCATCGTCATATACACGAGGCAGAAGATCGCGGCGATCGGTAAGGCGATCGCAATCCCGATGGCGGCACGCATGGAGAGTCTCCCTTCGATTCGCAGCTCGTCAGTGTTGCCAGAGACCATGCATGCCAGAGTAGGTTCGCGAAAGGTCGTGAACAACGCTCGTCTGGTGGATGGAGCGTTTCAGCAACGGAAAGGTTGGCACGGGGGAGAAAAAAAATCGGCGGACCGTCAGGTCCGCCGAAAGTGGCTCACGGAGTGCGGAGGGGGGAGGGTAGAAACCGCACACCGTATGATCGAGCAACGGATGTAAGCCTACGTGCGGCGCGCGACAGCGACAACGCCCGGGCGGTAGATGAACCGTTTCACCGGAGTAAACGCCGGGCCGCCGGCGGACGCCACGCCGGCTGGTGCATTTCGGCAACGGATTCCACCAGAAAGTCGATAAAGCTGCGGATCTTGAGCGGCACGTACCTGCGAGTGACGTAAACCGTATACAGCGCAGTCTGGCGGAGCGGGTACTCCGTGAGCACAGGGATCAGAACATCCCTGAAGGCCGGCTCCTCGAAGATCGTGAGTGGCAGCGGTGCGAGGCCCACGCCGGCGGCTACAACGTACGGCGCCGCCGCCGTGGAACGAACCCGTTGAACGATTTTTGCCGGCACCTCCGTCCTGCCATTTGGTCCCTCGAACACCCACGCATCCATGGCGCCTACGGCGATGCAGTCGTGCATCGCAAGGTCTTCCGGCGAGCTGGGAGTTCCGTTCCGTCTGATGTACTCGCGAGAGGCCGCCACCAGAAACGGTAGCGACCGCATGGGATAGGCGACCAGGCCGGCCGGAAGGGATCCCAGTCCGCTCGATACACGCAGCGCGAGATCGTAGCCGTCCTCGACGAGGTCGATGAATCGGTCCTCGAACGAAACGTCAACGACGATCCGCGGATGGCTCTCCCGATACTGCTCGATCAAGGTTGCCATCCGTCGACTCGCAAACCAACTTGGGCAGGTGACGCGCAGAGTGCCGCGCGGGGTCGCACCCAGGGAGTCGAGCTCGAGCTCGGTACCCTCGAGATCCTCGAAGATGACTTTGCAGCGCTCGAAATAGATGCGACCGGGCTCCGTGGGACTCGGGGAATGACTGTTGCGATTGAGGAGGCGGACTCCGAGGCGCTGCTCGAGGTGCAGCACGTGCTTGCTGACCGTCGCGGTCGACACATCGAGCCGCTCGGCGGCGGCTACGAAGCTCCCCGATCCGACCACCTCCAGGAACGCCTTGATGCCGCTCAGCCTATCCATGCGTGTTCAGCCTAGGGTTGCTGCGTGAGCGGTGCAATCCGTGCAGGAGATATGGACCATTTCTGCGAAAGAAATCTCCTGCCGCCCCGCCGGCATTTCCTAACGGGAAATGATTCATGCACTGTACGGTGGTTCCGTGCGCGAGCATACGCAAGTAGTGTCGGCCCGTATGTCACGCCACGCCATTTAACAGAGGAGGCGCGCTTGCTTCACGCGCTGTTGCTTGCTGTATTTACCGCTGGCGTCGCGACGCTCACTTTTGCGCTGATGGGGCTCGCATCGATGCTGAGCATCGCCTACCGATCGAACGCCACCGGCTGCTTCAGGGTGTCGCCGCTGGCCTCATCTCCTTCCGTAGCCAGCGATGGAACGCCGCCACTTTCGGGCTCTGGAACGTTTCTGCCGGCGCGACGAGGTAATACGCCAGACCGCTCGGAATTCGGAGCTTGAAAGGCTCGATCAGCCGTCCGGCCGCAAGGTCGTCGGCGACGATGACGCTCTGACCGAGCGCAACGCCTTGGCCGGCCACGGCCGCCTGGGAGCCTGCGTGCCGGTCCTCCCCTTCGTTTGGGGAGCCGGTCGCGGGGTGATCTGGGTGCTGCGCCGCGAGCTCGGCGCGGCACCGGCGTCCGGGGTATCATCACGCCCTAGCGAGCGGTAATCGGAATTTACCTGCGCGAAACACTGCATATCCACGAGCCCGGTTGCCCTCCCTGGCCGCATCTCCTAGAGTTTATCGAGGCGGAGCGGTGAGATCGTGTCTCTCGAGAATTGTCTCCATGGGAACCTGGACACCGTTGTCACCATGCAGCGGCGGGAGATTGTGCCGGCGCAGCGCGCTCCGCAGTCTCGCTGTGGCCGCAACTTTGCTCGTGGTATGCGGCGCCAGTGGCTGCGCCAGCCTGCCGCCGGGCAGCGTGCGGGATCCGCGCGATCATTTCGAGCGGTTCAATCGCGCCATGTTCAAGTTCGATATTGCCCTTGATCGTGGGTTCTTCCGGCCTGTGGCGCGGGGCTATGTCAAGGTCATCCCCAGCCCCTTGCGTACCGGCGTTTCGAACTTTCTAAACAACATCCACTATACGGTCACGATCGGTAACGACATTTTTCAGGGTCGCTTTCGGGACTTCGCCAACGACGTGGCGCGCCTGGTCGTGAACTCGACCGTCGGCATCGGTGGCCTGCTCGATCCCGCAAGCTCGCTCCGGCTCGCGGACCACGACAGAGACTTCGGGCAGACGCTTGGAAAATGGGGAATACATACCGGCTCATATCTCGTGCTGCCGCTTCTCGGCCCGTCGGACGTCCGCGACGCGATTGGCAGAGTGCCAGACCGGTACATGACCGTAGATGGCATCGTCAATAACACGGCTTTGAGCTTGAGTCTGTTCGGGGTCGGTGCCCTCGATACGCGAGCGAAGGCGTTGCCGTCCGACAATGTGATCGACAGCGCCTTCGACCCGTATGCGTTCGTTCGCAGTGCCTGGTTTCAACTGCGCGATTACAAGGTCCATGAAGGGGACAAAAACTACGTCCCCAACCTGCCGCCGCTCGATCCGAACAGCCAAGAGTAAGCGCATGCTGAGTGCGACAGGAGTAGTTGCTTGAGCACCTCGGCACCTGGCGTGCGCGGCGGCGGCCGGCTGAACGCGGCCTCCGAACCGCTCAATCTGAACGAGTCGTCGCTGACCGCTCGCCTGGTCGGCCTGAGCGCCTCGCGGCCGTGGATCGTCGTAACACTGGCGACCATCCTCTGCGCGGCAACGGCTCAGTACGTCATGAGCCACTTCGCCATGACGACAGACACTTCCGCGCTGCTCTCGTCCAAGCTTCCCTGGCGGCTGCGGCAGGCCGCGTTCGACACGACATTCCCCCAGGACGCGTCGGATGTCGTCGTGGTCGTTGACGGGCGCACACCGGAGCTGAGCGAGGAGGGCGCCGCGAGGCTTGCTGCGGCTCTGAGCGGGCAGAGCAGTCTGGTCCATTCGGTCCGGAGACCGGACAGCGGGCCATTCTGGGCACACGAAGGTTTGCTGTTCCAGTCGACCGCAGACGTGAAGAAGGTCATCGCGCAGCTCCTCGCGGTCCAGCCATTCCTCGGATCCATGGCGTCCGATCCCTCACTGCGCGGTCTCGCTAACACGCTCGCGCTGATGATGCGCGGCGCAGGCTCCGGCAACGCCGCCACGCAGGAACTTGGAGCTCCGCTGCGGAGCCTGGCCGATGCGCTCCGGGACGTGAATCGTGGCAAGCCGCACTTTTTTTCCTGGCAAAGCCTGATAGCGGGGGGTGCAACGGATGAACGCGGGCTGCGGCACATCATCCTGGTCGATCCGGTGCTCGATTTCAGCCAATTGCAGCCTGGGCAACGGCCGATCGCGGCGATCCGGGCCACCGCTGAACGGCTGCAACTCGATGCTGCCCACGGGATACGCGTTCGTCTGACGGGTCCGGTTCCCCTGCAGGACGATCAATTCGCAACCCTGGCGCAACGCGCCGGCCTGATCGCCGCTCTCGCCAGCGGCGCAATCATTCTGATGCTTTGGTTCGCGGTACGTTCGCCTTTGTTGATCGCGTCCATTCTGATCACTACGTTGGCGGGTCTGGTGACGGCTACCGGACTGGGCCTGGCTCTTTTTCATCGGTTCAACGTCATTTCGGTCGCCTTCATCCCGTTGTTCGTCGGGATGGGAATGGATTTCGGCATTCAATTCAGCGTGCGGTATCGTGTCGAGCACTGTACCCAAAAGAGCGTGTGGCAAGCTCTCATTGCGACAGGACGCATAATGGGGCGATCGCTGACCCTGGCGGCTGCCGCAATCGGCGTAGGATTTCTGGCCTTCGCGCCGACCCGGTACTATGGGATCTCGCAACTCGGGGTGATCGCCGGACTCGGCATGTTGCTGGCGGTCGCTCTGAGCCTCACGCTGCTGCCGGCTTTGATCGCGCTCACGCGACCTCCAGGCTGCCTCCAAATCGGAGCTGGCGCGCGCTTGACGCAGCTCGAGGACTTCATTCTGCGCCACCGAGCCAAGGTGGTTGCCACAGGGGTCGGCGCGGCAGTTATCTCCACCATCCTGCTGCCTCTGCTGCACTTCGACTTCAATCCCATGCACCTGCGCAATTCGGGTGCCGAGTCAGTCGCGACGCTCTCCGATCTGATCAAGGACCCGGATCTGTCGCCGAATACTCTGGAGGTCATTCAGCCGAACCTCGCCGCGGCCGATCGGCTCGCCGTAATTTTCCGCGGAGACCAGACGGTTTATGGTGCGCGCACTCTCTCGAGTTTCATTCCGGCCGGGCAGCCCGAAAAGATCGCGCTCATTGCGGATGCCGCGAGCCTCATGGACCTCACGTTGGATCCGGTCGCCGTCGCACCGCCGCCCGGCGATCCCGATGTGATCGCGAGCCTTCAGGGTGCCGCCACGCAGCTGCGTCAGGCCTCGATCGCAGACCCGGCAGTCCGGGCGGATGCCCGCAGCCTCGCCGATGCGTTCGATGAGCTCGCACGGGGCAGTGCCGCCATGCGGGCCCGCGCTGCGCAGATGCTCATCCCTGGTTTCGTCACCACACTCGGGCAGATGCGCGATCTATTGCACCCTGAGCCCGTCAGCATCCAGACGCTGCCGCGCGATCTCGTGCGTCAGTGGCTGACGGCTGACGGCCGCGCACGTGTATCGGTGCTGCCCAAAGGCGACTCGAACAATGATGCGGTGCTTCGCCGATTCGTCGCCGCTGGAATGAAGATTGCGCCGGAGGCGACCGGCACCGCGGTCTACATTCAGCACTACGCCCGGGCCGTCGTCGACGCCTTCCTCCAGGCGGGCGTGTTGTCATTCATCGCCATCTGCGGCCTGCTCCTCATCATCCTTCGTAAGATACGTGACGTGGCGGTCACCATGGCTCCGATCGTGCTGACCGGACTTCTGACCATGGGTATCTGCGTAGTGATTCGGCAGCCGCTCAACTTCGCCAACATCATCGCCCTGCCTTTGCTGTTTGGAATCGGCGTGGCGTTCCATATCTACTTCGTCATGTCGTGGCGCGCGGGCGGCTCACACCTTCTGACATCGAGCCTGGCCCGGGGGGTGTTCTTCAGTGCGCTCGCAACGGCGACCGGTTTCGGCAGCCTCTGGGCCTCGAAGGATCCCGGAACGGCCAGCATGGGCAAGCTGCTGATGATATCGCTGGTATGGACGCTCGTGTCGGCGCTGATCTTCCAGCCGGCGCTCATGGCCCTGCGCGTCTGCGCCAGGGCCGCGGCTGCCCACACTACTTCATGAGGCCGTCGCTGAGCTTGTTCAGGTAGGCGAGCAGGGCGGGAGCACCTCCGGCGCCGATCGCCGAAGCAAAGTCCACTCTGTGCAGGGTCAGTTGGCTGACCCCGTTGAAAAAAACGTCGACGATCTTCCATGTCCCGTCGACCTCACGCATGCGGTAAAGCAGGCTCGTAGGTGTCCCGCCGGGAGAAGTAATGCTCGAACGGACGACCTTGTCCGCACCGCGATCGATCACGTTGTCGTCGACGTCAAAGCGCTGTCCGCTGAAGTCGTCAAAATTGTGAGCGTAATTGGCGATTGTGTAGCGGCTGAACGCCGCCACTAACGCCGTCTGCTGCTGGGGCGAGAATTTTGCCCAATCCGGGCCCACGGATAGGCGCGTCATGAACGGCAACGCGAAAGTCTGTTCGACGACAGGCTTGAGGTCGCGATACCTCTGCGTCACAGACGCATGCGGGCCGGCCTTCATGGCTTTGAGCAGCGCGCTCGTCAGAGTCTGCACCTGGGCGACAGCGGGCTCACTTGCGGCGGCATACGCGGAATTCGCGGCCGGAGCCAGAAGGAGCACACAGACAAACGTCGCGAATCTTGTGACCATGGGGCTCTCGCGCGTACTGCTGCAGTGCTCGACAATATCACAATCGCCGCTGAATCAGGGATCGCGCCTCTCGCGGTGGGCCGTACTGCGACCCAATGCGAACGCCGAACCTGCGGCCGCTTGCGGAACGGGTGTCCTCCGGGTCGCCAGGCTTATCAGGGCCGGCTGGAAGAGCAGCGCCGACACGAGTGTCCATACAAGGGATATCATCAGCAGCTCACCCATGCTGGCCGTTCCAGGATGTTTCGAG
Organism: uncultured Pseudomonadota bacterium; assembly: GCA_963833085.1. Classification (GTDB taxonomy): domain Bacteria; phylum Pseudomonadota; class Gammaproteobacteria; order Steroidobacterales; family Steroidobacteraceae; genus 13-2-20CM-66-19. The sequence continues at coordinate 96,460 of CAWHWV010000050.1, forward strand.
GCCCAGAGGCTACCGAAGCCCGTCGCCGTCGCGAGCGCACTGAAGAATACTCCCCGGGCCAGGCTCGATGTCAGAAGGTGTGAGCCGCCCGCGCGCCAGGACATGACGAAGTAGATATGGAACGCCACGCCGATTCCAAACAGCAAGGGCAGGGCGATGATATTGGCGAAGTTGAGGGGCTGCCCGAGCAATACGCAGGTGTCCATGGTCAGGAGACCGGTCAGTACGATGGGGGCCATGGTGATGGCCACATCGCGCAGGCGGCGCAGTACCACGAATAGCAGGCAGGAGATGGCCGCGAATGACAACACGCCGGCCTCGATGAAGGCGTCGACCACGGCTCGAGCATAATCCTGTATGTAGACCGCCGTGCCGGTGGCATCCGGCGCTATCCGGATTCCAGCGATGACGAACCGGCGGAGCACCTCATCATTGTTCGAGTCGCCCTTGGGCAATACGGATACACGTGCCTGTCCGTCAGCCGTCAGCCATTGACGCACAATGTCGGGCGGGAGCGTCCTGATGCCAACCGGCCGAGGATGTAACAAATCGCGTATTTGCCCGAGTGTGGTGACGAACCAGGGAACGACCATCTGTGCCGCGCGGGCTCGCGTGGCCGGGCTGCCCAGGGCCAGGCGATCGAACGCATCGGCAAGCCTGCTGGCATCTGCCCGGATTGCCGGGTCCGCGATCGCCCCTTGGCGCAGCTTCCCGGCGGCCCGACGGAGACTTTGGACGACCTCCGCATCGGTGGGGGGCGCTGCAACGTCCGGAGGATTCAGGGTGAAATCCAGCAGATTTGCGGCGTCCGAAATCAGCGCTATCTTCCGGGGCTGCTGGGTTGGAATGAAGGTCGAGAGCGTCCGCGCGCCGGAAACCGTGGGATCGTTTCTGAAGATCCGGGCAAGCCGGTCGGCCTGCGCAAGGCTGGGGCGGATGACCTCCAATGTGTTCGGCGATCGGTCCGGGTCGCGCATCAGCTCGTCGAGCGCGGCGACCGATTCCACCTTCGAGCTGCGCAGGTGCATCGGATTGAAATCGAAATGCAACCGCGGCAGCAGCACGAAGGAAGCGAGCGCTACGGCGGCACCAATACCCACCACCGATTCCCGGTGGCGCGAAACATAGTCGTCGATCGCCGTCAGGCGTGCACCGGCGCGGTTCCGCCCAGCACCCGGAGCTCGAGTGAGCGCAATCAGCGCCGGCAACAGAGTGAGGGACAGCGCCAGCGCAACGAATATGCCGAGCCCGGCGATTACTCCCAGTTGAGAGACGCCGTAGTACGCCGTGGGTGCGAAGGCGAGAAAACCCGCAGCGATGGCGGTCGCCGCCAAGATCAACGATTTGCCCATCGCCTGCCCGGTCGCGATCAACGCCGGAGTGACGTCCCATCCGGATCTGCGTTCCGCGCGATAGCGCACACTGAATTGAATGGCCAGATCCATCCCCATCCCAACGAACAACGGGATGAAGGCGACCGAGATGAGGTTGAACCGATGATACAGGGCCAGACCCAGCCCGGTGGTGGCCACCAGCCCGGCAATCATGGTGATCAGTATCGAGACGATCAGCCGGGGCGATCGTACTGCAAACCAGAGCATCAGAATGATTGCACCGGTGGCGACAAGAGCGATCCAGCCGGCGCGCTGCGCCAGGGTCGCGAATTCGTCGTCCTGGAGTGCCACTGGACCCGTCACCCGAACGCGCACGCCGTGCGCGCTGTCCAGCCCGAGCCGCGTCGCAGTGGCGCGGATCGCATCGATCGGCAATTGACCCGGCCGCAGCCGCGCGAAGTCGAGCACCGGATCGACGAGGATGATGTGCCGCAGTTCGTGGGTATCCGGCGCCTGCCCGGTCATGAGGCTATGCCAGGAAAAGAAGGCGGGCTTGCCGCGTGACAGAGCGTCGAATGCAGCGGCGAGTTTTCGGATCGGGGTGCGAAGCTGCTGCGGCGAGGCCTGGCCGCTGCTCACGCCCTGCATCGTGAGAGAGAGCGTGTTGGCGAGGCCACGCAGCGACGGATCGGTAGCCATGGATCCGAGGAAGGGCTGAGCCGAGAGCAGTTGCGAAGTGAACTTCTTCACGTCGGCTGTCGACGCGAAGAGCAGTTTGTCGTGCGCCCAGAACGGGCCGGCATCCGGCCGCCGTACCGAATGGAACAATGCAGGCTGAGCGCTGATGCCCGCTGCGAGCCTGGCAGCAGCCTCTTCGCTCAATTCCGCTGTTCGTCCGTCGATCACCACGACGAGATTCGAGTCGTCACTCGGGAAGGCCTTGTCGAACGTGGCCTGCCGCACCCGCCACGGAAGATTGGATGAGAGGAGCGCGGAGGTGTCGGTAGTCATGGCGAAATAGCGCATGACGTACAGTGTGGTCGCTGCGCAGAGGATGCTTGCGATCACTACGACAAGCCAAGCCCGCGCTGCGCTCAGGGCAACAAGGCGGGTGACGAAGCCCTTCGGTTTCACGATACACAAGGTATGGGGCGGGGCGTCCGCGAAACAATCCGCATGCAAGGAATGCTGCGTTTCCACCCGGTGAATAAAGCTGCGAAAGCGGGCCAACCATCGCAGAGATTGATCGTCGGGGGTGTCTGGGACTACCTCTTAAGGGGGGGTGTGCGGTGAGTGGGGGCATCGTTGGTTCGTTCACTCGCGCGAAATGCAGCATCCATCGCGCAACGCTTGTTGCGCCCGCATGCGCCGACTAACATTGCTGCATGAGTCGCAAGGGGATGCCGCAAACGCACTGGGTGACGGGTGGAGAGAGGTGGCGAGCGTGGCTCCTCGACCACAACGCGGCGGCCCATGGCGATCGAATGGCGGGGCCAAAGGAGGCGGTGTCGCGATGCTGGAGCAGACCGGGACCAATCCGCGAGCGGATCGTTCAAGGTAAGTCCCAGGGAGACTGGTAAGATACGTCTGCAAGTCAACGAGTGGGGCTGGGTCGCTTGCGTATGAAGGTATACTTTCGATGCCCGTGGTACCGCCGTGCGAGGGCGCTTCTGGCTATAGGTGCCGCGGTGTCGCTGTCCGGGTGCTGGGTCGCTCCTTCTGCCAGCATTCGTCCCCCGGGTGAACCGCGCGTCATTGCAGGCGGCATTGAAGTCGAGGGAGTAGCGGACTCCGCGAAGGTCGAATCAGTGAACCGGGGTGCTCGGATGCTCGGGCTGAGCGTGGGCGGGGTTCCGCTGTTCTATGGGATCGGGCCGCGCGTGCGCGATTGGGGCGACGTGCAAACCGGGGATGAGGTAAGGGCGACGCTCGAGGAGTTGCTGACCGTGTACGTCCCGTCACCTGGGGAGAAAGGTGGTTCCCCGGATGCTTACGTGCTGATCGTCGACCCGAGCTACCGTCTCCTGAAACTTCAGTACGCGAACGGCGGAACGGCGACCTTCAAGGTTGCGCTGGGCGCGCGAATGAACGGCATCGGGGCTGGAGACGCAGTCAAGATTCACCCGGTAGAAGTGCTTGGGCTGCGTCTGCGGCGCCACTCGAACGCAACGTCGGCCCGTTAGGCGTGTGCAAGTCCTCCTTTGCGGCCACGTCCGCACGCACAGTTGGTCTCGCGGCCTTGCCGCTTCTCAGCGCCCTTCCCGTCACAGCCCAAGCCCAGGTCTCTCCGGGTCAGGTGGCGGCGACCCGGAATGTCATAGGGGCACGTGTCGAGGCGATGACCATTCTGGGAGGTGACTTCGGGCTGTCTGACGGCAATATTCATTCGACCGGCGCACTCGGTGGCATGGCCTCCGACGTGGATACCAGCGTGACCAAGGTCGGCGGTAGCGGAGACGTCGGCGATCCAATGCCCCTGGGTGACCTGGATATCGGTTGGCAGCCTCGACTACAGGGCAACATGGGATATCTGGAGTCCTCGGACCACCTGCAGACCCTATCGTTAGGAGGTGACACGAGTGAGCTCAGGACCTCCGCCGTAGAATTCGGCGGCGGTGCCCGGTTCTGGACCAACCAAAGCTTCAGTTTTGCGCCCACGGTGATGGTCCTGTACGGCCATACGGACGACACCTACTACGCGCACAGCGAGTTCGGCCGGCAGAACCTCGTATACCTCCAGCAGCTCGGACTGGCAGACTGGAGTGTCGACACCTGGTCGCTGAGGCCCGCGGTGAATCTGCAATACATCGTTGCACTCGATGCACTCGATCGCGCGCTCATCACGTTTTCGTCCGATCCCACTGGATTTTTCACTCATGGATTCGATCGCTCGAACGTACACGAGAAGATAGGAGGCGACTCGGGCCTCGTGACCAACAAGATCGACGTCGATATTCCGCTCGACGTGGAGTTCTACGGCCATGAGTTGCGAAGCGGCGGATACCTGAGTCGAACGGACCTGTTCGGCGACCTGAAGGAAGGGCTTGGCGTGGAACACGTGAACGAAGTGCACGTGCGGCTCGTGCTGGATTTCCTGAACCAGTTGTGGAAGTTGCAATGGCTGGGTGTCGGTGCCTCTTACCTCTGGGGAACCAACATCAACGGCTGGACGGTGGGGGCTGATGTGGCGTTCCGCTTTTAGAGTGCGACGTACTTGGGTAGATGGCGCGCCAGATAGTCGCACGCATGCAGCAGGCCGGCGTCGTTCCAGTCTGCTATTCGGATGTGGCCGTCGAGATCCTGGCCGACAACGCGGCGCCGGAGGCCGAGGCCGTATACGCGGCACTCGGCATGCCCTTCAGCGGCTTGGTGTTTGGTCTCAAGCAGTACTTCGCGCGCTGAGTTCGGCTCGCGCGCCTGGCACCGCGCGTGGGTAAACCGCGGTGTTCCGTCAGGCCGCGAGTGCGTGCACTCGCTCCAGCGCGGCGTTCACCGATTTCTCCGCGGCTTCGGGTCCAAATGCCACTCCCTCGGCCGCGATGACTTCGACGTCGGCGAGACCAATGAATGCAAGGACTGCCTTCAGATAGGGATCCTGGAAGTTCAGGGACTGCATGAAGCCTTGAGAGTAGACACCACCGCGCGCCAGCACGAGATAGACTTTCTTGCCGCGCAAAAGCCCCTCGGGACCTTTCTCCGTATATTTGAACGTTTTCCCCGGGCGCAGAACATGATCGATGTACGCCTTCAGATTGGAAGGAATACCGAAATTGATCATGGCTGCCGCAATGATGATGGTGTCCGCTCCGGACAATTCCGCGACCAGAGCGTCGGAGGTGTCGAGCACGGCCTTTTGCGGCGGCGTAAGCCGGTCGGGCGGCGTACCGCGGGCCGTGGCAAAGCTGTCATCGATGTGAGGGAGGGGCTCCGCTGTCAGATCACGGACGGTGATCGTCGAGCTTGCGTCACGGGAGGCGAGCTTCTCGGCCAGAGTCCGCGCAATCCGCGAGGAATAGGACGCAGCCCCACGCGGACTCGAGGTGATCAGAAGAATGTTGCTCATGTTGGTTACTCCGTAATTGGCGTGACTGTGTGTCTGCCCGCGAGGGCGGTCAGTAGCCGATGGAGAAGCGCTGCCGCCGGTGCTTGGGCTGCTCGAGCTCATCCACGAGCGCGATGGCGTAGTCCTCCATCGATATGCGGCTCTCCTGCTGAGCGTTCGCGACGAGCTCATCGGTGCCCAGGCGGAATTTGCCGGTACGCTTCCCGGGCTCGAAATAGGCGGCCGGCGCGAAATAGGTCCAATCGATCTTCGAGGCACGCAGGAGGCTGAACGTCTTGATATGCGCCTTGACGATCGGGTAGAAGGCCTCAGGCAGGTACCCCGATTCCAGCAGCGTCACGCCTGGCGCGACATTCAAGCCGCCCGCGCCGCCTACCACCACCAGACGGGTGCCAGGGTGCCGGCTAACTGCTTCGATCTGACGCTCTGTTACACCCAAAATAGCGTCAGGGTTGTCCTTCGGCGGCCCGTAAGCGCTGACGACCGCCTCTGCTCCGTCGATTGCCGCCGCGATTGTCTTGGGGTCGGACAGGTCGTCCTGTTTGACCGCCACATCGGGACCGCGCTCCGCGACCTTGGCCGGATTGCGCGCAATGGCGATGACCTGGTGGCCTCGGGACACGAGCTCTTTGAGGATGCGGCTGCCCGATTGGCCGGTTGCACCGTATAAAGCGACTTTCATGGCTGTCTCCTGAGGCTGCTGCCGGCTCGATCGAGAAGGTGAGCGCATGCTATGGCCCGGAGATGCATCGTGGTAGCCTATATTTCTAGATAGCTACCATCGTCTGGAACGATATATGCTCGACGCCGTCACGCTGGATCAACTGCGTACCTTCATTGCCGCCGCAGAGGAAGGCAGCTTTTCCGCGGCAGGGCGCAAGCTCAGGCGGGCTCAATCCGTGGTCAGTCAGACCCTGGCGAATCTGGAGGGGCAATTCGGCGTCAAGCTATTCGATCGATCACGCCGCCGGCCCGTGCTCACGCCTCAGGGCAAGGTGCTGCTCACGCACGCACGCACGGTCGCGGGCGACATCGCGCGACTCAAAGCACACGCGAAGATGCTGGCCGGCGGACTCGAGTCCGAGGTATCGATTGCGGTCGACGTCATGTTCCCGATGGGCGCCCTGACCGCCGCGGTCACGGCGTTTCACTCCGCGTTTCCTCTGACACCACTTCGGCTCTACGCCGAAACATTGGGAGCGGTGTTGCAAGCTGTTCTCGACGGTCGCTGCGCGATCGGCGTTGCGGGAGAGCTGGCGAACGTCCCGCCGGTCTTCACCTACGAGCCCATGCTCAAGGTACCCCTGATCCATGTGGCTTCACCGCAGCATCCACTCGCTAAATATGGCCGACCGGTCCCCGCGAGCGAGCTGCTGCATCACATTCAACTCGTGCTGACCGACCGCTCGACGCTGTCCGCGGGCCAGGAGCTGGGCATCATGTCGGCCAGAACCTGGCGGCTCGCCGATCTCGGCGCCAAGCACGCATTTCTGCGCGCGGGTCTCGGTTGGGGCAGCATGCCGGAGGAGTCGATCCGATCCGATCTGGCACGCGGATCGCTCGTAAGGGTCGTCATCGAAGGTACTCCTCCGGCTGGCTTCGCCGTGTCCATGCGCGCCGTATACCGTACCGACGCGCCACCGGGCATTGCCGCGCGTTGGTTGATCGAGCAGCTCAAGAAGGGCCAAGGACAGGACCGGGGGGAGGAGCCGCGGGCCACCGCAGCCAAGGGCGATCGGCGGCGAAAGCGCTTCAAGCGGGCGGGCGGGTCAGCTCCTCGAGCAGGAAGATAAAGGACTCGTACGGTCGTCCGGGAGGTCGCGCCGATGGAGCTCGTGATGCCGCCGTTCATCGCCGCGGAGGCAGCTTACGGCATGGCTCTGTACTCGGTCAGGGCACTGTTGCACGGGCAGGCCGGCGATGTGTTCGAAATGATCGGTGAGAACCTGCCGAAGTAATCGACGCACCCTCGTAGCCGTCCTGAGCGTGGCGGTCATAGTCTCGGCCTGGAATGGGCCGCATCGGATCGCTGCGGCATGGCTCGTATATGGAGGCTGGGGCATCGTAGCGCTCGTCGGCCTCGGCGTTGCTCGCAAAGCGGTCTCCGGTCCGCCGCCATTTCATTTCGTGAGCACGGCTCTCGGGCGTGACTATGCACGGTTCACCGCTTCGCTTGCGAGCCATTCCACTCCCCCCTGGCGAAACCCGGCTACTATAATCCAGGGATGGCGAGCACGAATGAGTCGGTGGCACCGAGTGAACCGCCGCTCCCTCGGGTCTCCCCTTGGAGTGCATTCCGCCATCCGACCTTCCGGATCGTCTGGGGCGCAACCATCGTCTCCAACGTGGGGGGCTGGGTGTCGTCGGCTGCCGCGGGCTGGCTCATGACGAGTCTCAAGCCCGATCCGCTCGCCGTGTCTCTCGTGCAGGTCATGAGCAACCTGCCGATGTTCGTACTGGCGCTGCCGGCAGGCGCGCTGGTGGACATGGTGGATCAGCGCCGGCTGTTGATCGCGGCCGAGCTCGCCATCATGGCCTCCACCACGGTGTTCGCCATCCTCGTCTCGGCCCATCTCATTGCGCCGACCAGCCTCCTCATCATGACGGCTCTCACAAGCGCTGCGAGCGCGCTGTCTCTGCCAGCCTGGCAAACCGTCGTCTCGCAGTTGGTGCCCAAGCCCGAGCTGCCCGGGGCCGTGGCTCTGAACAGCCTCGGGATCAACATCAGCCGCGCCGTCGGACCGGCACTCGGGGGATTTCTAGTCAGCGTGTTCGGCTTCGGGCCGCCGTTCTGGGTCGATGCCTTCAGCAACGCCGGCGTCATCGCTGCGTTATTCCGCTGGCGCAGGCCTGCGCGAAGCGTTGCCAGCCTGCCACGTGAGCGTATTGGCAGCGCAATTCGCGTGGGATTGCGTCACGCTCGCTACAACCCTCATTTGAGCGCGACCCTCATTCGCACGGCCGCATTCTTCTTGAGCGCGAGCGCGTACTGGGCGCTGCTGCCACTGGCGACGCTACGACAGGCTTCGGGCGGTGCCACGCTCTACGGCGGCCTTCTCGGAACAATCGGCGCAGGCGCCGTCATCGGCGCGTTCCTATTGCCGCGGCTCAAGGAGCTTCTTGGCGCCGATCGACTCATGGCAGCGTGCGCCGCCGGCACGGCGTTCGCCATGGCGCTCTTCGGCGTGGCCCGTAACCCGGGCACGTTCGTGCTCGCGAGCGCACTGGCCGGCATGTCCTGGATCGGCGCCGTAACCAGCCTCAATATATCCGCACAGGTGGCGCTGCCCGAGTGGGTCCGCGGCCGCGGGCTCGCCGTGTTCGTCACCGTGATGTTTGGTGCCCTGAGCCTGGGGGGTCTCCTCTGGGGCAAGGCCGCAGCGCTGGGCGGCACCTCGCATGCGCTGCTCGCAGCCTCTGCAGTCGCTGCGCTCGCCATACCGCTCACGTGGAAGTGGAAGCTTCAAACAGGCGCCGGCGTCGACTTCACGCCGTCCCAGCACTGGCCGGGCCCGATCACGACGCACGAGATTGAGCAGGATCGCGGACCGGTCATGACGACCGTGGAATACCGCATCGATCCCGCGAATCGTGTCCGCTTTCTCAAGGCGCTGTATCGCTATTCGCGTGCGAAGCGGCGCGACGGCGCCTACGACTGGCGGCTGTTTGAGGATCCGGCCGAGGACGGCAAGTTCGTCGAAACCTTCATGACCGATTCCTGGCTGGAGCATCTGCGCCTGCACGCACGCGTCACGAAGGCTGATCGGCTCCAGGAGGCTATTGTGCAGCGGCTGCTGATCGGCAACTCGTTCAAGGCGACGCATCTCATCGAAGTCGACGGCGAGTAAACGGTCGAGTCCCCCGATCGGGGGATAAAAATCCCACGGTTCGATGGGCAGCCTCTGCCGTCACCCCCCGGCCGCGCAGGATCGAGGCTCATGAACACGCTCAAAGGCTTTTCAGTTCCGCTCACTCCACAGGGAAAGTCGCCGTTGGCGATGCCGCTCCGTGACATTACTCCAGTGATTGTCTGGCGATCGAATACTGGGCCGATCCCGGGGCGATAGCCGCACTGCTGCCGCCCGGAGTCACACCGGACGCTAAATCCAGCGGACGCCTTCTTCTGGTTCCTCGACTGGCAGTTCACGGGCTCGAATGACGAGATCACGGACCCGGCGCGCTATCAATATCGCGAGGCATTCGTGTTGGTCGAAGCGTTGTTCGAGGGGAAACCGGTGAACTACTGCCCCTATATCTTCGTCGACAATGATGCCGCCATCGCCCGCGGATGGGCGCAGGGCTTTCCTAAGAAGCTCGGCAGTATTTATCAGACGCGTACCTTCTTCGCGCCGAGCGCGGCTGCAGCGCCGCTTGCGAAGGGCAGTCGCTTTGGCGCCAGCGTGGCGGTACATGGCGAGCGGCTGGCGACGGCCCGCATCCAGTTGGAGGAGGAGGTCAAGGACCCCACTAACGTGTTCAATCGGTCGACGGTCATGCGCCGGTATTTCCCGCAGCTCGCGGTGAAAGGTCAGGGGAGGCCGCCCATCGATGAGCTCATCATGTCGCTGACGGATGAACTCGCGATCGTCGACGTTTGGGCGGCGTCGGCGGAGCTGACGATTCCGCAGGTCAGGGGCGAGGAGATGCATTTGATCCCCCCGTGCGCGCGGGCCGCGGCTATCGGCTCGGCATGGCGTATTCTGTGACGGATCTACGGATCCTCAAGAATTACGCGGCGGAAGGAGTTTGAAGATGAGCGGCACTGCGGCGGACTACATGGCGGAGACCCTGGCCCAGGCCGGCGTGAAACGCGTTTACGGCGTGGTCGGAGACTCCCTGAACGGTTTCAGTGACTCGCTCCGGCGGCTGGAGAAGATCGAGTGGGTTCACATGCGGCACGAGGAGAGTGCCGCATTCGCGGCGGGAGCCGAGGCGCATCTCACCGGGAAGCTTGCCGTCTGCGCCGGCAGCTGCGGTCCGGGAAACCTTCATCTGATCAACGGCCTTTGCGATGCTCACCGCAACAGAGTCCCCGTGCTTGCGATAGCAGCCCACATTCCAAGCACCGAGATCGGAATCGACTACTTCCAGGCGACGCATCCCGAGAGGCTGTTCAGGGAGTGCAGCCACTACGTCGAGCTGGTGAGTCATCCGGAGCAGCTGCCTCAGATCCTGCTGCGTGCGATGCGCGTAGCGGTGGGGCGGCGTGGCGTGGCTGTCGTAGTGATTCCCGGCGACGTCGCGTTGAAGCCTCTCGCCAAGCCGATTCCCAAGTGGCTCGTGCCCGCCGCGCCGATCGTTCAGCCGCGCAAGGAGGAATTGAGCAGCCTGGCGGAGCTGCTGAATCGCGGCCAGCGCGTGACCATCTTCGGCGGCGCGGGTTGCGCGGGCGCTCATGATGAGGTCGTCGAGCTGGCGCGCAAACTCAAAGCACCCATCGTCCATGCGTTCCGCGGCAAGGAATACCTGGAGTATGACAACCCATTCGATGTCGGGATGACGGGTCTGCTTGGATTCACCTCGGGTTATCGAGCGATGAAGGGCTGCGATACGCTACTCATGCTGGGTACGGATTTTCCCTACCGGCAGTTCTTCCCCGAAGATGCGCGCATCGCTCAGGTCGATATCCGGCCGGATGCGCTCGGGAATCGCTGCGGCCTCGACTTGGGGTTGGTCGGCTCGGTCGGCGACACTTTGACGGCACTCCTGCCCTTGGTCTCCGAAAAGCGGGATTCGACTCACCTCGATGGTGCCCTGGCCGACTATCGCAAGGCGCGAGCCGACCTCAATGCTCTGGCAGAGAGCGGTCCGAACAGCAAGCTGACCCATCCGCAGTATCTCAGCCGAGTCGTCAGCGAGTTGGCGAGCGATGACGCCATTTTCTCCTGCGATGTGGGCACTCCGGTGGCCTGGGCCGCCCGGTACCTCAAGATGAACGGCCGCCGGCGGCTCGTCGGCTCTTTCAGTCATGGATCCATGGCGAACGCCATGCTGCAGGCGATCGGGGCGCAGGCAACGTATCCGGGGCGACAGGTGATCGCCTTCTCCGGCGACGGTGGCTTCACTATGATGATGGGCGAGTTCGTGACGCTCATACAGACGGGATTGCCCGTGAAGATAATCGTACTCAACAACGGAACGTTGGGTTTCGTGGAGATGGAGATGAAGGCCTCGGGATTTCTCGACACCGGATGCGACCTCAAGAATCCGAATTTCGCGGCCATGGCGCAAGCCATGGGTATCAAGGGAGTGCGCGTCGAGAAGCCGCAGGAGCTCGTTGGGGCGGTTCGAGACGTGCTCGAGCACGACGGGCCCGCGTTGCTCGATGTCGTTTCCGCGCGTCAGGAGCTCGTCATGCCGCCCGCGAAGACTCTCGAGGAAGCGCAGAAGTTCGGGCTGTTCATGCTGAAGGCGGTCCTGGACGGGCGCGCCGGTCAGCTGATCGATCTGGCGCGGGTGAATCTCACGCGCTAGGTGTACCGCCCCTGTGGCACTATCCACCGATGAGCTCCTCGTCGGCCCGACCCGACTACGGCGTGGACGCACCCGGCGTCATGCGCAATTTCTTTCTTGTCGGTGTCGCATGCCTGCTGCTTGCCATGCTTGCGCCGCCGACCCTTCGGGTCGGTCCAGCCGCCATCGATTCACGCAGCTTCATCTGGCCTGCCGTCTCTTTCATCGGCACCGGCCTTCTGTTCCTGCTGTACGTGAAAGTCGGGAAGTTCCGACACCGCGACTTCATGTTGGGGATGCATGCCTGGCGTGGCGATGAGCAGGTGCTCGACGTGGGCTGCGGTCGCGGTTTGTTGCTCGCCGGTGCGGCAAAACGGATCGCACAGCTCCATGGGACGGGGCATGCGACCGGAATCGACATCTGGTCCAATACGGATATGGGCGGCAATTCCGCTCTCGCCACGGAGCGGAACCTGGAGCTCGAGGGCGTGTCGCAGCTCTGTACTCTGGTCAGCAAACCCGCACAGGAGATGCCCTTCGGCGATGGCAGTTTCGATCTCGTGGTGTCGAATCTCTGCCTGCACAATATCTATGATCGCGGCACGCGTCGGCGGGCCGTTGCGCAGATTGCACGCGTTCTCCGGCCGGGCGGGGTCGCGATTCTGTCCGACTACAAGCTGACGCGCGAATACGCGCAACAACTGCGCGAGCTCGGATTCTCGGTCATGAAGCGCCGCGGCAGCGTTATCACCACCTTCCCGCCCTTGACCGTGATCATTGCGCGCAAGCCGGAGCAGCCGCGCTAGTTCTGCGTCCGCCTGCCTGGATTGGAGAATAGCGAGCGCTCGGCGATTCCCGGGAGGGCCGGCATCAGGGAATTGAGGCTGAGAATATGGGTCCGCCAGATTTCCCAGCACTTCAGCACTTCGTCACGGGATGTCGTTTTCTGACGATATACATCTATGGTCAGCGGGATGTAATGCGCGCTATCAGTGCTGGCTAACGTAAGGTCTCCGGCTTCCAGGTTGGTTCTTATCAGGCTGTATGGCAGCCATGCAACCCCGAGACCGGTGAGCACGCCGGCGCGCAATGTCTCCGCATAGGCGCTCTTTGCATGCGCCACCAACCTCTCGGAAAGGTGCGCAAACGCCGGATGGTTTTGCAGCACCTTGCCGAGATGCGACTCTTCCGTATACCCCAGATAAGGCAGCGGCCGCTCGGAGGCGCGCGTGATCGCATAGTAAGGCTTGCTGCTTTGCTTGGCAGGCACGCTGACCGGGACCAGATAATCGGTCCCCAGCGTCAGTTTGGAGTGCTCATCATGATCGAGGTCGAGGCTATGGACCGGACTGTCATAGCACAGGAAATAGTCGCATTCGGCGCGTTCGTAGCGCGATAACGCCTCGCGGAAGTTATTCGCGGTGACGTGCAGACAGATCGTTTGGTTGGAAAGCTCTTCGTACAGTATTTTCGACAGCATCGGCACGAACGTCGCGGACAGCGAGTGAGTGGACGAAACGTATATGTTTTTCGTCGCTATCTTGCTGTTCGTGGCGGCGCGACGTGCGGAATTCAGCAGTGTGACGATTTGTGATGCCGTCTCCCGGAACGCCAGCCCGGTGCCGGTAATTCCCACCGGATTGGTGGACCGGTCGAGCAGCGTTCCGGCGCCCAACCAGATCTCCAGCGCCTGCATGTGCTTGCTGAGCGCGGATTGTGTCAAAAAGCGGGTGCGTGCCGCCTCAGTAAAACTGCGCGTTTCGCATACAGCAAGGAAGTCTTCTAACCATCTCAGGTTCATAAGCCTGAACGGGAGACCTGCGTAAGAGGCTAGTCTCGAAAGTAATGCATCGGGATGGGCGACGTCAATGACTGTATCAAATGCGCCACGAGTGCTTTCTGCGCCAGCGTAGCATGGCGTTCGCGGTGTCGTACCAGAGCGAATTCGCGCTGCGGCAATTCGATCGGGATCTCCACGAGCGTCCCCGCCGCTATGGCTGAAGCCACGACGTGGCGCGAGATGATCGTTGCGCCCGCGCCCGCTTCGACTGCTGCGCGCACCGCCTCGTTGCCGGGCAATACGAGGAATATGTTGAGATCATCGAGCGACAGATCCTGCCGCGCCGCCAGATCCTCGAGACCGCGGCGAGTGCCCGACCCTGGCTCGCGGATCACCCAGTTGAGCGCACGAAGATCGACTTTTCCCGACGGCTCGATCGGCAGGGGTGCACGACCCGCGGCGACCACGAGCACCATCTGATCATAGTCGAGGCGCGTGCGCAGAAGTGCCGGATGCTGTGTCGGTCCCTCGACCAGTCCGATGCTCACCTCGCCGTCGGCAACCGCAGTCTCGACCTCGCGGGTGTTGCGGATCATCACATTGAGTCGCACGCGGGGGTTCGCGGCATGGAAGGTCGCGAGGCGGCGGGGCAGCCAGTAGGTCGAAATGGTGTGGCTGGCTGCGAGGGCAATCGGGCTCGCCGGGCTGCCCGCGAGATCCTGCAGCACCGAGCGCGCCATGGAAGCGCGGTCGAGCACGGCGCGCGCCTCGCGCAGGAATATCCGGCCAGGCTCGGTCAGCTGGATGCCACGGCCCACGCGATCGAACAGCTTGATCTGATAGAGGTCTCCAATGCGGCGATGGCCACCGAGGCGGCGGATTGGCTCATCCGCAGCGCCTCGGCCGCGCGGGTGACGTGTCCCCGCTCGGCAACCTCGACGAAGACGCGCAGTTGATCCAATGTCATAATCAATCATAATATCATATTAAATCTATTAGTTTTATTCATTGAACCGATCATTGCGGAGGGCCGCTCCCGAGGATAGAGTCCTGAAACTCGCCAGGGGGACGTTCATGCACAACCCGTTCGCCGCGCTGCCCGCAGCCATACCGCCGATAGCGATGCAGATCTACGTGGTGGTCATGTTTCTGCTGGTCGTCTTCGGCACGCTGATCGACCTGGTGCACAAGGGAAGCGCCAAGTACTTCTTCCAACAGCGGCAGAACGCGAGCTTCGCTGCCACGCGCGCGGTGGGCGCGGGTGAAGTGGTGGGGCTCGCCGCCAAGACCATCGTCGTCACGGTACTGGCTGCCGGTGAATTCTGTGGCGCGCTGCGCCGGCTCACCCATCTCCTGACAATGTACGGTTTCGTGCTCTACGTCGTCACCACGGCGGTGATGGTTTTCGCCTATCCGACGGCCGCGGCGCCGGGGCCGGCCATCGTGCCCGATCTCTGGTACCTGGGCGCCGCGTTGGTTTGCGTCGGCGGCTACTGGTTCTGGTTCCTGCAGCGGGTCGACGTCGCGGCGGAAGGCCGGTCGCCGCTGCGATTGGTCCGCGCCGACCTGTTCATTCTGTCGCTGGTCGCGACCACGACCTTTGCCCTGATATGGGCTCGCTTCCAGGCAACCGGCGATCAGGTCTGGGCAAACGTCTTCCTCGGCCTTTATCTACTCGCCAACACGGTCCTCTTTGGCTCGGTTCCGTGGTCGAAGTTCGCCCATATGTTCTACAAGCCGGCGGCGGCGTTTCAGAAAGGCATCGAGCAGGCGAACGGCTTTCGCCGCAACCTGCCCGCCCCGGCCGACCGTCCGGCGACGTTCGGCAGCGCCCGGCGTCAGCCGAACAACTACTGAGGAGCAGCGTCGATGCCCACCTTTGTCTACATGACGAGCTGCGACGGCTGCGGATACTGCGTCGATATCTGCCCGTCCGACATCATGCACATCGATCCCACGTACCGCCGTGCATACAACATCGAACCCAACATGTGCTGGGAATGCTACTCGTGCGTGAAGGCATGCCCGCAGCAGGCCATCGACTGCCGCGGCTATGCCGATTTCGCCCCCCTCGGCCACAGCGTGCGGGTGCTGCGCGAGGAAGAGAAGGGCACGGTTTCGTGGCGGCTCAAATTCCGCGACGGGCGTGAGAAGAATTTCGTCTCACCCATCAGAACCACGCCCTGGGGATCGATCAAGGGTCCGACCGACTATGCGCCGCCGAGCGCGGCGGCGCTGGCTTCGCAAGAGCTGGCGCATGAGCCCGAGTCGCTCAAAGTCGCTGCACTGCCGACGCTGGCGCGTGATCGCTTGAAGAAAGGGCTGGTCTAATGAGCCGCAAAACCGTATTCGTCGACTCCGACATTCTCGTCATCGGTGGCGGGATGGGCGGGTGCGGCGCCACTTACGAATCCCGCTACTGGGGACGCGACCTCAAGATCGTCTGTGTGGAGAAGGCGAACATCGAGCGCAGCGGCGCGGTGGCCCAGGGGCTTTACGCCATCAACTGCTACATGGGCATGCAGTGGAACGAGAATCAGCCCGAGGACCATGTGCGCTACGCGCGCAATGACCTCATGGGTCTGGTAAGGGAGGATCTCGGCTACGACATCGCGCGGCACGTCGATGCCACCGTGCACAAGTTCGAGGAGTGGGGTCTGCCGATCATGAAGGACCCCAAGACCGGCAGCTATCAGCGCGAGGGCAAGTGGCAGATCATGATCCACGGCGAGAGCTACAAGCCGATCGTCGCCGAGGCCGCGCGCAAGGCGGCGAGCACCGTCTACAACCGCATCATGGTGACCCACCTGCTCATGGACAGCAAGCGGCCCAACCGGGTCGCGGGCGCCGTGGGATTCAACGTTCGCAACGGCGACTTCTATGTCTTCCGCGCCAAGGCTGTGATCGTGGCGGCGGGCGGCGCCTCGCACATCTTCAAGCCGCGCGCGGTCGGCGAGGGCATGGGCCGCACCTGGTATGCGCCCTGGAGCAGCGCCTCCGCCTACGCCCTGCCGATCCTGGCGGGAGCGAAGATGACACAGATGGAAAACCGCATCGTCCTGACTCGATTCAAGGACGGTTACGGTCCGGTCGGCGCCTATTTCCTGCACCTCAAGACCTATACGCAAAACGCCTACGGGCAGGATTACGAGGCGTTCTGGCGCGACTCGATCGAGCGGATGGTCGGCGATTACGTCAATCACCATCCGGTGCCGACCTGTCTGCGCAATCATGCGCTGCTCGAGGAGGTGAAGGCCGGCCGCGGCCCCATCCGCATGGTGACCAAGGAGGCGTTCAAGGATCCTCACAAGGAGACCGTGGGTTGGGAGAACTTCCTCGGCATGACCATCGGCCAGGCGGTCGTGTGGGCCTCGCAAAACATCGACCCGAAGGAGATCAACCCGGAGCTTACGACGTCCGAACCCTACGTCATGGGGTCGCACGCGACCTGCTCAGGGGCCTGGGCGAGCGGACCGGAGGACTACGCCCCAGCGGAATACCAATGGGGATACAACCGGATGATGACCGTCGAGGGACTGTTCGGTGCCGGCGATACCATCGGCGGCACCGCCCACAAGTTCTCCTCGGGCTCGTTCACCGAGGGCCGGATTGCCGCCAAGGCGGCCGTCAGGTACGTCATGGAGCGGAGCAAAGACCAGCCCGAAGTCAGCGAGACGGAATACACGCGGCTCAAGAAGATCATTTACCAGCCGCTGGAGACCTACCGCATCGGCCGTAACGAGATCGTGGCCGGGACGGTGTCGCCGAGCTACCTCCTGCCGCTTCACGGGCTGCAGCGCCTCGAGAAGATCATGGATGAGTACGTCGGCGGCATCGGTTCCCACTACACGACCAATGAGCCGCTGCTGACCCGCGGACTCGAGCTGCTCACGATGCTGAAGGAAGACCTCTCCTACCTCGGAGCCGAGGACCTGCACCAGCTGCAGCGGGCGTGGGAGCTGCAGCACCGCGTGCTGGCCTCGGAATGCGTGACACAGCACACGCTGTTCCGGCAGGAAACGCGCTGGCCCGGTTACTACTACCGCGCCGACCATCCGAAACTCGATGACAAGGACTGGCACTGCTTCACTCTCTCGCGCTACGACCGCGATAGCGGCCGCTGGGAGATGGAGAAAGCGCCCGTTTACCACATCATCGATTGACATCAGCAACTGGTCAGGCGGCACCTGATGTCCCAACTCGTACACACCGCACGGTGCGGATGCGGTCAAAGCGCTGCTGGCGCCGCCGGCAGCGCGGGCTGAGGGGCTCGAGCGGGCCGAGGGCCTGAGGAGGATTGCGCTGGACTCGCGCGCGGTCTCGGACGTCCTCATGCTGGGGATGGGCGCATACACGCCCCTCGATGGCTTCATGGGACAGGACGACTGGCGCGGCGCGTGCGTGGACATGAGGTTGTCCAGCGGCCTGTTCTGGCCGATCCCGATCACGCTGCCGGTCGCACGGGATGTTGCCGAGCCGATCCGGCTGCAGGAGGAAGTGGCTCTGACCGAAGGTCAGAGCGGCGAGATACTCGCGATCATGGAGGTTCGCGAGAAATACATGATCGACAAAGCCGTCGAGGCCGGGCACGTATATGGCACCACCGATGCGAAGCATCCGGGAGTGGCCAAAGTCATGAGCCAGGGGGAGATCAACCTCGCCGGCCGGGTGTTGGCTCTGAGCGAAGGCGAATACTCGAGGCGATACCCCGGGCTCTACATCCGGCCGGTCGAGGCGCGGGCTCTGTTCCGCGAACGCGGCTGGTCGCGCGTCGCCGCCTTCCAGACGCGCAATCCGATGCACCGCAGCCACGAATATCTGGTGAAGATCGCGCTGGAGCTGCTGGACGGCGCCTTCATCCATCAGGTGCTCGGCAAACTCAAGCCCGGCGACATTCCAGCCGAGGTCCGCACCCGGGCGGTCCAGGCCATGGTCGATAACTATTTCCGGCCGGGAACGGTGATCCAGGCAGGCTATCCCATCGAGATGCGCTACGCCGGTCCCCGCGAGGCGTTGCTGCATGCGCTCATCCGCCAGAATTTCGGCTGCTCGCATCTCATCGTGGGCCGTGACCACGCGGGCGTCGGCGACTACTATGGGCCGTATGATTCGCAGCGCATTTTCGATCAGCTGTGGGACGGCGCCCTGCAAACCCAGGCGCTGAAACTCGACGTCACCTTCTATTGCCGCAGATGCGCCATGATGGCGACGGCACGGACTTGTCCTCACGGCCCCGAGTTTCAGATCGCCATCTCCGGCACCCGGCTGCGACAGATGCTGTCGACCGGGGCGGAGGTACCCCCCGAGTTCAGCCGGCCGGAGGTGGTCGAGATTCTCGGGGAGTACTATAGAAGCGGACGATCGGGAGAGACCGGCACCGCAGCATGATCATCGCGCAGATATCCGACACGCACATCGCGCTCGGCGCCGCTGACGCCGACCGCAGAGCTTCGGATCTCGAGCGCACGCTTGCGGATATCAATACTCTCGATCCGGCTCCGGACGTGATCATTCACACCGGAGACGTCGTCCACGGTGGCCGCCGCGAGGACTATGCGGCGGCGGCCTCTCTGCTCGCGACCGCGCGCGCACCGGTCTATGTCGCCCCCGGAAACCGGGATGACAGGGAAAACCTGCGCCACTCGCTGTCGCGATGGGTGCCGACCTCCGGCCCCGGGTTCCTCGATTATGCGGTCGAGGATTTTCCGGTGCGGCTGGTCGCCTTCGACACCACGACCTCAGCCAGCAACAAGGGTGACTTCTCTCCCGAGCGGGCTCGAGGCTTGACGGCGCTGATCGAGGCCGAGAGCCAAAGACCGACTGCCGTCTTCATGCATCATCCGCCGTTCACGGTCACGGTGGGACCGGATCCGCTCAACTTCGTCACAGCGGAGGCGATGGCGAGCCTCCAGGCGACGCTCGAGCGCTCGGGGCGAGTGGTCGCCGTCTTCTGTGGTCACGTGCACCGCTCGACCTGGGGCCGGATCGGCAACATTCCGGTGATGGTGGCGCCCTGCACGGCCACTACCCTGCGCAAGGGCGATTTTCCGCCGCAAATGCAGGGCCGACCCATCTATCATCTGCACCGGCTGAATTCCGCCGGTGAGCTCGTCACCGAGGTGAGGATCGTCGCTGCGGCAATATGATCAGGGGGGACCGTGAGGCGCTGTGAAGGCATCCTGTCGCTCGAGGACTTCACCGAGCTGGCTCGCAAAGCCTTACCGCGCCCGATTTTCGGATACATCGCCGGGGGCGCCGACGATGGCCGCTGTCTGCTGAACAATCGTGCGGCATTCCAGCGCTTTTCCTTCGTGACGCGGGTCCTCCGGGATGTGACCGGAGCGCTCGACGCGCAGATCGGTGCTGGGTCAGGAGTTCGACTGCCCGTTCGGCATTGCTCCAATGGGGATCAGCGCCCTGTTCGCGTACCGAGGGGACCTCGTGTTGGCGAGAGCCGCCAGGGACGCCAATGTGCCGATGATCGCCAGCGGCGCCTCACTCATACCCATCGAAGAAATCGTTGCTGAGAATCCCGGCTGCTGGTGCCAGGCCTACCTCGGCGGCGATGCCGAGGAGGTCGACGGCGCGTTGCAACGTATCGAGCGGGCCGGGGTCAGGACGCTGGTCATTACAGTGGATGTTCCCACGCCCTCCAATCGGGAGCAGGAAGTTCGGGCCGGGTTTTCCTCACCGTTGCGCCCCAGCCTCAGGCTTGCATGGGATTTCATCGTGAAGCCGCGCTGGCTCCTCGGCGTCATGGCCCAAAGCGTCATCAGAAACGGATTCCCGGCCTTCGAGAACGTTGCCGTCGAATGCTCGAATTCCGGTGATCTCGCGCACTGCCACCCGGGACATTGGGCGCAGAGGGCGTCTCAAATGGGCCGACCTGCGCCGTATCCGCGAGAAGTGGCAGGGTGCGCTCGTGATCAAGGGCATTCTTCACGCGGATGACGCCCGTATGGCTCGAGAGCACGGAGCCGACGGCATCAT
>CAWHWV010000051.1:0-10530 GCA_963833085.1 uncultured Pseudomonadota bacterium
GGGCTGCACGTGCAGAATGCAGGGCGCAATCCCGTACGTCGAGCAGTACGAGAGCGCATTGCTCGCCTGAGAGGGATGCACGTGCCGCGGGTCGACGATGAAGCCCCAGGGGAGCGTTGTCGTCTTGCCCCACAGCTCCCCGTTGATGAAATTACCCATGCGGCCGAAGAAAAGGCCAGGCTCCGGCAGAGGCACCGCGAAGTCGAAAACATCGGCGACGCTGCGGCGGCGGCGCCATGCGAACAGGGCAAGGGCGGTGATTGCGCCGATGAAACCGCCGTGGATGGACATGCCGCCGTCCCAGATCTCGAACGGGTACCACGGGTTCTGCGCCGTCCAGAAGCTGAGGCCGTAGATGAGCACATAACCCAGCCGGCCGCCGAGTATCCCGCCCACCATGGCGAAGAAGACGAGATCGTCGACGTCGACCGCCTTCCAGGTGGAGCCCGGCTGAGCGGCACGCCGGCGCGCAAACAGCCACCCGGAACCGAACCCGAGCAGGTACATGATGCCGTACCAGTGCACCTTGATCGGCCCGGCCTGAAAGGCGATCGGGTTGATGTTCGGGTACGGGATCATGGCGGCGAAGTTTAGCCGACCTCGCGCGTCACGCGGCAGTAGAAAGCCTTGAGATAGCGCGTTTCGGGGATTGCCGGATGCACCGGATGGTCGGGCGACTGACCGCCGGACTCCAGTATCTGCACGAAGCGGCCGGTGTGGCGGGCGGCCGTCTGGATGGCCGCCACCAGCTCCTCGGGCGCGAGGTGATACGAGCAGGAGCAGGAGACGAGCAGTCCGTCGCCTTCGATGAGGGCGAGCGCGAGCTGGTTGAGCTTGCGGTATGCCGCCTGCCCCTGCGGGATATCCTTCTTGCGCTTGATGAAGGCCGGCGGATCGAGCACCACGACATCGAAGCGCTCACCCCGATCGTGCAGCGCCTTCATCGCATCAAAAGCGTCCGCGCGAATCGTCTCCAGCGCAACGCCGTTCGCTTCCGCGTTGCGGCGCGCGAAAGTCGAGCGCAGTCTGCGAGGAATCGATGCAGCTGGCCGTTGCGGCGCCTGCCTTCAGCGCGGTGACGCCCCAGGCGCCCACGTAGCTGCACACGTCGAGAACCCGCGCCTGAGGCCAGAGATAGCGCACGAGACGCGCCCGGTTATGAGTCTGGTCGTAGAACCAGCCGGTCTTCTGCCCGTGCGTCAGCGACGTCGTAAAGCGAAGGCCGGCTTCGACAGCAGTGATCTCCGCGGGAGCTTCGCCGAAGGCGGCTGCCGCCGCTTGCGGCAGCTGCTCGAGCTGCCGCGCCGCGGAATCGTTCTTCCAGTAGAGAGCTGCCGGCGAGAGCAGCGCGCGCACGGCTTCGCTCACCGTCTCCTTCAGGGCCTCCATGCCGGCGGTTGCAATCTGCCCCACGACCACATCGCCGTAGCGGTCCAGTACCAGACCCGGCAGACCGTCGGATTCCCCGAAGACGAGGCGGTAGTAAGGATCGCGGTAGAGTCTCTCCCGCAACCTGAGCGCCGCGCGCAAGCGCGTGTCGAGAAGCGCGCGATCGATGGGATGGTCGGGGTCCCTGCTCAGTATCCGCGCGCAGATGAGCGCGTGCGGGTTGACGTAGGCGTGCCCGAGGAACTGGCCGCGGTGCGACTTGATCTGCGCGACATCTCCGGGCGTGAACGCCGCGAGCGGTGTGGCGTCGGAATCGATCTCATTGCTGAAGACCCACAGATGCCCCGAGGACAGGCGACGCTCTTCGCCGCGCTTCAGCCGCAGCTCGCGGACGCTGCCTGTATCGGCGCGGGGAATGGATGAAGGAGAGGACAAGGCGGGTTCGATGGGCGGTTCGGCGGCCGGCAGTATACAGAATTGGCGATAGGGGTATTCTCCGGCTGCATGGATACCCGACACCTGAACCCGGACGGCACGCCGAAGTACACCAACCGGCTGAGCGGCGAGACCAGTCCGTATCTGCGCCAGCATGCGCATAATCCGGTCGACTGGTATCCGTGGGGCGAGGAGGCCTTCGCGCGGGCGCTCGAGGAGGGCAAACCCATCCACCTCAGCGTCGGTTATGCCGCCTGCCACTGGTGCCACGTGCTCGCCGCCGAGAGTTTCGAGGACGAGGCGACGGCGCACGTCCTGAACCAGCTATATGTCAACATCAAGGTGGACAGGGAGGAGCGGCCCGACGTCGACCGCATCTACCAGATCGCCCAGCAGATGCTGACGCAGCGCTCCGGCGGCTGGCCGCTCACGATGTTTCTCACTCCCGACGACCGCCGGCCATTCTTCGGTGGCACCTACTT
Organism: uncultured Pseudomonadota bacterium; assembly: GCA_963833085.1. Taxonomy (GTDB): domain Bacteria; phylum Pseudomonadota; class Gammaproteobacteria; order Steroidobacterales; family Steroidobacteraceae; genus 13-2-20CM-66-19. The sequence goes on from CAWHWV010000051.1 coordinate 2,307, forward strand.
CCCCAAGCAGGCGCGTTTCGGCCTGCCTGCCTTTGGAGAGTTGTTGCTGCGCGTGGCGCGTTTCTACCGCGAGCACGAGGCGGAGCTGCGCCAGCAGAACGAGGCGCTGATGTCGGCGTTCGCGCAGCTCGACCCGCCGCCACCCGCGGATGCTGTCGAGCTGAGCGACGCGCCGCTGCGCCTCTGCCGCCAGACGCTCGAGCGGACGTTCGACCCTCGCTTCGGCGGCTTCGGCGGGGCGCCCAAATTTCCGCACCCGACATCGCTGGAGCTGCTGCTGCGGGAGTGGCGGGCCGGCGCCGATAGCGACACACCGGACCTGCATGCGCTTTACATGTCGGGCCTGACACTGCGGCGCATGGGCGATGGGGGCATCAACGATCAGCTGGCGGGCGGTTTCTGCCGCTACTCGGTCGACGAGTACTGGATGATCCCCCACTTCGAGAAGATGCTCTACGACAATGGGAGCCTTCTCGCGGTGTATGCCGATGCGTACGTGGCGACCGGCGACGCCTTCTACGGCAAGGTGGCCGCGGAGACCGCCGATTGGGTGCGGCGCGAGATGCAATCGCCCGAAGGCGGCTATTACTCGAGCCTCGATGCCGACTCGGAGGGGCACGAGGGCAAGTTCTATGTCTGGGACCGCGACGAAGTGCGCGCGGCGCTGACAGCGGAGGAATACGAGGCCTTCGCTCCCCGGTACGGCCTCGATCGCGAGCCCAACTTCGAGGGCCATTGGCACCTGCACGTTTTCCGCTCGATCGAGGACATAGCGTCCACGCTCGGCCGTCCGCCCGACGGAGTCGAATCGGCACTGGGCGCGGCGAGAGAAGTTGCTGCGCATACGCGAGCGCAGGATCCGTCCCGGACGGGATGACAAGATTCTCGCTTCCTGGAACGGCCTGATGATCCGCGGCCTGGCCGTGGCGGCGCGGGCGCTCGGCCGTGACGATCTGGCGGATTCCGCCGGCCGGGCGCTCGAGTTCGTGCGCCGCACGCTCTGGCGCGAAGGCAGGCTGCTCGCGACCTACAACGACGGCCGCGCGCATCTGAACGCATATCTCGACGATTACGCATACCTCGCCGATGCCGTCCTGGAGCTGCAGCAGGTCCGATTCCGTGCCGATGAGCTGGGATTCGCCCGTGACCTGCTGGAAGTGGTCCTGCGGCACTACGCCGATGATAGCGCCGGCGGCTTTTTCTTCACCTCGGATGATCACGAGCAATTGATCCACCGGCCGAAGTCCTTCGGCGACGACGCCACTCCCGCGGGCAACGGTGTCGCGGCTTTCGCGCTGCAACGGATGGGATACCTTCTGGGCGAGGGACGCTACCTCGAAGCCGCGGAGCGGACGATTCGCGCCGGGTGGCCGGTGATGGAGCGGTACCCGCAGGGTCACACGAGCCTGCTCATGGCCCTCGAGGAGATGTTGTCGCCGCCGGAAATCGTGGTGTTGCGCGGCGACCCGGCGACGATCGAGAGCTGGCGGCGCGAGCTTGCGAAGCTCTACTCCCCCAGGCGGATGGTGCTCGCCGTACCGGCCGATACGCCAGACCTGCCGGCGGCGATTGCAGAGAAGACACCGCGCGGCGCCGCCGTCGCCTACGTGTGCCGTGGCAACGTCTGCGGGGAGCCGATCGCCTCCTTCCCGGAACTGATCGAGGCCCTGCGCGCCTAGGAGAGCAACTCCACCGCCCCGCCGATCGCCGCGGTGTTGATGGTAAGCGTCCGCTCCGTGGCGAAGCGTTGCAGGTAGTTCGGTCCGCCCGCCTTGGGTCCCGTACCCGAGAGCCCCTGACCGCCGAATGGCTGCACGCCGACCACCGCACCGATCATGTTGCGGTTGACGTACGTGTTCCCGACCGGAAGCGCACGGAAAGGGTGCTCCGCCATGCTCTCCAGCCGGCTGTGGACGCCCAGCGTCAGCCCGAATCCGGTCGCGCGCACCGCTTCCAACACCCGGCCGAGGTCCGCCGCGCGGTAGCGGAACACATGCAGGATCGGACCGAATTCCTCGGTCTTCAGCTGCTCCGGCGAGTTGAGCTCGAAGAGCCTCGGGCCGAAGAAGTGGCCGCTCCCCTCGCAATGCTCGACCGGACAGGAGTAGAGGGGCTTCGCCTCGAGCTTCATCCGCTCCGCGTGCCTGCTGAGGCGCTGCTGTGCGTCGGCGGAGATGACCGGGCCTACGTCGGTCGCAGGATCGGCGGGATCGCCGATCGTCAGACACTTCATCGCGCCGATCAACATCTCGAGGACGCGGTCCGCGATCTCCTCCTGCAGATAGAGCACACGCAGGGCCGAGCATCGCTGCCCGGCACTGGTGAACGCCGAGGCGATCACGTCATCGACGACCTGTTCCGGGAGCGCGGTCGCATCGACGATCATCGCATTCACGCCGCCGGTCTCGGCTATGAGCGGCACGATCGGTCCTTCACGCCCGGCGAGAGTGCGGTTGATGGTCGTGGCGGTGGCGGTCGAGCCCGTGAACGCAACGCCAGCGAGCGCCGGATGGGTCAGCGCGGTGGCGCCGAAGAGGGGGCCGTCGGCCGGCGCAAGCTGCAGCACGTCGCGTGGAATCCCCGCTTCGTGCAGCAGCTGCGTCATGGCATGCGCGATCAGTGTCGTGGCCGGCGCCGGCTTGGCAACGACCGCGTTGCCGGCCATGAGAGCCGCGGTGATCTGGCCCGTGAAGATGGCCAGCGGAAAGTTCCACGGGCTGATGCAGGCAAACACACCGCGGCCCTGCAGAGACAGCAGGTTCCGCTCGCCGACCGGGCCGTCGAGCTCCCGGGGAGCGGCGAACAGCTCACGACCGCGTGCCGCATAGTAACGGCAGAAGTCCGCCGCCTCACGAATCTCGGCGACTGCATCGGGCAGCGTCCTGCCGGCCTCCCGCACCAGCAGGTGGAGGAAAGCGCCGCGCCGGCTCTCCAACAGGTCCGCCGCCTTCTCCAGGCAGGTGGCGCGGTTTCCGGCGGGTGTCGCATCCCACGCGCGCTGCGCCCGCGCGCAGCTCGACATCGCGCCGGTGATTTCCGCCTCGGTCGCATCCCGCGTGAGACCCACGATTTCCGCCGCATTCGCCGGCGAGCGCACCGGCACGCTGGGCTCGATCGTCTCACCGTGGCTCAAAACAGGTCCGCCCGGGTAGGAGTTGGCCGCGGCCGCCGCGAGCTCGCCCTGCAGCGCCGCGAGCTCCGCCGGATTGCCGAAGTCCGCGCCCCGGGAATTGCGCCGCGAGCGGTAGAGCTCGCCAGGCTCGCGGATCCGCACGGAAGAGGCATCGCCTGAAGCCGCCGCGGAGTTGGGAATTGCCTTGCCCATGATCTGGCCCACGACCTGCTCCACAGGAATGTCTTTGTTGAGGAAATGGTGCACGAACGAAGTGTTGGCGCCGTTCTCGAGCAGCCGGCGCACGAGGTAAGGCAGCAGCTCCTCGTGTGTCCCCACCGGCGCATATACACGCACGGGCGGGAAGTCGCGCGTGTCCGCGCGCACCACGTCGTAGAGCGCCTGGCCCATGCCGTGGAGGCGCTGAAACTCGTAGAGCGCACTGTCCGGCGCAATCGCCAGCACCGCTGCCACGGTCAGCGCATTGTGCGTGGCGAACTGCGGGTAGATGACGTCGGGCGCTTGAAACAGTCGGCGTGCGCACACGAGGTAGCTGGCGTCGGTTGCGCTCTTCGACGTGTACACTGGGAAGCTGTCGAGCCCGCGCTCCTGGGCGCGCTTGATCTCCGCGTCCCAATACGCGCCCTTGACCAGTCTCACGGTCATGCGCCGCCGGGTGTGTCTGGCGAGCTCTGCGACCCAATCCAACACCAGCGGTGCGCGCCTGCCGTAGGCCTGAACGGCAAGTCCCAGGCCGTCCCAGCCTCGTGTCTCGACATCGGATGCCAGGGCCTCGACGATGTCGAGTGACAGGTCGAGTCGATCGGCCTCCTCGGCATCGATGGTCAACCCGATGCCGGCGCTGCAGGCCTGACGAGCGAGCGCGAGCATCCGCGGAACCAGGCTCTCCATAACCCTGGCGCGCTGCGTCAGCGAGTAACGCGGCTCGAGAGCGGAGAGCTTGACCGAGATGGCGGACCGGCGGTGAACGACGCCTGGAGGCTGCGATCGCAGCGCTTCGATTGCACCCGCATAGGCGTCGAGATACCGCTGCGCGTCGGTCTCGGACCGCGCCCCTTCGCCGAGCACATCGAACGAGCAGAGCGAGAGCTCAGGGTCGCGCCGGCCGCGCGCGAGCGCCGACTCGATCGATTCCCCGACGATGAATGCGTGGCCCATCATCCGCATGCCGCGCCGCAGTGCAGCACGCACGAGCGGTGCCATCACGGGGGCGACCAGCGAACGGTTGGCATTTCCCGCGAGCGCCGCGCCTGGGTCCGGCAACAGCCGGCTCGCGGTGCCGAGCAATGCCATGGACATGCGGACGGTCAGGTCGGAGCTCTTCGCCCCGCCCTCGCGCAGGGCGGCCAGCCGCTCGGCGATGAGGCGATCAGCGCAGCGGGGGTCGGGGGTGCGCAGCAACGCCTCAGCCAGGCTCATGAGCGCCTTGCCCTGCCGACTGTCGAGCGGAAACTGGTCCAGGAGCGACTCGGCGAGCGGCCTCGAGCGTGCATGCTCGCGAACCGCCGTGACCCAGCGTATGGCACGGCTGCGGGCGGCCTCCAGCCGGTCCGCCAGCGGAAGCAGCTCCTGGCGCATCTCCGCGACGCCTCCGGCTCCGGGCGCAGCGTAGCTGCGGCCAGGCGCTCTCGCAGGCTGCGGAGGCGCTCGCTCTCCTTCGGGTGGGAGCGGGAGGGCGGAACGGGTCTCGGGGACGGCAGCCATGATGATCGGGGGTTCCGGCACGAATTAGTTGATTGTGCTTATGATAGCCGGCATAGTAGAGGATAGTTTTCCATTTAGGCGCTATTAGCAGCAAATTTAACTACCATGCCCGCCAAAATAGCCTCAGCGCAGCAGAACTCGCCTGCCGGCGACCGGCGGCTCGATCGGATAGATCTGAAGCTTCTCGCGCGGCTGCAGCAGGACGGCCGCATCCCGGTGTCGCAGCTCGCGCGGGAGGTCAATCTGACTATCACTCCAACTCTGGAGCGGGTGCGGCGGCTCGAGGCGGGCGGCTTCATCGACGGCTATTTCGCGCGCCTCGATCCTCGGAAGCTCGGGCTCGGCCTCCTGGCCTATGTGGAGGTCTCACTCGATCGCACCACGCCGGAGGCCTTCGAGCACTTCAAGGAAGTGGTTCGGGCCCACGACGAGATCATGGAATGCCACATGGTCGCGGGCGGCTTCGACTACCTGCTCAAGGTGCGCGTAAAGGATATGGAGACCTACCGCACTCTGCTCGGCGACACCATCGCATCGGTGCGCGGCGTACAGCAGACGCATACTTACTTCGTCATGGAGGAAGTCAAGTCAACTCACGCGATCGTGATGCCGGAGGCATAACGGAACGCACATGCTAACGTGTGAGCCGACGGATGCCCCCCTCGAGTGTGGTTGATGTGTCCCAACGCGCTACACTCACGGGGCACGACCGGAGGCTCCGATGTTCGTACCAGACTATCAAGCAATGCTGTCCGTGGCGCTGGAAGAAGCTCGGCTTGGAGCGATCGAAGGCGGTGTCCCGATCGGGGCTGCACTCTTCCGCAATGATGGCGCACTGATTGGTCGGGGGCGTAATCGGAGGATCCAAGAGGGCGACCCCTCCCTTCACGCAGAGACCGACGCCTTTCGCAAAGCAGGCCGTCAAAGAAACTATCGCGACACCATCATGGTCACGACTCTCGCTCCCTGCTGGTACTGTTCGGGCCTGGTCGTTCAGTTCAGGATCGGTACCGTCGTCGTCGGGGAGTCGCGGACATTTCGCGGTGGCCTCGACTGGTTGCGCGAGCGGGGGGTAAATGTTGTCGATGTGGACTCCGTTGACTGTGAGAGTCTGCTCTCGGAGTTCATCCTGAAGTGTCCGCAGATCTGGCGCGAAGATATCGGAGAGTGATCTGCGCGCAGACCGGGTCCTTTCCCTCGATTCAGGTCAGACGCTCCGCGATCAGTGCTCGCGCCCTGTCGAAATCCACTTCTCCATGCGCGCGGCGGCCGTCCAGCTCGGACAGGATTCTCTGCTGCTCACTGCCGCGCCGCAGCGCCTCCGCATAGGAGATCTCGGGGTGAAACATCACCATGGAGTAGCGTGGTATGAAGTGGTCAGGAAAGCGGCGCTCGAGCTCCATTGCGAGGTCTTTGCGTCGCAGGTAGGCGGGATCGCGCACGGTGTCGCGCATCTCGACGTAGTTCTCGAGCGCCATCTGCGCGATGGCGGCAGTGTTGGGCAGGCGGGAGCGCTCGAAATCCGCGAACGCTGTGTCCCAGTTGTCGTGCCTATCGAGCAGGCCGTCGAGGATGAGACAGTCTTCGAAGGCTGCATTCATTCCCTGACCGTGGAAGGGAACGATGGCGTGGGCAGCATCCCCGAGGAGGAGCACCTGACCGTCGATATGCCATGGGCGGGTGTAGACGGTACCGAGCTGGCCCTGGGGATGACTCGCAAATTCCTCGATGAGGCGCGGCATGAGCTGCACCGCGTCCGGGAATTGGCTCCGAAATAGAGTCGTGATGCGCTCGGGGCTCGTAAGCGTTTCGAAGCTATCGCGGCCGCTGCGTGCCAGGAAGAGGGTGGCCGTGAAGCTGCCGTCGCTGTTCGGCAGGGCGATGAGCATGAAACCGCCGCGCGGCCAGATGTGGAGGGCGTGACGCTCCATCACATGGCGTCCGTCGGCTGCCGCCGGAATGGTCAGCTCCTTGTAGTCGTGGTCGAGCCGGTCCTCCCGCACACTGATGAGGCCTGCGCGGGCGAGGCTCGAGCGAACGGCCGATCCGGCGCCGTCGGTGGCGAAGGTCGGTGCCATCGGCACGGCGCACTCGCCGCCCGTATCCTCTTCGCGAAAGCGCAGCACGCCAGCGTCCGGCTGGGCTGCGAGGCAGCTCTGACGGAATTTGAGGTGCACGCGCGGGTGCCGTGCCGCCTCTTCGATCAAGACGCGGTTGAGGTCGGCGCGGCTGACGGAGTAGATGACTTCCTCCAGCCGCTGACCGTAGGGTTGCAGCTGCGTCTCGCCTGAGAGCGGATGAATCATCCGCCCCCGCATCGGAATCATGAGCGGCCGGATACGCTCCATCATCCCGGCTCGCTCGAGCGCGGCGATGCCGCGCGCCGCGAGCGCAAGGTTGATGGAGCGGCCCCGGTCGCTCTCGACGGCTCGCGGATCGGGCCTGCGCTCGTAGATCTCGACCGCGAATCCACGGCGCGCCAGCAGCACGGCGAGGAGGGCGCCCGCGAGGCCGGCACCGACGATGTTGATCGGTTGCTCCGTGCGAGGCTTCACGGCTGCTGACGCAGGGCCCGGGCGAGCGCCTCGGCGCCGTGGAACACGTCCACGAAGCTGTTGTATAGCGGGATGGGGGCGAGGCGAATGGTGTCGGGCTCGCGCCAGTCGCCGATCACTCCGAGCGACGTCAGAGCCTCGAACGCGCGCCGACCGCGCCCCTGCGGCCCGGCAACCCGGACGGAAAGCTGACAGCCGCGCGCCGCAACGGCGCGTGGTGTAATGAGCTCAACATCCGGCGCCAGACGGTCGAGCAGATATTCCAGATAGCCTGTGAGCGCCAGCGACTTCTGCCGCAGCCTTTGCAGTCCCGCCTGCTCGAAGAGTGCGAGCGAAGCGATGAGGGGGGCGGCCGAGAGGATCGGCGGATTGCTGATCTGCCAGCCGGTGGCGCCGGCGGCGGCGTGGAACTCGGGCCCCATGCGAAATCGGGTCGCTGCCTCATGTCCCCACCATCCCGCGAGGTGAGGACGATCGTGACGCTCGTGGACGAAGCAGCCGCCGATGGCCCCGGGACCGGCGTTCAGATATTTGTAACTGCACCAGACGGCGAAGTCGGCATCGATGTCGTGCAGGGCATGCGGCATGTTGCCGATGGAGTGGGCGAGGTCGAATCCGGCCACGCATCCGGCGCGATGTGCCGCCTGCGCGATTCTGTCGAGGTCGAATGCCTGGCCGGTCCTGTACTGCACGCCAGGCCACAGGACGAGCGCTACCTCGCCGCCATGTTCCTCGAGGTACGCCTCGATCGACTCCTCGGGGATAGTGTCCATGCCCGCGGGCGGCGCCAGCTCCACCAGCGCCTCGCTTGGGTCGAGCCCTCGCCAGACGA
>CAWHWV010000052.1:0-16665 GCA_963833085.1 uncultured Pseudomonadota bacterium
GCATCCGCGAGGAACCCGATTTCTGACATGAAGCGCTCGCGCGACTCACCGTCGACGATGAGCTCATAGTCGGCCTTACAGGCGTAGGCCTTCCTGCCACCCTTGCCGTCCGGCAGGAGCCGCTGACCTGCCGCACGGCGCTTCAGCACGCTCGAGAAGATGCCGAAATTGGCGAGCAGCATCTGGACATCCTTGAGCAGCGACGGTTCACTCGAAGCAAGGCGGATCGAGCAGCTGGTGTTCGGATTCCCACTCGTGTTCACCGTCCCATCCGACTGAAACAACCCGCGCAGGTAACCCTTCACACAGGCTTGGTTGCCACGCCAAATGATTTCTGGAACGGACGTCTTGCATGCGACGCTTACTCCAAAGAATTCCTTTAAGTAGCGCATCAGGATCACGGAACGAATCATGATCAGATTTCGCTCCGGCACCGCAACTGCGCTAACACGGTAATCCCTGGAGCGCCTCGACCACCCGGTGATCATGTCGTTGATGTAGGAGACGAGGACGTCAGCGTAGTCGCGATCGGCACCCCACAAATTGACTACGGCAGCTTGCTGTCCCTTGCCGCGATTGGTGATGTGCCCGTCCCCGGTGATGAGCCCGAGTAGCACGCCGAGCGCTTCGTGACCACAGCCACCGAACTGTCCTTTACCGGACTGAATGAGCACCTCATCGCCGGGCTTGAGGTCTTTGAGCTTGATCTTGCCGCGCGTCGTGTAGAAGTCATGCCACTCGGTGGCCTTGATCTCGTAGCCGGCTTCGGTAACTACCCGATATACGTCCGCGGATGGAGCCGTCATGAAGGCAGGCACTGCGGGACGTACCGCCGCTCCGCCCTCACTGTCGCCGAGAGCGCGGCGATCCACCGTCGCTTGAATGTCGACCCGCGCATCGTAGAGGTCGCCGATCCGGACGAGCCCAAACTGCGTCGCAAGTCGTGTATCCGCGGTTACGCACGGGTTGGTCGCGCGGATGTTCTCGCACCACCAGTTGTTGTTCATCTCATTGACGCGGTCGATGAGGATGAAGCCCGGCTCGGCGAAATCGTAGGTGGACGTCATGATGACGTCCCACATGCGCCGCGCCGGCAGGGTCTTGTAGACCTTGCAGGCGACCAGGCCTTCCTCGTTCACGACGTAGCCGTCGTGCACCGGCCATTCGCGCCAGACGAACTTGGAGGTGTCGGTGAGATCGGGATGCTCATCCTCCATCTCCGCACTGGTGATCGGGAACGCGAGCTTCCACTCCTTATTGCCGCGCACCGCGGCCATGAACTCATCGGTGATGAGCAGCGACAGGTTGAACTGTCGCAGCCTGCCGTTCTCGCGCTTGGCGCGGATGAACTCCATGGCATCGGGGTGGCCGACGTCGAACGTGCCCATCTGCGCGCCGCGGCGGCCGCCCGCCGAGGAGACCGTGAAGCACATCTTGTCGTAGATATCCATGAACGACAGCGGACCCGACGTGTAGGCGCCGGCACCGGATACATACGCGCCTCGCGGCCGTAGCGTCGAGTGCTCGTAGCCAATACCGCAGCCGGCCTTGAGTGTCAGGCCAGCCTCGTGAACCTTCCGCAGGATGTCATCCATGGAATCGCGGATCGTTCCTGACACCGTACAGTTGATCGTCGAGGTCGCCGGCTTGTGCTCCCACGCACCCGCGTTGGAAGTTACACGTCCAGCGGGAATGGCGCCGCGGCGCAACGCCCAGAGAAAGCGCTCGTACCAATGGTCGCGCGCCTCTTCACGCTCGACGTCGGCGAGCGCGCGCGCAACACGCTTATAGGTATCGTCCATCGTTTTGTCGATGGGCGAACCGTCTTTGGCGGTGAGGCGGTATTTCTTGTCCCAGATGTCCAGCGATGCTTCCTGGAACGGAATCGCATCGACGTCCTTCGGCTCGATCTTCACGACGGTATTCATGTGTCCGCGGCGCTCCGATTGTCTTTAGCACGCCTGCTCTACGGATCACAGGGGATTACGGCCCGCGCGGAATTCACCGAGCAACGCGTACCGGGATTGCCGGTACGCTGCTCTTTGGTCTGGCAGCCGGAAACCCCCTGAACCTCCCCGACCGCGCAATCTCATGGAGCCGCTTGGCGGGCACAAGATCTTGTGTGTCGGGGTAGAGAGCCTAATGAGCACCCCGGCGGCCGTCAAGATTCTCGGACATATTTCGCCGGTCAAAATTACCATAGTTAAAACAATGGGTTATAGCAAAGCGAGCCGTGACATCCCATCATAAGATTTTGCCGAACGGCTCTTTTTCAAGGTGTCCGCTACCCCAAGATCTTGTGTGCCCAGGCAGCGCACACGTTCTGCACAGCATGCTCACATGCCGCGGCAGAGGCTTCGCTGCTGCCAGCGCATCGGCTTCGCTTCCGTCAGAGCCCGTGGCAGCTGCGCCGCGTCTCAGCGTCCGACCTGCCGGCGCACGAACTTCGCGCGTGCGAATCAACTCGCACTTGAAACTTTCACGCCCGCCCGCAAATCGCTTGCAACGACATGAGTGAGGCCGACGAGCCTGACATCCATTTCACGATTGGAGGTTTGCAACATGACTATTCTCCGCTACGAGCCCTGGTCGCTCGTCAACCGCCTGCATCGGCAGCTCGATGAGGCGTTCTCTCCGCTGACGCCGGTGATTCCGACGGCGCCTGGTGGATTCCGCAGGTCGACGTCCATGAGGAGCCGGAGCGCTTCGCAGTGTTGGTTGACGTCCCCGGCGTGGAGCCGAAGGACATCGAGATCACTGCCGAGAAAGGCGTTCTGACCATCCGTGGCGAGCGGCACTCGCGTACCGAGGAGAATTCGGCCGCCTACCGGCGGCTCGAGCGGCGCAGTGGCAAGTTCCTGCGACGCTTCACCCTCCCGGATAGCGCCAACCTCGACGCGATCAGCGCCAAGCACACCCAGGGCGTGCTCGAGGTGACGATCCCGAAGCAGGCCAAGCTGCAGCCGCGGCGCATCGAAGTCGCGGCGGCCTGAGTCCCGTCGCGGCTCGTACCGATGAGCCGACAACCCGGCCGGATGCTGCGCCCCTGGCGCAGCGACCGGTCGGGTCCTCTTTATGTTCACGCGGCGTATCGTCCCGGGCCCGCGGACTAGTAGAATCGGAGCTCCGTAACTCGGAAGCCCCATGAATCCCCGGGATCTCGCCTGTACCGCGCTGCTCGCAGCGGTCTTGGGAGGAACACCCTTCGCGGCCGCCTCCGCCGCGATACCCGCCGCGGTTGCCGGCATGCGCGTGCCATCGCTTGCGCCGATGATCCGCAAGGTGTCCCCCGCGGTGGTCACCATCGCAACACGGGGCGTCATGCCCGACAGCGACGGCGATGAGCAGCGCGACGATCCTTTCTACAACCGCTTTTTCCACGACCTTCCCGGACAGGGTCCCGATGAGGAGCCATTCGCGGCCGCCGGCTCCGGCGTGATCGTGGATGCAAAACACGGGTACATTCTCACCAACGCCCATGTAGTGGATCACGCCACGAGCATCACCGTCACCCTGCAGGACGGGCGCAATCTCAAGGCCAAGGTCGTCGGCACCGATCCGCCTTCCGATATCGCGGTAGTGAAGGTCGCCGCCCGCGGCCTGGCGCAGATCCGCTTCGGGGATTCTTCGCGGCTCGCCGTGGGCGATTTCGTGGTCGCGATCGGCAATCCGTTCGGACTGCCGCACTCGGTGACCTCGGGCATAGTCAGCGGCCTGAAGCGCACCGGGTTCAGCCCGGATGATTTCGAGAACTACATCCAGACGGACGCATCCATCAATCCCGGCAACTCGGGGGGCGCCCTCGTCGACCTGAGGGGTGATCTGGTCGGCATCAACACGGCCATCCTCTCCGCCAGCGGCGACAACATCGGCATCGGCTTCGCCATTCCGGTCAACACGGCCAGGCGCGTGATGCGCCAGCTGATCGAGTACGGCGCCGTGGATCGTGGCCAGCTCGGCCTCAACATATATGCGGTCACGCCGGCGGTGGCGCGCTCGCTCGGGCTGCACAAGGCGGCGGGTGGACTCGTGGAGCAGGTGATCCCCGGCTCGCCCGCGGACAAGGCCGGCGTCCGCGCCGGCGACGTGGTCACCGCCATAGCGGGCCACAGGATCGGGTCCAACACCGATCTGCGCGAAGCGATCGGACTGCTTCGCGTCGGCGATCCGGTCACGATCGATCTGCTGCGCGATGGCCGGCAGCAGCAGCGCCGTGCCGTTCTTGCCAACACCCTCGCCGGCGCGCCGGCCTCCAGCCTCGGCAAGCCGGCGCCCGGGCACCGGCACTGAGATGCCGTCGCCGCTGAACATCTGCGTGCTGGGCGGCACCGGCTTCGTCGGCACGGAGCTCGTCACACGTCTGGTCAGCGAAGGACACTGGGTCCGTGTACCCACACGCAACCCCAACCGTGGCCAGCACCTGAGGGTCCTCGCGACGGTCCAGCTCATTACCGCGAACGTGCACGACCTGCGCACGCTCGGTCAGCTTCTTGCCGGAATGGACGTCGTCATCAATCTCATCGGCATCCTCAACCAGAGCGGCCGCGCGACCTTCCAAGCGGTGCATGCGGATCTCGCCGCCAAGCTCGTCGCCGCCGCGCGCGGCGCCAAGATCCGGCGGCTGCTGCAGATGAGCGCGGTAGGCGCCGATCGCGAGCGCGGGCCGAGCCGCTACCTGCGATCCAAGGGCGAGGCGGAAGCGACTCATTCGCGCCGCCGGCGCCCACCTCGATTACACGATCTTCCGTCCCTCGGTGATCTTCGGGCCCGGCGACTCGCTCACCAACCGCTTCGCTTCGCTCCTCGGCCTGTCCGGTGGATTCCTGCCACTGGCGCGCTCGCAGGCGCGTTTTGCGCCCGTCTATGTTGGAGACGTGGCGAGCGCGTTCGTCAGGACGCTCGAGCAACGCGAGAGCTTCGGGGAAACGTACGAGCTCTGCGGCCCGGAGATCGTCACCCTGGAGCAGATCGTGCACATGACCGCGGCCGTGGCGCGGCTTCCCTGCCGAATTCTCCGGCTGCCGGACGTGCTCGGATGGCTGCAGGCCGCGGTCCTCGGGCTGGTTCCAGGAAAGCCGTTCTCACTCGACAACTTCAACTCACTCGGCAGCGACAGTGTCTGCACGCAGAACGGCCTCGCCCGTCTCGGGATCTCGCCCCGGTACCTGATGGCGCTCCTGCCTTTCTATCTGGGCCCCTTCACCGGCCCGAACGAGCTCAACGCGGCCCGCAAGACCATCGACTAGAGTCGAGCGCTTTGATCGCCGCCAGGCGCTTGTCGCGCATCTTTTCACCGATGGCAGGACCCGCGAGTCCCTGACGCTCGTTTTCATCCAGGCTCACTGCCGCAGCCGCGGCAAGCGCCCGGCCCAGGAAGTCGCGCTGGGGGTAGGGTTGCGCCTCGAGACCAGTACGCCCGCGGGCGTCGGCTTCGCAAGCCGCCAGCAGCTCCTGGAACCGCTCGGGCCGGCGAAACGCATCCGTCGTCTCGAGTAATTTCAACACCGTCGACGGACGCAGTTCCGCTGCGCGATGAACCACGGCGTGATGGCGCGCGGTGAGCACCGCCAGATCCCGAAACCCGTTCGGCACTTTGAGTCGGGCACAAAGCGCTTCGATTACCGGTACGCCACCTTCCTCGTGACCGCGGTGGCTCGGCCAGTGCTCCGGAGCGGTCAGCGCCTTGCCGAGATCGTGCATGAGCACGGCGAAGCGCACCGTCGTGGAGGCGCCGCTGGCCGCCGAATAGCGCAGCGCCAGCATGACATGTACGCCGGTGTCGATTTCCGGATGCCAGCGCGGCGGCTGCGGCACGCCGTAGAGCGCCGCCAGCTCCGGGAAAATGACCTGCAGGGCGCCGCATTCACGCAGCGTCTCGAAAAACACGTCGGGGCGAGACTCGCCGAGGGCGCGCTCCGTCTCTTGCCACACCCGCTCCGGCACGAGCGCCGTGAGCTCCCCGGACTCGGTCATCCTGCGCATCAGCGCGACCGTCTCTTCCGCCACGCGGAACCCGAGCTGCGCGTAGCGCGCGGCAAAGCGAGCCACGCGCAGGACCCGCACGGGATCCTCGATGAAGCTCTCCGACACATGCCGCAGCAGGCGCGCCTCGAGATCCCGGCGACCGCCGTAGGGATCCACGATGTCGCCGGCAGGAGTCTCAGCCATCGCGTTGATCGTGAGATCGCGGCGGCGCAGATCCTCCTCCAGCGTCACATCCGGTGAGAACTGCGTGGTGAACCCGCGGTATCCGGGTGCGACCTTGCGCTCGAGGCGAGCAAGCGCGTGCTCCTCGTGAGTATCGGGGTGCAGGAAGACAGGAAACTCGCGCCCGACCGGAACGAATCCCTGTCGCTCGAGCTCCTCCGGTGAGGCGCCGACCACGACCCAGTCGCGCTCCTTCACGGGACGCCCAAGCAGCCGGTCCCGCACGGCACCGCCGACCAAATACACCTGCATAATGCGCACATGTTAACCGAGAAGCCCTCCCCACCCGCATGCGCGCCGTGAGCAGGGCCATCGGGCTGACGCTCGCCGCCGTCATGCTCGCCGCACTGTCGGGCTGCACCAGCACGGCGTATCTGCTGCAGGCGGCCAATGGCGAGTGGCACGTGATCCACGGACGTAAGCCGATCGTGCAAGTGATCGACGATCCGCAGACGCCGGAACCGCTGATCCGTGAGCTCGCCGAGGTGCGCGAGGCCCGAGACTTCGCCTCGCGTGAGCTCGACCTGCCGGACAACGACAGCTATCGCACTTACGTCAAGATCGACCGTCCGTATGTCGTGTGGAACGTGGTTGCCGCGCCTGTCCTCTCGGTGCAGCCCAAGGAGTGGTGCTTCCCGATCGCCGGCTGCGTGGCCTATCGGGGTTACTTCCAAGAGAAGCGCGCCCGGGACTTCGCGGCGCGGCTGAAGCAGAGCGGATATGACGTCGTGATCGAAGGCGTGCCCGCGTACTCGACTCTCGGCAAGCTTCCCGACCCGGTGATGAGCACGATGATGCGCTACGGCAGCGACGAGCTCGCCTCCATGATCTTTCACGAGCTCGCTCACCAGTTGCTCTATGTTCAGAACGACTCACGGTTCGATGAGGCGTTCGCCGTCACGGTCGAGGATGAGGGGCTGAAGCGCTGGCTCGAATACAAGGGTCGAGCCGCGCACATCGCCGAGTTGCAAAAGGATCGGGCCGAGGACGAGCAGTTCGTCGCGCTGCTGCGGCATACCCGCGACCGGTTGGCGCAGCTTTACGCGTCCAACGCTCCGCGGGCGGCCAAGCTGCGCCGGAAACAGCAGCTCTTCGCCGAGCTGGCAGTGGAGATCCACGCGCTCGAGCACCGCCTCGCGGTCCGCTTCCCGGAGTACGACGCGTGGATCACCCAAGGACTCAACAACGCCGAGCTTGTCTCCGTGGGTACCTACAACGACTGCATGCCCGGGTTCGAGCGCCTGCTGCGGCAGGAGAATGACGACCTGCCGCGCTTCTACGATGCGGCGCGCAAGCTGGCTCGGGAACCGAAGGCGACACGAGACGCCGCGCTCTGCCCCAATGCCGGCTCGCTCACAACGACTGCCGCAGATCCTGCAGCGCAAACCCCTGCAGCGCGACATCGCATTGCCGCGTCAGCGCCATCACTTTGAACGCCTCGCCCATCTCGCCGGGCAACAGCAGCCGGCGTGCCTCGCCCGCGAGCCGTGCATGTTCCACGGTGTCGGTCGACGCCGCGACGAATTGCTCGACGCCCGTCCCGAGGAGGAACGCGGCCTGCGTGCAAAAGCCGCTGACGTCGAGCCCGCAAGCGACCGCCGCTTCCGCGACCCGAGTGAAGTCGACCCAGGCCGTGATGTCCTGGACGCCGATGTTGATGTAGGGATCGTCATGCACCCGTTGCTTGAAGTGGCAGCGCAACGTACCGGCGGTCCGCTGTGGATGGTAGTAATGCGCCCGCGGCAGCCCGTAGTCGAACATCAACATGAGTCCCCGGCCGAGACATGCCGCGACACCTGCGATCCAAGGGGCGACCCGTAAGCAGATCTCAGACGTGTATCCCTCGGGTAGCGGAGACGGCAGCCCACGCAGCAGCGCCGCGGCTGCGCTCGCCAGGTCCTCATCCGCCGCGGCCTCGCGCTCAATGAAGCCGGTGTCCCGCTCCGACGCTGGATCGTCCTCTTCGGCCACCCCCAGCTCCCTCGCCGCGCCGCCCCGCAGCGTAAACCGCCGGCACGGCAACGCATCCAGCACCTCGTTCGCCAGGATGACCCCGTTGATCGGCCGCGCCGGCAGCCGCTCGAGCCACACCACCCGCTCCCGGATCTCGCGCGGCAGCTTGCCCAATTGCTGTCTCTGCCGCTCGGCGAGGTCCGCGCTGACTTCGAGGATGGCGTAGTGCGCCGGCAGTTTGCCGAGTGCGGCGAGGCTTTCCAGGATCACCGCCGCCATGCGCCCTGTGCCCGCGCCCACCTCCAGGATCTCCCCGCCGTCCGCCAGCGCCTGCGCGCACTGCCGCGCCACGCAGCGGCTGAAGAGATCCGAGATTTCCGGCGCCGTCGCGAAATCCCCGCCGGGGCCGAGCTTCACACTGCCCGCGCTGTAGTAACCGAGCCCCGGTGCGTAGAGCGCCAGCTCCATGAATCGGTCGAACGGGATCCAGCCCCCCGCCGCGGCTACGTGCTCGCGGATCAGCGCGGTGACGGCGCGCGAGTGCGTTTCTTCTTCCGCTGACAGCGCCGGCATCATAATGTAGCGACCTCATGCCGGAACCCGCCGCCAACGACAGCACCTACGCCGCCCCTCTTGCCGGCAAGTCCGCGCTGGTCACCGGTGCCGCACGGCGTGTGGGCGCCGCCATCGTGCGGAGCCTGCACGCGGCCGGCGCCAACGTAGTGCTGCACTACCGCAGCTCCTCGGAGGAGGCGGCCGCCCTGGCGCAGAACCTCAATGGCGTCAGGCCGGGCTCGGCGGCGCTCGCGCAATGCGATCTGCTCGACAGCTCCGCCTTGGCGCAGCTGGCCGACACCGCCACGACAGCCTTCGGCGGCCTCGACATCCTGGTCAACAACGCCTCGTCCTTCTATCCGACCCCGGTCGGGGATATCGACGAAGACGACTGGAACGACCTGATCGGCACCAACCTCAAGGCGCCGCTCTTTCTGGCGCAAGCGGCCGCCGCCGCGCTGCGCGCGCGCGGCGGCCTCATCGTCAATCTCGCCGACATTCACGGCGTGCGTCCCATGCGCCGCCATCCGGTGTACTGCGTCGCCAAAGCCGGCCTGATCATGCTGACCAAGTCGCTGGCGCGGGAGCTCGGGCCGCAGGTGCGCGTCAACGCGATCTCGCCGGGACCGGTGATGTGGCCGGAAGATGGCGTCGATGCGGCGCTGCGCGACGAGATCATCAACCGCACCGCCCTGAAGCGCATCGGTTCAGCCGAGGATGTCGCCCGCGCAGTCCTCTTCTTCGCCTGCGAGGCGCCTTTCGTCACGGGCCAGATCCTCGCGGTGGACGGCGGCAGGAGCATCGGCTGGTAATCGTATAAGGCGGCGGGGCACATCCTGTGCCCGGTCTACCGATCACTACTGCCATGCACCTGCACTAACTTGTGCGCCGCGCGATCGAAGCGCTGCCACAGGTCCCCGATGGTCCGCTTCTCGGTCGGGTGCACGAGATCGGGCGCGAGGTCCGCCAGGGGACCCAGCATGTAGGCGCGCTTCAGCAGGTCGGGGCGAGGGAGCTTGAGATGCGGCTCCTGACAGATCAGATCCCCGTAGAGAAGCACATCCAGGTCCATGCACCGCGGCGCCCACCGCGGTGCCTCGCGCGGCCGGCCGCAGAGCGTCTCGATGGCATGCAGCCGCTGCAACACCTCGTTGGCCGGGAGGTCCGTCGGGAAGGCGGCCACGAAGTTGATGAAATCCTCCCCGTCGAACCCGACCGCCGTGTTGCGATACCAGGGCGAGAAGCGCATGCCGGGGAATTGCCGCTCCAGCTCTCGCACGGCCATGGCGAGATGCCGCTCGGGCTCGATGTTGCTGCCGGCGGCGACGTAGACCTGGGGCATGGGCGTTATCGAGTCAAATGCGTGCCGCCGCGGCCGCGGTGAGATCCGCCCGGCTGCGCTCGATGACCACACCGACGTCGCGGGAGTTGCGGATCGCGCCCGGCTTGTTGACGGAGATGCGCACCCACTCCAGCCCGAACTCCTCGAGCAGCAGCATGGCCAGACGATGTGCCAGGGTCTCGACCAGCTTGAACTCCGACGCCTCGATGTATGCCAGCACGCGCTTGGCGACTTTCTTGTAGTCCACCGTGTCTTCGACATCGTCGGTGACCGAAGCGCGGCGACAGTCGACGGGCAGCTCGAGGTCCACTACGACGGTTTGCTTGACGCGCCGCTCCCACTCGATGAAGCCGATGATGCACTCGGCTGTCAGGCCGCGCAGGAAGATGCGGTCGTCGGATTGGGTTGGGCTGGTCATGCGTGCAACGGCACCATCGTAAGCGTCTCGAGCGGCCATTGCGCGCGGGAATGGATCGCAAGGCCGTCGTGCTCTCCGGCCTTGAGCCGCGCGAGGCCCGCCACGGCGATCATCGCAGCATTGTCGGTGCAGAACTCGAGGCGCGGGTAGTACACGCGGCCCCCGCGCCGGCCGACCGCGTCGATGAGTGCCGCACGCAATCTCTGATTCGCGCTGACGCCGCCCGAGACAACGAGCGTATCCAGGCCGGTTGCCTCGAGTGCCCGCACCGCCTTGGCCGAGAGCGTACCGACGATCGCCTCTTCGACGCCGCGGGCGACGTCCGCCCGCAGCTTCGTCGTCAGCTCCCGCCCGCGAAGCGAGTGCAGTACGGCCGTCTTCAGGCCCGAGAAGCTGAACTCGAGGCCGGGCCGATCAAGCATCGGCCTGGGGTACTGGAAGGCACCTGGGGTGCCGCTCTGCGCCAGGTGGGCCAGCTCAGGGCCGCCCGGGTAGGGAAGTCCGAGCAGCTTCGCCGTCTTGTCGAAGGCTTCGCCTGCGGCGTCGTCCCGAGTGTCACCGAGGACCCGGTACCGTCCGATGCCGCCGACCTCGATGAGCTGGGTATGCCCCCCGGAGACGAGGAGTGCGACGTGCGGGAAAGGAGGCGGCTCCGGCTCGAGGAGCGGCGCGAGCAGATGCCCTTCCAAGTGATGTATCCCCACCGCCGGCACCCCCCACGCATAGGCCAGACTGCGCGCCAGGGCCGCCCCCGTGAGCAGCGCCCCGATCAGCCCGGGGCCGGCGGTGAAGGCGACGCCCGCCAGCTGCTCCGGGCCCGTGGCGGCCTGATCGAGCGCCCGGCGCACCAAGGGCAGGAGCCGGCGCACGTGATCACGGGAGGCAAGCTCCGGGACGACCCCCCCGTAGGTCCGGTGCAGCTCCACCTGGCTGTAGAGCTCATGCGCCAGGAGCCCCTCAGACTCATCGAGGACGGCCGCGGCGCTCTCGTCGCAGGACGACTCGATCGCGAGGACGCGGAATGCTTTCTTTGCCTTTGCCATGAGCCTCAACTAGAATTGCGCGCCCGTTTTTCCGGTCATCCCGTTCCCATATAGCCCATATATAGGCCCTGAGGTTTCGATGCCGAGCGTCCGTATCCGTGAGAATGAGTACTTCGATGCCGCCTTGCGGCGTTTCAAACGCGCGTGCGAGAAGGCCGGCATTCTCACCGAGCTGCGTCGGCGCGAATTCTACGAGAAGCCGACCCAGGAGCGGAAACGCAAGAAGGCGGCCGCCATCAAGCGCCACATGAAGCGCATCTCGCGCGAGGGCATGCGCCCCTCCCGTTGAGCGCGGATTGTCTGCCGATGACCCTCAAGGAACGCATCACGGAGGACATGAAGAGCGCCCTGCGCGCGGGCGAGAAGGAGCGTCTCGGCACCATCCGTCTGGCGCTGGCCGGCATCAAGCAGCGCGAAGTCGACGAGCGCATTGTTCTCGATGACACCCAGGTGCTCGCGGTGCTGGAGAAGATGATCAAGCAGCGCAAGGAGGCGATCACTCAGTTCCAGGCCGGCGGCCGCGCCGACCTCGTGGCGAAAGAGAGCGCCGAAGTCACCGTCCTCGAGGCCTATCTGCCCGCCCGCCTGGGCGACGCGGAGCTCGACGCGCTGATTGCCAGCGCCATCGCCTCGACCGGCGCCACCTCCGCCAAGGACATGGGCAAGGTCATGGCGCTGGTGAAATCCCAGGCGCAGGGCAGAGCCGACATGGGCGCGGTCAGCGCCCGCGTGAAGGAGAAGTTGGCCGCACGCTGAGCGCCGGTAGACCGACCCATCATCCCCCAGAGCTTCATCGACGAACTGATCGCCCGCGCGGACATCGTGGAGGTGATCGGCTCGCGCGTGCAGCTGAAGAAAGCCGGCCGCGAGTACAAGGCCTGCTGCCCGTTCCACAACGAGAAAACAGCGTCCTTCTGGGTGAGCCCGGAGAAGCAGTTCTATCACTGCTTCGGCTGCGGCGCGCACGGCACGGTACTGCGCTTCCTCATGGAGCACGACCGCATGGCCTTCCCCGAGGCCGTCGAGGAGCTGGCGAGCCGGCTCGGCCTCGAAGTGCCGCGCGAGGCCGGCGGCGGCGGCGCCCCCGAGCGCGATTCCGAGAAGCTCTACGACCTCATGTCCCGGGTGGCGACGTTTTATGCCGAAACGCTGTCGCGGGAGCCGCGCCCGCGGGAGTACCTGACACGCCGGGGTCTGACCTCCGACACCATCGCACAGTTTGGAATCGGCTATGCGCCGGACTCCTGGAACAGCGTGCTGAAACGCTTCGGGACGGGTGAAGCGGAGCGTCGGGCGCTCGCCGACCTCGGACTCATCATCGAGCGCGACGCAGCCCGGGCCTCGGCAGGGACGATGCGTGAAGGCGATCGCCACTACGACCGTTTCCGCGATCGCATCATGTTCCCCATCCGCGACGCACGCGGCCGCGTGATCGCCTTTGGCGGGCGCGTCATCGACCGCGGCGAGCCCAAATATCTCAACTCGCCCGAGACTGTCCTCTTCCACAAGGGACGCGAGCTCTACGCGCTGTACGAGACCCGCCGCTCCCGTTCCAACCTCGAGCGCCTGTTGGTCGTCGAAGGGTACATGGATGCCGTCCGCCTGCATCAGTCCGGAATCCCCTACGCCGTCGCAACGCTCGGGACGGCGACCACGCCGGAGCACTTCCGGCGCATCTTCCGGCTGGTCAGGGAGGTGGTGTTTGCGTTCGACGGCGACCGCGCCGGCCGCGCGGCGGCATGGCGCGCGCTGCAGCATGCTCTGCCGGAAGCGCGCGAGGGTCGCGAGATCCGCTTCCTCTTCCTGCCCGAGGGCCACGACCCGGACACGCTCGTGGGGGAGGAAGGCCGTGAGGCCTTCGAGCGGCGCCTGGAGTCGACTCTGCCGCTCTCCGAATACCTGGTGAAGGAATTGTCCGAGCAAACGGACCTCAGCCACGCCGACGGCCGTGCCCGCTTCGCCGAGAGCGTCCGCCCGCTCATCGCCAAGGTGCCCGAGGGTGTCTACCACGAGCTTCTCACCGCGAGAGTTGCCGAAGTCGTGGGGCTGGCCGCCGATCGCTTGCAGGAGATCTGGGCCGGCACCAGCCCGGCGGCGGCTCGCGCCACGGCTGCCGGCGGTGCCACATCAGCCGCTGAGGCTGAAAAGCCGCGTGTGCGCGTGAGCGCCGGGCGCGGCAGCCTGATACGCCAGGCCATCGCGCGCCTGGTGAGATTCCCGTCGATCGCCGGCTCGATCAGCGCGGCGGAGCGCGCGGGACTCAACACGTGCGCGGAGCCCGGAATCGATCTGCTGCGCGAGCTGTTGGACGATCTGGATGTGCACCCGCTCTCAGTTCCCGCTCAAGTCCTGGAGCGTTGGGCCGACAGAAGCGGTGGAGAACATCTGGGACGGCTGCTCGAGCGTGAGGAGGTGCTGGGCGACGCCCAAGCCGCGGCTCTGGAGCTCAAGGCGACCATGGCGAGGCTCGCCGATCAGGCGGTCGACAGGCGCATTGAAGCGCTCGAGGCCAAGATGAAGGCTGGCACCTTGGATGTGAAAGAACTTGAGGAATTTCATAAACTTATACGCCAAAAGGCCGGCCAGAAACCTCACCCTGGCGGGACGAAAGACGGATGAAGAATTTGGTATTTCCGATGCGGTCAAATACAATCGCCGGCTTTACTTTGGCGCCCCTTGAGTTGGCCCGCTCCCGCCAGCAGATAGGGGATCGAAGGCCTGTCGCCAAACCCCCCCGGTACTCATGAAAGCTAAGCAAAAGCCCGCCTCCGCCAGTAGGAAACGTCCGGCCGCGCACGCGGCAAAACCCGCGAAGACTGCCTCCGCCGAGAAAGCGGCGCCGGTAGCCGCTGCGCGCGACAAGGACAAGGCTCACGGGAAATCGGCTCCGGCACACAAGAAGGTTGCCGGGTCGGGCACCGCGCCCGCATCCGCCCCCGAAGCGGGGACGCGTCATGCTGCCAAGGACGGTTCGAGTAATGCTGCTCACGCCGCGGACAAGCGCCCCCTGGGACTCGAGCGCCGCGCACCCGTGATGCCCGAAGACCGTCAATCGCAGTTGAAGCTGCTCATCGCCCGCGGCAAGGAGCAGGGCTATCTCACCTACGCGCAGGTCAACGACCACCTGCCGTCGGAGATCGTCGATCCGGAGCAGATCGAGGACATCGTCAACACCATCAACGACATGGGAATCCCGGTGTACGAGAAGGCACCGGATACCGAGTCGTTGCTGGCGAGCGAGCCTTCGGCTCCCGCCGACGAGGAGGCGATCGAGGAAGCCGCCGCCGCGCTCGCGGCGCTCGATGCGGAGCTCGGCCGCACCACCGATCCGGTGCGGATGTACATGCGTGAGATGGGCACGGTGGAGCTCCTCACGCGCGAGGGCGAGATCCGCATCGCCCGTCGCATCGAGGAGGGCCTCGAGGCCGTGCGCAGCGCGCTCTCGCTCTATCCGCCCACCCACGACTTCCTCCTCAAGGCCTACGAGCCGGTGAAGGCCGGCCAGGCACGTCTGGTCGATGTCATCGTCGGCTTCGTCGATCCCAATGCGCCGGATGTCATTGCGCAGCCGCAGAATCCGACCAAGCTCGACCTGGCCTCCGAAGAGGAGAAGTCAGACGACGATGAGGAAGGAGAGGACGGCGTCGAGGGTGAGGAAGAAGAAGCCGTCGACACCGGGCCGGACCCGCAGGAGGCCGCCGCGCGCTTCGCGAGTCTGGCGAAGTCCTACACGCACGTGCTGGCCGGGATCGAGAAGCATGGCGCCCGCGACCCGAAGACCCTGAAATCGCGCAAGAAGCTGGCCGATGAGTTCATGGAGCTCAAGCTGTCGCCGCGGATGTTCGATTCGCTGATCCTCAATCTGCGCACCCACGTCGCGGAGGTCCGCCAGCTCGAGAAGGAGATCATGATCATCGCCGTGCGCGATGCCGGCATGCCGCGCAAGGACTTCATCGCCACCTTCCCGAAGAACGAGACCAGCGCCCGCTGGCTCGCCAAGCATGTGAAGGCGGGCAAGAAGTACTCCGCCCCGCTCGCCAGATTCAAGGACGAGATCGAGCGGCGGCAGAAGAAGCTCGAGCAGTTGGAGGGCGACTTCCACCTGTCGATCAACGACATCAAGGAAATCAACCGCGAGGTCTCGATCGGCGAAGCCAAGGCCCGCCGCGCGAAGAAGGAGATGGTCGAGGCCAACCTGCGCCTCGTCATCTCGATCGCCAAGAAGTACACCAACCGCGGCCTGCAGTTCCTCGACCTCATCCAGGAAGGCAACATCGGCCTGATGAAGGCGGTGGACAAGTTCGAATACCGCCGCGGCTACAAGTTCAGCACCTACGCGACGTGGTGGATACGCCAGGCCATCACCCGCTCGATCGCCGACCAGGCGCGCACCATCCGCATTCCGGTGCACATGATCGAGACGATCAACAAGCTCAACCGCATCTCGCGGCAGATGCTGCAGGAGATGGGCCGGGAGCCGACTCCGGAGGAGCTGGCGGTGCGCATGGAGATGCCCGAGGACAAGGTGCGCAAGGTGCTGAAGATCGCCAAGGAGCCGATCTCCATGGAGACTCCGATCGGCGACGACGAAGACTCGCATCTCGGGGACTTCATCGAGGACACCTCGGTGGCCTCGCCGATCGATCAGGCGACCATGGAGTCGCTGCGGGAGACCACGCACGCGGTGCTCGCCCAGCTCACTCCGCGCGAAGCCAAGGTGCTGCGCATGCGCTTCGGCATCGACATGAACACCGACCATACCCTGGAGGAAGTCGGCAAGCAGTTCGATGTCACCCGCGAGCGGATCCGTCAGATCGAGGCGAAGGCGCTGCGTAAGCTACGGCATCCGAGCCGCAGCGAACAGCTCCGCAGCTTCCTGATGGAGGATTGATCCCTCTGCGGAGTCCGTGCGAAAGCAAATGACTAAGCGGCCCAGGGCCGTCCCTGGGCCGCGAGGCCGAACCCCGTAATTGGGCTGGCTGCGCAAAGCGCCGCAGGCGACTTTGCGCCAATAGACTTACACCCCGCCGCGCACCAGGGCGTCGATCACCTCACGGATCACCTCGGCGAGCCCAGGGTGATCCGCCTCGAAGCGGACGGCCAGGGACTCCAGCCTGGGCGCGTGCGCGCTCGCCGCGTCACCGCGG
>CAWHWV010000053.1:0-19173 GCA_963833085.1 uncultured Pseudomonadota bacterium
ACCGCGAGGGAGGCGCGCAACATCCGCGGCGCGTTGGCGTGCAGCGCGAACGTCCACCACAGCTGCTCGGAGTAGGGCACGTCGCGGTACACCAGAACGCCGATCCAGATCGAAAGGATGATGACGCCCGCGATGCTGGCGACCCACGCCGGACTGAAGCGCTCGTCGAGGATCGCCGTCGGGCGGTAGAAAGCTCGCTGCCCGAGAGCCAACACGGCGAGCACCAGGGCGAGCACGATCGCTTCCTCATAACGAAGTCCCTTGAGGAGGGAAGCGGCGATGCCGAATACCAACAGTGAGACGCATATGGAATAAGCGGCTCTGACGCGCCGGAAGAGCGCGCGCGCCAGCACGAGCAGCCCCAGCCCGATGACGCTCGCGGCCAGGTTCGAGACCTCCAGCACCGCGAGCGGATGAAGCGGTGCAGCAGCGCCAGGCGCGACTCGATCGCCGGCGTCGCTCCCGACACGAGCAATACCGTGCCGGCGAGGAAGGTGAGGGCGCCGGCGATCTGCGGGGCGACAGGCGCGACGAACATCGCGGCGCGCTCGCGCGCACGCGCGAGATGCGCGCGCGTGGCGCTCAGCTCCTTGTAGGCGAAGAGGATTGCGCCGAAGAGGAGCGGCACGAAAAAGTAGATCGCACGGTAGGCGAGGAGCGAGCCGAGGAGCGACTCGGCGGGAACGCCGCGCAGGATGAGCAGCATCACCGTCTCGAAGACGCCGATCCCGCCCGGCACGTGGCTCACGATTCCGGCGATGACCGCGATGGCATAGGCGCCGATGAAAGGGATGAAGCCGATGTGCGCGCTCGGACGGCAGCAGCCACCAGAGCACCGAGCCCGCGAGTGCTCAGGTCGATCACGCTGAGCGCCACTTGCGGCAAGCCGATCGTCGGGCCGGGCGCGCGCAGCGCCCAGCCGCGTATCTCGAGGACGCCGCGCGACAGCGCCGACCAGAGTGCGTAGGCAAGCCACCGCGGCGAGGAGCAGCGCGCCGACGAGGAACGTCAGACTGTGGCCGAGGTGCAGGACGGCAGCGCTCTGCGCCGGCGACAGGAATAGGGAGATGCCCGCGAGGGTGGCGAGGCCGATTCCGATGGAGAGGCTGGCGAATGCGGCGATGGTCGCCACCTCGACCGCCGTGACGCCCGCGCTCGCATAGAGACGGAAGCGGATCGCCCCGCCGGTGAAGGCCGCGAAGCCGAGCGTATGGCCAAACGAGCAGGCGATGAAGGAAGTGAAGAGGATCTGGCCATAGCGCAGCCGCCGGCGCAGGTAGCGCAGCGCCAGAACGTCATAGCCGCTCAGCACCCAGTAGCTGATCGCGGTGAAAGCCGAGCGCCCCGAGCACGTGTCGGCGCGGTATGGACTCGCCGATGCGCCCAGACATCCCTGAAAGAGATGCAGGTGCGCCATCTCCCGGTGCAGCACCCAGGCGACACCTGAGAATACCAACAGGGCGGCGATCGGCCCGACCCAGCGGAAACCGCTATGGTCCGCCGCGCTCGAGTCCTCGTCTGCGGGTGTCGATGACACAGTCAACGCTTTCGGCTGTCGCGCTCAGCGGGTGAGCGGCTTGTATTTGATGCGGTGAGGCTGTGATGCGTCGTCTCCCGTACGGCGCTTGTAGTCCTCCACGTACTCCTGGTAGTTACCTTCGAACCAGACCACCTGCGAGTCGCCCTCGAAGGCGAGCATGTGTGTGGCAATCCGGTCGAGGAACCAGCGGTCGTGCGAGATCACGACGGCGCAGCCCGGGAAGTTCAGCAGTGCATCCTCCAGCGCGCGCAAGGTCTCGATATCCAGGTCGTTGGTGGGCTCATCGAGCAGCAACACGTTGCCGCCTTGTTTCAACACCTTCGCGAGGTGGACGCGGTTGCGCTCGCCGCCGGACAGCTCGCCGATCATCTGCTGCTGTTGCGCACCCCGGAAGTTGAAACGGCCGACGTAGCCGCGCGACGGAGTCTCGTAGTTGCCGACCTTGATGATGTCCAGGCCGCCGGAGATTTCCTGCCAGACGGTTTTCTTGTCGTCGAGCGCCTGGCGCGACTGGTCGACGTAGGCAAGCTTCGTCGTGGGCCCGAGGCGGATCTCGCCGTCATCGGGCTTCTCGACGCCGGTGAGCATACGGAACTAGCGTTGTCTTACCGGCACCGTTCGGCCCGATGATGCCTACGATGCCGCCGCGTGGCAGGTTGAATGTCAGGTTGTCGATGAGCAGCCGGTCGCCGTACGCTTTCCGCAATCCCTTGGCTTCCACGACGAGATCGCCCAGGCGCTCGCCCGGTGGAATATAAATCTCGTTGGTCTCGTTACGCTCCTGGAATTCCTTCGAGGACAGCTTCTCGTACCGTTGCAGGCGGGCCTTGCTCTTCGCCTGGCGTGCCTTGGATTCTGCGGACCCATTCGAGCTCGTTCTCCAGAGTCTTACGAACCGCTTCGGGCTTCTCTTCGCCCTCGAGCCGGGCTTCCTTCTGCTCCAGCCAGGAGCAGTAGTTCCCTGCCAGGGGATGCCCAGGCCGCGGTCCAGTTCCAGTATCCAGCCCGCCACGTTGTCGAGGAAGTAGCGATCGTGGGTGACGGCGACAACGGTGCCGGGTATTCCTCCAGATAGCGTCGAGCCAGGCGAGACTCGGCGTCGAGATGGTTCGTCGGCTCATCGAGCAGCAGCATGTCGGGCGCGGACAACGGAGCCGACACAGGCCGATGCGCCCCTTCTCACCGCCCGAAAGCGGGTCGATCTTCGCCTCCCAGGGCGGCAGGCGCATGGCATCCGCGGCGATCTCGAGCTTGCGTTCGAGCTCCCAGCCGCCGGCGGTGTCGATGGCTCCTGCAGCTTGGCCTGCTGTTCGAGCAGCGTGTTCATTTCGTCATCGCCATGGGCTCAGCGAACTGGTCGCCGATCTGGTTGAACTCGTCGAGCAGCGAAGGTCCCGCCGACCCCTTCCTCGACGTTGCGCGGACATCCTTGCGGATCGAGCTGCGGCTCCTGCGGCAGAAAGCCGACGCGAATGCCGTCCGCGGGCGGGCCTCGCCATCGAATTCCTTGATCGATCCCGGCCATGATCTTCAGCAGCGAGGACTTGCCCGAGCCGTTCAGGCCCAGCACGCCGATCTTGGCGCCGGGAAAAAGGACAGACTGATGTCGCGCAGGATAGTCCGCTTCGGCGGCACCACCTTGGACACCCGGTTCATGGTGTAGATGTATTGAGCCATTTCCTGTCGAGCTTCGAGTGAGGCAGCGAGCGAGTATTATCATCGACTTGGCGCCTCTTGGGCAGGTGGGCTCTGCCCGGGCTGTGTTATGCCAGACCAGGTCTTCCACGCCAGTGCGTGAGCCGACCGGGTCACCGAGCGCGATCCAACTGTGGCCGGAGACCTGATACATGAGGAAGGCGTCGGCCGAGTCGTTGAAGAGCAACCGCTTGTCCCCGGTCAAGGCCGCGTTCGCCAGACAGTTGTCCGAGCGGTTGATGATGGCGCGCGCGCGGCCGAGATCCTCGGTGCTCGCCACTGCCGGCTCGGGGCGCGCCGGTCGCAGCAGATTCAGCATGAGGTATGCCGTCCCGAGCACAATGACCGCGAGGGAGGCGCGCAGCATCCGCGGCGCGTTGGCGTGCAGCGCGAACGTCCACCACAGCTGGTCGGAGTAGGGCACGTCGCGGTACACCAGAACGCCGATCCAGATCGACAGGATGATGACCCCCGCGATGCTCGCGACCCACGCCGGGCTGAAACGCTCGTCGAGGATCGCCGTCGGGCGGTAGAAAGCGCGGCGCCCGAGAGTCAGCACGGCGAGCACCAGGGCGAGCACGATCGCTTCCTCGTAGCGAAGGCCCTTGAGCAGGGAGGCGGCGATGCCGCAGGCCAACAGCGCGACCGAAATGGAATAGGCGGCTCTGACGCGCCGGAACAGCGCCCGCGCCAGCACCAGCAGCCCCAGCCCGATGACGCTCGCCGCCAGATTCGAGACTTCCAACACCGCGAGCGGGATGAAGCGGTGCAGGAGCGCCAGGCGCGAGTTGATTGCGGGCGTCGCTCCCGAGACGAGCAATACGGTGCCGGCCAGAAAGGTGAGGGCGCCGGCGATCTGCGGGGCGACCGGCGCGACGTACATCGCGGCGCGCTCGCGCGCACGTGCGAGATGCGCGCGAGTGGCGCTCAGCTCCTTGTAGGCGAAGAGGATTGCGCCGAAGAGGAGCGGCACGAAAAAGTAGATCGCACGGTAGGCGAGGAGCGAGCCGAGGAGCGACTCGGGGGCAACGCCGCGCAGGATCAGCAGCATCACCGTCTCGAAGACGCCGATCCCGCCCGGCACGTGGCTCACGATTCCGGCGATGACCGCGATGGCATAGGCGCCGATGAAAGGGATGAAGCCGATGTGCGCACTGGACGGCAGCAGCCACCAGAGCACCGAGCCCGCGGTGCTCAGGTCGATCACGCTGAGCGCCACTTGCGGCAAGCCGATCGTCGGGCCGGGCGCGCGCAGCGCCCAGCCGCGTATCTCGAGGACGCCGCGCGACAGCGCCGACCAGAGTGCGTAGGAAGCTACCGCGGCGAGGAGCAGCGCGCCGACGAGGAACGTCAGACTGTGGCCGAGGTGCAGGACGGCAGCGCTCTGCGCCGGCGACAGGAAAAGGGAGATGCCCGCGAGGGTGGAGAGGCCGATG
The DNA here is from genome assembly GCA_963833085.1 of uncultured Pseudomonadota bacterium. Taxonomy (GTDB): domain Bacteria; phylum Pseudomonadota; class Gammaproteobacteria; order Steroidobacterales; family Steroidobacteraceae; genus 13-2-20CM-66-19. The sequence continues at coordinate 4,672 of CAWHWV010000053.1, forward strand.
CCGATGGAGAGGCTGGCGAATGCGGCGATGGTCGCCACCTCCACCGCGGTGACGCCCGCGCTCGCATAGAGGCGGAAGCGAATCGCCCCGCCGGTGAAGGCCGCGAAGCCGAGCGTGTGGCCAAAGGAGCAGGCGATGAAGGAGGTGAAGAGAATCTGGCCGTAACGCAGCCGCTTGCGCAGATAGCGCAGCGCCAGCACGTCATAGCCGCTCAGCACCCAGTAGCTGATCGCGGTAGTGCCGAGCGCCCCGAGCACGTGTCGGCGCGGTATGGACTCCAGATGCGCGAACACCCGGTCGAAGTGCAGGCGCGCGAGCTCGCCGTGCAGCACATAGGCGACCGCGCCGAACACCAGCAGGGCGGCGAGCGGCCCCACCCAGGGCAGCAGGCCACGCTTCTCGCTCTCGTGCTCCGCCGGCACTGGCGAGCGTCTCACCGGGTGAGAGGCTTGTAACGGATGCGATGCGGTTGCGCGGCTTCCTCACCCTTGCGGCGCTTGAAGTCCTCGACGTACTCCTGGTAGTTGCCCTCGAACCAGACGACCTGCGAGTCGCCCTCGAAGGCGAGGATGTGGGTCGCGATGCGATCGAGGAACCAGCGGTCGTGGGAGATCACGACGGCGCAGCCGGGGAAACCCAGCAGCGCCTCCTCGAGCGCGCGCAGCGTCTCGATGTCGAGGTCGTTGGTCGGCTCGTCGAGCAGCAGCACGTTGCCGCCTGATTTCAACACCTTGGCGAGATGCACGCGGTTGCGCTCGCCGCCCGACAGCTCGCCGATCGTCTGCTGCTGTTGCGAGCCCTTGAAGTTGAACCGCCCGACGTAGCTGCGCGAAGGGGTCTCGTAGTTGCCGACCTTGAGGATGTCGAGGCCGCCGGAGATCTCCTGCCAGACCGTCTTCTTGTCATCGAGCGCGTGGCGCGACTGATCGACATAGGCCAGCTTCACGGTCGGTCCGACGCGGATCTCGCCGCCATCCGGCTGCTCGCCGCCGGTCAACATCCGAAACAAGGTCGTCTTGCCGGCGCCGTTGGGGCCGATGATGCCGACGATGCCGCCGCGCGGTAACGAGAAGGACAGGCCGTCTATGAGGAGACGCTCGCCGTAACCCTTGCGCAGCCCTTTGACCTCGATCACGAGCTCGCCGAGGCGCTCCCCGGGAGGGATGTAGATCTCGTTGGTCTCGTTGCGCTCCTGGAACTCGCGCGAGGCGAGCTCCTCGTAGCGCTGCAGGCGGGCCTTGCTCTTCGCCTGGCGGGCCTTCGGGTTCTGGCGCACCCACTCGAGCTCGTGCTCGAGCGCCTTGCGCAGCGCCTCGCGCTCGCGCTCCTCGAGCTTCAGCCGCGCTTCCTTCTGCTCGAGCCACGAGGAGTAGTTGCCATGCCAGGGGATGCCGTGGCCGCGATCGAGCTCGAGAATCCACTCCGCGACGTTGTCGAGGAAGTAGCGGTCGTGCGTCACGGCGACGACGGTGCTCGGATACTCTTCCAGGTAGCGCTCGAGCCAGGCGATCGATTCCGCGTCGAGGTGGTTGGTGGGCTCATCGAGCAGCAGCATGTCGGGAGCGGAGAGCAGCAACCGGCACAGCGCGACGCGGCGCTTCTCGCCGCCCGACAGGGTGTCGATCTTCGACTCCCAAGGCGGCAGGCGCAGCGCATCCGCCGCGATCTCGAGCTTGCGCTCCAGCTCCCAGCCGCCGGCGGTATCGATGGCATCCTGCAGCTTCGCCTGCCGCTCGAGGAGAGCATTCATCTCCTCATCCTCCATGGGCTCCGCGAAGCGGTCGCTGATGCGGTTGAATTCTTCGACCAGCTTGAAGGTCTCGCCGACGCCTTCCTCGACGGTGCTGCGCACGTCACTCGAGGGGTCGAGCTGCGGCTCCTGCGGCAGATAGCCGACGCGGATGCCGCTCTGTGGGCGTGCCTCGCCGTCGATCTCCTTGTCGATGCCGGCCATGATCTTGAGGATCGTGGACTTGCCCGAGCCATTCAGGCCCAGCACGCCGATCTTGGCGCCGGGAAAGAAAGAGAGGCTGATATCGCGGAGAATTACGCGCTTCGGGGGGACGACCTTGCCAACCCCCTGCATGGTAAAGATGTATTGAGCCATTTCCTGTCGAGCTTCGAGTGAGGCAGCGAGCGAGTATTATCATCGACTTGGCGCCTCTTGGGCAGGTGGGCTCTGCCCGGGCTGTGTTAGCCTAGGCTACCCCTCAGAGACTCACCCATGAGCGACAACGTCGTCGTGATCGCCAGCGAGCGCCTCGCGCGCTACGGCTTCGGTGACGGCCACCCATTCGGGCCCGACCGTCACGCGGCATTCCTGCGTGAGTTCGGGGCGCGGGCGCTCGATCGCAAGGTGCGCGTGCTCGAGCCGCGCGATGCCACCGACGAGGAGCTGCGCGCGTTTCATACCGCGAGCTATCTCGAATTCGTGCGCGAGCGCTCCGCGAGCGGGCAGGGCTATCTCGATGCAGGCGATACGCCTGCCTTTCGAGGTGTGTACGAAGCCGCGTCCTGCGTGGTGGGTGCGACTCTGACGGCGACCCAGGGCATCATGGCGGGCGACTTCCGCCGTGCATTCGTGCCGATCGCAGGACTCCATCACGCGGCGCGTGACCACGCCGCGGGCTTTTGCGTATTCAACGACTGCGGCGTCGCGATCGAGCTGCTGCGCAGCCGGTTCGGGCTTGGACGCGTCGCATATGTCGACATCGATGCGCATCACGGCGACGGCGTCTTCTATGCCTTTGAGAGCGACCCCGCGGTGATCTTTGCCGACGTGCACGAGGATGGTCGCTACCTGTACCCCGGAACCGGCGGTGAGGAGGAGACGGGTCGCGGGGCCGCCCAGGGCACCAAGCTGAATTTGCCGCTGCCTCCGGGTGCGAACGACTCCCTCTTCTCCGACGTGTGGCCGCGAGTCATGGCGCATCTGGAGCGCTTCGAGCCTGAGTTCCTCATTCTGCAATGTGGCGCCGACAGCATCGAGGGAGATCCACTGACGCATATGCGCCTGACACCACGCGCTCACGCGCGCGCGGCGAGCGAGCTCGCCGACCTCGCGGAGAGGCTCGGTCACGGGCGGCTGCTGGCGCTCGGTGGCGGGGGCTACAACCGCGCCAATCTCGCCAGTGCCTGGAATGCGGTGGTAGAAAGCCTGATGGGTGCTCCGGCGCACTGATCCGTTCCGGCCCCTGTCGCCGTCGGGCACGCTGCGGTCGCCTGCCGGCCAGTCAAGGCGAGGGGCTTCCGGTACAATCCCACGTTCCTTTCCGCTTCCCTCGACAGGTCCCCGAATGTTCGCCAAGAGCCTGGATATCCGCAGTTTCGACCCCGAGCTCTACCACGCGCTCGAGGGCGAGCGCCGCCGCCAGGAGGATCACGTCGAGCTCATCGCCTCGGAAAACTACGTCAGCCCGCGGGTGCTCGAGGCGCAGGGCTCCGTGCTCACGAACAAGTACGCCGAGGGCTATCCGGGCAAGCGCTACTACGGCGGCTGCGAGTACGTCGACATCGCCGAGCAGCTCGCCATCGATCGGGCGAAGAAACTCTTCGGCGCGGCTTACGCCAACGTGCAGCCGCATTCCGGATCGCAGGCGAACGCCGGCGCCTACCTGGCGCTGGTGCAGCCGGGCGATCCCATCATGGGGATGAGCCTCGATCACGGCGGCCACCTCACTCACGGGGCGAAGGTCAATTTCTCGGGAAAGTTCTTCCGCGCCACCCAATACGGCATTCGCCCCGATACGGGCGAGATCGACTATGAGCAGGTGCGACGCCTGGCGGAGGAGCATCGCCCGAAGATGATCATCGCGGGCTTCTCCGCCTACTCGCGCGTGATCGACTGGGCCCGCTTCGCGGAGATTGCCAAGAGCGTCGGCGCATACTTCGTCGTGGACATGGCGCACGTCGCGGGGCTCGTGGCGGCGGGCATCTATCCCAACCCGATACCGCACGCCGACGTCGTCACCACCACCACGCACAAAACGCTGCGCGGGCCGCGCGGCGGCCTGATTCTGGCGCGTCAGAACGAGGAGATTGCGAAGAAGCTGAATTCGATCATCTTTCCGGGGACGCAGGGTGGTCCGCTGATGCATGTCATCGCGGCGAAAGCCGTGGCGTTGCTCGAGGCGCTGCAGCCGGAATTCGTGGCATATCAGCAGCAGGTGTTGGCGAATGCCCGCGCCATGGCCGCGAGGCTCGCGCGCCGCGACTATCAGATCGTCTCGGGCGGCACCGACAATCATTTGTTCCTGCTCAGCCTGATCGGTCGCACGATCACCGGTAAAGAGGCCGACGCGGCCCTGGGGAAGGCCAACATCACCGTGAACAAGAACGCCGTGCCGAACGATCCGCGTCCGCCCGCGATCTCGAGCGGCCTGCGAATCGGCACTCCAGCTTCAACCACGAGGGGCTTCAAGGAGCGTGAGGTCGAGCAGGTGGCCGACTTCGTCGCCGACGTGTTGGATGCCGGCGGCGCAGAAGCCGTCGTGGAACGGGTACGCGGTCAGGTGCTCGAGCTCTGCGGGCGCTTTCCCGTCTACGGCCAGTAGGAGATCGTAGTCCGGGCGGGCTGCGGTCACCGAGTAAATTCGTGCACTGCCCGTTCTGCGGCCACGTCGAGACGAAGGTAACCGACTCCCGGCTGGCCGGCGAAGGGCGTCAGATTCGCCGCCGCCGCGAGTGTCTCGCCTGCGGCGAGCGGTTCACGACCTTCGAGACCGCGGAGCTCGTGATGCCCATGGTAGTCAAGGGCGATCGCACGCGCGAACCGTTCGATGAAGGCAAGCTCCGCGCGGGGATGGACAAGGCGCTGGAGAAGCGGCCGGTGCCGCTCGCGCAGGTGGACGAGGCGCTGAGCCGCATTACGCACAAGGTCCGCGCCCTCGGTGACCGGGAGGTGCCATCGCGAGTCGTCGGCGAGCTCGTGATGGAGGAGCTGCGGCGGCTCGACGAAGTGGCCTACGTGCGCTTCGCGTCCGTGTACCGGCACTTCGAGGATGTCGAGGCTTTCCACGAAGAAATCCGCAAGCTCCGCGACCAGCGCGACGTCAATCAACCTGCCCCGCAGCCGAAGCGCGCCACCAGGCGACAGCCGGCGCAGGATCGCGATCAGCTCTCGCTGTTGCCGCCGGAGTCCCCCTCAGCGGAAGAGCCCGCTGCCGGAGACGGAAACAAGTGAGGCGATCGACTCGTGTTCACCGACTTTGATCGCAGGGCGATGGCTCGCGCGCTCGAGCTCGCCGAGCGCGGTCTCGAGACGACTCATCCGAATCCACGGGTCGGCTGCGTCATCGCACAGGGTGAGGAAATCGTCGGTGAGGGATGGCATGAGCGCGCGGGTGAGCCCCACGCGGAGATCAATGCGTTAGGTGCGGCCGGCCCCAGAGCCGCTGGTGCGACCGCCTATGTCACGTTGGAGCCGTGTAGCCATCACGGGCGTACGCCTCCCTGCGTCGACGCACTGATTGCCGCGCGGTTGGTCCGCGTCATCTTTGCGTTGGAAGATCCCAATCCGCGGGTGAGCGGTCGGGGGGCGGAGGCACTGCGGCGAGCGGGACTGGTCGTCGACTCGGGTCTGATGGCAGCGGAAGCCGCGGAGCTCAATCCCGGCTTCCTGACGCGCATGCGCACCGGCCGGCCATGGGTGAGGGTGAAGCTCGCAACGAGCCTCGATGGCCGCACGGCGCTAGCAAACGGTGCGAGCCAGTGGATCACGGGACCGGCTGCGCGTGAGGATGTGCAGCACTGGCGTGCCCGCAGCTCTGCGATTCTGACGGGTATCGGTACCGTGCTCGCAGATGATCCGCGGCTCGACGTGCGCTTGCCGGATCCGCCCTCGGGACGCCCGCGGCTGCAGCCCTTGCGGGTCATACTCGATGCTCGGTTGCAGACACCGCCCGGCGCGAAGATGCTGGCAACCGGGGGTAGCGTCCTGATCATGACGGCCGCGAATCAGAGCGAGAATGAAGTCGAGTGGGTGGCTCGGCGCTCCCAGCTCGTGGCGCATGGTGCCGCCATCGAAGAGGTGCCTGTCGCCCGAGCCTGGAGGCTTGCCGGGCACGACCCGCTTGAGCCTGCCCGACGTGCTGGACCGGCTCGGGAAGCGCGAGATCAACGAGCTGTGGGTCGAGGCTGGAGCCCGGCTGGCCGGCGCGCTGTTGGACGAATCGCTGGCCGATGAGCTCCTTCTATACATGGCGCCCAAGCTTCTTGGTTCGAACGCGCGTCCGCTCGCCGACCTCGCCGAGGTGCAACAGTTGCGGGATGCGCGGCGGCTCGCCATCGTCGAGACGCGGCAGATCGGAGAGGATTTGCGAATTCGCTTGCGGCGGGCCGGCGACTCTGCCGCCCATGGCACAAAAGCAGGAGGGTAGCGCTTGTTCACGGGTATCGTTCTGGACGTCGGCAGGGTAGTCAGCCGCGAGGCGCGCGCTGGAGACACGCGCATCGTGATCGCCTTCGATCGGCTCGATCCATCGGGGATTCATGTAGGCGACAGCATTTGCGTGCAGGGATGTTGCCTGACCGCAGTCGAGTTACACGATCGCACGTTCGCAGCCGACGTATCTCGCGAGACTCTCTCGCTGACAACACTCGGCGACCTGGCACCCGGCTCGCCCGTCAACCTGGAGCCCTCCCTCCGCGCGGGCGATCCTCTCGGCGGGCACCTGGTCTCCGGCCATGTCGACGGTGTCGCTGAGATCACGGCGATGAGCGGCGATGCGCGCTCGACGAGAATCGAGGTTTCCGTTCCGTCTGCCCTTGCGCGCTACATCGCTCGCAAGGGCTCCGTTGCGATCGACGGCGTGAGTCTCACGGTGAACGAGGTGCAAGGCGCCACGTTCGGCATCAACCTCATTCCCCACACCCAAGCCGTAACGACTCTCGGCGCGCTACGTGTCGGAACCCGCGTCAACGTCGAGATCGACCAGATCGCCCGATATGTCGAGCGACTTCTGTCCGAGGCGGAGCCGCTGAAACCTGTACGGTGACCTCAGGCCTTAGGTTCCGGGGAGAGCAAGCGCGGCCAGGATCCTGGTGATGTCGCGCTTGGGCAGGGTGATGGAACGCGTAACAACCTCGATCACCCTCGTCCGTAGAACCTCAGAGAGTCGCCCAACGGCGATTTTCTGGTCCTTGCTGTGCTCGGCCTCGAGTTGATCAAGCGGATAACCATGGAGCTCGGTGCAATCGAGCCACGAGTCATACCTCAGGAACGCATGACTTGCGGCGTCGATTTCCAATTGACCGGCCATCAAGTCCGGGTGCGTCTTCTTGTACTCTGTTACTTCGGAATTGATAAGGAACAGGAGGGGCTTGGGCTCGATGCACGCGAGCACGCAATACTTGTACTTGGGGTTGCGCAGGCTCTGAACGTACACATGTACGACGTCCCCCGTCCGAAGCGCCATGCGCGAGCCAACCCTTCACTCGCCGGGGTGTGGATCGGCCAGATGCTGAATCAGCGGAACCGGATCGTCGGACAACGCGGCAATCGCCTCGACGGCGATCTCGCCACAACGTGGCGTCGCCCTGTACGCCGCATCATGCGTCCTTCTCTTCAGCTCAGAGAATGTGAGCCTTCCAAACTCCTCGATTGCTTGGTCCAAGCATTCCAGGTCGCTCACGCTGAATACGTCGGTCTCAGCCTCACGCAGTGCCACCACAGTGTTACCGTCGACGCGCAGGGCTCCTCGTGCGGGCTCGTACCGGTTTCCGCTGTCGCCGCGCAGCCATTTCAGGATGTCATAGGCCCCTTGTGGAACGGGGCCATGCGGTAGAGCGTGGTGCGCATCTCCAAAGATAAACCGACCGTAGCGGTGAAGATGATGCTTATCTGCCAGGTACAGCACCTTCAGCGTGGCGTATAGGTCCTGATCGCGGACCCGTCGCGCCACGTAAAGCAGCGCTTCGGTTGCTTTCTCAGGGTCGAATTTGAAGGGTCCCATCGGCTTACCACAAGTGAGTCTGTCACCGGGGAGTGAGACTCTGATGACACAGTATAGCACTACGCGGGTGGCGGCCTACGACAAGTGAAATGTGTCACAGCTGAGGTTCTCGAGGCTAACGTTATAGTGGACGTCAAGCCCGTGGTATGACTGTTTGGTAGTGAATCGACGTGTGGTACGAACCGTAGCGACGGCGTTTGGCACCGACGTCGCATGGTAGCAGCCGATCACACGCGGCTCTCTATTTCGAGCTGTTGGATCCCTCCAACAACCCGAGCGCCTCTCTCCACAGTCGCTGAACGGTGTGCGCGGCGGGCTCGGGACGGGCTAGGCTCGCGGCCTGGCCGGCCCAGGCTTGCATCGTTCGCACGGTACCCTGCTCGATGGCCTTCCGCCGCATGGGGCCACTGAGGCCGCGCTGCACGGGATAGGGCGCGGGAGAAGGAGCGTTGGGAGCGGCGGCGGCGCGGACGTAGTCCGTTACCAAGGCGCGGCCTGCGCGACCGCTGAAGGCGCGAGTGAGAGTTGTATCCTCCGGGCGGGCTTCGGCGAGGGCGTCGGACCATGCTTGCGGGAGGTGAGCTTCCGGACAGCGGAGAAACGCCGTGCCAATCTGTACTGCGCTGGCGCCGAGCAGCAATGCCGCGGCGATGCCGCGCGCGTCGGCGATTCCACCTGTTGCGACCACCGGCAGACGCACCGCATCCACTACTTGCGGCAATAGCGCGAACAGTCCCACTTGCTGCCGTTCTGCTGCCGCGTTATCGAAACATCCGCGGTGACCTCCGGCCTCCATTCCCTGCGCGACGATGACATCCGCTCCCGCTGCTTCCGCCAGCATGGCCTCATTGACGGTGGTGGCGACGGCATACCAGGCGATCCCAGCAGTTTTGAGAGCCGTTACCAGGTCGGAGGGGAAAACGCCCATGATGGAGGAGGCGACGGCAGGCCGAAGCGAAAGCAGCGCCTCGCTTTGTGCCGTGAAGTCGCGGGGGACCTCATCGGCTGCGCTCTCTGGAACCGACGGGCCCCACTGGGCGAGAAACTGCCGCACTCGCGCCTCGTGCTCCGAGTTCCGGGACGGCGGCGGCTCGGGTACCCAGAGGTTGATCTGGAACGGCGCCGCGGAAGCTGCCCGTACCGACTCGGTCCATTCGCGCATCTCTTGCGGGCTGAAGAGCAGGGCGCCGCAGCCACCCATGCCGCCAGCCTCCCCGACAGCGATGCTCAAGGACGGCGGGCAGGCGCCTGCCATGGGGGCGAGCAGAATCGGCACCCGCAGTCCGAATCGGCGGCAGAAATCATCGCAGCGGTCGCTCAGTGTGCTCATGGTCACCACCTGCTCATCCCGACACTCGCTTGCCATCAATTATGACGCTGCCACTGGGAGTCGGCGCGGCGTGAGGATTTCGACCGGCGGCGCCCGGCATGAGGCAGACCGCCCCGCTCGGGCACCGCCCTGTGGCACCATTACGGCCTCGCCTCCCCGGAGCCCAAAATGCCGAAGTCGCCGTCACGGACATTCGTGAACTTCCCTCTATGGCGCCTGTTGTTGACCGCCGCTCTGCTCACGGCCGCGCCGCTTGCGCTTGCGGCGCCGCCCGCCGTCGACCAGCCGGCCCCGCAGCTCGTCGTGCCCCAGCTCGATGGTCATCAATTCGATCTCGCGAAGCTCCGCGGCAAGGTCGTGCTGGTGAACGTATGGGCGACCTGGTGCTCACCCTGTCGCGTCGAGATGCCGACGCTGAACGCTTTCTACCGTCGCTATCATTCGCACGGGCTCGATCTCCTCGGTCTCAGCATCGACGACGCATCGGATGCTGCTCAGGTGCGGCAGGTGATGCAGCAGTTCAGCTATCCGGGGGCGCTCGCCAGCGCGGCCAAGGTCAATGGCTTCGGGGAGCCGATCGCGGTCCCGATCACGTACGTGATCGATGCCCACGGGGTGATCCGCGCCCAGTTGCAGGCCGAAGGGCCGTCCGGAGTCTCCAAGCAGGCGCTGGAAGCAGCCGTTTTGCCGCTCCTGGCACAGTAGAACGGGCAATAACCTAGGAGATGAGCCGGCAGAAAGCCCTGCGGAACTGCCGATAAACCCCGGCAGGTATACTTGGGCACTTACTTCGAGGCGCACCCATGTCCAAAGTCCTGCCCATATCCAGCAAGCCGGCCCTGCCGGCCGGCTCCGCCGGTCCTGAACTCCGTCGAGGAGATCGTCGCCGACCTCAAGGCAGGGCGCATGGTCCTCATCATGGACGACGAGGACCGCGAGAACGAAGGTGACCTGATCATGGCGGCCGAGCTTGCGACGCCGGAGGCCGTGGCGTTCATGATCCGCTACACGAGCGGCATCATCTGCGTCCCGATGGAGGAGGACCGGCTGACGCGCCTCGACCTGCCGCAGATGGTCGCGAGCAACAGCGAATCGCATCGCACCGCCTTCACCGTGTCCGTGGACGTGCGCGCCGGGACGACGACGGGCGTTTCCTCGAGTGACCGGGCGGCCACCATCCACGCGCTGGCGGACGCCAGCTCGAAGCCGCTCGACTTTGCGCGGCCCGGTCACATCTTCCCGCTGCGCTCGCGCCGCGGCGGGGTGCTCGTGAGGACCGGCCACACGGAGGCCGCCGTCGACCTCTGCCGGATGGCCGGCCTGCAGCCGGTGGGAGTCCTCAGTGAGGTGATGAACGAGGACGGCACGATGGCGCGGCGGCCGGAGCTCGAAGCTTTCGCCAGGCGTCATGGCCTGAAGATCGGCACCATCGCCGACCTCATCCGCTACCGGCTGCGCAACGAGCGCTCCGTCGAGCGGGTAAAGGAGCAGCCCGTGCAGACGGAGCTCGGCGAGTTCACGCTTTACGCCTACGAGGACCGCCTCAGCCAGGAGGTGCATCTCGCCCTGACGCGCGGCAAGCTCCGGGGTGACGAGCCGCCGCTCGTCCGGGTGCACGTAGTGGATCCACTGCGCGACCTGCTTGGCATTCGGGCAGACCCCATGGCCTGGACGCTGCGGGCTGCGATGGAACGGATCGCGCGCGCCGGCAGTGGCGTCATCGTGATCCTGCGGGATCGTGAGTCGTCCGGCGACCTGCTGGAGTCGGTGCGAACGTTGGCGGGGTCGGGCACTGGTGATAGTCAGCCTGATGTCGCGTCGGTCGCACCCGCTGCGCGGCGAGACGGTGAAGTGCTGCGGACCTTTGGCGTGGGAGCGCAGATCCTGAAGGACTTGGGGGTGCGCCGGATGCGGGTGCTGTCGGCACCGAAGCAAATACACGGCATCTCGGGGTTTGGTCTCGAGATTGAGAGTTACGTCGGAGAGGACGTTTGAGCGCACCGCGCGTTTTCGAGGGCGAAATCGGCGCCCGTGGCCGCAAGGTGGCCATCGTCGCGGCGAGGTTCAACGATTTCATCGTCGCGAGCCTCCTCAAGGGCGCCACCGCGGCCTGGCTCGAGCACGGCGGTCCCGCGGAGGACCTGCTGATCGCGCGAGTACCGGGGGCGTTCGAGCTCCCCGTCGTCGCGCGCAGGCTCGCTCTGTCAGGGCGCTACGATGCGGTGGTGGCGCTCGGCTGTGTCATTCGCGGCGATACGCCGCACTTCGAGTACATCTCGAGTGAATGCGCGCATGGCCTGCAGCTTGCGAGCCTGGAGACCGGAGTGCCCGTGATCTTCGGCGTCCTCACCGTCGAGACGGTGGACCAGGCGCTCGAGCGGGCGGCTACCACCGCCGGCAACAAGGGCGGCGAGGCCATGACGGTCGCCTTGGAGATGGCGAGCCTCATGGCGAGCCTCTCATCCTGACATTGGATGCGCGACGACCTCACGATGCCGACCGAGCCCTCGACCCGCACGCTCTCCAGCCAGCGCTCGGTCGCGCGCAAGCTCGCGATGCAGGCGTTGTATCGCTGGCAACTCAACGAAGCCCCCTGGCAGGACCTCGTGCAGGAGTTCCGCGATGCGGAGGATATGCCGCGGGCGGATGGCGAGTACTTCCGCGAGCTCGTCGAAGGTGTCTGGCGCGCCCGCGCAGAGCTCGACGCTGACCTGTCCTCGTGGGCGGACCGGGGTACCGCGCTCCTCGATCCCATAGAGCATGCCGTCCTGCTCATCGGTGTCTATGAGCTCCGTCACCGCCGGGACGTGCCGTACCGTGTCGCCATCAGCGAGGCGGTCACCTTGGCCAAGCGCTTCGGCGCGACCGACGGCCACAAGTACGTCAACGCGGTGTTGGATCGGGCGGCGCGCACTCTCCGTCCCAACGAGCATTGACCACGTGTCGCTGTCGGAGTTCGACCTCATCGAGCGGTATTTCCGCGGGTGCGGCGCGAAGCGCACCGATGTTCGCGTGGGCGTGGGAGATGACGCGGCGATTCTGGAGTGCGCCGCTGGCGCCGAGCTCGTCGCCGCGGTGGACAGCCTGGTCGCTGGCGTGCACTTTCCGCACGACTCGCCGCCCGCCTCCATCGGCCACCGTGCGTTGGCCGTCAACCTGAGCGATCTCGCTGCCATGGGCGCCCGCCCTGCCTGGGCTCTGCTTGCACTGACTCTGCCGCAAGCCGACGAGTCCTGGTTGTCGGAGTTTGCGGCGGGCATGGCCGCACTGGCGCGCGCTCATGAGGTCGCGCTCGTCGGTGGCGACACTACCTCCGGGCCGCTATGCGTCACTGTCACGGTCCTTGGACATGTGCAACACTCGTCCGCGCTGCTCCGGTCGGGAGGGCGGCCCGGGGATGCGGTCTTCGTGTCGGGAACACCCGGCGATGCGGCCGCGGGCCTTGCCGTCGAGCAGAGCAAGCTCACTGCCGTCGATGAAGTGGCGGCGTATCTGCGGGAGCGATTTCTCTACCCGGCTCCGCGGCTCGCCCTTGGGGAGCGTCTGCGTGGCCACGTCAGCGCCTGCATAGATGTGTCCGACGGCTTGCTGGGCGATGCGGGCAAGCTGGCGCGTGCCAGCGGCTGCGGCGTCGAGATCGCCCATTCCGACGTGCCGGTCTCGGAAGCGCTGCTGCGCGCGGTGGGCGAGGAGCGTGCGCGCGAGCTCGCACTGACCGGCGGCGATGATTACGAATTGTGCTTCAGCGTGCGGCCGGCGCAGGTCGCAAGACTGCTGGCGGAGTTGCCGCCGGAGCGCTGGGGCTATACGCGCATCGGCACGTTGCGCGAGACCCCAGGCGCGGACGTTGTTCGCAATGGCACCGTGATGAGCCTCTCGCATTCCGGCTACGACCATTTCAGCTGACTTCACATAACTGATGTGACTTCACATAACTAGCTCGAAAGCAACTTATTGAGCGGCCCAGGGCCGTTCCCTGGGCCGCGGGACCAAACGCGGTCAATGGGTTGGCGGCTCAAAGCGCCGCCGGCGACTTTGAGCCAGTCGTCACAGATACGCGCGGCCTCTGTCCGTATCCTCTCGGACGTTCCACGAGCCGCCGCTACTCCATGTCCGTACCCGCCAAAGGACCTACTGCTTTGCCCAAGGCCGCACCGCGCGGCATCCCGGAGAGGATTGGCAAGTACATGGTCATCAAGGAGGTGGGTCGCGGCAGCACCGGTGTGGTGTATCTGTCGCACGATGCCTACTACGGGCGCGACGTCGCGATCAAGGTCTACAATATGGACCCGGGCGCGGACGAAGAGCGCGCACACACGGCGCGCAAGATGTTTCTGTCCGAGGCGCACCTGGTCGGGATGCTGCAGCATCCGCACATCCTGCCCATCTATGACGCGGGCGAGGAGAACGGCCACTGCTACATCGTGATGGAGCACGTGCACGGCGCCCGGACGCTGGCGGCCTACTGCCGCCCGGACAACCTCCTCAGAATCGACGACACGGTGGAGATCATCTTCAAGTGCGCGAAGGCGCTGCACTACGCGCACTCGCGCGGCGTCATCCACCGCGACATCAAGCCCTCCAACATCATGCTCACGCAGGACAGCGACGTGCGCATCATCGACTTCGGCATCGCGCTGGTGTCGGACTCGGAGATCTCGCGCATCGAGGGTATCGCGGGCAGCCCCTCGTACATGTCGCCGGAGCAGGTGCAGAGCCTCGAGCTCACCAACCGCTCCGATCTCTACTCGCTCGGCGCGGTGATGTACGAGCTGCTGACGGGCTCGCGCCCGTTCCGCGCCGGCAACCTGCAGAAGCTGTTGCACCAGATCGTTTATGCCACGCCGCCGCCGATCCACACGCTGCGCAAGGACGTGCCCGAGGAGCTGGAGAACGTCGTGGCGACCGCGCTGCAGAAGGAGCCTGCGAAGCGACAGAAGAGCGGGCTCGACTTCGCCGCCGAGCTCACCCGTGTCCACCAGCGGCTGCGCGAGGCCAACGCGCGCATCGACCGGCAGGAGCAGTTTGGCGTCCTGCGGCGCCTGAAGTTCTTCCACGAGTTCTCCCATGCGGAGATCTGGGAGGTGCTGCGCGCGAGCAGCTGGCAGGACTACTCGCAGGGCGAGGAGATCGTCAAGGAGGGTGAGATGGATGACCGCTTCTACATCCTGGTGTCCGGCGGCTGCGCGGTCGAGCGACACGGACGGCGCATCGGCGCCC
>CAWHWV010000054.1:0-25563 GCA_963833085.1 uncultured Pseudomonadota bacterium
GCTAACACAGCCCGGGCAGATCCCACCTGCCCAAGAGGCGCCAAGTCGATGATAATACTCGCTCGCTGCCTCACTCGAAGCTCGACAGGAAATGGCTCAATACATCTTTACCATGCAGGGGGTTGGCAAGGTCGTCCCCCCGAAGCGCGTAATTCTGCGCGATATCAGCCTCTCTTTCTTTCCCGGCGCCAAGATCGGCGTGCTCGGCCTGAATGGCTCGGGCAAGTCCACGATCCTCAAGATCATGGCCGGCATCGACAAGGAGATCGACGGCGAGGCACGCCCACAGAGCGGCATCCGCGTCGGCTATCTGCCGCAGGAGCCGCAGCTCGACCCCTTGAGTGACGTGCGCAGCACCGTCGAGGAAGGCGTCGGCCAGACCTTCAAGCTGGTCGAAGAATTCAACCGCATCAGCGACCGCTTCGCGGAACCCATGGAGGATGAGGAGATGAATGCTCTCCTCGAGCGGCAGGCGAAGCTGCAGGATGCCATCGATACCGCCGGCGGCTGGGAGCTGGAGCGCAAGCTCGAGATCGCGGCGGATGCGCTGCGCCTGCCCCCTTGGGAGTCGAAGATCGACACCCTGTCGGGCGGCGAGAAGCGCCGCGTGGCGCTGTGCCGGTTGCTGCTCTCCGCTCCCGACATGCTGCTGCTCGACGAGCCCACCAACCACCTCGACGCCGAATCGATCGCCTGGCTCGAGCGCTACCTGGAAGAGTATCCGAGCACGGTCGTCGCGGTGACGCACGACCGCTACTTCCTCGACAACGTCGCGGAGTGGATTCTCGAGCTCGATCGCGGCCACGGCATCCCCTGGCATGGCAACTACTCCTCGTGGCTCGAACAGAAGGAAGCGCGGCTGAAGCTCGAGGAGCGCGAGCGCGAGGCGCTGCGCAAGGCGCTCGAGCACGAGCTCGAGTGGGTGCGCCAGAATCCGAAGGCCCGCCAGGCGAAGAGCAAGGCCCGCCTGCAGCGCTACGAGGAGCTCGCCTCGCGCGAGTTCCAGGAGCGCAACGAGACCAACGAGATCTACATCCCTCCCGGGGAGCGCCTCGGCGAGCTCGTGATCGAGGTCAAAGGGCTGCGCAAGGGTTACGGCGAGCGTCTCCTCATAGACGGCCTGTCCTTCTCGTTACCGCGCGGCGGCATCGTCGGCATCATCGGCCCCAACGGCGCCGGCAAGACGACCTTGTTTCGGATGTTGACCGGCGGCGAGCAGCCGGATGGCGGCGAGATCCGCGTCGGACCGACTGTCAAGCTGGCCTATGTCGATCAGTCGCGCCATGCGCTCGATGACAAGAAGACGGTCTGGCAGGAGATCTCCGGCGGCCTCGACATTCTCAAGGTCGGCAACTACGAGACCCCTTCGCGCAGCTACGTCGGGCGGTTCAACTTCAAAGGCTCGCAACAGCAGCAGACGATCGGCGAGCTGTCGGGCGGCGAGCGCAACCGCGTGCATCTCGCCAAGGTGTTGAAATCAGGCGGCAACGTGCTGCTGCTCGACGAGCCGACCAACGACCTCGACATCGAGACGCTGCGCGCGCTCGAGGAGGCGCTGCTGGGTTTCCCCGGCTGCGCCGTCGTGATCTCCCACGACCGCTGGTTCCTCGATCGCATCGCGACCCACATCCTCGCCTTCGAGGGCGACTCGCAGGTCGTCTGGTTCGAGGGTAACTACCAGGAGTACGTCGAGGACTTCAAGCGCCGCAAGGGTGAGGAAGCCGCGCAACCGCATCGCATCCGTTACAAGCCTCTCACCCGGTGAGACACTCGCCAGTGCCGGCGGAGCACGAGAGCGAGAAGCGTGGCCTGCTGCCCTGGGTGGGGCCGCTCGCCGCCCTGCTGGTGTTCGGCGCGGTCGCCTATGTGCTGCACGGCGAGCTCGCGCGCCTGCACTTCGACCGGGTGTTCGCGCATCTGGAGTCCATACCGCGCCGACACGTGCTCGGGGCGCTCGGCACTACCGCGATCAGCTACTGGGTGCTGAGCGGCTATGACGTGCTGGCGCTGCGCTATCTGCGCAAGCGGCTGCGTTACGGCCAGATTCTCTTCACCTCCTTCATCGCCTGCTCCTTTGGCCACACGCTCGGCTTCGCGGCCTTCACCGGCGGGGCGATTCGCTTCCGCCTCTATGCGAGCGCGGGCGTCACCGCGGTGGAGGTGGCGACCATCGCCGCATTCGCCAGCCTCTCCATCGGCATCGGCCTCGCCACCCTCGCGGGCATCTCCCTTTTCCTGTCGCCGGCGCAGAGCGCTGCCGTCCTGCACCTCGGCCACAGTCTGACGTTCCTCGTCGGCGCGCTGCTCCTCGCCGCGGTGGCTTCCTACGCACTCTGGTCGGCGCTGTCGCGCGGCGTCCTCGAGATACGCGGCTGGGCGCTGCGCGCGCCCGGCCCGACGATCGGCTTGCCGCAAGTGGCGCTCAGCGTGATCGACCTGAGCACCGCGGGCTCGGTGCTCTGGTGGCTGCTGCCGTCCAGTGCGCACATCGGCTTCATCCCTTTCATCGGCGCCTATGCCATCGCGGTCATCGCCGGAATCGTGAGCCACGTGCCGGGCGGGATCGGCGTCTTCGAGACGGTGATGCTGCTCATCCTGCGCGGCGTTCCCCCCGAGTCGCTCCTCGGCTCGCTCCTCGCCTACCGAGCGATCTACTTTTTCGTGCCGCTCCTCTTCGGCGCAATCCTCTTCGCCTACAAGGAGCTGAGCGCCACTCGCGCGCATCTCGCACGTGCGCGCGAGCGCGCCGCGATGTACGTCGCGCCGGTCGCCCCGCAGATCGCCGGCGCCCTCACCTTCCTGGCCGGCACCGTATTGCTCGTCTCGGGAGCGACGCCCGCAATCAACTCGCGCCTGGCGCTGCTGCACCGCTTCATCCCGCTCGCGGTGTTGGAAGTCTCGAATCTGGCGGCGAGCGTCATCGGGCTGGGGCTGCTGGTGCTGGCGCGGGCGCTGTTCCGGCGCGTCAGAGCCGCCTATTCCATATCGGTCGCGCTGTTGGCCTGCGGCATCGCCGCCTCCCTGCTCAAGGGCCTGCGCTACGAGGAAGCGATCGTGCTCGCTCTGGTGCTGGCCGTGCTGACTCTCGGGCGCCGCGCTTTCTACCGCCCGACGGCGATCCTCGACGAGCGTTTCAGCCCGGCGTGGGTCGCGAGCATCGCGGGGGTCATCATCCTGTCGATCTGGATCGGCGTTCTGGTGTACCGCGACGTGCCCTACTCCGATCAGCTGTGGTGGACGTTCGCGCTGCACGCCAACGCGCCGCGGATGCTGCGCGCCTCCCTCGCGGTCATTGTGCTCGGGACGGCATACCTCATGCTGAATCTGCTGCGACCGGCGCGCCCCGAGCCGGCAGTGGCGAGCACCGAGGATCTCGGCCGCGCGCGCGCCATCATCAACCGCTCGGACAACTGTCTGGCGAACGCGGCCTTGACCGGGGACAAGCGGTTGCTCTTCAACGACTCGGCCGACGCCTTCCTCATGTATCAGGTCTCCGGCCACAGTTGGATCGCGCTCGGTGACCCGGTCGGCTCACGCACTGGCGTGGAAGACCTGGTCTGGCACTTCCGCGAGCTCTCAGACCGTCACGCGGGCCAGACGGTCTTCTACCAGACGAGCGCCGAGCGGCTCTCTCTGTATGCGGATCTCGGCCTCGCGCCGCTCAAGGTCGGCGAGGAGGCGCGCGTACGGCTCACGGATTTCGCGCTCGACGGGCCCTCCCGCGCCGCGCTCAGGCACTCCCACCGGCAGGCGCAGCGGGACGGACTCACCTTCGAGATCTTCCCCGCCGGCGGCGGCGATGCGCTGATGCCCGAGCTGCAACGTATCTCGGACGCCTGGCTCGCCAGCAAAGCGACCGGCGAGAAGCGCTTCTCGGTCGGGTATTTCTCGCCGCAATACCTGCGCCGGTTTCCGCTCGCCGTCGTGCGCGAGGGCGGCGCGCCGGCCGCCTTCGCCAACCTCTGGACCACCGAGACACGCGCCGAGCTCGCGGTCGACCTCATGCGCTTCGGCTCGGGGGCGCCGTCGACGACCATGGATTTCCTCTTCATCGAGCTCATGACCTGGGGCCGCGATCAAGGCTATCGCTGGCTCAATCTCGGCATGGCGCCGCTCTCGGGTCTCGACCGACATCCGCTCGCGCCCGCCTGGCACCGCGTCGGCAATTTCATATTTCGCCACGGCGAGCATTTCTATAACTTCGAGGGGCTGCGGCGTTACAAGGCCAAGTTCGATCCGCAGTGGGAGCCCAAGTACCTCGTCGCCCGCGGCGGCATCGCCCTGCCGCGCGTGCTGATGGACGTTTCCGTATTGATCGCAGGCGGCGTAAAAGAGGTTTTTGTATAGCGCTGGATCCGGGCT
This sequence comes from uncultured Pseudomonadota bacterium, assembly GCA_963833085.1. Lineage (GTDB taxonomy): Bacteria > Pseudomonadota > Gammaproteobacteria > Steroidobacterales > Steroidobacteraceae > 13-2-20CM-66-19. Next base: position 4,363 of record CAWHWV010000054.1, read on the forward strand.
CCTGCCCGGCCCAGCGCGGTCGCGGGCAAAAGCGCGGTTTTTGCCCGCGACCTCCGCCACCTGCGGCGGCGGGGCACATTGCGCTACGCAATCCTGCTTCGCGCAAGCCCGGGGTGTCCATCCATGGACACCCGCTCGGCGGAGCGAAGCGATGCTTCGCTGAAAGACTCGCCTCGCCCCTGTGCCTGGCGATGGGCAACTGATATGACATAACGGGTCGAGGCGCGAAATGCGGATTCGACTGTCGCCGATGAGCTACAATCGCGACACCGGGCGAGCACAAGAAGACGCCGGAGAACCGCCGCCTCCAGGGCGAGTCTCGTGGAAGCCCGCCGTTCGCGCACCATGTCCATTCACATCGACGCATCGAGCCGTCTCATCAACAGCCAGGAGAACACGCTGGCGCTGACGTGCCCGCATTGCCTGGTCGTCGCCCACGTCACCGTCAGCGCTGTACCCCGCTTCGAGGAGCTGCAGGCCTACCGACCGCCTCAGGTAGGCATCGTCTTCCGCTGCGACGCCTGCCACTCCCCGGTGTTCCTGCGCTTCGCCGTGCGCATGTACGCCGCCAGCCGCATCGAGCTCTCGCCCCAGTTCATCGAGGTGGAGCGCGCCCGCGAGAAATTCTCCTTCACCTACCTTCCCGAGGAAGTGGAGCTGCTCTTCAAGGAGGCGCTGACCTGCTTCTCGAGCGGCGCTTTCAACGCTTTCGCCTCGATGAGCCGCCGCACCGTGCAGGCGGTCTTCGCCGACCTCGGCGAGGCGGGCAAGCTCCGCCTGTTCGACGAGCTCAACGAAGTGCGCGAGCTCGCGGCACTCTCCACGGACACCTTCGGCAAGCTCAAGAGCATCCTCTTCGGCACCGCCACCGACCCCCGGCCCAACATCCCGCTGCTCGATGGCTACGAGGCCGGCATCGCCCTCGAGGTGATGAAGGACCTCCTCTACGAGGCCTACGTCCGCAAGGGCAAGCTGCAGCAGGCCATGTTGGTACGCCGCTTCTTCCTCGACGAGACGCAGACCAATATCACTCCGCTTAGCAATGCGGGTTGATTTTTGATACTTTGACATAATGGAGTCTCCTAAAGCGCACAGCGTTCCAGCCGATAACCCGGGCATGTTCGACGGGGCCGACACAGTAGTGCTGTACGAGGAGCTCGCCTTCCAGGACGTGCTCCCGGTCCTGTGGCGCGTCTCGCCCGGCCTGCTGGAGCCCGATATCGCCGCCGGACTCGCCGAGCGCAACCTGCAGGTGCTGCAGGCCTGGGATGCGATGGAAGAGCACGGTCCGGTCGAGAAGCCCGACGAGAACAACCCCTACGCCGCCGACATCCTGCGCCTCGAGCGCAAGATGAATCTTCTCCTCGACCTGGTCGGCCAGATCCTCGCGGCCAACCGCCCCCGGCCGGCGGTCGCCTCTGTGCGTTTCAACGCGCTCGGCGCCGTCTGGCGCGGCACGAATCCCCTGCCGGAAGCCGGCGCACAGGGCGTTCTCGAGGTCTATCTGCACGACTGCCTCGCGCAGCCGCTACGTCTGCCCGGCCGCGTGACGAACGTCACGCCGGACGGCAACGTCAAGGCACGCTTCATCCCCCTCGGCGAGGCCGTTGCCGACCTCATCGAGAAGATGGCGTTCCGCCGCCATCGTCGACAGATCGCCGGGACGCGCACCAGCGTCCGGCTCACCCGCCCGAATACCGAGCGCTGACCGTACACCTGGTCGACCCCTGGCCCACTAGTATGAAGCGCTGGATCCGGGCGTCCTGCCCGGCCCAGCGCGCCGCGGGCAAAAAGCGTGGTTTTTGCCCGCGGCTCCGCCACCTGCGGCGGCGGGGCACCTCCGTGTGCCTGCCACGCGCTCGCACCGCTTCATCATTCCGGGTGGACGTGTGTCCATGGGCAACTAGCTTGTGACAGCGGTCACGGAGCGTGACCGAAGCTGTCTCAAGATACGAGCAACCGGAAGCGCATCACAGCTACCGCCCGCGGCGGTGCGCACCATTGCGGCGCCTGAGGGGTTCGGTCAACAAGAACTTCATATATATGGGTACGTGGGAGTCTCAATGGCGGCAGCGCAAAGTTTCTCGGCCCTCGCACCGGGCAAAGACGAGAGCGCGCCGTCCGAGATAACCGCGGCCGCCGCGGCGCGGCTTCCGACCGGGAACTCCACCGCGATCCGTGAGGTCATCGGCCTCATCCGGCAGGTTGCGGGCCACGACTCCACCGTCCTCATCCTCGGCGAGTCCGGCACCGGCAAGGAAGTCACCGCGCACGCCGTCCACGACCTGAGCCCGCGGCGCAACCGCCCGTTCGTGGCGGTCAACTGCGGCGCGATTCCGGCCGAGCTCCTCGAGTCCGAGCTCTTCGGCCACGAGAAGGGCTCCTTCACCGGCGCGATCTCGGCCCGCAAGGGCCGCTTCGAGATCGCCGAAGGCGGCACGCTGTTTCTCGATGAGATCGGCGACATGAGCCCCTCGATGCAGGTAAAGCTCCTGCGAGTGCTGCAGGAGCGTGTATTCGAGCGTGTCGGCAACCACGTGCCGATCCGATGCAATGTCCGCATCATCGCAGCGACGCATCGCAACCTCGAGGAGTCGATAGGCCGCGGTACGTTCCGCGAGGACCTCTATCATCGCCTCAACGTATTTCCCATCGACATGCCGCCGCTGCGCAAGCGCATCGAGGATCTGCCGCTGATCGTGCAGAACTTCGTGGCGCAGAACGTATTGAACGGCCGACCGGCAGTGCACTTCGCACGCCGCACTCTCGCCGCGCTGGCACTTCATCCGTGGACCGGCAATGTGCGCGAGCTGGGCAACCTCATCGAGCGGCTGTCGATCACCGCCGGCGGGCGCATCGTGCAGATCGAGGACCTGCCGTCGAAGTACCGGCCGGCGGCGGGCTGGGTATGGGAAGAGCAACAGCCGGTCATCGCGGATGACGAAAGCGTTCTAGGTGAAGAGGAGACGCTGGAGCTGCTCGAGGTCGGCGCCGTCGACGCCGTTCCGGCGAGCGCGCCACAGACCGCCGTACCCGATACGCTGACCGCGCTGCCGGAAGCCGGCATCGATCTGCGGGCACACCTGCTGGGGATCGAGCGCGCCCTCGTCCAACAGGCGCTCGACCGCGCCAACGGCACCGTCGCGCACGCCGCGCGCCTCCTCAACCTGCGCCGCACGACTCTCGTCGAGAAGCTGCGCAAGCTCGGCATCGAGGCGGCGACGGAAGTTTGACGCGCCGGCGGCGGATTCCTGCCGCCAACGTGACAGCGTTCACGCTTTTCGGCCGGTTTGCGCCCGGCACGGCTTTTGCACCCTCCCTCACGACGAAGCGGCCCCGCAGCTGGGAGGTTGGATGTCCGAGACTGATGAAACTCCGTTGGCGAGCCCCGCCGGCGTTGAGGCCTGCGCGCGGCGCGCCCAATCCGATCCGGTCGCGTGCGCCCCGAGCTCTCGGCGTCTGGTCGATCTCGCGCGCCGCGTCGCGCTGAGCGACTGCACGGTTCTGGTCGTCGGCGAGTCCGGCACCGGCAAGGAAGTCCTGGCGCGTTACATCCATCGCCGCTCCCCGCGCAGCAGCCGGCCGTTCGTCGCCGTCAACTGCGCCGCCATTCCCGAGAACATGTTGGAAGCGATGCTGTTCGGCTACGAGCGCGGCAGCTTCACCGGCGCGCACGCCTCGCACCCGGGCAAGTTCGAGCAGGCCCAGGGCGGAACGCTGCTGCTCGATGAGGTGACGGAGATGCCTCTCGGCCTGCAGGCCAAGCTGCTGCGCGTGCTGCAGGAGCGCGAGGTCGAGCGGCTCGGCGGCCGCATGCCGGTCAGCCTCGATGTCCGCGTGATCGCCACCACCAACCGGCGCCTGCGCGAGGATGTTGCCGCCGGCCGCTTCCGCGAGGACCTCTACTACCGCCTCAACGTATTCCCACTCGCCATCGCGCCGCTGCGGCTGCGGCGGGACGATGTCCTGCCGCTCGCCATGCAGCTCCTGACTGCGCGCTGCCGCCCGGGCGAGCCCATTCCGGCGCTGAGCGCCGAGGCCGCGCATCTGCTCCTCACCTATGGCTGGCCGGGCAACGTGCGCGAGCTCGACAACCTGCTGCAACGCGCGCTCATCCTGGTCAACGGCCCGGTGATCCGGCCCGAGCACATTCAGTTCGAGCTCGCCAACGAGATGCCGCAGCCGGCCGCGGGCGCGGCAGCTCCGGCCGCCGCCGACTCGCTTGCCGGCTCGCTGGTGCAGGCCGAGCGCGATCTCATCCTGGATGCACTGCGCAACAATCAGGGCAGCCGCCGCGAGGCGGCCGAGCGCCTCGGCATCAGTCCGCGCACTCTGCGCTACAAACTCGCTCGCCTGCGCGAAGCGGGCATCGACGTTCCAGCCGCCTGACGGGGTCCACCATGAGCCAGATGGAAATCGACCGGGTTCTCGCCCAGATCCGCTCTCTCTCGACCCAGCTGCAACCCAAGGCGGCGCAGCAGCCGGCCGCGCCGACCGGCGGACCGAGCGATTTCGCGGCCCTGCTCCGCCAGGGTATCGAGCAGGTGAACCAGAGCGAGCAAACCGCCTCGCAGCTCGCCGATGCCTACACGCGCGGCACCCCCGGCGTCGAATTGCCGCAGGTGATGGTGCAGATGCAGAAGGCAAGCGTGTCCCTGCGGGCTCTGACCGAGGTGCGCGACCGCCTCGTCAGCGCCTACACGGACATCATGAACATGCAGATGTAACGGCACGGATGTAACTACCGACCATGGCTGCCGACTCCGCCACTGTCTCTACCGGCCTGGCCAACAGCCCGGCCAACGTTGCCGCCAACCTGGCGGGGCTACCCGCCAGTTTGAGGCCGCTGCTGCTGCTGATCGGCATCGCCGCCGCGGTCGCGGCCGGTGTCTGGATCGTGCTCTGGTCGCGGGGACCGACCTACAGCCTGCTCTATGCCAACATCTCGCCGCAGGATGAGGCGCAGATCGCGCAGGCCCTGGAGGCGGCGCAGATTCCCTACAAGCTCGATCCCACCTCGAGCGGCATCGAGGTTCCGGCCGAGCGCCTGGACGAGGCGCGCCTGAAGCTCGCCGGCCAGGGGCTCACCGACAACGACAGCTTCGCCACCCTGGAGAAGAGCTCCGGTTTCGGTGTCAGCCAGTTCATGGAGGATGTGCGCTACCAGCACGCGCTGGAGATGGAGCTGGCCCGCACCATCGCCAACCTGCAGCCCGTCGCCGGCGCGCGCGTCAACCTGGCCGAGCCGCGCCAGTCGGTTTTCGTCAGCGATAACCGCTCGGCGAGCGCTTCGGTGTTCGTCGAGTTGAAGCCCGGATCGACGCTCGAGGCCGAGCAGGTGCAGGCCATCATCAACCTCGTGGCCTCGAGCGTGCCCAATCTCTCTCCCGGCGCGGTCACCGTGGTGGACCAGCAGGGGCGGCTGCTGTCAGCGCCCAACGGGCACGATCCCTATGCCATGGACGAGCGCGAATATGACATGGTGCATCGCATGGAGACCGATTACGCGCGGCGCATCGAGGCGCTCCTCACGCCCCTCGTGGGGCCCGGCCTGGTGCATGCGCAGGTCGTCGCCGACCTCAACCTGGGGGTGAGCGAGCAGGCCAAGGAGCAGTACACTCCCAACAGCCAGATCGTCCGCAGCGAGCAGCTGTCGGAGCAGAGCGCCGGCAGCGCGGCCAGCGGCGGTGTGCCTGGCTCGCTCTCCAATGAGCCGCCGACGCCGGGTGTGGCGGTACCACAGTCCGCACAGTCGAGCGCCACTGCGGGCCAGAACGGCACGGCCGCCGCGGGCACCGCGGCGCCGGCTACACCCGCTTCGGGCACCGATGCACAGAATGCCGCGCAGAGCGGCAACACTCAAACCGGCGGCGCGGGCACACCCGCGACGGCATCGGGCCAACCCGGGCTCGAGGCCGTGGGCGGCACGTTCGGAGTGCCGGGTGACAAGACTGTTTCGCGCGATGTGACGCGCAACTACGAGATCGATCGCACGCTGAATTACACCAGCCAGCCGGCGGGAACCGTTCGCCGGCTGACCGTTGCGGTGCTGATCGGCGACCGCACCGTGACCGGAACGGACGGCAAGGCAAAGAAGGTGCCGCTCAGCGCGGACGACCTGGCTCGCGTCACTCAGCTCGTCAAGGACGCTGTGGGATTCGATGCAACGCGAGGTGACAGCGTCAGCGTAGTCAACGAGTCACTGGATACCGACAGCAGCGCGGCCGCCATCCCCGACGGCACTTTCCAGGCGCCAGCGCTCTGGCAGACACCGATCTTCTGGAGCCTGCTGCGGATCGGGGCCGGACTCGTCGTCGTGCTCGTGCTCGTGCTGACTGTGCTGCGCCCGCTGGTGAAGACTCTCATCACTCCCATCCGCTTCGCGCCAGCCGGCGGGGCGCAGGCCCTGCCGACAGCAGGGGCACCCGCGGGAACGGCTGCCCTGCCTCCAGGCCAGAGGGAGCCCGCCGTGAACGTGCTCAACCACGAGCAGCAATTGACCCAGGCGCGCTCGATGGTGAACCAGGATCCGAAGCGAGTCGCGCAACTCGTGCGCGGCTGGGTGGGCTCCGATGAGTGAGCGCCCCGACCGGCGCGAGGCCGCCCGCAGCGGCACCGACCGCGCCGCCATCCTGCTGCTGACTCTGGGCGAGAGCGAAGCCGCACAGGTGCTCAAGCACATGGGCGCGAAGGAGGTGCAGCGCATCGGCACCGCCATGGCGAAGCTCGCCAACGTGTCGCGCGAGGAGGTGCACGGAGTCATCTCGGAATTCGCGCAGACCGTCGAGAGCCAGACCTCGGTCGGCGTCGGCGCCGACGAGTTCCTGCGCCGGGTGCTGGTCGATGCCTTGGGGCAGGACAAAGCCGCGAGCATCATCGACCGGATCAACATCGGCCGCTCCACCAAGGGCCTGGACGCGCTGAAATGGATGGACGCGCGCGAGGTGTCCGAGCTCATAAGGCTCGAGCATCCGCAGATCATCGCCATCGTGCTCGCCTATCTGGATGCCGATCAGGCGGCCGAGGTGCTGTCATCCCTGCCCGCGAACGTGCGGCCGGATGTGGTCGCGCGCATAGCCACGCTCGACGGCGTGCAGGCGAGCGCGCTCACCGAGCTCGACGACATCATCGAGAAGCAGTTTGCCGGCAAGTCCGGCGGCAAGAGCTCGGTGCTGGGCGGCGCCAAGGCGGCCGCCGAGATCATCAACTTCCTCGAGCCGAGCCAGGAGAGCGCGCTCATGGAGCAGATCGAGAAGAGCGACGAGGCGCTCGCCGCGCGCATCCTCGATCTCGTGTTCGTGTTCGACAACCTGATAGACGTCGATGACCGCGGCATGCAGGAGCTCCTGCGGCAGGTGCCGGCGGAGAAGCTGCTGCTCGCTATGAAGGGGGCCGAGGAAGCGCTGAAGGAGAAGATCTACAAGAACATGTCGCAGCGGGCGGCCGAAATGCTGCGCGATGATCTGGAGGCGAAAGGTCCGGTGCGCCTCTCCGAGGTCGAGGCGGCGCAGAAGGAGATCCTGCAGGTCGCCCGCAAGCTCGCCGAGGCAGGCACCATCGCGCTCGCCGGCAAGGGCGAGGAATATGTCTGACGCGCGCCGGAGCCCTGCGGCGGCGGCAGCGACGATCGAGCGCTGGCGGCTGCCCGAGGTCGAGGGCCCCATAGTCGGCGGCGGGCGCCAGGACCGTCGCGCAGCGGCGGAAGAGGCGGTAGCGCACGCGCTCAAGGACGCGGAAGCGCGTGGCTACGAGGCCGGTATGGCACGCGCGCGCGCCGAGACGAGCGCGAAGCTCACGGCGCTCGACGAGCGTGTCAAGCGTCTCGATGCGGCGCTGCAGCTGCTCGCCCGGCCGTTCCAACAACTCGACGCCGATATCGAAAACGAGCTGGCGCAGCTGGCGTTGAGCGTAGGCAAGCAGCTCGCCCGGCGCGAGCTGCATGTCGAGCCCACGCAGGTGATCGCCATTCTGCGGGAGTCGCTGGCGCTCCTTCCGATTGCGACCCGCGAAGTGCGGGTCCACTTGCATCCGGAGGATGCCGCGACAGTGCGCGAGCATCTCACCGCTCCTGCCGCGGATCGCGCCTGGACCATCGTCGAGGATCCAACGCTGTCGCGCGGCGGGTGTGTCATTCACAGCCAGTCCTCGCGCATCGACGCACGGCTCGAGGCGCGCATCGCCGCGGTTGCCGCGAGCGCGCTCGGGGACGAGCGCGCGGCGGCACGGGAGGAGGAATGACAACCGCGTCCCTCGATCTCGCGCGGGCTGCAATCTGGCGCGAGGGCTTGCGGCGCCGGGTGCGCGCGGTGCAGGAGACCGAGCCTCCAGCCGTCGAAGGCTCCCTCACCCGCATGGTTGGACTGACGCTCGAGGCCGCCGGCTGCCAGGCGTCCGTGGGCGATTACTGCGATGTCATTGCCGGCGACGGCTCGCGAACTGCCACGGAAGTGGTCGGCTTCGCCGGCGACCGGCTGTACCTCATGCCCTCGGGCGATGCGCATGGCCTCGGACCCAACGCGCGTGTCATTCCCCGTCAACGCGCCGGCACCGTCCGTGTGGGGCCCGAGCTCCTCGGGCGCATCGTGGACGGCGCGGCACAGCCGCTCGATGGACTCGGCCCGTTGTCCTGCAGCGCGACCGTGCGCCTGACCGGGCGCCCCATCAACCCGCTGTCGCGGCATCCCATCAGCGAGCCACTCGACGTCGGTATCCGCTCCATCAACTCCCTTCTGACGATCGGCCGTGGGCAGCGCGTGGGGCTCTTCGCCGGCAGCGGCGTCGGCAAGAGCGTGCTTCTCGGGATGATGGCCCGTTACACCAGCGCGCAAGTGATCGTCGTCGGGCTGATCGGCGAGCGCGGCCGCGAAGTGAAGGAATTCGTCGAGCGCATCCTCGGACCCAAGGATCGCGCCCGCGCCGTGGTTGTCGCCACGCCGGCGGATCATCCGCCGCTGATGCGACTGCACGGTGCGTGGCTCGCCACCGCCATCGCGGAATACTTCCGCGATCAAGGCGCCAGCGTACTGCTGCTGATGGACTCCCTGACCCGCTTCGCCCAGGCGCAGCGCGAGATCGCGCTTGCCATCGGCGAGGCGCCGGCCACCAAAGGCTATCCGCCGTCGGTGTTTGCGCGCTTGCCGCAGCTCGTCGAGCGGGCCGGCAACGGTGCCACGGGCTCCGGCTCCATCACCGCCTTCTACACCGTTCTCACCGAGGGTGACGACCAGAACGATCCGATCGCCGACGCCGCGCGCGCGATCCTCGATGGCCACATCGTCCTCTCGCGCCGGTTTGCCGAGAGCGGCCACTATCCGGCGGTCGACGTCGAGGCCTCGATCAGCCGCGCGATGCACGAGATCGCCGCCACCCCGCATATCGCGGCGGCGAGACAGTTCCGCCAGGCGCTCTCGACCTATCAGCAGCACCGCGACCTCATCGCCATCGGGGCCTACCAGCGCGGCAGCGATCCGCGCGTGGATCAGGCGCTCGCGCTCTGGCCCCGCATGCAACGCTTCCTGCAGCAGGACATGCGCGAGCGGGTCGACCTCGCGACGAGCCTCGCGGCCCTCACTGAAACTCTTTCCGAGCCAACTACTAAATGAAAAAGACTGAGCGGATCGGCCTGGTGCGACGCGTCGTCGACGACATCGAGCGTCGCAAGGCGGAGGCGCTGGCGGCCTGCGAGAAGAGCGTGCGCGCGTCGCAGACGAAGCTCGACGAGCTCGAGGCCTATCGCACGTCCTACGTGCGGGATTTCACGCGCCGCGCCGAAGCCGGCATGAGCGGCGCCGGCGCACGCGAGTACCAGGTGTTCCTGAGCCGCCTCGATGAGGCACTGCGGCAACAGGCGCAGATCCTGGCGCAGGCCCGACTGCAGCGCAGCGCGGAGCTCGAGAGTTGGCGCAACGCGGCGCGGCGAGCGACGGCGGTCGGCAACCTCGCCAGCCATTGGCAGGCGGAGGAGAGGCTCGCAGCGGACAAGATCGAGCAGAAGGAGACCGACGAGCACTCACTGCAACTGTGGTCCCGCAGGACCGGCGCCCGTGGCAGCTGATCGCATGCTTACGCTGCCTTCGATGCCGGCGCCGGCCGGACAAGCTCCCTCTGCGCCGGCATCCAGCGGCGCATCAAACTCTGCGAGCTCGACCGCACCCGCGGCTTCCGGCCCCGGAACGCCGGCCTCCGGCTCCGAGACCCCGGCTTCCGGCTCTGCGGGAGCAAACTCCTCCGCATCGCGGAGTGCGCAGCCTGCGGCCGGCGGATCTTCCGCGTCAGGGTCGAAGACCGCCAACTCGGCTTCCCCCCAGTCCAAAGCTCCCGGCAAGAGCGGCGGCGCCACCTCCGGCTCCGGCCGGCGGACGGCGCCCTCTGCGAAGCAAGCATCCGGCGCGGCCAGCGCCTCCAAAACCAGCAGCACTCAAGCCGCGGCAGGGACCACGGCGGCGGCGGCCGAAACCAACGACTTCTCCGCAGCGCTCGCCCAGTCACTCGCCGCGACACCAGCGGATGGCACCGCGACGACCGACGCCTCGGCCGCCAAATCCCAAGCGTCCGACGCGGGTGGGCCCAGCCAGCCCGCGGCGAAGCAGTCCGCCGCCGACCAGGTGGCGAGCGCACTGACCTTCCTCGAGCAAGCGCTCGCCGGCGCGCTGGCTGCCGCGATGCCCGCGCCTGCCGTCGTCCCGGGCGCGCCGGCCTCGCCCACGAGCAGCGCCTTCGTCGGCCGCTGGCAGCGCGATCGGCGACAGCCAGAGCAGCGCGGCGGCGCTCAGCACCTTGCTCACACAGAATCTCATTTCCGATTCCGGAACCGGCGATCCCAATCCCGCGTCGTCAGGTGGCGCGTCCACTCCCGCCGCCCCGCCTGCGACGGCGACCGCCGCTGCCGCGGCGTTCACGGCCGCCGCACAATTGCCGACCCCTTCACATATCGGATCGCAGCAAACGACGATCGACTCCTCGAACATGTCGCTCGCCTCCCAGGTCGGCACCAGCGCCTGGAGCGACGAGCTCGGCACCAAGCTCACCTGGATGGCGCAGCAAGGGATCCAGTCCGCATCCCTGCAGCTCTCGCCGGAGCACCTTGGCCCCTTGCAGGTCAACATCTCCGTGCACGACGGCCAGGCCAGTGTGTGGTTCGGCGCCGCTCAGCCCGACACGCGCGCGGCGCTGCAACAATCGTTGCCGCAGCTCCGTCAGCTCTTCGCCAACCAGGGGCTCACTCTGGCCGATGCCGGCGTCTCGCGGGAGTCGCCCCGCGGCCAGGACCGGCAGAGCTCCGCCCGGGCGGGATCGCCGGCAGCGGCGATTGCCGCCGTCAACGAGGGCTCCGGCAGCCAGGCCGCCGCCACGGGCGGGTTGGGTCTGCTCGACACCTACGCCTGAGTACGTCAGTCAATAAACCGTCGCCCCCCTCCGACTGCGACGCGCCTCACACTCCCGGTTCGGCCACCAAACTCTTATTCGTCAGGCACTTAGGCGTGTTTCAACGCCCGTGGCATGGGCGTTGCACCTGCAGGACGCAAGCAACAGGCGCTTGGCGCCGCACCAGCCGCAGGAGACGACAGAGCGATGTCCGATGTACCCGTCCTCGCACCGGCGCAAGGGGCCGCCGGCGCTGAAGCCTCGGCAGCAGCGGGAAAGCGCCGCGCTCCAAAGATGATGATCATCATAGCGGCGGCGGTGCTCGTCGCCGCAGTCGGCGGCGCGCTCATCCTGACACACGCCTTCGGCCACTCGGCGAAAGCGTCGCACGCCGCCGCGGACAAGAAGCCAGTCGGCCCGCCGCTCTACCTGGCGCTCGATCCGCCCTTCGTCGTCAACTTCCAGGCCGACCAGCTGGTGCGCTTCCTGCAGATCTCGGTCGAAGTGATGTCGCGCGATCAGAAGTCCCTGGATCTGTTGAAGAGCAACGATCCGGTGGTGCGCAACGATCTCCTCATTCTCCTGGCCAACCAGAAGTACACCGAGCTGTCCACGCCCGCGGGCAAGGAGCAGCTGCGCGCGGATGCGCTCGCCGCCATCCGCAAGGACCTCGCGCAGGCCGGTGGCGACCCCAAGCTGGTCGAGGCCGTCTACTTCACGAGCTTCGTGATGCAATAACGGACGCGGATCACCCATGAGCCAAGAGAAGATTCTCGATCAGGCCGAGATCGACGCACTGATCCACGGCGTGGACACGGGCGCGGTGAGCACCGAGGCACCGCCGGTGCCGGGCGAGGTGCGCTCCTACGATTTCAACAACCAGATGCGCATCGTGCGCGGGCGCATGCCCACGCTGGAGATGATCAACGATCGCTTCGCCCGTCTGAACCGCGTCAGCCTCTACAATCTGCTGCGCCGCTCGCCGGAGATCTCGGTCGGCGCCGTCGAGATCAAGAAATTCAGCGAGTACGTGCATACCCTGCACGTGCCGACCAGCCTCAATCTGGTCAAGATCAATCCCTTCCGCGGCACTGGCGCTGGTCGTGCTCGATCCGAAGCTCGTGTTCGCGGTGGTCGACAACTTCTTCGGCGGCACCGGCCGCCACGCCAAGATCGAGGGCCGGGAGTTCACGGCCACCGAGCAGCGCATCATTCACATCGTGCTGCGCAGCGTGTTCGCCGACCTGCGCGAGGCCTGGTCGCACGTCGCCCCCATAGAGCTGGAGTATCTGAACTCCGAAATCAACCCGCACTTCGCCAACATCGTGTCGCCGTCGGAGATCGTGGTCGTCACCAGCTTCCACATCGAGCTCGACGGCGCGGGCGGCAACCTGCACGTGACCATGCCCTACTCGATGATCGAGCCGCTGCGCGAGATACTCGATGCGGGCATCGCGAGCGATCGCGTGGAAAAGGACGAGCGCTGGTTGATGTGCCTGCGCGAGGAGATGGAGGATGCGGAAATCGAGCTCACCACCATCCTCGGACGCTCCTCGCTCACACTGGCCGAGCTCCTCAACATGAAGTCCGGCGACGTGCTGCCGTGCGACTTCAGCGGCAAGGTGACGCTCGTCGCCGAGGACGTGCCGGTATTCCGCGGCGGCCTGGGCATCTCGCGCGGCCGCCAGGCGGTCAAGGTCCAAGAGCGAGTCCGCCGCGGCAAGGCCAGCGCCGGATCCCCGGCCCCAGGAAAATAAACAGCTCAAGTAACCGACAGCAACTGAGGTCAACCCCAATGTCCGCAAATCCTGCCGAGGCACGCCCCGCCGAGCTCGAAGAGCTCACCGAAGACGGTGCGCCAGCAGCCAACGGCGACGTCAACCTCGAGGTCATCCTCGATGTCCCGGTAACACTCTCCATGGAAGTGGGCCGCACGCGCATCCCGATCCGTAACTTGCTGCAGCTCAACCAGGGCTCCGTAGTCGAGCTCGAGCGCGCCGCCGGCGAGCCCCTGGACGTCTTCGTCAACGGAACGTTGGTCGCTCACGGCGAGGTAGTCGTCGTCAACGAGCGCTTCGGCATCCGCTTGACCGACGTGATCAGCCCGGCCGAGCGCCTGCGCAAGCTCAGATGAACCACCTCTTCGCCGCACCGCACGCCGCCAACACCGTGGCGCCTGTCGGCGCGGGCGGACTCGCGTCCGTCACCTTCGCCCTGCTGGCCGTACTCGCCGCAATATTCGCGGTCGCCTGGCTGGCCCGTCGGGTACGCGGCTTCGGCAGTCGCGTAGGCAACGCGATCGACGTCCTGGCCGACGTCCCCCTCGGCCCGAAAGAGCGTGCCGTCCTCCTCAAAGTAGGCACCGAGCAAGTCCTCGTAGGCGTAGCTCCCGGCCGCGTGACCCCGCTACACATCCTCCGTGACCCCATAGAAGTCCCGAAAGCCACGACCGCCATCGCTCCCGCAGCATCATTCAGCGCCCTGCTCAAACGGAGTTTGGGAAAGTGAAGCTGCTGCGCAAGTTACTGCCGTTGGCACTGGTCCTGCTGCCGGTCGTCGCCAGCGCCGCGGCGGCCCCAACCCCCGGCATCCCCGCGTTCGCCGTCCAAACAGCCGCCGGCGGCGGCCAAACCTACACCCTGACGCTGCAGGTGCTGGCGCTGCTGACAGCGCTCTCCCTGCTGCCCGCGATCCTGCTCATGATGACGGCCTTCACCCGCATCATGATCGTCCTCAGCATCCTGCGCCAGGCCCTCGGCGCCGGCCAGACTCCACCCAACCAGGTCCTGCTGGGCCTGGCCCTCTTCCTGACCTTCTTCGTGATGACCCCGGTCATCAACCGCATCAACCAGGACGCCTACCAGCCCTATTCCGCAGGCGCCATCGACGCCACGACCGCGCTGTCGCGCGCCGAAGTGCCGCTCAAGGAATTCATGCTGCGCCAGACGCGCGAGAACGACATCGCCACCTTCGTGCACATCGCCGGCGGCAAGGGCTACGCGACACCGCTCGATGTGCCCTTCAGCGTGCTGGTGCCGTCCTTCGTCACGAGCGAGCTGAAGACCGCCTTCATCATCGGATTCCTGCTCTACATCCCGTTCGTGATCATCGATCTCGTGACGGCCAGCGTACTGATGTCCATGGGCATGATGATGGTCTCGCCCGTGCTCATCTCCCTGCCCTTCAAGCTGATGCTGTTCGTGCTCGTCGACGGCTGGACGCTTGTCATGGGCACCCTCGCCCAGAGTTTCTATCACTGAGTCCGCTTGCACCATGACACCTGACACCATCATGGCCATCGGCAGCCGGGCCCTCGAAATGACCCTCGCCCTGGCGGCGCCCCTGCTGCTGGCGGCGCTCCTCACCGGCGTCCTGGTCGGCGCGTTTCAGGCCGCGACCTCGATCAATGAAATGACGCTGTCCTTCATCCCGAAGCTGATCGCGATCTCCGTGACCATCGCCATCGTCGGCCCATGGATGCTGAAGACGCTCATCGGATACACGCGCGAGCTCATCATGAGCATTCCGGGACTCATCAGTTGAGGCCGCGCCCGACGCCATGATCACCGTAACGGCACAACAACTGGACGGCTGGCTCCTCGAGCTCTTCTGGCCGTTCGTGCGCATCGGCTCCTGCTTCATGGTGGCGCCGGCATTCGGCACCTCGTCGGTGCCGGCGCGCGTGCGGGTCGTGCTTGCCGGTGCCGTGACCTTTCTCGTCGCGCCACTCGTGACGATTCCCGACGTGACACCTCTCTCCGCCGAGGGCGCCGTGATCACGATCCAGCAGGTCATCATCGGCGCTGCGCTCGGCTTCTCGCTGAATATCCTCTTCGACGCCGTGTCTCTGGGCGGCGAGATGCTCGGCAACAGCATGGGCCTCTCCCTTGCGTTCAACCTCGACCCGCAGAGCGGCGCGAGCACGCCGACGGTCAGCCAGCTCTACTCCATACTCGTGACCCTCATTTTCCTCGTGCTGAACGGGCATCTCGCGCTCATCGGCATGCTGGTGGATGGCTTTCATACTCTGCCGATCGGCACCACCGGTCTCGGCGCCAACGGCATCTGGTCGGTGGTCAACTGGGGCTCGGAGCTCTTTTCCGGGGCCCTCGCCGTGGCACTGCCGGGCGTCACGGCGCTCCTGGTCACCAACCTCGCTTTCGGGGTGGTGAGCCGCGCCGCGCCGACGCTCAGCATCTTCTCGGTGGGACTGCCGCTCTCGCTCGTCCTGGGACTGGTCGTGATCCTCGTCAGCCTGCCCGCCCTCGAGTCGAGTTTCATCCGCCTGCTCGCCGTGGCGCTCGATTTCACGCGCCACCTGAGCGGAGCCTGACGCATGGCCGAGAACGATCAAGAACGGACAGAACGACCGACAGGCAGGCGGATCGAGGAGGCCCGGCAGGAAGGCCGGGTGCCGCGCTCCGCCGAGCTCAATGCGGCGGCCGTGCTGCTGGTCGCGGCGGGGAGCCTGCATTTTCTCGGCGGCTCGCTCGGCGGCGCACTGTTCGACATCACCAAGTCCGCGCTCAGCGTCGCACCTGCCGAGGCCGTCGACCCGGGGCTCGCGCTTGCGACGGCCGGTACCGAGCTGGTGCGTGCGCTCATGGCCTGCGCGCCGGTCTTCGGCCTGACGCTGCTCGCCGCGCTCCTCGCGCCCTTCGCCGTCGGCGGCTGGAATCTCAGCTTCGAGGCGCTGGTGCCCGACTTCACGCGTCTCGACCCGATCCAGGGCTTCGGCCGCTTCTTCTCCGCCAGAGGCGCCGTCGAGCTCGGCAAGGCTTTCGCGAAATTCCTGATCGTCGCCGCCGTCGCGGTGGCGGTACTGCACAAACAATCGGCGCAGATTCTCGCGCTCGGGGCGGCGCCGCTGCACGCGGGCATCGCGCAGGCCGCAAGTCTCGCCTCCAACGCCCTGCTCGCCGTCTCCGGCGGACTCGTCCTCATCGCGGCGGTCGATGTGCCCTGGCAGCTCTACCAGTACACAGAGAACCTCAAGATGAGCCGCGACGAGATCCGCCAGGAAATGAAGCAGACCGAGGGTGCGCCCGAGGTGAGGATGCGCATCCGCCGGGCGCAGCGCGAGATCGCCAAGCGCCGGATGATGCACGACGTGCCCAAGGCGGATGTCGTCGTCGTCAACCCGACGCACTTCGCCGTGGCGCTGCGCTACGACGAGAAACGCATGCGGGCCCCACTGGTCGTGGCCAAGGGCGCGGACCTGGTCGCCGCCCGCATCCGCGAGATCGCGACCGAGCACTCCGTACCCATCTTCGAGGCGCCGCCGCTGGCCCGCGCGTTGTTCCACAGTGTGGAGATCGGCAGCGAGATCCCGACGACGCTGTACGTGGCTGTCGCGCAGGTTCTGACCTACATCTATCAGCTGAGGACGGCGCGGACCTCAGGGGCGCGGCCGCCGGAGCCGCCCGCGATCGACCCCGCCATTGACGCCACACGGCATTGATCATGAGCACAGCCGCCACGACAACCAGCCCCAACATGCCGACCTGGCGTGACCTGCTGCGCGCCGGGATCGGCGTGCCGGTGGGCGTCCTCGGCGTGCTCGCGATGGTGATCCTGCCGCTGCCGCCGATGGCGCTGGATGTGCTCTTCACTTTCAACATCGCGCTCTCGATCGTCATCGTGATGGCGGTGTTCTACGTCTCACGGCCAATCGAGTTCGGCGTCTTCCCGACGGTCCTCCTGCTGGCAACCCTGCTGCGCCTCGCGCTCAACGTCGCTTCGACGCGAGTCGTGCTGCTCCATGGATACAGCGGTCCGCAGGCGGCCGGCCACGTCATCCAATCGTTCGGTGAGTTCGTGGTCGGCGGCAATTTCGCAGTCGGCGTGGTGGTGTTCATCATCCTCACGATCATCAACTTCGTGGTGGTCACCAAGGGCTCCGGGCGCATCTCAGAGGTCAGCGCCCGTTTCACCTTGGATGCCATGCCGGGCAAGCAGATGGCGATCGATGCCGATCTCAACGCCGGCCTCATCACTCAGGACGAGGCGCGCACCCGCCGCCTCGAGGTCCGCGCCGAGGCAGACTTCTACGGCGCCATGGACGGCTCGAGCAAATTCATCCGCGGCGACGCCATCGCCGGGATCCTGATCCTACTCATCAACATCATCGGCGGCCTCGCGATCGGCACGATCGGCCATGGAATGGCGGTGGCGGACGCGGCCCATACCTACACGCTCCTCACCATCGGCGACGGTCTCGTGGCGCAGATTCCGGCGCTCCTCCTCTCGACCGCCGTGGCCCTCATCGTGACCCGCATGTCGCGCTCGCAGGACATGGGCGGAGAGCTGCGCCGGC
The DNA here is from genome assembly GCA_963833085.1 of uncultured Pseudomonadota bacterium. Lineage (GTDB taxonomy): Bacteria > Pseudomonadota > Gammaproteobacteria > Steroidobacterales > Steroidobacteraceae > 13-2-20CM-66-19. The sequence continues at coordinate 22,043 of CAWHWV010000054.1, forward strand.
AACTCTTCGGCAACCCCAAGGCGCTCGGGGTCGCGGCGGGCCTGCTCGGCGTCATGGGTCTCATCCCGGGAATGCCCAATGTGGCGTTCCTACTCGTGGCCGCGATCTGCGGCTCAGCGGCCTACATCATCAAGAAGAGGCGCACGGCGACCGCCGTGGCCGCCACCGCGCCGAAACCCGTGGCGCCGGCGCCGGAAACCAAAGAGCTCACCTGGGAGGATGTCCGCCCCATCGATCTCATCGGACTCGAGGTCGGCTATCGCCTGGTGTCGCTGGTCGACAAGCGCCAGAGCGGCGATCTGCTCGGCAGGGTACGCGGCGTGCGCCGCAAGCTGTCGCAGGAGCTCGGCTTCCTGATTCCGGCAGTACACATCCGCGACAACCTCGACCTCGCGCCCAACGTCTACCGCATCAACCTGAGCGGCGTGCCGGTCGGCGAGAGCGTCATCTATGCCGACAAGGAGCTCGCCATCAACGCCGGGCGCGTCTTCGGTCCGCTGCAGGGCATCGCCACCCGCGATCCGGCCTTCGGCATGGAGGCGGTCTGGATCGATGCGGCGAGCCGCGATCACGCCCAGGCCCTCGGCTACACGGTGGTCGACCCGAGCACGGTCATCGCCACCCATCTCTCCTTCGTCATCCAGTCGCACGCCAACGAGATCCTCGGGCACGAGGAGGTGCAGCAGCTGCTCAACGGCCTGGCGAAGAGCGCGCCGAAGCTGGTGGAGGATCTGGTGCCGCGCGTGCTGCCCCTGTCGACGGTCGTGCGCGTGCTCCAGAGCCTGCTCGCCGAGCGCATTCCCATCCGCAACATCCGCACCATCATCGAGACACTGGCGGAGCATGCGCCGCGCTCTCAGGACGCCGCGGTGCTGTTGTCCCACGTCCGCATCGCCCTCGGGCGCCAGATCGTGCAGGACATCGCCGGCATCGCCGCGGAGCTGCCGGTCATCACCTTCGAGCCGGATCTCGAGCGGCTGCTCACCGGCTCGCTCGCCGCCAACTCCACGAGCCCGGGTCTCGAACCCGGACTGGCGGAACGGCTGCAACAGCGCGTCGGCGAGGCATCGCGACGCCAGGAGGCCACGGGCGAGGCGCCGGTGCTGCTCGTGCCACCGCCGCTGCGCGCGCAGCTGTCGCGCTTCCTGCGCGCGGCGCTGCCCAGCCTCCACGTACTCGCCTGGAATGAGATTCCCGACAATCGCAAGGTCCGCGTCGTCACCGCGGTCGGCAGGTAAATATGAAGATCGTAAGACATACGGCACCCGACATGCGGCAGGCCCTGCGCGCCATCCGCGAGCAGTTGGGGGAGGACGCCGTGATCCTGTCGTCGCGCCGCCTGGCCAAGGGAGTCGAAGTCACAGTGGCGGTGGATTTCGACGCCGGCAAGATGGACAAGGCCGCGCTGATGGCTGCCGCTGCCGCTGCCGCTGCCGCCGCCAGCCCCCCGCCCCCAAGCCCCCCCGCCGCGACCCCGCCGCCCGCGCTCGCCGCGGCTGTTGCGCCGGCGGCCGCGACCTCTTTCACGCCTCTCGCGCCTCTACTCGAGCCGCAACCTGAAGCTGCCGAAGCTCCGGCGCACATCATGGGCAAAGAGCTGCAGACTCTGCGGCGCATGCTCGAGACCCAACTCGCGCAGCTCGCCTGGAACGACCGCACGCGCCGTGCACCCGTGCACACGGAGCTGCTGCGCGAGCTGACTGAGATCGGCATCGCCCAGGACCTCGCCGACCACCTGGTCGGCCAGCTCGATCAGGCCGTGGATCTCACCCAGGGCCGCCGCTTCGCGCTCGCGGGCCTGTCGCAGTACCTGCTGGTGACGGGCGATCGCTGGTTGGAAACAGGCGGTCGCGTCGCCTTCGTGGGCGCCACCGGTGTCGGCAAGACGACCATGCTCGCCAAGATCGCGGTACGTTGGATACTGCGCCATGGCGTGAATGACCTCGCGTTGGTTGCCTGCGACAACGTCCGCATCGGCGCGCAAGACCAGATGCAGGCGCTGGGTCAGCTGCTCGGCGTGCCAGTGCACGTGCCGGAGCGCTTCGAGGCCCTCCCCGACTTGCTCACGCGCCTCGAGCGCCACCGCCTGGTTTTGATCGACACTCCGGGCTCGAGCCTGCGCGATGCGCAGCTCGGGCCGCGTCTCGCGACGCTCGCCAACTGCAACTCGAAGCTGGAGACGGCGCTCGTGCTCGCGGCCTGCGCTCAGGCGGGCGTGCTCGAGGAAACGGTGCACCGCTTCCGGCCCGCCAACCCGGCCTCGTGTCTGCTCACCAAGCTGGATGAGGCGGCGAGCCTCGGCGGCGCGCTCTCCGTGCTCATCCGCGCCCGGCTGCCGCTGTCCTACACCAGCGACGGCCAACGCGTGCCCGAGGACCTGCGGCCGGCGAGATCGCTGGAGCTCGTGTCCCACGCCGTGCGGCTCGCCAAGGCAAGCGGTGCGGCTGCCGACGAGGATCTGCTGCGACGAAGATTTGGAAGACTCACAAATGCGACGACCTGAGCTCAGTCTCATCAACAACTCCAAGCTCGAGTCCCTCGGGCAGCCCGTGCGCGTGATCGCCGTCACCGGGGGCAAGGGGGGCGTCGGCAAGACCAGCGTCTCGGTCAATCTCGCCATGGCGCTCGCCAACGCCGGCCGGCGTGTGGTGCTGCTCGATGGCGATCTGGGGCTCGCCAACGCCGATGTCTTCCTCGGGCTCTCGCCGCGGTACACGCTCGCTCACGTGATCTCCGGGGAGCGCACGCTGGACGAGGTGATCGTGGAGGCGCCCCAGGGATTTCATGTCGTACCGGCGGCATCGGGCGCAGCTGACCTCGCCAGCATGGGCGCCACCGAGCACTTGGGCCTGGTGCGTGCCTTCAGTGCGCTCGCAGCCCGCCTGGACGTGCTCATCGTGGACACGGCGGCCGGAATCGCGCCAGGGGTACTGCAGTTCTCACAAGCGTCGCAACAGGTCCTCGTCGTGATCTGCGATGAGCCGGCCTCGCTAACCGACGCTTATGCGCTCGTCAAGGTCCTGAGTCGCAATCACGGCGTCACGCGATTCCGGGTGCTCGCCAACCGGATGCGCGCCCCGGGCGCGGGCGCCGAGCTATTCCGCCGCTTCGAGCGCGTCACGGCGCGCTTCCTCGACGTTGTGCTCGAATTCGCAGGCGAGATCCCCGAGGACGAGTATTTGCGACGCTCGGTACGGGAGCAACGGCCGGTGCTGGAGGGCTATCCGTCGAGTCCCGCGGCGCGGGCGTTCAAGAAACTGGCGACCGTGGCCGATACATGGCCGGTGCCACCCGGTCCCCGCGGGAACATCGAGTTTTTCGTGGAGAGGCTGGTGCGACGGAACGCGGTGCGGCTGGAAGTGGTGCCATGAATGCGGCGAGCGCATACGGGACCCGCCGCGGGCCGCAGGAAGCGAACGAGCTGGTGACCCGGCACGCGGAGCTGGTGAAGCGGATCGCCTACCATCTGGTCGGCCGGTTGCCACCCTCCGTGGAGGTGGACGATCTGATGCAGGCGGGCA
>CAWHWV010000055.1:0-198583 GCA_963833085.1 uncultured Pseudomonadota bacterium
TACCTCGGCGCCATCCGCCGCGCGCTGCCGAATTCCAAACTCGTGCTCGTCAGTCGTCAACCGCTCGACAGCTGCTTCGCCATGTATCGCACCCTGTTCGCCAGCGCCTACCCGTTCAGTTACGATTTCGAGGATCTGGCAAAGTACTATGCCGCCTATGAGCGACTGATCAGCCACTGGCGCGCAAGCTTCGGCGATACCCTGCACGAAGTCAGGTACGAAGAGCTCGTCAGGGATCCAGCGCAGGTATGCGCCGCCGTCGCCGAATATTGCGGATTGGAATGGGATCCGCGCGCACTCGAGGTTCACAAGCGCGCATCCGTATCGCTGACCGCCAGCGCCTCGCAAATACGCCGTCCCATTTACGGCTCTTCATCTGGACGCTGGCTGCACTATCGCTCGCACCTGCAACCGCTGGTCGCAGCTCTGCGCCAGCTCGGCGTTCCACTGCCGCCGGACGCATGAGATCGTATACGATGTGACAATATGAACACCACGCCCAAGCCTCAGGCCTGCTCGTGGTCCGGCGTATTCCCGGCCGCGACCACTCAGTTCAACGACGATCTCGTGCTGGACCTCAAGGCTACGAGCGCGGTGCAGGCCGCCCTCCTGCGCGATGGCGTGCATGGGCTCGTACTCATCGGCACGGTGGGAGAAGGGAACTCCTTGAGCGCCGAAGAGAAGCGCGCCGTGGTCGCCGCCGCCGTGGAGGTAGCCGCAGGCAAGGTGCCCGTGATCGTCGGCGTGTCCGAATTCACCACCGCAAGCGCAATGAAGTTCGCGCACGATGCCGAAGCACTCGGTGCAACCGGGCTCATGGTCTTGCCCGCCATGGTCTACGTGCCTACCCGGCGCGAGCTTCAGGCACATTTCCATGCGGTCGCTGGTGCCACTTCGCTGCCCATCATGCTGTATAACAACCCGCCGTCCTATCGGGTGAACATCGACCTCGCAACGCTGGAGCAACTCGCTCACGTGCCGAACATCGTTGCCATCAAGGAGTCATCGCCCGACACCCGGCGTTTCACGGACATCATCAACGCTTTCGGGGAGCGCTTCACGCTCTTCGCCGGACTCGACGATGTTGCCATGGAGGGACTCATGCTCGGCGCCAGAGGCTGGGTCTCAGGACTCACCAATGCCTTTCCCGCGGAGTCGCTCGCGTTGTACGACGCAATTCTCTCGGGTCAGAGGGAGCGAGCGCTCCAGATCTACCGTTGGTTCATGCCGCTCCTGCACCTGGATGCGGAGCCCGACCTGGTCCAATCCATCAAGCTGGCGGAGCAGCTCATGAACCGAGGCTCCGAGCGGGTGCGGCCGCCGCGCTTGCCGCTGGAGGGCCCTCGACGCCAGGAAGTCATTGCAATGGTCGAGCGTGCCCGCGCGACGCGTCCACGGTGACCGCATGGCCCGGCGCTGGGCTCATTCCACCAGCTGCGGCTGCCAGAGGTAAGAGCTTCCCGAGCGAACCACGCTGATCGGCATGCCGAAGGCGCGCGACAGCCAGTCCTCCTCCAGTGCCTGACTGACACTGCCCTGGCCCACGAGGCCGTGGACCCCCATCACGATGATCTCGTCCGCCATGAGCGCGATCGACATGTCGTGGATCGCGCTCACGATGGTCGCCCCGCAGTGGTGGGCTTGCTGCCGCAGAATCTTCGCGATATCGATCTGATGCGGCGGATCGAGATGCGTGGTGGGCTCATCGAGCAGCAGGATCGAAGCTTCCGCCGCCAGCAGCCGCGCCAGGCTGACCCGCTGCCGCTCGCCGCCGGAGAGGATCGAGACTCTGCGCTGGGCCAGCTCCTCGACGCCGGTGGCACGGAGCGCCCTTGCGACCGCCTGCTCATCGGTGATCTCGAGACTGCCCAGCCAGCCGATGTGAGCAAACCGTCCCAGCGCGACACATTCGAGCACCGTCAGGTCGGTAGCGGGCGTGGTTTGCGGCAACCAGGCCATGCGCTTCGCGCGCTCGCGCCGTGGCCACGCATCCAGAGGACGCCCCTCCAGCGACACCGTGCCACTTTCGGGATGCAAGAGGCCCACCAGGGTCCGCAGCAGAGTCGATTTACCACAGCCGTTGGGACCGACGATGGAGGTCCAGCGCGCACGGGGAACCTCGAGCGATAGTTTCTTCAGAATGGTACGCACGCCGAATCTGACGCTCACCTCGTGCAGCGCGAGTGGAGGCGAGTCGCGCGAGGGCGAAGAGACCGCGCTATTCACGCCGCGCCTTGCGCCACAGGAGCAGCACCAGGTAGGTTCCGCCCAGACATGCGGTGACGACGCCGACGGGAAGCTCCGAGGGTCGGATGATGCAGCGACTCAGGATATCGGCTGCCTGCAGCAGGGCACCGCCGCACAGCGGCGCGGCGATGACGAGTTGCCGGCTGTTGACGTGCGCCGATTCACGCACCAGGTGCGGTGCCACCAGTCCTACGAATCCCACCACGCCCACCTGACTCACGGCGGCCGCGGTCGTCAGCGACAGAAGTCCGAGCAGGGCGAGCCGAAGAGCCCCGAGCGGGATACCGAGTGACAGCGCGGTGTCCTCGCCCAGGGTCAGCGCATCGAGTCCACGTGACAGGAGACCGGAGGGGGGCAGGCTCACGGCGAGGATCGCGGCCAGAAGCACGACCGCTCGCCAGCCGAGGAAGCTGGTGCTCCCGAGCATGAAGCTCTGCATGGTGCGCCAGATCTCCGGCGAGCTCAGCAGAAGCAATGACGTGAACGCACCGAGGAGAAACGCCACCACGACGCCGGCGAGCAGCAGACTCGGGGTCTGCAGCGCTCCTCGAGACAGGGCCAGGGTCAGTGCGACTCCGGCAGAGGCCCCAACAAAGGCGGCGCCTGTCAGTCCGAGCTGGCCGAGCCACGCGAAGCCGGCCAGTGAGGCATCCGTGGCCAGAAGACTGACGGTGACGCCCAGGGCGGCGCCGGTCGCGCTTCCCAGCAGATATGGGTCGGCGAGTGGATTGCGGAACACGCTTTGTGCGATCGCTCCTGCGAGCCCGAGCAGGGCGCCCGCGCACCAGGCTCCGAGCGTCCGCGGCAGCCTGATGTCCCAGAGAACGGCGTTCGAAAGCGTATCCGGGGACATGAGCCAAGCGAGCGAGGTTCGCAGACTCGAGGTTCCCACGAGCAGGCTCGCAGCAGCGAGCAACACGGAAACACCGACATAGATGAGCACCCACCTCCTGAAGCTGCCGGAATCTCGCACCGCTCGCTCCGGAAACGTCTGCGCAGCGACGAGGCGTGTCATGATCACGGCGCCATCCGCAGAAGACATCGGCTCAGTGCTTCGAAGCCCTCTGCGACACGCGGGCCGGGTCTCACGATCGTGTCGCGAACCTCAGGCGGAAACGTGCAAATGCGGCTCTCACGGACAGCGCGTATCTGATCCCAGCCGGGACGGTGTATGAGCTGCGATGCGTCGGCGGCCGAGACCAGAATGACATCGGGATTGGCCCGTACGACGTACTCGGGGTTCAGCCTCGGGAACGGTCCGAGGTTGGCGGGGAGAATGTTGCGCGCACCGATACGCCCGAGCATCTGGCCCATGAAGGACTGCGGGCCAGCACCGTATGGGGCTGGATCGACCTCGAAATATACGAGTGGAGCATGCCCCCGCAGACGTGTCCGTGTGGCAGCGGCAACCTGCTCAACAGAAAGCTCGATCTGCCGGTTGAGGCGCTGAGCGCGTTGCGGGACGCCAAGCATTGCCCCAAGCACCGCGACATTGCGGCCGACATCGGCGTACGTCTCCGACTCGAGCTCGAACACGACGAGACCAAGGCTGCGCAGTCGTTCCTCGACGCGCGGTGCGTTCCCCAGCAACACGACGTCCGGCCGGGCGCTGACTATCTGCTCCACGTCGACGTCCTCGAGTCCTCCCGCCTTGGGTAAGAGGACGACGCTCTTCGGCCAATTCGAGTAACGGTCTACGACGACCAGACGATGGCACTCCTTGAGCTCGCAGACGGTCTCCGTCAGTGCGGGCAGTAGACTTGCGATACGTTCCGGTGGACGCTCGAAGCGATGCTCGTGATGCGCCGAGTCGAAGAGCACGATCGGTGCGGCTCCCGCGGCGCCGGCAGCGAACGCGCAGACGACCACCAGCAGTGCGGCCACAATGGCGCGCCGAATCGACATCGAGGCGGGAGCGCCCATCCCGTCACCCGGATCTGTTGCTTACCCCGGCGCTTTCGAAGGTCGCCATGTCGGTGAACAGAGCAAGCGCTCCGCGCACCGCGGAGAGCGCCATCGCCGCACCGGTACCCTCCCCCAGCCGCATCCCGAGATCGAGCAGCGGCTCGGCCTCCAGGTGCTCCAGGAGTGCGCGGTGCGCGTGCTCCGCCGAGCAATGCCCGAAAACGCAGTAGTCGAGCACGCGCCGATCCAACCGCGCTGCGAGCGCAACCGCCACGGTGACGGTGAAACCGTCAACGACGATGAGCATCCTGCGCGCCGCGGCTGCAAGCAGCGCCCCGGTCAGCATGGCAATTTCATAACCGCCGAACTGGGCCAGGAGCTCGAGCGGCTCGGCCTTCGCAACCCGCCGGGATGCGGTTGCCAGCGCCGCTCGCTTGCGCTCGAGTCCCGAGTCATCGAGTCCCGTACCGCGCCCCACACACTGACGGAGCTGCAAGCCGGTGAGTCGATGCATCAACAGGGCGGAGGACGCGGTGTTGCCGATCCCCATCTCCCCGAGCACGACCGTATTGCAATTCGGCGCCGCCACCTGCTCGAGAACTCGCTTGCCGGCGAGCAGCGCCGCCTGGCACTCGTCGGCCGTCATGGCCGATTCCGCGACGAGATCGCGGGTACCGCGACGGATCTTCGCGTTCACCAGCCGCGGATGCGTACCGCAGTCATCGTCCACGCCGGCATCCACCACCCAGAGTTCCATCCCCTGGGCCCGAGCCAGCACGCTGATCGCAGCGCCGCCTGCCAGAAAGTTCTTCACCATCTGCGCCGTGACCGCACGGGGGTACGCGCTGACGCCGCGGTCCGCAATGCCGTGGTCCGCTGCAAATACGATCGCGACCGGCGCAGTGATTTGCGGGCGGAGCGTCCCCTGTATCGCGCACACCTGGACCGCCAATGGCTCGAGGCGCCCCAGTGCGCCGAGCGGCTTCGTCAGGACGTCGACGTGGTGTTGTGCCGCGGTGCGAACAGCTTCATCGAGCGGCGGGATGCGCGCGAAAGGCGCGAGTTCGTGAACTGCGTCTGACATCTCGTCAGTCTGCCTTCGTTCAGGTTTTCGGTCAAATCCGACGGTCCCCTCACTTGCGACGAGTATAGAATCAAAATGCGAGAACCCGAGGCAGCGCAATTTGGTCATGATCGCGCACAAGGCAGCCAAACTTTCGGCCTGTGGCCGGTGGCTCGAGGTAGACCTCTGCGTCCCTCACTCGACGCTCGGCTGGACGCTGATTGGCGGTGGTCGGAATCAAGCCCAATGCGCTTTCTGGCACAGCGTCAGCGGCGCTGATTTGGCGCCGGAGGTCGATGCCAAGCGCTTTTTCGAAGAGCGGCGCAAGGAGCACGCGGGGGATACCCAGGGAGTGGGGTTCATGACGGGTTGTAGGCTGGCCGGGTTCGTCGACAAACGGCGGGATCGTGGCACGCTGTCCGCTAGGTGCATTGCCACAGTAGGATTGGCAAATGCGGTGAGGATAGGCGACCCGCCCAGCGCTACCGCCGTTTCCCCAGCTACGATCAACATTCTCGTACAGACCTCCTGTCCACTGAGTCAGTCCGCCTCGATTGAGGCGCTGTCGCTTGTGGCCGAAGCGCGAACGCTAGCCGTTTTGGAGGCACGTGTCGCAAGCAGTGTCGGCCACGCAATCGCGACCGGTACCGGAACAGACTGCATCGTGGTTGCCTCCCCGCTCTCGTCCAGTAGTGATTCCGAGGCAGCCTACGCAGGAAAGCACACCGTTCTCGGCCACCTCATTGGCTCGTGTGTTTACGATGCGGTGAGCCATGGAATTCGGCAGTCGATCCATCCGTGCACTGAACGCGCTCTCCTATAATAGGAGGGATGGGCAGAATCATCGTACCGATTGCAGCGGCTTTACTGGCCATGGTGTCGGTTCAGACCGGCGCCTCCATCGCCAAGACACTGTTCCCCGTCATTGGGCCCATCGGAACGGTGGCACTTCGGATTGGCTTCGGAACCCTCGTCCTCGTAGCGGCGCTGCGCCCCTGGCGGACGCGCATCAGCAAGACAAACTGGCAACCGCTGGCGCTCTATGGCGTGTCGATCGGGGTGATGAACCTGTGCTTTTACCTCGCTCTGAGCCGAATACCGCTCGGAATTGCCGTCGCACTGGAGTTCACCGGCCCTCTGGCGGTCGCAGTCCTCTCGTCGCATCGCCCTGTCGATTTCCTCTGGATCGGGCTCGCCCTCGCCGGTCTCGGACTGATCCTGCCGATCGCCCACACGGGTCAGGGAATCAATCCCGTCGGTGCGCTCTTCGCTCTGGGTGCCGGGGCCTGCTGGGCGCTTTACATCGTGTTCGGTCGTAAGACGGGGGTGGATCACGGTGCGCAAAGCGTGGCCCTTGGCAGCCTGATCTCCGCGGTGATCGTTGTGCCGGCCGGAGTGCTGAGCGCGCCACCCGCCCTCTTCTCGCGCTCAGTGATGCTGCTCGGGCTGGCCGTCGGCATTCTGTCCACGGCGCTTCCCTACGCCCTGGACATGATGGCGCTCACGCGCCTGCCGGCCCGCACCTTCGGCGTCCTCATGAGTCTCGACCCGGCCATCGGCGCGCTATGCGGCTGGGTGTTCCTCGATGAGCAGCTGACCGTATTGCAGTGGACCGCAATCGTGCTGATCATCCTCGCGTCAGCGGGCAGCGCATCGACCATTCAAGGCGTCCCGGCCCCCGTACCGGATTGACAGCTACTTCCCTGCAAACGTCCTCAACCTACTTCCTATCCGGCCGCTGCACGAGCTGCTAAGCTGAGGTCATCAGCCCGGAAGCGAGAGCAGCCATGTTGACGACTGTCCGCCGTCCTCTCATCTCCTCCGCGCTCGTGCCGCTGGCTTGCCTGCTTGCAATGCCTCAGTCCGCGAGCGCCGACAATTTCGGCCCCTCTCACTATGACCGTGCCACGGATCAGCTCGTCGTCACGATGCTGTACGGGGGGAGCAATCCGAATCACACCTTCACAATCAAATGGGGAACCTGCGAGCTCGACGATTCGGGTCGTCGCATGCCGCTAGTCAACGCCGACGTGCTCGACGATCAATTCAACGACGTCGAGCAGCAGCAGTACAAAATCGTCGTGCGCCTCAGTCTCGCCGGTATGCCCTGTCCTCGCCCGGCAATCGTGATGCTGTCCAGCCCGCCCGGATCCAGCATCAGGCTGGTCATACCGAAGTAACCGCCCTATCCGCCGGCCTGGATCCGGCCATCGGAGCTCAGAGCTTTCCGCTTGCGCAGCCGACCGCGACCAGTGCTTCGTGGCGGCTGGTGAATATCTTGTCCGAGCCAAGAACTGCGGTGACGCCGTGCCGATCCATGTCTGCGCGCAGCGTTATGCTGACACGGGCGAAGGCTATAGCGGTCTTTTCCCGGGTCAGCTCGCTGATCAGCGTCAGGACGACGCGGGCAGCCGTATAGTCGAGGTTGGTAATCGCGTCGGCCTCGATGACGAGCCAACGGACGGGGTGCGGAGCACCCTCTACCAGGGCTCGTGCCTCGTCGGCGAAACGGGTGGCGTTCGCGTAAAACAGATCAGCACCGAATCGATAGAGAATGAGACCGGGCTCGGTTTCATGTCCAGGCAGTGCGGGCACCGGGATCCAGGCGAGCACCGGATCGAACTGTAGTATCGCCGTGTGCGGCCGGTAGCTCTGGCGCACGTGTCGCAACAGCGAAAGCGTGATAGCGAGCAGCACACCCTGCTCGACTCCGACGACCGCAACTGCGGCAGCTGTCACGACTGCAAGCTTGAACTCGCCCGGACTCTCGTGCCGCATCGCGCGCAGTGTAGAGACATCGACCATCCCGATGGCAATCGTGAAGACGATTGCCGCCAGGACACAGCGCGGCAGATACTGCAACGGACTGGTGAGCGCGACGACGACGGCGAATACGCAACCGGCAAACACGATCTGGGCGAGCTGACTGCGGGCGCCCGCCCGATCCCCCATCGCGGTCTGCGTTGGGCTCCCGTTGACCACGAACGCACCGCTCACGGCCGCGGCGCCATTCGCGACAGCAAGCCCGAGTATGTCGGCGTCCTCATCGAGGCGCTCCTCATAACGAGTGGCTACCGCGCGCGCCGTGGCCGCACTCTGCGCGAGGATCACGACGAAACAGGAGGCGGCGACCGGCAGCAGCTGGAGAGTCTGGCTCCAAGTCGCCAGAGTCAGGCCGATCGCAGGCAAGCCACCCTGGATCGGACCTATGGTCGCCAATCCGAGCGCGGCCGGGCTCCAGGCTCGGCAGGCCCAAATCGCGCCTACGACGAGCGCCAGCGAAACTGGAATCCTCGGCGCGACCCGTCGCCCGGCGAGGATCGCCGCGACTACGAGCGAAGAAAGCGCCACGGTGGGCCAGCTCGAGTGGGGCAATCCGCGCCCGATCTGCCACACCTGGAGGACTGAGTTACGCGTGTTGACGGTGATCCCCGCCATATCCGCGAGCATGGCAATGGCAACCTGTACGCCCACTCCGGTCAGGAATCCCACCAGCACGGTGCGCGACAGGAAATCGGCCAGGAAGCCGAGCTTGAAGATCCTCGCCACCAGAAGCATGCCCGCCACCAGCAGTGCGGTCGTAGCGGCCAGTGAAAGATAGTGTGCGCTGCCGGGCACGGCCATATGGCTCAGCGCCCCCGCCAGGATTGCCGCCGTGCCGGAATCCGCCGCTACGACCAGATGGCGCGAAGAGCCGAATATCGCGAAAGCGATGGGTGCCAGAAGCGCAGTGTACAGACCCGTGATCAACGGCATTCCCGCGATACGGGCGTACCCCAACAGCTGGGGGATATTCATGGACGCAAGCGTGACGCCCGCGACGGCATCGCGCACTGCTCCCCATCGTCCTCCGATGGGTCGCGCTCCCTCAAACAGTTGCCAGATTCGATCGGTTCTACTCACCCGGGATCTCTTCAGCTCCTCGCAGCATCGAGTCGCTCTCTCCGAGCGTGTGATGCCGTGCCCGCCACCTGGCGAACACGCCGCCAAGCAGTCCCAATGCGACGAAAATGACGGCGACCGCGGGATTGAAGTACACAATGCCGATGAGCGACAGGCTCGCAATGACGACGGCGATCCATGGGAAGATCGGATACAAGGGCGTGCGATAGGGCCGGTGCAGTCGTGGCTCTCGCCGCCGCAGTCGAAACAGGCTCGCCAGGCTCATGAGGTACATGACGATGGCGCCGAGCGCAGACATGGTTACGATGCTCGCCGTAAGCGGCTGACCTTCGATGCTGATCACGCGGTCGGAATAGATCGCCGCGATTCCGACCGCACCGCCGGCGAGTATGGCCAGATGCGGCGTGCGGAACCGCGGGTGCACTCGGGCGAGAAAGCCCGGCAACAGACCAGCCCGCGCCAGCGCAAAGATCTGCCGCGAGTAGCCCATGATGATGCCGTGGAAAGAGGCGATCAGGCCGAGCAAGCCGATCCACACCAGCAAGTGCAACCAGCCGCTGCGAGCGCCCACCACGACCTTCATCGCCTGCGGCAAGGGATCGTTGATATTTGCGATCTTGCGCCAGTCACCGGCTGCACCCGCGAAGATCATGGTGCCGAACGCGAGCACCAAGAGCGTGAGAATGCCGCAGATGTAAGCAGGCGGAATCGTGCGCGACGGGTTCTTGACTTCCTCGGCCGACATTGCGGCACCCTCGATGGCAAGAAAGAACCAGATGGCAAACGGGATGGCGGCGAAGATTCCGCCCAGCGTGGCCAGAGACGGCTGCTCATGGCCCGCCCAACCGGCGGCCGTGAAGTGTGCCCACTGAAAGCCTCCGGCGACCACCGCCATGAACACCAGCAGCTCCGCGATCGCGAGGACGGTGACGAAGAGCTCGAAGGTCGCGGCGATCATGACTCCGACGGCGTTCAGTGTCATGAACACCACGTAGGCGCCCACCGCCGCAACCCTGGGGTCCAGTGCAGGAAATTGAACGTTGAGGTATGCGCCGATTGCGAGCGCAATGGCCGGCGGAGCAAACACGAATTCGATCAGCGTGGCGAACCCTGAGATGTAGCCGCCCACCGGACCAAATGCCCGATAACTGTACGCGAACGGACCGCCGGCGTGCGGGATGGCCGTCGTGAGCTCTGTGTAGCTGAAGATGAACGTCGTGTACATCAGGGCAATGAGCACGGTCGTCGCCAGGAAGCCGAGAGTGCCCGCATGAGCCCATCCGTAGCTCCATCCGAAGTACTCGCCGGAGATCACTAACCCGACAGCGATCCCCCACAAGTGAACGCCACTCAAGGTGCGCGCGAGCTGCGGTCCGGACTCAGCCATGGTGATACCTATCGATCCGCTCGAGGACATAGCGACGGATGTCGAGGCTGGTGTCTTCCATCGGAGCATACCAGCCGTGGTCGTGAACGCGCGCGCTGATGCCTTGCTGCACCGACTCACAGATCAGCCAGTCCTGGCGGTTGACCCGATCCCAGAAACTGGTCGTGTCGCTCGGGTCGAAATCGCTCTTGGCGAGCTCATACGGTTCGAACAGAAAGTGGCAGACGATGCGCGTATGCGTGGCGCTTTGCGGCTGCAATATGAATACTGCCACGTGATCGCAAGCGAGGCTCACCCAGAGATTGGGGTACACGAGCTCGCCCTTGTGGCGCACCTGCTCGTCTTCGCTCAGCCCCGGGAATGCACGGCGTTTGGTGGTTCCGGAGGCAGTGAACGTGTACGCTCCCTGTCGATGCGGTATGCCGCGCTCCCAATCGAGACTGGCGCCGCCATGCTCGCGAAACGCCGGCACCACGGCGCAGAGCTCCGGATGCACGCCGGCACAGTGATAGCACTCGTTATAGTTCTCGCATAGCACTTTCCAGTTGGCTGCGACCTCGTAAGTAATGGTGTGACCGATGCGCAGCTCACTAAGCGGGTAGCGCGCGATGCGCGCCGGTATCGGTCCCAACTGCTCCTGGAGCGTCACCGCCCCCGCCGGCGTGAGGTTAAGGAACACGAAGCCGCCCCAGCAGGCGAGGCCCGCGGGATATAGACTGAAGAGAGTCTTGTCGAAGCCCGAGTCGGCGCTCAAGTGCGGCGCGGCGACCAGCTTGCCGTCGAGATCGTAGCTCCATTGATGGTAAGGGCAGGTGATCCGACCGCCGGCCAGGCCGCCGCGCAGCAGCGGCGTGCCACCATTCCCGGACCCGGCTTGGTCGCGACACAGCCGAGAGCCGCGATGGCGGCAGGTGTTGTAGAAGGCGCGCAGCTGCCCTTCACGGTTACGCACCACGATCAGGCTCTCGCCGAGGACATCGAATACCCGGTAGTCGCCGGGTCCGGCGAACTCTTCTTCGCGCGCGACGCAGATCCATTCGCGGCAGAAGATCCACTCTTTCTCGAGCGCGAATACGTCGGCGGAGCGGTACCACGCCGACGGCAGGCTCGGCTCGAGGCTGGCGACTCCGGTTTGCTTCTCTGTCATAAAGTTTCCCAGGAGGAGAACCGCTCGAGGCAATCGCCGAGACTGGCTCGCAGCGGCTCGAGGGCCGTCCCGAACCGCTTCCAGTAGCCCACCCCTGAGCCATACAGCGGTTGCCGCACCTGCTCGGAGCTGGCGGTTCGTACCGGACGGTCGGTCTGGTGGAAGTTGAGCGTTGCAGCCTCGAAGGGTAACCCACAATGCTCGAGCAGACCTCGGATGGTGCCCTCCGGATCCCGGATCAACTGCTCGTACTGAAGGTGAAACACCTTGCCCGGCAGCACCTGGTCCCAATGGTCCATCAGGGCGAGGTAACACCGATAGTAGCGCCCGAGGTCCGCGAGGTCATAGCTGAAGGACTGGCCTTCGGCAAAGTGCTGCTTGTAGGTGCTGAAGCAGGCGTCCATGGGATGCCGGCGAACATCGATGACCTTCGCGTTCGGAAGGATGGCATGGATCAGCCCGACGTGGCTGAAGTTGTTCGGCATCTTGTCGATGAAGTGCGTCCTGCCGGAACGCAGGGCGCTGGTTTCCTCGATGAAGCGGCGGCCAAGAGCCGTGAGCTCATCCGCCGAGAGTGCGCCCACTCTCTCCGGATAGCCGTCCCGATCGGCATCGCGATGATCGAGCTCGCGCACCATCGCCAGGATGTTGTGCAGCTCCATCGTGCCCTCGACCTGTGAGTGACTGGCGAGGATCTGCTCGACCAGCGTGGAGCCGGATCGAGGCAGTCCCACGATGAAGATCGGCGCCGGATCCGCATGACCGGCCAGGGCCCGTGCGCGGAAGAATTCGGGGTCGAAGCAGGCCGCGATCCGCCTGGATTTGGCCTCGAAGGTCTCGATCGAGAAGGGCGAGGTCTTGCGGCGCAGCACATTGCCTGCCGCGTAGTGGCCAAACGCCTCGGAGTACCTTTCGCGCTGCTCCAGAGCGCGTGCGATCGCGAAATGCAGCTGTGCTGCGTCGGCGCGGGCCGGCGGTGTCAGCAGATCCTGCATCGCGGCGAGCTCCGCGTCGCTGAAGAAGTAATTCTTGAGATCCGCAAGACTCCAGTAGGCCTCCCCGAACGTCGGGTCCAGTCGCAGGCATTCCCGATAGGCGTCCTCGCACCGCGCGCGCCGCCCCAGTGACTTGTTGACGTGTCCGACCGCGAGTCGGAAGCTGGTCTGCGAGGGCTCGAGGCGAGCGGCTTCTTCGTAGGCCGATAGCGCGTCCTCCTGCCGCAGAAGCCGGATGTATACCGAGCCCAATGCCGACCAGTTCTGCGCATTCTGCGGCTCGAGGCGCAGCAGGTCACGGAAAGTGGCCTCGGCCTCGAGCAGTCGGTTGGCGGTCAGCTGAGCATGCCCCAACGCGCGTTGCACGAGGGGATGGTGGGCGGAACGATTGCGGGCGTGGCTCAGCAGGCGCTCGGCATCGCGTGTATTCCCGGCACGGATTGCGACCGCGGCGAGACCCGCGAGCGCGGCAAGGTGACTCGCATCGCGCTTCAGGACGTCACGAAAGATGTCTTCGCAGGAGCGATAGTCGCCTGCGCTCAGTGCGGAGGTCGCTTTCTCGACGCGCTCTCTAAGCGGGTCGAAGAGTCGCGCCTGCTCGAACGCGAAGCGCGCATCCACGAGCTTACCCATGTCGACGAGAACATCGCCGTAGGCGAGCCAGGCGGGCTCGAAGGAAGATCTCTCATTCAGGACGTGCCGCAGCTCCTTGCGCGCTGCCTCCAGGCGTCCATCCTGACGATAGGCCCGTGCGAGATCGACACGTGCATGAGAGAACTGGGGCGAGTCGGCGACCACGCGCTCGAGGATTTCGAGGGCAGGAGCCACCTTACCCTGCGATAGCAGCGCCACCCCCAGCAGATGCAGGCTGTTGACCTCCCCGGGGCTGGTGCGCTGAATCTCCCGCAGCTGCCGTTCCGCGCTCTGAAAGCGTCCGATGCGCACGGCCTCCAGCGCCCGCTGGTATGCGGTACGAAGATGCGCTGGAGCCTGCTGCGACACGGTCCGACCTCGCTTCGAATACTGCGGATGCGCACTCCGCTCGCCAATTCTACCTCGCCGCTCCGCAACGTCGGCTACAATTGCGGCCGTATGCTCCCCAACAAACGTGACGGTCATCCTGGCCCTCGTTGGGCGGTTGTCCTCCTGGCCGTTTCGGCCGCAGCGCTCATCGGTGTTCGCCCGGCGCGCGCTGGGAGCCCCAATCCTCTCGCTTTTTCTCCTGCTTTCCGTTGCTCTGCCGACCCGGATGCTGCAACGACCGTGCCGGGCTGGAACATCGTCTCCGGCAGTCCGGCGCTCCGTTGCGCCAACTCGCTGCACGCGGCATGGCCCAGCGAAGGCGCCCCGCGGGTCGCGATTACCAGCGGGCCCTACGGCGCGAGCACGCTCGAGAGAGTGATCCCGCTGCGCGCGCCGACGGCCGCTGATCGTCGCCTCACACTGTCGGCGTGGTTCGCGGCCTCCGGGCGCGCGCGCGCGCGTGGGATCCTCAGCGCCAAATTCCTTGGGCCATCGGGTCAGACTCTCGGTCCGACAGTCGTGCTCCGCGGGCCGCAGGCGGCTGCGCGCGGAAAACTGCTCCGCTTCGAGGCCCGGCGCGTTGAGCAGGATATTCCCCGTGATGCGGTCGCGCTCATACTGCACCTCGACCTCGGTGGCGCAACCGCCCATGGCAGGAGCTATATCGCCGCCATGGGGCTGAAGGTCGACCCACCCGTGGCGTTGCCGCCGCCTTCCCCTCCCCCGGCGAACGTGCCGCACTTCGATCACGTGTTTCTGATCATGATGGAGAACACCGACTACGGCCAGCTGATCGGCGATAGCAGGAATGCGCCCTACATGAACTCACTGGCCTCCCGCGGCGCGTCGCTGGCGAACTACCAGGCGATCTATCACCCGAGCGATGAAAATTACCTCGCCATCGCCGGCGGCGATGCCTTCGTCAGGCGTGGGGTATATTTTCCGAACATCCATGTCGCCGCCAGGAACCTGGGCGACCTGCTCGAAGCGGCCGGCAAGACCTGGCGGACCTATGAGGAAGGCATGGGCACGCCTTGCAATACGACCACCCGATACGACAAGAACTACGAGCCTGACGATGCGCCGTTCGTCCTGTTCCAGGACATCCAGCACAATCCAGCCCGATGCCGCGCTCATCTCGTCGATCTGCGCGAATGGCCGAAGGACCTGGAGCACGTCGCGACCACGCCGGTGTTCGCATGGCTCGCGGCGGACGATTACGATGACGGTGAGTTACCCGGTAACGGCTCGCCAAAGAGCCTCCAGGTGCAGGATGCGTGGCTGCGGGCGACACTCGAGCCGCTGTTCACCTCCCCCGCCTGGCGCGAGCAGAGAAGCCTGCTCATCCTCACCTGGGACGAATCGGACACCACGGCGAACAATCACATCCCCACCATCGTGCTCGGCTCCCGACAGACGGTGAAGTCCGGTTACGTCAGCCGTGTGCGCTATGATCACTACAGCACTGCGCGCAGCATCGAGACTGCGCTCGGCCTACCCGCCATGACGAGCAACGACGGGTATGCCCGGGCTTTTGACGATGTGTTCGTCGGCCGCTGAGGCACTCAGCCGGCGCGAGCTACCTCAGTCCCACTTGTAGCTCGCCCGCAGCCCGAACACGCGCGGCTCGTTCGTCGTCTGGCGATTGTCGTAGTTGCCCGTGTTGACGTAGATGACCGCGTTCGTGTTCCACAGATTGCTGATATAAGCCTCGAGAGTCCAGGCCTCGCGCTCGACACCCAGCCGGATGTTGGAGATGTTGTATTCCGGCTGCAGGACGCGCGACGTGCCTGCCTTGCCGAGCGTCGGATTCGACAGGGCGCGCAGATCGCTCCACATGTCGCCCTTGTGCGCGATGTCGTACTGGATGTATCCCTTCAGCTCTTCGGCGAGCGACCTCTCATAGCGGACGTCCGCGCTGTAGCTGAAGTACGGAACGAACGGCAGCCGCTCATCCGGCACGATCATGTCCGTGAGCACGCCGGTGAAGTTGGGTTTGACGGTGGTCAGGCGCGAATCGTTGTAGTTTCCCGAGGCCTCGAAGGTCAGGCCCTCGGCGATCTGGATGGCGACGTTCGATTCCGCGCCATAGACCCGGGCGTCGCCGAAGTTGGCATTGAAGGTCGTCGGACAGATGGACTCGTCGAAGATCGGCGCCTGAAAGTCCTTCCACGGCATGTAATAGAACGCGCCGTTCCAGGTCATGCGCCCATGGAGAAGACCGGACTTCCAGCCCACCTCGTAGTTGTCGAGCGTATCCGGGCTGAACGTCTCCGGCACGCCGTGCTGGTAGCAGTCGGCGCCCGCGCCCGCGTTGCTGCCGCCCATGCGGAAACCCTGGCTGAAGGTTCCGTAGAGCATCAGGTGATCGCTCGCCTTGTAGGAGATGCTCGCCTTGCTGGTCACCTTGTGCGCCGACACGGTAATCAGCCCGGACGGTGTCTTCGGCTGCCAGAAGTAGCCCGCCCACTGGTTGCTGCTGCTCAAGTCGCCGTCGTAGTTTCGTGCCCCGGCCTCGAAGGTCCAGTGCTTGGTGATGTCGAAGCTCACATCGACGAACTCCGCGGTCTCCAGCAGGTCGTCCCGGGACACGCTGCTGTACCACTCATCCGGAAGCGGCGCAGCGGTACCCGTGTAGTAGCTGCTGTAGTACGAAAGTGCGCTCTGGTACGCCTCGCCGTTGGACTGCATTCCCGGCATGTCGTAGAAGTAGTCCTAGGTCTGTCGCGTCTTCTCCCAGTAGAGGCCTCCCAGCCAGTGCCACCGGCCGCCGGGCTTTGACTGCAGCCGCAGCTCGTTCGACCACTGATGCGTCCACGAGTTGTACGTGTAGAACATGTTCGGCGAGTTGCAGCCGCTGTACGGGTCGGTTCCACCCTCGATCGTCGGGCCGGTCTGGCAGGTCAGGCTCTGCATCAGCGACGGCGAATTCTGGTAGTAGGAGGGGAACGGGTTGTACTGAACGTAGTTGGAATATTCGGTGGTGTAATGATACGGATACGTCCAGAACGCACTGGAGTAGACCAGATCGCCGATGCCGACGTCCCCCTCGACGTTCAAATCGTAATCGGTGAAGGAGTCGGAGATGTTCTCGGGCCCGAATCGCGCATCCTTGCGCAGCTCATAGGGCGGCAGGCTCGGTTCCTGCGACCACGAGCCGGCGGTCTGCTGGTTCTGATAGTAGACGGTCAGAGTGGCCTTCCAGGAATCGCTGATCCTCTGCGCGATGGCCGCGCGTCCGCCGTACTCCTTCTCCGTGTTGTAGTCGTTGCGCGCCCACGGGGCATTGGTGGAGACGACTCCATTCAGCCAGTCCCTGCGTTTCGAGCACGTTGTCGATGAAGCCGCCATCGTGAACCAGGTAGCCCGACAGCCGCAGGGCCGTGCTGCCCTCGATCAGCGGAATGTTGACGAACCCTTGTTCGGTGGTATCGCGTCCGGCGTTTTGTATCTTGCCGCCGTCCAGGTCGATCCCGGCGCTGAAGGCGTTCCAGTTCGGCTTGTTCGTGATGATGCGTATCGCGCCGGACATGGCGCCGGCGCCATAGAGGGTGCCCTGCGGGCCATCGAGCACTTCGATGCGATCGATATCGTAAAGGTGCAGGTCGGGAATCTCGCCGTAATAGCTGGTGGCAGCGTCGTCGAGGAAGTATCCCGTGGTCGAGGTGTTCGAGGCGTTCGCGCTGCTGCCGTCGGACACGCCGCGCATGTAGAACGTCTGCTCGGTGGGCCCGTCGCTCACGAACGAGACCGTCGGCATCTTGGTCGCGAAATCCTCGAAATGCGTGATGGACAGGTTCTCGATGGCCTTGGTCGTGAGGACCTGGATGGCCTCCGGGACGTCCTGCACGTTTTCCGCGACCTTGGTCGCGGTGACGACGATCGGCTCGAGAACCACTGGCGCTGCGGGATTGGCCGAGCTCGCGGCGGGGTCGGCGAAGGCCGGCGGGACTTGGACGGCTGCCACACCATACAGCGCGGCGGCAACGGCCAGGCCGATCGGACCAATGCGGCCACTCTCGGCGCGCACACACCCCGGTACAGGCAGCCCGCGAGCAGTTTTCATAGGCCCCCAAAACGCCCGACTGTATTTGTACAGTAGTATAATTTCGCTGATAGAGCGAGTCAATTCCGCTCGCCTTTGTGGCCAGCAGTTGCGAGCCGTCCGGCTCTTACTGTACGATCGACCAACAAGAACCGCCTGCCACCCGAGCACGCGGCCGGCGGGCAAAGCAACACCGGAAGGCTACCTTGCATGGGTCGCAATCCTCGCTACGACGTTCTGTTCGAGCCGGTCAGGATCGGGCCGGTGACCGCTCGCAACCGCTTCTACGCCGTGCCCCATGCGAGCGGCATGACCAATGCCATGCCACACATGCGCGCCGCGTTCCGGGAGACGAAGGCTGAAGGCGGCTGGGGTGTGGTCTGCACGGGCTACGTGTCGATCGATCCGGGCTCGGACGACACTCCCCTGCCCTACGCTACGCTCTGGGACGAGGACGACATCCGCTCCCACGCCCTGATGACCGAAGCGGTCCACCGGCATGGAGCCCTGGCGGGCATCGAGCTTTGGCATGGAGGCGGAGCCGTCACGAACCGGCTCAACCGAACGCCCTCCATGTCTCCGTCGGGGACCGCATGGATGCCCACGCATGTCAGCTACATGGGCAACCAGCGTCCCCGTGTCATGGACGAGCAGGACATTCGCGAGCTGCTCGATATGCAGAGGCGGGCCGCCGCCAGGGCGCGCAGCGCCGGCTTTGACATCGTCTACGTCTACGCCGGCATGGGCTACCTGCCGCACGAATTTCTCCTGTCCGAATGGAATCACCGCACGGACTCCTACGGCGGCTGCGTCCGCAATCGGGTGCGCATCGTCCGCGAGCTGCTCGAGGTGACCCGCGAGGCGGTGGCAGGCCAGTGCGCGGTCGCATTGCGCATCAGCCTGGAGGAGCTCCGCGCCCGGCCAAGCGACAACGCTCTCTCAGAAGCGCACGAGGTCGTCCAGTTGCTCGCCGACCTGCCCGACCTCTGGGACGTGAAAATGGACTCCGAGACGACCGACTGCGCGCCGTCACGCTTCACGCCCGAGGGCAGCCACGAGCCGGTGATCGCCTTCGTCAAGTCGATCACGGGCAAGCCCGTGGTCGGTGTCGGCAGGTTCACCTCCCCGGATGCGATGGTGGGCCAGGTTCGCCGCGGAGTGCTCGACCTCATCGGGGGCGCGCGGCCATCGATCGCGGATCCATTCCTGCCGCGGAAGATCGACGACGGGCGCGAGGACGAGATCCGCGAGTGCATCGGCTGCAACATCTGCATCTCGAGCTGGCACGAATGTGTTCCGGTCCGCTGCACGCAAAATCCCACCATCGGCGAGGAATGGCGCCGGCAATGGCACCCGGAGCGCGTACCGCCCGCGCAACCCGGCGGCGCGGTGCTCGTCGTGGGCGGCGGGCCGGCCGGACTCGAGTGCGCGCTGACTCTCGGCCGCCGCGGCTACGAGGTCATGCTGGCGGAAGCCGAAGAGGAGCTTGGAGGGCGTCTGCGCTTCGAGACGCGCTTGCCGGGACTTGCGACCTGGTCGCGCGTTCTCGACTGGCGGCGCAGCCAGCTGCAGCGGCTGAACAATGTGACCGTGTATCGGGGCAACCGACTGGATGCCGGCCAGGTCCTGGAGCTGCAGCCGGCGCACGTGGTGGTGGCCACGGGATCCCGCTGGGTGCCACTGCTGTACACGCCTCTCGAGGTGCCGGCAGGCACGCTGGACGGCCCCGGCGTCTACACGCCCGACGAAGTCGCGGCCGGTGTGCCGCTGGAAGACCCCGTGGTCGTGTTCGACTTCGACAATTATTACATGGGCTCCGCCCTGGCCGAGCATTTGGCCAGGGGTGGCCACAACGTGAGTTATGTGACGCCGTCGGGACTTGCCTCGGCCTGGGGAGTCATGACCAACGAGCAGCCGCAGGTATATCGCGCGCTTGCCGCCGCAGGTGTGCGGCTGCATACGCTGGCGCGGGTCGAGTCTTTCACCGCAGGCAAGCTGACCCTCACCCATATATTTACCGGCGCGCGGGCGCAGCTCCCGTGTCGGGCCCTGGTGATCGTGGGCGCGCGCCTGCCGAATGATGCTCTATACCAGGAGCTGATGGCGCGGCGTGAAGAGTTACCCGCGGCTGGAATCGCCTCGGTGACGCGGATCGGGGATGCGCTTGCGCCGGGTGCCATCGCTCACGCCGTTTATAGTGGTCACCGCTACGCGCGGGAGATAGACGCGGGTGATGACGGGCGCATCCTCAGGCGCGACGCACCACTGCGCACCGTGAAAGGCTGAGGGTCCGAGTCATGCGCAGATCACTGACAACCCTTCTCGTTCTGCTGCTCACAGTCGGTATCGCGCCGGCCCGAGACAGCGCCAGCGCGCAATACGAAAGCCCGTCGCCGGCACAGTACGGGTTCACCATGGAGCGAGCCCGCATTCCGATGCCCGACGGCGTTGCGCTGGCGGTGACGCTCTATATGCCAAAGGGCGCGCCGCGCGGCGCTCGCTTCCCGGTGATTCTCAACTACCTGCCCTATCGCAAGGACGACGACGAGGCCCAGGACCAGTATGGCCTGTTCAGCTATTTCGCGCGCCGCGGCTTCGTCGGCGCTGCGGTCGACATCCGCGGCTTCGGCGAGAGCGGCGGCGCGCAACCGGACCGCGAGTACTCGGCCCAGGAGCAGGCCGACGGCGAGCAGGTCATCGCCTGGCTTGCCCGCCAGCCCTGGTCGAACGGCAAGGTCGGGATGTTCGGCATCTCATGGGGCGGCTTCAACTCCATCCAACTGGCAATGCGTAATCCGCCGGCGCTCAAGGCGATCATCGCGGTGGATGCCACCGAGAGACTGTTCAACGAGGACGTACATTACTTCGATGGGATTTTCCACGTCGACGAATTCGAGCTGACCATGGATCTCGACCAGGGTCGCAGCGGGGCGCCCGATTACACGCTGGCCGAGAGCGTCATCGGGCCGCGCATGAACTCCAAGCCCTGGTCGCTCACCTACCTGGAACACCAGCGCGATGATGCGTTCTGGCATAGCCCGGAGCGTCCCCTGTCGTCGATCCATGTACCCTGCTTCCTCATCGGCGGCTTGCACGACGGCTACCGTGACAGCATTCCGCGCATGCTCCAGCAGGTCTCCGCGCCGCTGAAAGCGTGGATCGGCCCCTGGAACCACGCCTGGCCCGACGACAGTGACTACGGGCCGCTCTATGAGTGGCGCGACCAGGCAGTCCGTTGGTTCGACTATTGGCTGAAGGGACGGAACACCGGCGTTCTGGCGGACCCCAAGGTCCTCATCTACCTGGAGCACGGACACCCACCCGGCCCGCAGGATCAGACCGTGCCTGGCGCCTGGCGCGCCTACAAAGGATGGCCCGCCGATGGCACGCGACACGAGCGACTGTACCTACAGCCCGATCACGCACTGCGCGACGTGGCGAAGGCATCGGGGCGAGACCAACTGCGGTATGTGCCCTCGGCAGGCGCGGAAGGCGACATCTTCTGGTGGGGAGAATTGCAGCCTGACCAGCGTCCGGTCGATGCGTACAGTCTCGTCTACGACACCGATCCGTTACTCCGGGACACAGCGATCATCGGCCTCCCGCATGTGATGCTGCACGCCGCAGCCACTGCGCCGCTGGCAAACTGGTTTGCACGCCTGGAGGACGTAGCCCCCGACGGTCGCGTCACGCTCGTGACCGGCGCGGCGCTCAGCGGCGCCCAGCGCGACTCTATGGCCGATCCGAAGGATCTGGTGCCCGGCAAGACTTATGCGCTCTCATTCGATTTGCATCTTGCGTCCTACGTGTTTCCCCAAGGACATCGCATCCGACTTGCAGTATCCAACGCCCTGTGGCCGGTGGCGTGGCCATCGCCCTATGACATGGACACGACCGTCGAGCTGGGCGGCGCCCGGGCATCCTGGATCGACTTGCCGCGCGTGCCCGTCGCAGGACCCGCGCCACCGCCATCGTTGCTCTCACCGCCGACTCAGGTCGAGACCCGAACGGACATCGTCGCGGGCAACTCCGCGTGGCCCGGCTCATACACGGTGCTGCGCAATGAGAACGGTCATACCCAGGTCGTCTGGGCGGGCGCGACGGATACCAACTATCCGTGGGGCCACTTCCACCATACGGAAAAGCTCACTTACGATATCGATGAGGCGCATCCGGCCGATGCCGTTGACGTCGGTGATTCGGTATACGTGCAAGCGGTCGGTGCGCGCACGCTGACCTGGCACGGTCATCTCTCGATACGCAGTGACGTGAATTACTTCTACTATGAGTACACGCGCACGCTGATGCGGGACGGCAAGATGGTCATCTCGAGAACCTGGAAAGAGAGGATCCCGCGTGACCACCAGTAGGGGTCGAATTACCCTGCTCTGCGCAATCGCCTCTTGCGGAAATCCGCGAGAATTTCCCGTGCCGCGTTGTGGCCCGGGGCGCCGGTGACGCCACCGCCGGGATGAGTGCCCGAGCCGCACATGTAAAGACCCGGCAGCGGACCGCGATAGTTGCCGTGTCCGAGCATCGGCCTGGCGGAGAACATCTGGTCCAGCTGCAGCGCACCGTGCAGGATGTCGCCGCCGATCAGACCGAAAGTCCGCTCCAGGTCGAGCGGGCTCATGATCTGACGGCCGAGCACCGCGGCCTTGAAGTTCGGCGCATGGCGGTTGACGGTCTCGATCATCAGGTCCGCGACCGTCTCCCGATGCGCATCCCAGGATTCCCCATTGGGCAGCTGCGGGGCGACGTGCTGACAGAAGAGGCTGGCCACATGCTGGCCCGGCGGCGCGAGACTGTCGTCGAGCGTGGAGGGAATGAGCATCTCCACGATCGGCTGCCTGGACCACCCGTAGGTGCGGGCGTCGAAATACGCCTGCTCCATGTAGCTCAAGGTGGGGGCGAGAATGATACCGGCGGTGTGGTGATCAGCGGCAGCGCGACCCGGCAGACAGGTGAAATCCGGCAGCTCCGAGAGCGCCACGTTCATGCGGAACGTGCCCGAGCCGCAGCGATACTGCGTGATGCGCTCGAGGAAATCGCGCGGCAGCTCCGCCGCATCGATCAGCCGCAGATAGAGCAGCTTGGGATTCAGATTCGACACCACCGCCGCGGCGCGGATGGTGTCGCCGGCTTCCGTGATCACTCCCACCGCGCGGCCGCGCTCGATGAGGACCTGGCGCACGGGGCTGCTCACCCGGATGACGGCGCCGCGCGAAGCGGCGGACTTCGCCATTGCCTGGGTGATGGCACCCATGCCGCCGATGGCGTGGCCCCATGTACCCTTCTTGCCGTTCACCTCGCCGAAGCAATGGTGCAACAGTACGTACGCCGAGCCTGGCGCATAGGGGCTCGCATAGTTGCCAACGATACCGTCGAAGCCGTACACCGCTTTGATCGGATCGCTCTCGAACCAGCCATCGAGGAACTCTCCGGCGGAGGTCGCGAACAGCTTGAGCAGCTCCCGGCGCAGGCTCATGTCGAGCGCGCTCAGGCGCGAGCCGAGACGCCCGGCTCGCAGCAGCTCCGGCACGGCGGCGGACCAACCGCCCGCCACCACATTCGGCGGCGTCTCGAGCACGAGACCGCGCAGTACGTCGGCGACGGCCTCCAGCCGCTCGCCGTATCCATCCAGCCGCTCGGCGTCCTTGGACGAGAACTTCGTGACCTCCGCACGGGTTCTGCCGCCGCCGCTGCAAAGGTAACGACCGTCCGCAGTGGGCAGGAAATTCCCAATCCTGCGCTCGACGATGCGCAGCCCGTGCCCGGGAAGGTCCAGGTCGCGGATGACCTTGGGATTCAGGAGCGAGACGGTGTAGGCGGCTACCGAGTTGCGAAAGCCGGGATGAAACTCCTCGGTGACGGCGGCACCGCCCACGACATCGCGGCGCTCGAGCACGGTAACCTTGAGCCCCCCCGCGGCGAGATAAGCGGCGCAGACCAGTCCGTTGTGGCCACCGCCGATGATGACCGCATCGCACTCCCGCGGCGACTTCGAGGAGTTATAATCGTTGACGGAAGCGCTCATGACGAAACGTTGGTCTCGATGCTATTTAACAAGTGTACAGTAGCGGTCTGACTGCGTCAATGCAGTGACAGGAACCGAGAATGGCCAAACAGCAGCACGCGCCGAAATTCCGCCGCGCCTCGCCCACCGTGCGCCGCGAAGCGCTGATCGAAGCAACCCTGGCGTGTCTGCGCAAGCACGGGCACGAAGGCGCATCCGCCAGGCGCATCGCCGCCGAAGCGGGCGTGTCGGCGGGTCTCATCACGCATCATTTCCCGAGCATGTCGGCACTCGTGGCCGCCTCGTACGAGACCCTGGCGATGTCGCTCCTCAGCTCGATCCGCAAGCACGCGCGTGAGGTCAGCGCGACGCCGCGCGAGCGGCTGCGGCGCTTCTTCGAGGCGTCTTTCACGCCCGCGCTCCTCGAGCCCGGGCTGTTCAACGCCTGGCTCGTGTTTTGGAGCATGATCGCGCACGATGAGGAGATGCGCGCCGTGCAGGAGCGCACTTATGTTGCCTACCGGGCCGCCCTCGAGTCCCTGCTCGGGCAACTGCGCGCGGCCGAGAGCGTCCCCGCCTTCAAGTTACGGCCGGCCGGAATCGCCCTTGCGGCGCTGCTCGATGGGCTGTGGATCGAGGCAAGTCTGAACCCGCGCGCCTTCAAACCCGCGGAGGCCGTCGCGATGTGCGAAGACTGGATCCACGCGCTTTGCTCAGGCGCCTTCCCCAGCCTGCTCGCCAACCGGTCAGGCCGGATTGCGAGTTGATGCGAGCGCACCGGCCGGAACCTCGCCGCTCACGACCTCATCGACATCGATCCCGAGCCACAGGAGCGCGGCCACCACGGCGCAGAGACTCCCGATGGCGAACGCCGTGCCCCAGGCGTGCCGCCCCGAAAGCCAGGCGACGACGGGAATGCCGATGATGCCCCCGAGGTTGCCGCCGGTGTTGAGAACGCCCCCGATTGCCATCGCGTCGCTGCGGCCAACCGCCATGGACGCGGCCCAGTAAGCCGCCTCATTGAGCTCGATGCAGCCGAAGGAGCCGGCGAGCGCAGCCACCGCGATGTAGGGACTCGCGGTCTGCATCGCAATCAAGAGCAGGACCCCGACTAGCGGCAATGACAGCAACGGTACCGCGCGAAATCCCCATGCCAGGCCGAGCCTCGGGCACAGCCACCCGGTGACGACGCCGCCGATTCCGGCGCCGAGACTGCCTGCAATCGGTGGCGCCACCGACAACCAGCCGCTCTCGAGAACGGGAAAATGACGCTGCTGGATCAGATAGAGAAAGCACCAGTTGGCTATGAGGTAGAAAGAGTAGTTCATCAGCAGATACGACACGGTGAGTAGCGCCGTATTCCGATGACCCAGCATACGCAGCAGGTGTCGGACGGAGACTCTTGCATCCACCGTTGCATGCACGTGCTCGCCGAGCTCGCTCAGCTCGGCAGTCGAGACCGCCCGGTGCTCGCGTGGCGTATCGCGCGCGTACCAGGCCCAGAGCGCGATGATGAGGACTGCGGGAATGCTGGACCAGACGAGCGCCCGCTGCCAGCCGGCGCTCAGCATGAGCGCGGCGATGAGTGGCGGAGTGATCGCCGAGCCGAGATTCAGCCCCATGCTCTGCGCGCCCTGCACCAACGACCACTGGCGTACCGGAAACCACGTTTCGAAGACACCGCTCGAAACGGGGAAAACTCCGCCCTGAGCTGCCCCAAGGAGCAGCTGCGCCGCGACCAGCACCATGAAGAGCGCCGTACCGCCAAGAAGCTCGGGTGCGACCGGAATCATCATCACGGCAATGAACGCCGCCACGCCGAAGAGCGTGAGTGCGCGGCGGGCGCCGAGCCGCTGACCGATCAGCCCGCCGGGTAACTGAAAGAGCGCATAGCCGATGACGAAGGCCTGCTCGATCCAGCCGATCTGCAGCTGAGTGAGGTGCAGGGCCGGCATCATGCGATCCGCGGCGATCGTCACGTTGGTGCGCTGCGCATAGGCGAGCAGCCCGAGCGCGAACAGCAGCCCGAAGATGCGCCAGCGGACCCGCAGTCCGTTCAATATCACCCCCGGAAACGGACCGACCTTATCTTACCTCCTGGCTCCATCCCGGGGCGGGAGGGTGCGGCAGGCGGCATTCGGGGATGAGGCTGCGCATGCGCCGGCCGAAGCTGCGCAGGCACACCTCCCCCTCGCTCAATGGACCCATGGTGTAGCTGCTGGAGGCCATCCCGGACTGCACGCGCTCGATCAGCGCCTTGTCCTCCAGGCTGACGCGTCGGTTGATGCGCCAGTTGAGGTAACGCGCGGCGCGCATCTCACGCCGGGAATCCGGATGCACGTAGGCGATCTCACGGACCATCGTTTGTGTCGGTGACACGGGCAGGAACTGCATGAAATCAATCTGGTCCGGATAGATGTCGAAAGCGACGTTCGGCCACAGCTTGAAATAGGTCCACAGCCGCTGCCGCTCGGCCGGCAGGTAATCGACCTTCGGCAGGAGCTGCTGATAGAGCCGCTCGGACCACTTGCTCGAGGGCTCATCGCGCAGCGTGCCCCACATCTTGTCGATCCAGGGCTTCGCCTCGATGCCGTAGCTGCGGCCGAACAGCCGCGTGAGGCCGGGATGCGCCACGTTGATGTGCAGCCCATCGGAATAATTGTCCGCCACGTTCTTCCAGTTGACGTTGCGCGGGCGCATGGTCACGCGTCCCTGCGGCACCAGCTCCTCCAGGCGATAGGCAGCCAGCTCGTGCGCGTAAGGGGCTGCCATCTCGCGCACGCTCGGAAGCCCGGGCTCGAAGCGCACGAAAATGAAGCCCATGAAGATCTCATGCTCGAGCGTCGCGAGGCCGTGGCGGGCGGTATCGAGGCCGCGGAACGACTCGCGGTTGGTCACGCCGACGAGCCGGCCGTCCAACGCGTAGGTCCACGCATGATACGGGCAGGTGATGCGGCGGCCGCAGTTGCCCTTCGGGCCGTCGAGGATGCGCGCCGCGCGATGCCGGCAGACGTTGTGGAACGCGCGCACCTCTCCATTATCGGCGCGCACGACGAAAGCGGACTCACCGAGGAACTCGAACGAATGGAAATCGCCGCACGCCGGGATATCGTTGACGTGGCACACGAGCTGCCAGGCGCTGCGGAAAATCGCGCGCTTCTCCAGCTCGAAGAACTCCGGATCGTGGTAGATCCACGCCGGCAGGCTCAGGCCCTCGTCGTCGGCGGGCGCGACGTTCTTCAACTGACGGGTAGCGACGTTCATGGCGGGCGTCCCGGAATGACTCGGCGGCGGTTTCTGCTTATTGCACGATTGTACAATAATGCGTTCGTGAGCGTCAAATCACCCCTTGGCGCTAATATAAGGTCGTAGCTCAGCCTCCCAAGCGAGGATTTACGCCCATCACACCGCAAATGGCCCGAGAGGCCATTGACGCCCGGCTGGCCCCCGCTCCGGCTGAGGTGCGGCCGTTGAATGAGTGCGTTGGCCAGGTCTTGCGCCAGGATGTCTACGCGGAACGAGACAATCCGCCGTTCGATCGCGTATGCATGGATGGCATAGCGATCCGGAGCGAAGTCTTCGGGAAAGGCGTCCGTCGCTTCACCATCGAAGCGACGCAGGCAGCCGGCGCACCGGCGCTCACTCTATCCAGCGCGGAGGCCGCGATCGAAGTCATGACCGGGGCCATGATGCCGCGGGGCACCGACTGCGTCATTCCGTTGGAAGAGTACGACGTCGAAGCCGGAACCGTCTCCCTCAAGGACAAAGCCTCGGGTGAGCCGTACCGCAACGTGCAGCGTCGCGGTTCTGACAGCCAACCGGGGGTGCCGATGCTGAGAGCGGGCGCACGACTCGGCGCGCCTGAGATCGCGGTCGTTGCATCCGCGGGACTGGCCAGCGTCAGCGTGAGCCGCCAGCCGAGTTTCATGGTCGTCTCCACCGGTGACGAGCTCGTCGACCCAGGCCAACCCATCGCGGAACACCAGGTCCGGCGATCCAACGCCTACGCGCTGGTGGCCGCACTCCGCGAGCATGGCTTCGGGAGGGTCGGCGACGATCACATCCTCGACAGCGAGGAGATGTTGCAGCACCGCCTGGCGCGGCATCTGGCCGAACAGGACGTTCTGATCCTGAGCGGCGGCGTGTCCAAGGGTAGATTCGACTTCGTGCCGAAGGTGCTGAAATCGCTGCACGTCGAGGAAGTCTTCCATCAGGTAGCGCAGCGGCCGGGCATGCCGATGTGGTTCGGTGTCGGGCCCCGCGGGCAAGCGGTGTTCGGGCTACCCGGCAACCCCGTCTCGACGCTGATCTGTCTGATCCGATACGTGGTGCCGGCCATGCACGCCGCGATGGGAACTCGTGTGGCCGAGCCGGAACCAATCAGACTGGCCTCCCCGATCACGCGCGGGCGGCCGGTGGCATCGTTCGTCCCTGTCTCCGTTCAATATGATTCCAACGGCGCCCGTTCCGCCCTGTCGCGCATGCCGAATGGATCCGGTGACTTCCTTGCCCTGGCGGGCACGCACGGCTTCATCGAGCTGCCGCCGCGGACCGATGCCTACCTCGAGGGCTTCGTAGCCGACCTGTATCGGTGGTGAGCCGCGACCTCACGACAGCTGGCACTCGCCTCGCTCGAGACGCCCTGCCATCACCACTCCGACGACGGAGCCCGATGGCCGCTGTCGTTCAGCTGGCGGATTTATCATATCCAGTGGTATATAGCGCAAATCATGAGCAGCGCGCGCGTACTCGGCATTGTCGGATGGAGCGGGTCCGGGAAAACCACCCTGATCACCAGGCTGATTCCGGTGCTGATCGCCCGCGGGATTCGGGTGGCGACGCTCAAGCACGCGCACCACACGTTCGATGTCGACCAGCCAGGCAAGGACTCGTACGAGCACCGCAAGGCGGGCGCCTGCGAGGTGATCGTATCGTCGGCGCGGCGTTGGGTTCAGATGCACGAAGTGGGAGACGGGGCGGAGGCGACGCTGCAGGAGTTGCTTGCGAAGCTCTCACCGTGCGACCTCATTCTGGTGGAAGGCTTCAAGACTGAGCGGCATCCGAAGCTCGAGGTCTTTCGCGAGGCGACGGGAAACCCACCCCTGCACCCAATTGACCTGCGTATCGTCGCAATAGCCAGCAACCGTCCCTTCCCCGACGCGGGAATTCCCGTAGTTGATCTCAACGATATCCCCGCCGTTGCGAATCTGGTGTTGGAGCGTGCCGAGCCGCTATCCGCGGTTCTCGACGCGCTCGACAGGGTCATGCGGCCGTGACGGGCTCACGCACAGGCGGGGTCTGCAGCCATAGTGCAGTACGGACTCAAGGGCTATCAGGTCTGGGCGCGCAGCGCCTGACCGGTCCGCGCGCTTCGTTGGACGACCATGCGATCATGCAGTCGGGTGATGGCATCGCTGCCCGTACGGACGCAGAGCCCTGGGACTATTGCATGGACGAAGCATGCCAGCGAGGCGAGCAGCAGCGAAAACCCGAACCCGAGCGCATGGCGCTGGTGCTCCAGATAGGACTCCCCAATGGACCGTGGGTGCTGGAGAAATAGGCGGGTGAACACTGGACCCTGCGTTTTTACCCAATTGGTGGGAAGATACCCAAAGTAGCATCGAATATCTTCACCATTTAGACTACGTATAACGGCTTTTACGGGAAAATTTCCCATGCCCCACCTCGACGGTACGGATCTGCGCATTCTGGCGCTTCTGCAGGAAGATGCCTCGCAATCGGTGGCCGCCATGGCCGAGCAGGTGCACCTTTCCACCAATGCCTGCTGGCATCGGGTCAAGCGCCTCGAGGAGGCTGGCATCATCCAGAAGCGCGTAGCGCTCCTCGACCCGGCCAGGGTGGGCGCGGGACTCACGATGTTCGTGCTCGTGCGCGCCGCCGAGCATTCCCAGGAATGGTTCGACCATTTCGCGGCAACCGTCCGCGCGATTCCGTCCGTTACGGAATTTCATCGCACCAGCGGGGACGTCGACTACCTGCTCAAGTTGCAGCTCGCTGACGTTGCCAGTTACGACGAAGTTTACAAGCTCCTCATCGGCTCGATCCGCTGCGCCGAGGTTCGGGCGGTCTTCTCGATGGAAGAGCTCAAGCGCACCACTGCAGTCCCGCTTCCGGTGCATGCTGGGTGATCCCTGACTCCAGTCTCACCGTGACTCGCGCGCCGGACCGAGCATCTCCGACTCCTTAGCTACTTCAACACGCCATCGGGCCCGCGCCGCAGCCCATGCTGGTGCGTGGGCAGTGGCGCGCCGGGCGCTTCGTCGATGGTGAGGCCATGGGGCCACTCCGGCGGTGCGATGGCGATGTAGCGCGCGAACCCGCCGGTACCGCCCGCGAATTTCGCGAATCCAATCGCGATCAGGGCGCCGCTCTCGGGCGCCTGATCGAGATTCGCCACCCCTTCCGCCTGGGCGAAGTTGTGCTGCAACAGCCAGGTCTCGCCGACGAACCGCGGCGCGGTGTTGTCTGTGTCGAGCGGCTCGTGTCCGTGCATCAGGACATGCCGCTCGAGATGCAGATATTGCAGCGCCGCCAGCGTCACGCCTGGAAAAGGCGCACGGCTGAAGCGCTGCGGATCGTGCCACTTTTTTGACCAATCGGACCGGATCATCGCCACGGCTCCAGCCGGAATCGCTCCGTGGCGGCGTTCCCAGTCCTTCACGTCGGCTACGGTGGCCTGATAGCCGGGATCGACAACGACCTTGGGAGCGACGTTGACGACGACCAATGGGCGCACGGCCACCGTGGGCGGAATGTCGCTGATCGTGGCGCCATGGTCGTTCATGTGCGCCGGCGGCCCGAACTGGGTACCGATGTGATCCATGGGCAAGTCGTAGGCGGTGATGGCCACACCCAGCTTGGCGTAACTGAAGGGCCCCCCCTTGTTTATGACACCGGGGATCGAGACACCGGCCCGCGCCGCTCCGACTTTGAAGTCCGCAAAGCCTTCCCCTATGGGGCCGCCGGGTGCCATGGCATGCGTCAGGTCGATGTATTTCGCGCGCCGCAGCGTCCCCTGGTAAAAGTCCCAGAGGGAAGTATCGCCGCGGGCTTGCGTGCGCGGCGACCCGGCGCCGGCCAGCAATAGGCTTGAGCCCAGGAGGGCTCGTCTGGAGATCGTTGGAATGGACTTCGACATTGACGTCCTCGGCACGCCGGCGTTGCGATCTTCTCTGTTAGGGTATCATGGCGCCTCTGGCGACAGATCCGCATGGGGGAGGTTTGGTGCATGATGATGCGTACGGCTCGCACTTCCACGCTTATCGTGATGTTCGCTTCGTTGGTCGCATGCGCTCAGCTCCCCCACCCCGCCTCCCACCAACTTTTCTTTCGCATCGTTGCCGGACCCGCCGTCAACGCGCCGGTCTCCGGGCGACTGCTGGTCTTCATCGCCAAGGGAAGCAGCGCCAAGGAGGTCTACATAGACGAGTTCCACCCCGATGCCACGTGGGTTGCCGCCCGTGAAGTCCACGACCTGACACCCGGTGCCGCGGTCGAGATCGATACCGACGCCATGGCCTATCCCGAACCGTTTTCCAATCTGGCGCCTGGTGACTATCAGGTGCAGGCCGTGCTCGATATCGATCACACCTACAACTACAGCGGCCTCACTGCCGGCGATCTCGTCAGCCCGGTTCTCACGTTGAAGGATTGGACTCCGGGTGAAGGTTCAGAGCCGGAGCTTGCCCTGAGCACCACCGCCGCTGCACCAAGTCCGCGCTACAAGCCCACCCCCGCGGATCTGCAAGCGGCCACCCATCTGCGCCTCGCCGCGCGGCAAAGCCCCGTGCTCAGCCGATTTTGGGGCCGTCCGACATTCATCCGCGCCTGGGTAGTCCTGCCTCCCGACTACGATGAGCACCCCTCGCGCCACTACCCCACCGTCTACTGGACACATGGCTTTGGCGGGACGCTGGCAAGCAGCTGCAGATTCATGGGCACCCAGATCTACGAGCGCATGGCTGCCGGCAAGATGCCACCCATGATCTGGGTGATGCTCGATGAGCACTTGCCGACCGGCACACATGAGTTCGCCGATTCCGTCAACGATGGCCCCTGGGGCACCGCCCTCACGCAGGAATACATCCCCTGGCTGGAGTCTCGCTACCGCATGCTGGATCACGCCCGCGACCGCTTTCTGCAAGGCCACTCCTCCGGCGGCTGGGCTACCTTACAACTGCAGGTCAACTATCCGCGTGTATTCGGCGGAACGTGGTCCACGTCACCGGACCCCAGCGACTTCCATGACTTCACCGGCGTCAACCTGTACGCGCCGCACGCCAATGTCTACCACCGGCCCGACGGCACGCCCTACCCGCTCGTGCGCATGAACGGACAGGTGATTGCGTCCTTCGAGCAGTTCGCCAGGCTCGAGCAGGTGCTCGACCCCTATGGCGGCCAGATGGCCTCGTTCGACTGGGTCTTTTCACCCCGCAGCGCCGCTGGCCCTCCCGAGCCCATGTTCGACCGCACCACGGGTGAGGTGGACTCGAAGGTGCTCGCATATTGGAGTGCGCATTATGATCTCGCCCAAATCGTGAAGACCACCTGGGCGCAGCAAGGCCGCTACCTACAGGGCAAGATCCACGTGTATGTCGGGACTGCGGATACTTTCTATCTCAACGGAGCGGCCCGCAAATTCGACACCGTGCTGGAGGGGCTCGGGGCAGATGCCTACTTCACTTTTCGCAAGGACCGCAGCCACTTCGATCTCTATGCCGACAATGGCGATCGCTACGCCCTCATCGATACCATCGCGGCGCAAATGTATCTGACGGCCTATCCCCGAGCCGCCGCCAAATGGAAGGCTTTGGCGGCGGTGCCGTTTCACTGAGAGCCGGCTGCTACCCCGCGGGCAGGGTCCAGATATCCAACACACCGCTGGTGGCGCGACTGTTGGCATCACCCTCCGGCAGAATGATCCTGCCGTCGACCACGATGGGACTGCTCCAGTGGCCCGGCCCGCAAGGCAACGTCGCGATGCGTTTGCCGGAAGACGCCTCATAGACGTTGAGCCCGCCACCCGGTGCGTAAACGAACAGCAAACCGCCAGCCTCGAAGGGGCTCGTGCCGCCGTTATCGTTCTGCCATTCCTGGTGGAGCATCCCACTGCGCACCTGCCAGGCCGCGGTGCCGCCATTGTCCGCGGCAAACATCCAGGTTTGGCCGTCGTGCCGCCACACCGCCGGTTGGGCGAATAAATCGGTGCCGCTGGGGGTGGCAACGACTTGCAGCTCGTAGCCCTTGTGCGGTGCCGTGCCGGCGATCTGCTGCAGGCTGAGCAGCCGTATCCTGCCATCCTTGCCCCCTTGGGCGATCAGGTCACCACCCAGCAGCACCGGCGAGGCGGAACCCAAGTCCAGATCTTCGGCGTTGAGCTCGGCGGTATTGCTCGGCGTGTAGTTGCCCAATATCGCCGTGGCGCCGGAGTTGAGCTCGACGAGCGCATCCCCCCAATCGGTCGTGCCGTTCCAGTCGCCATTGCCGGTGGCGATGAAGATCCGGCCATCGCTGGGATCGATCACCGCGCCGGCGCGGCCCCAGATGGCCGACTGGGTTTGCGGACAGGAGCTGGGCTGCAGCAGTCCGGTACGGTTGCTGCACAGGGAGTTCCACACCTGAAGCACCCTGCCGGAAGCGGCGTCGAGTATGGCAACGTGGCCCTGATAGGGCGGCCGATCGCCTATATATCCTCCAGTAACGGCGATCACGTGGCCGCGGAAGAGCTTCAGCGGCGAGTCCATCTTTTCCCGCAGCGGCAGCTCCGTGATGGGCGTGCGCCAAACGAGCCGTCCATCGCTCACGGCCAGCTTTTCGATGTACCCATCGGGTGAAGCCGCGTATATGGAGCTGCCGTCAGGGTCGGCCACGGGGGTCGAGTTCGTGAACTGGCGCGTACCCGCCAGGTCCTGATAACTCGCAGGAGTGTACTGCCACAAAACAGCACCGCTGGCGGCATCGAGCGCCATGGTTCTGCCGTAGCTGGTAGTTACGAAGATGGCGTCGTGCCGGGCGCCGCGGATCGTGGCGCCGTGAAGATAGATCGCGCTGGCATCCACGAGGCCGTCAAGCTGTACCTGGCGGCGACTCAACCGGCGAACATTGGAAGGGGTGATGCCCGTGGCCTGGGGATTGGCGCTGGTGCTCTGCAGGTCGCCGCCAAACATCAGCCAGTTCGGCGTCGGTGCGCCTTGGGCGGCTGCCGTGATCGTGACGCTCAGGCCGAGCAGGAGGCGGAGCGCAATATGACGTCTCATCCCGGAATTATGCGCCAACCACGGCCTGTACTATACTCGGCCCGACAAAGTTGACAGGTGGCAACCATGCCGGATGTGCGCGAGGCTTTGTCGGAGATCCGATCGATCCGCGGGCATATGGCCCGCTACACCGAATTCAGAGGTTACGGCCCTCTCACCCTCGCCGCCACCGGGGTGCTCGCGCTCGCGATCGCTTGCTTGCAGAAGCTCTGGGCAGTCGACCTCGAGCTCGAGCCCGCGCGCTTCCTGGCTATGTGGATCGGCGCCGCCGCCGTCGCGCTCACGGCCATCGGCATCGAGACTTTCGCGCGCGCCCGGCGCATTCACTCGTCGCTGGCGATGCAGATGCTGCACGCCGCGCTGGAGCAATTCCTACCGGCGATAGTAGCCGGCATCCTCCTGACCGCCGTGGTGGCGCGCGCCGCACCGCAGAGCCTGTGGATGCTGCCCGGTCTGTGGCAGATGCTGTTCAGCCTGGGTGTGTTCGCTTCGTGCCGCTTTCTGCCGCGGGCAACCTTCTCGGTCGGCGTTTGGTATCTCGCGACCGCCATGGCCTGCCTCGCCATTGGGCCCAATGCGGCTGCATCCCCCTGGGAAATGGGCATACCATTCGGTGTCGGCCACTTCATGGTCGCCGGCGTGCTTCAGTTCGGTTATCGTCGGAGCAATGAAGAGAGCTAAGTCCAAAGGCCAGCGGGCGCATCCGTTCGCATACGAGGGCCTCGATCGCATCATGCACGAGCGCGCGCGCCTCGGTGCCCTCACGGCCCTGCTCGCCCATCCCAAGGGGCTGCCGTTCGCTGCGCTCAGGAGGCTTTGCGGGCTGACGGACGGCAACCTGGCCCGTCACCTGGAGGTGCTCGAGGCGGCGGCGCTCATCGAGATCAGGAAGACCGCGGAAGCGCGCCCGTTGTCGCTTTGCCGCATCACTACGGAGGGGCGCAAGCGCTTTCTCAGCTATCTTACGGTGCTCGAGCAGGTGCTGCTCGATGCCGGCGCGCCGTCTGAGACCGAAGACGGCCGCACGAAGGGTCTGCGCCACCTCGAAGCCCGCTGACCGGCGGGTCCGTCCGGGCCGCCCGGCAGCCACGCCGCGGCGGGGTCTTGCATTCAGTGTGCTTTGCATCGTAAAGTCTGACTTTGCGTTGCAAAGTCATCATGCCGCTGATCGCCATTCTTGCGGTGCATGCGCCGGTCGCGCTCGCGGGCGGCGGCCCGCTCGGGATCGATTATCGGCTGAGCTACGACAATTCCGGCATCTGGGCGCGCAGCAACCAGAATGCGCTCATCGACGGCATGATGGCGCTCGTCGGTGTCGGCACGCTGTGGGAAGGCGGCGACGATCGCCTCGGCAAGACCCTCTGGCAGTCGGTGGACGCCGGCGTATTCAGCGGCGTGGCCGCGACGGCGCTCAAATACATCTTCTCGCGCGAGCGGCCGTCACAAACTTCCGACCCGAACCGGTGGTTCACCGGCCACGGGCAGAGCTTCCCGAGCGGAGAAGTGACGACGACGAGCTCGCTCGTCACCCCCTTCGTTCTGGAGTATGGCAGCGATCATCCGGCGGTCTATGCACTCGAGCTGTTGCCGATCTACGACGGCCTCGCGCGCCTGAAGACCCGGGGACACTGGCAGACGGACGTGCTGGCCGGGTTTGCGCTCGGCACGGCCGCGGGGTACTTCCTCCACCGACCCGGCATGCCCGTCATCCTGAGCGTTCTGCCCCACGGCTTCGAGATTGGAATCAGGAAGGAGCTCTGATGATTCAGTCAGCAACTCACGATTTCTGGACGTTCGAGGACGAGCTCGCCTATTACCGGATCGTCCCGGGTGCACACGCGCTCGAGGTGTATAGCCAGGACGTCTTTGTCCGACACTTCAGCACCTGGCAGTTGAGCGTCGGCGGCGTGGTGGTCTCCAAGCAGCCGCTGGAGCTCAATTTCGCCAGAAATGCCGCGGAGTCGGAGTGCCCGATCTGGTCGGGAATCCGCAAGGTGATCGAAGCTCTCGTCATCCGCAAGCTGACGACCGCGGGACACCTGACGGACTCGCAGCGGAAGTTCCTGGGGATTCGTTTCCGCGACGTTGCGCATTGCACGTCGGATCCCAGCGTCTGGAAAATGGTGAAGCTCCTGACGGATCCTTGGGGTGAGCATCTGCCACTATCGGCTCTGGCTCAATACAGCAGGTTCGTTCATATCCCGGAGCCCGGCCCGCTCGCCTGCGCCACGCACGGCGTCGATGGAACATTTGTCGTGACGGACGCCTTGCTCGACCGCTTCGGCACGGACTCCCTCCCCGACTGGCTTGCGCTGCTCGCGGAGACTGGCCTGCTGCCCGAGGGCGACTCGTTTGATACCGGCCGTCAGCGTGTCCGCGCGACGCTTGAACGGGCCGGGTGAGCGCCGCCGCGCCTCCTTGACCGCGCGCGGCCATTGTTACTCTCGTGAAAGGTTCAAGCCGAGTTGCGATGCAAGGCGCGCGAGCTGTGCACTGTTCCTGGCTCCCAGCTTCTCGCGGATGGCCGATTGATGGTTGGCGACAGTCTTCTCCGAGAGCGCCAGTTTCTCACTGATGCTCTTTACGGTCTCCCCCTGGACGAGAAGGCGCAGGACTTCGAACTCTCGCGGCGTCAGCGCTTCGATCTCCGACTTTCCGGGCTGCGCGGCCGACTGCGCGATGTTCGTAGCCACATCCGGACTCACGTAACGCTCGCCGCGCGAGACCGCGTAGATCGCCCGCACCAGGACTTCCGGAGCGCTCGCCTTGCTCAGATAGCCCAGTGCGCCGGCCTCGAGCGCGCGGCGCGCGTATATCGCATCGTCATACATGCTGAACATCAATATACGCAGCGGCGGCTGATCCCTGAGCATGCGGCGCGTTGCTTCTATCCCGCTGACTCCCGGGAGGGCGATGTCCATGACCACCACGTCCGGCTCGAGTGAGCGCGCCTGCTCGTATGCCTGAGCGGCATTGCCCGCCTCACCGACGACACTGATGCTTGCCTCATCCTCAAGCAGCCGCCGGTAGCCTTCGCGCACGATGGCGTGATCGTCAACGAGCAGTACCTTGGTCGGGCCGGTCATGAGGTCGCCTCCGGCGGCACGGGAATTCGGGCCGAGAGCTCGAAACCGCCCCCGGGCGAGCTGTTGAACACAAGTGTCCCCCGCAGCGTCATCACCCGCTCGCGCATGCCGATCAGTCCAAGACCCCGGGTCGGCAGCCCCGGCGCAGTGCCAACGCCATCATCCGATACCGAAGCAAGGATCGTGTCGTCCTCCGCTTCGCGACCTGCCGCGCGCTCGAGGCGAACATTGACGTGACTTGCAGCGGCGTGCTT
Organism: uncultured Pseudomonadota bacterium; assembly: GCA_963833085.1. Lineage (GTDB taxonomy): Bacteria > Pseudomonadota > Gammaproteobacteria > Steroidobacterales > Steroidobacteraceae > 13-2-20CM-66-19. The sequence goes on from CAWHWV010000055.1 coordinate 37,349, forward strand.
TGCCACATTGGTCAGCGCTTCTTGAACGAGCCGGTACAGGGTGACCGTGACGCTTTCCGGCAATATGCTGAAGTCTCCCGCGATATCCAACCGCAGCGATGCGTCCGGCAGTCGTGCGCGCCAGGTCTCGACACAGTGCTCCAATGCGGCTGCAAGCCCAAGCTCATCCAGGCCCGTCGGTCGCAGCTCACGGATGAGAGTCGCCAGGGCGCCATGGACGTGATTGCAGATCTCGACGATGGTGCTCGCGCGGCGGTGGGTTGCCGCATGCGATGCTTGCGTATCGTCACGAATCCCAACGGCATCGAGCTTGATGACATTCAGATACTGCCCGAGCTCATCGTGCAGCTCGCGCGCGAGCGACTTGCGCTCGGTCTCCTGCAGCTCCACGTACTGCTGGGCCAGGCGGCGGTTGTCTGCCAGCGCCGCCGCAAGTTGTGCCTCCGCCGATTTCCGCCGTGTGATTTCCTGCCTGGCCTCGCCGTAGCGGCGCATGGCAAACCAGGTCAGGCCGAGGCCCAGCACCAGCAGCACCATGGGCAGCTCGTCGAGCTGGTACCGCTCGTAGGGCGCGGTGAGGCGTCGCAACAATTCCGTGATGTTGAAGAGCCCGCACAGCACCCAGGTGGCGACGGTCACGATGGCGACCAGGATCGCATCGCGCAGGTGGCGCCTGCGGGCCTGGACGCCTGCAGGCGAGACTTCTGATTGGGCCCCCATGTCGATCTAGTCTACCGCAGCGCCGGCGCTGCAGGCACGAGCCCGCTACCAGCGCTGGTGCACGGTGGGCCGGATATAGCGGTCGTATACCGAGCGCACGGATTTCATCTGCTGCTCCGTCAGCGACGGCAATGCGCTGGCACCGCAATTGTCCTCGACCTGGCGCGGACTCTTCCCGCCGGGAATGATGGTCGAGACTCCGTCGAACATGAGGATCCAGCGCAGGGCCAGTTGCGCCAGTGTCGCGCCGCCGGGTACCAGTGACCTCAACTCCTCGACGGCTTGCAGCCCGACCTCGTAAGGGACACCCGCGAACGTTTCGCCGACATCGAAAGCCTCACCGTGACGGTTGAAGTTGCGGTGATCGTCGCGGGCGAATGTCGACGTCGCTGTGAGCTTGCCGGTGAGCATTCCTGAGGCCAAGGGCACGCGGATGATGGTCGCCACTCCGCGGCGCTCCGCCTCCGCAAGGAAGCGCTCCGCCGGGCGCTGACGCAACATGTTGAAGATGATCTGGATGGACTCCACGTTGGGGAACTCGATCGCCTTGAGCCCTTCCTCGACCCTCTCCACGCTGACGCCATAGTGTCGGACCTTGCCCGCCTTGACCAGCTCGTCCATGGCAGCGAAGGTCTCCGGGTGGTAGTAGGTGTCCGTCGGCGGGCAGTGCAGCTGTACGAGCTCGAGCGCATCGACTGCGAGATTCTGCAGCGAGCGCTCAACGAAGGCCGTGAGGTTCTCCTTGTTATAACCTGCCGCGACGTGGGGACTGAGGCGGCGCCCCGCCTTGGTCGCAACGTGAAACGGCGTCTTCGTCTCCTTGCGCAGCCGCTGCAGCAGCCGCTCCGAGCGGCCGTCCCCGTAAACGTCGGCAGTATCGAAGAAGTTGACTCCCAGCTCGAGAGCTCGCTTCATCGCGGCAACGGAATCCTCATCATCGACGGCGCCCCACTCGCCTCCCACCGCCCAGGCGCCGAAGCCGATCTCCGACACGTCCCATCCGGTCCGACCAAACCTGCGGTATTTCAAGATTGTCTCCTCCGTCTCGCGACGAGGCGCAGCCAAATCCTCATGCCATCTCTCACCTGAAGCCCGCCGCCCAGCGCGCTGAATGGAGTCAGACCCAGGTCCGTCTGCTTCAGGGGAAATTCACCGCTCGCCACGATCTCGTCATCCCTGATCTCATAGCGCAGCGGCACTGCGACAGAATGCCACCCGCCATCGAGCTGCACCAGCACCTGCGCGACGATGTCGGCAGGCTTGCCGTCGGGTGAGGGCCGCAAGCCGGCCGACCGCAGCGCGATGTCGGAATACCTCGCCGCATTCAACAAAGCGGCGCCGAGCATGTTGTGACGCGTGCCCGCACGCGCGGACTGCGTAACATCCGGCGGGAAATCCGGGCCATGCTCGGCGGCGCGCAAGGCGGGATCGTCCACCGTGAGCCGCGCGACCGCGAAGCGCAGATCGAAGCTGCCACGCATGGGATCGCGCGGCACATAGACCGTTCCGGTGAGACAGCGGCAGGCGATGACGTGATTGTGACCCAGCGCCGCCAGAGGGCCGGCCCGGTACACGAGCACGATGAGCTGAGAGCGGGCCGCAATGACATCGAACGGGCGCCCGACCAGGGGCGATGGGACCAACCGTGCGGCCGGCGGCGCAACCTGCCGCGTTACACAGCCGCTGAGATCGGCAAGCAGGATTGCGCCGAGGACGGCGAGCGTACCGGCAGCGACGCCTCGGCGCATACTCCCTATCTACTGCTTGATCAGCCCTTCCTCTTGCATCGCCGCCTGCACTGCCGGACGTGCCGCGACACGCTCCTGGAAGGCGCGAAGATTGGGGAACGGTGCCAGATCGAACTTCACCTTGGGCGCCCAGGTGGTGACCGTGAAGAGATAGGCGTCGGCCACCGTGAATCTGTCGCCCATCAGGAAAGGGCGGCCCGCAAGCTGCTTTTCGACCACGGCGTAGCGCTTGTTGAGATAAGCCTGCCGATCGGCGCGGGTCTCCGCCGGAGTGTCCGGCCGGAAGAGCGGCGAATACGTCTTGTGCAGCTCCGAGTTGATGAAGCCGAGCCACTCCTGCAGGTGATAGCGCGGCATCGTGCCGGCGGGCGGCGCCAGCCCCTTCTCGGGCTTGAGATCGGCAAGATACTGGACGACCGTCGGACCTTCGGTGAGTATTTCACCATCGTCCAGCTGCAGCGTCGGGACGTAGCCCTTGGGGTTGATGGCGAAGAAGTCTCCCTCGGAGGAGATGGTCTTCGTCTTCAGATCCACCTTCTGCAGGCTTAGCTCGATGCCCGCCTCCCGGGCGACGATGTGCGGCGAAAGCGAGCACGCCCCGCTGGAGTAGAACAGTTTCATGCCGGTTCTCCGTAGGTCGAAGCAAAGGAAACAGGCACAAAGCTACCACGCTAGCGGTGCCAAAGTCTCCCGCTCGCGATCCTCGCTCCCTCGACCAGGGCGCCGAGCTTCATATAGGCAATGTCCGGCTCCACGGGCCCAAAGCCCGCGAAAGTTCCATAGCCGCAATCGCTGCCGCCGATCACGCGCTCCCGGCCGACGAGCGCAGCGAGCCGCTCCAGCCGCTCCGCCACGAGCAGCGGATGCTCGATATAGTTGGTGGTCGAGCTGATGACACCCGGGATCAGAATCTTCTCCTCGGGGAGCTTCACGTCCTTGAAGACGGCCCATTCATGGGCATGCCGGGGATTCGCGCCCTCGAAAAGCAGCGCCTGCGGCTTGGCACGCAGCACCACGGGAAGGAGCCGGGCCAGCGGAATGTCGTGATGATGTGGCCCCTCGTAATTTCCCCAACAGACATGCATGCGCGCGCGCTCCGCCGGGACGTTCCGCAACGCATGGTTGAGGACCTCGATGTGCCTCGCCGCGAGGGTCGTGAACTCATCCTCGGTGCGATCACGATACATGGTATGCCGGCCCATGCCGAGATCGGACGCATCGATCTGCAGCAGGAAGCCGGCGGCGACGATCGCCTCGTACTCGGTCCGCAGGGCCTCGGCGAGCGCCTCGAGGTACTCATCCGGCGTGTGATAGAAATCGTTGGGTTGAAACAAGGCAACCACGCCTGGAGAGGCGGCGTTCATGAATGCCCCGAGCGGTGAAGCCGCGGCCACCGCCGATTTCAGGTTCTCGAGGTCGACCGCCAGCGGACGCGTATCCTTCACCTGCACGGAGCCGACGCAGCGCGGCCTGCGGTACTTCGCGGTCGCCCCTCTCTCGGCGAGCTTCTGCAGCAGACCCGGAAATTCGACCAGATCCTGCCCGGGCTCCCGGGGCGTGTCGCCGCCGAAGCCGGACAACCGCTCCGACACGTAGGTCGCATAGCTGATCTTGCTCATCTCGCCGTCGCTGACGACGTCGATGCCGACATCGACCTGGCGCTGCACGACCTCCTTCACGGCGTTTGCGATGGTGGCCGCCGCGCCCGGCTCATCCGGCTTGCCGCCGGCGCGCGCGAACAAGACGTCCGTCACGGCCTGGGTGCGCGGCAGGCTCCCGACGTGCGTCGTCAGGATGCGATCGGTGCTTCGTTGCATGAGGTCCCCGACTCTATGTCCGGTGGCCGATAAGTGTTATTCGAAGTGTGATCTCCCGCCAGCCAGCGCCGCAGGTCCGCGTGGGCGTTGGCGCGGCGTGTCCGCGCGATCTCATCCGCCTGCGGGTGGTCGCGCGTGAACTCCAGAATGAGCCCGTTGGGGTCGGTGACGTACACCGAGCGGCAGTACCCGTGCTCGAGCACGAACGTCCGCGGTGGCAGGTAGCCGGCGTCGACCAGCCGCTTCTCGATGTCCGCCTGGGTCTCGCTGTCGACGTTCAGGGCGATGTGATGAAACGGGGTGAAGGGCATCTGCGGGCCGAACTCCCTGTCATCCTCGGGCTTCGCGAACTTGAAGAACGCGAGGGCCCCGCCGTCGCCGATCCCGAAGAAAAGATGACAGTACACGCGCTCGGCGCCGAAGAGCTGATCGATCTCGCACCAGGTGGCCATCAGCGGCAAGCCGATCACGTCCTCGTAGAACCTGCGCGTCGTCTCGAGATCGTGCGTGACGTAGGCCATGTGATGCAGGCGGGAAGGCAGCTTTGCGAGGGTAGCCATGGGACCTCCAGTTCAGAAGCGATATTCGAAATCCACGCCGTAGCGCCGCGGCAGGGCCCGCCAGAGAAACCCTCCCGGGGAGAATTCCGCATTGTAGATCGTGTTGGTGAGATTCTTCGACCAAGCCGTGACCGTCCACCTGCCACCCTGCAGGCTGAGGTCCAGGTTGACGAGGGAAACGGGATTGCGCGAAGTCACGTTGTATGGGTCCCACCAGGTGCGGCCTATGTTCTGAAAGTCGAGGCGGGCCGTGCCCTTGAGCCCGTCCGGTATCGGATGAACGTACATGACACCGGCGTTGACGGTGTCGCGCGAGACGAGCGGCGCCTCGTTCCCGAGCACGGTGGGATCGACCATCCTGGTGATCCGGCTGCCGGTGTACCCATAGCCGGCATACACCTGCAGATGATCCGTCGGATAGGCCGTGAGCTGAATCTCCGCCCCCTTGTAGGTTGCATTCAGGTTGCCGAGATTCTGCGTGGAGTTCTCGGACAGGTACACGAAGAAATAGCCGTTATCCGAGTGGGTGTGAAAGACGTCGGCGTCGACACTCAGCCGGTGATCGAGCATGTCTCCCTTGACTCCGAGCTCGTAAGTATCGGCGATCTCGGCATTGAACGTATCGTTGACGCCCTTGATGCCGTTAGCCACGGCAACGGCGCCCACCCCCGTCTGGTTGAATCCGCCGCTGCGGAAGCCGCGGCTCCAGTCGGTATACCAGGTCCAGTCGTCGCTCGGCTTGTAGCGCAGAGTGAACTTCGGCTGCCACGCTCCCCACTTTTGCGTGCGCACTTCGCCATCGTAAGCGGTCGGGTCCAGGACCATGGCGAGGAAGTACGGCGGCGTTCGCGTGGTGTCGCTGACCGTGTCCTCGTCATAACGCAGGGCCGCATCGACCTCCCAGCGCTCCGTCAACTTGTACGTGGCATCGCCGTAGCCCGCCCAGGCGTTGCTCTTCTGGCCATCCGCGAGGAAGGTGACGTTCGTATTGGTCGCAAAGGGATTGCTCGGATCGACGAGCGGAGTCTCATAGACGGCGGGAACGCCGAGGCCCCGGTCGACGATGTTGTCCGTGGAGATGAAGCGCTCCTTGTGCAGGAAATAAAATCCCGCGATCCAGCTGAGCCGCTCCGTCGACGGCGAGGTGAAGCGCAGATCCTCGCTCCACGAGCGCACGCGGATGAACTGGCTCTGGCTCTCGTCGAGCGGCCCGCCGAGCGACGCCGGGATCGAAGCGAAGAAGTCAGTGTAGGCAATTGACGTGTCGATCGGTCGGAAGTCATAAGCGTCGCCGGTGTCGATCTCCTTCGTCTGGTCGTAGTCGGTGATCGACGTATAGGTCCCATACCCCGGACGGTAGTCGAGCTTGAGCGGGATGTCGAGGATATCGCGATTGTCAGTGCCTTCGTTGTTGACTTGAATCGGGCTCTCGGTGTCGTTCGCGTCCGGCGGGGTGGTGAAGCTGGAGAACGGGTTTGCCTCGTCGTCGCGCGGAATGACGTAGTAGTACGCCGTGGTCTGCACGCGATCGTAGAGGAGGCGCAGATCGGCGCTGAGGGGGCCGCCCGGCTCCCACAGGAGCCTCAGCCTTCCGGAATAGTCGCGGTATGGATCGGCCTTGCGGTCAAGGTAGACGTTCTCGAGGTAGCCACCGGTGTTGTAGAAGTTGAGGGCGGCACTGTATTTCAGCGTGCCTGTGGAGTCGAGCGGGCCGCTGAAGATGCCCTGAGCACGCTCGGCCAGTCCGTTGCCGATGCCGCCTGTGATGCTGCCGGCGAAATGATCGCCCGGAGGGGTCGTCGTGATGATGATTGCACCCCCGATGGCGTCGCGCCCGTAGAGCGCTCCCTGCGCACCCTTCAATACCTCGATTTGCTGGACGTTATACAGTTCCTGGGCGAACTCTTCGGGGTCCGTCTCCTCGACACCGTCGACGATCACGGCGACCGACGGCTCGCTGTTGCGGGCCTGGGAGATTCCCCGGATGGTGACGAAGGCATTCCCGACGTTCTGCGTCTGGACCAGCGTCATGTTCGGCACCATCGCGATGAAGTCTCGCGGGCTCGTGATGTTGGCCGACTGGATCGTCTGCGGCGTGAATACGCTTTCGGTCATCGGCACATTGCGGAACAGCTCGGGCCGTTTGCGGGCCGTCACGATGACCTCCTGGAGCTGGCCGACGGTCTGCGCCCGCGCCGGCACGGCGATGATGAGCTGCGAAAGCACCATGGTCAGCGCGGCCAACCATCCCACGTAAGATGTGCGCACGTTGATATCCCCCTCGTTATAGGTTCGATATTCGGTTCCGGTGCTCCTTACCTTCGGGCCGGCCATGCGACACCGCCCCCCAGCGCGGCGCGGATCTCGGCTCCATGCTCATCGAGAAGAGGAGCCGCTTTGACGCTCCTCGCGCACTCGCCCGCGAATCTGACGGGCGGACGCACGGCCCGATCGCCGCCATGCGGCGTCTCGACGGGAACGATGAGGCCGAGATGTTCCGCCTGAGGATCGGCAACCACCTCGTCGACCCCGTTGATCGGCGCGTGCGGCACATCGTGGCGGCGCAACCTCTCGGCCCAGTACCTCAGATCTTTCGCCGCGAAGCGGGTCATCAGCTCCGAGCGCAGCGCTGTATAGTTGTCGATGCGCGCCTGTCGCGTCTGGAAGCGCGGATCACGCGCAAGCTGCAGGTCACCCAGCGCGTCGATGAGGCCGGTCCAGAACTTCTCGAGCGAGGAGAGATGGAGGACGATCAGCCGTCCGTCGCCGGTCCGCAGAATGTAGGCCTGCGCCAGGCGCGGTCGATCCACCGAGCGCGGCACGGCGCCGAGCGCGAAGTAGGCCGCAAAGGGCTCCACGGCAAAGTGTGTCATCGCCTCCAGCATCGATACCTCGACGAGCGTGCCCTCGCCGGTGCGACCGCGCTGTACCAGCGCCCCAAGGACGCCGTAGGCGGCATAAATGCCGGTGATGGCATCCGCGAGCGCGGGGCCGAGAAACTGCGGATCGCGCGGGTCCACCACCACGCTCAGGAAGCCGCTGAGCGCCTGCGCGACCGAGTCGTAGCTCGGCCGCTCCGCGTACGGTCCATCGCGGCCGAAGCCGCTGATGGCGCAGTAGACGAGCCGCGGGTTCAGTTGCCGCAGCCGCTCCGGGCCGGCACCCAAGCGCTCCACGGTGCCGGGCCTGAAATTCTGGATGAAGACGTCCGCCTCGCTGATGAGCCCTTCGAAGAGCTGCCGATCGGCATCGCGCTTGAGGTCGAGCGCAATGCCACGCTTATTGCGGTTGTAGGCCTGAAAGTGCGGCGAGTATCTGCCGCCCTGGTAACTGCGGTAGGGGTCGCCCTCGGGACTCTCAATTTTGATGACGTCGGCGCCGAGATCGGCGAGCATCATGCCGGCGCAGGGACCGGTGATGAACGTGCCCTGCTCGACGACCCGAATTCCGTCGAGGACCCCCGCGAGATTGACGCGCTGTTGGATCGCTGCGGTCATGGCTTCGGCGTCGATCCCGGTGGCGCATCGCCGTCGTAGCGGATCGCCTCCGCGGCCGCATCGGACATTGCAAACCCGATGGGGCGGACCTGCTCCTCCACGAGGTGCGCAATGAGGCCCGCCGTACGCGCCAACAGCGGCACGCCTTTGAGCGCGAGCAGCGGATAGCCGGCATCGAGGAGCACCGCCGCTATCGCGCCGGAGATATTCAGGGCGAGAGGCTTGCCGGTCAGCTCGGGAAGCAGCCGCGCTACCGTCCGCGCAACCGCCGTGTGCAGGCCCGCCGTTCCGATCTCCTCCGCGATGGCAAGAAGTCGCTCCGCCCTGGGATCGGAGCGCTTGTGCAGCGGATGCCCGTAGCCCGGGATGGCGCGCCGCTGCGAGCGATACTCGCGCACCAACGCGGTGGCTGCGGTCGCCGCTTCCTGCCCTTCGCCGATCCGGCGCGCGATCTCGGCGAGGAAGCGTCCCACCTCCTCGGCCGATCCGAGGATTACCGAGCCGCAGCCGAGAAGCCCCGCGGCCACGGCCCCCTGCAGCGCCTCCGGCGCTGCTGCGAGCGTCATCCGGGCCGCCTGCACGCTCGGAACCAACCCGTGCTCGGCGATCGCGACCAGTGTCGCATCGAGAATGCGGCTTTGCGCCGGCGTGGGACTCGCGCCCGTGACCAGCAGCCAGAAGTAGTCGGTGAAACCGACCTCGCCCATCAGGTCCGCGGCGAGGTCGCGACCGCGGACGTAGATCGCCGCCTCGGTCGAGCCGCAGATTGCGGTGCCGTGCTGGGACGGCGCTCCGATCTTCATTTTCGTATACCGAACAATACTTCGTTATCCGAACCGATCGTGAACCGCGGCTGGGCGGGCGTCAAGAGCTCTTCCGTCCTTTCGCATACCGAAATACACTGCCTGCCCATGGCCGCACGCAAAACTCCGCAAAGCCGTCGCGAAGCGATGGGTGGTCTCGCCAAGGGCATCGCCGTCATTCGCGCCTTCACTCGGGAGCATCCCGCTCCGACTCTCAGCGACATCGCGCGCAGCGCGGCGATTCCCGCGGCCACGGCGCGGCGATGCCTGCTCACACTGGAGGATCTCGGGTACGTCACTCGTCACGGCCGCAGCTTTCTCCTGCGGCCGAAAGTCCTCGAGCTCGGAGCCGCTTATCTCGACTCGATGGATATCGAGCACCTCACGAAGACCCACCTCGAGGAGCTGGCCCGCAAGACGGGCGATTCGGCGGCGATGTCCGTGCTCGACGGCAACGACATTGTTTACGTCGCGCGCGCTTCCGTACGAACCCTGCTGCGGCTCGAGGCGCACGTCGGCAGCCGCTTCCCCGCGCATGCAACATCGATGGGCCGCGTGCTGCTCGCGGGGCTGAGCCCGGAGCGCCTGCAGCGTTACTTCGACACCGCCAAACTCGAAGCGCTGACCGACAAAACGGTCTGTGACCCGGCTGAGCTGCGCACGCTCATCGATGAGTGCCGACGCAGCGGCTACGCGGCGGTTGCGGACGAGCTCGCATACGGTGTGGTTGCGCTGGCCGTGCCGGTTCTCGATCAGTCCGGCAGAGTCGTCGCCGCGCTCAATTCCTCGAGCCACTCCGGAAGGACCACCCGAGTCCGGCTGGTCAAGGACCGGCTCGGCATGCTGCGGCAGTTGAGCCACCAGATCTCGGCCGATCTACGGGCGATTCCCGGGCTTTCGTTGAGCGCGCAGATCTGACCCCACGGACCGGCGCAGCCGTCACTTGACGGTGCATCGCCTCACCTCTAACCTCATATCGAAAATACTTTCGATATGCGAACGTCGCAATGCCATCGCCGCCGGCCAGCCCGGACCTCTACCTGCCCGTCGCGGGCGCCCTCCTCCGCTACCGCGACGAAGGCGGCGGACCGACGGTGTTGCTCATTCACGGCTGGACGCTCGATCTCGACATGTGGGAGCCGCAAGTCGCGAGGCTCGGCGGCTCATTCCGCCTCATCCGGTCCGACCGGCGCGGCTTCGGCCTGTCATCCGGCCGCGCCTCCCTCACCGCCGATGTGCAAGACGCGTTGTCCCTCTGCAAGGAGCTGCAAGTCGAGCGGCTTGCCTGCCTCGGGATGTCGCAGGGCGCCCGCGTGGCCTTGCACCTCTGTCGCATCGCGCCTGAGCGGATCTCCTGCGTCGTCCTCGACGGTCCGCCGCGCATCCTTGCAGAAGAGCCCTCCGAGGAAGGCGAGGACGTACCGTTTGCCGAATACAGCAGCCTCATCGCCGGCGGCGACCTCGAGACTTTCCGCCGCCGCTGGGCGAGCCACCCCCTCATGCGGTTGGAAACCAGCTCCGCGCAGTCGCGGGCGCTGCTCGAGCGGATGACGGCTCGCTACACCGGCAAGGATCTGCTGCGGGAGCTGCCCGCGCCGGAGGACCACTGGGACCTCGCCCTCACCGCGTCATTGAGAACACCCGCCCTGATCCTCACTGGCGAGCACGATCTGCCGGCGCGACTGCGCGCCGCCGATGCGCTCAGTGACGCACTTCCCCTCGCACAACGCGCGAGCATTGCCGCCGCCCGTCACATGCCGAACCTCGACAATCCGCCGCTGTACAACGCAGTCGTGCGGGCGTTTCTGCAGCGCCACGCCGGCTCACGCCCCTAGGAGAACTTCCATGCCGAACGTCCTCGTCCTCTACTACAGCAGCTACGGCCATATCGAGGTCATGGCACACGCGCAGGCCGAAGGCGCGCGCAAGATTCCGGGCGCCAAAGTCGAGGTCAAGCGGGTGGCGGAAATGGTGCCGCTCGATGTCTGCAGAGCGTCGGGCTTCCGCCTGGACCAGCCGGCGCCTGTGGCAGAGCCGACCGAGCTCGAGCGATATGACGCAATCATTTTCGGCACCCCGACCCGCTTCGGCAACATGGCGGCACAGATGCGCAACTTCCTCGACCAGACCGGCCCGCTCTGGACGCGCGGAGCTCTAGTGGGCAAAGTGGGCAGCGTCTTCTGCAGCACCGCGAGCCAACATGGAGGCCAGGAAACGACACTGACTTCCTTCCAATTGACGCTCATGCACCACGGCATGATCATCGTGGGGCTGCCCTACACGTTCAAGGACCTGACAACGCTACGCGAAGTCACCGGCGGCACGCCATACGGCGCAAGCTGCGTCACCGGGGTGGGCGCCGAGATGCGCATGCCCACTGCGCTCGAGCTCGAAATGTGTCGCTTTCAGGGCGAGCACGTGACGCGTATCGCGGCAAAAATCGCGACCCCTTGACGCGAGCGCCCATTGCTCGATGCCCCGGCCGCTAGCCGAAGCGATAGCTGGAAAGCGCGATCGTGCCGAGGAAGTCGTCCTGACTGTAGACGAGGCGTCCCGGCTCCTCCGCCGCCGCTCCAACGACGACGTGCAGCGGCATGAGGTGGTCCTCCTGCGGATGCGCCTCCCGCGCGGCCGGTGCCCGCTCCCATTCGAGCAAGCGCTCGGAGCGCCGGGCCGGCGCCGACTCGACCAGCGTCTGCCGCAGCCAGGTGTCGAACTGTGCCGCGTCCTCGCGGGGAACACGGGGGCCGAAGAAGCGACGCAGGTTGTGGTAGCTGCTGCCGCTGCCGACGATGAGAACCCCCTCGTCCCTGAGAGGCGCGAGTGCCCGGCCGAGCCGCAAGTGGGCTGCCGGATCGTAATCAGCCCGCAGCGAGACCTGAAACACCGGGATGTCCGCCTGCGGATGCGTGACCGCCAGGAGAGAATAGGTGCCATGATCGAAACCGCGCTCGGCATCGAGCCGCGCCGGTAGATCGGCCTGTTGGATCAGCGACTGCGCCCGCTGCGCCAGTCGCGGCGCGCCGGGCGCGGGATAGCGGATGTGATACAACTCCTCGGGAAAGCCGCCGTAGTCGTAGACCATGGGCGGCGCCGCGGCGGCCATCACGGCAAACTCCCTCTCTTCCCAGTGTCCGGAGATGATGAGGATCGCCTCCGGCTGCCGCGGGAGCTGCCGCGGCAGCTCCCGCAGAGACTCCTCCAGCCTGGCGTAGGGCCGGCGCGCCTCAGCGTTCATATATGGCCAAGGGCCGCCCCCATGGCTCAGATAGAACGTTGGCAATCTGGCGCTCATCAGTGTCACCTCGGGGTCAGGGCCCGCGCTCAGCGCGCGCGGCGGTGATCGAGACTCAACGGACCGGCGCCGTTGGCCACCAGCACGAGGAAGGCACCGGCGATCGAGACGTTCTTCAGAAACATGATCATCTGAATCTGGTCGCCGAAGTTAGTGTGAAAGAAGAGTGCGGCGAGCACGGTGAAGCCTGCGAGCAGGAATGCGGCGATGCGGGTATGCCAGCCGATGATAACCGCCAGCGACCCCAAGACCTCCGTCGCGATGACGAGCGGCAGGAGCGACGCGGATACACCTGCGGAATGCATGTAGGCGCCCATCGCGCCGTAGCTCGACATCTTGCTCAACCCCGAGAGCAGGAAGAGCGAGGCCAGCAGAACCCGGCCGCCAAGCTCGACGTATTTGGTGAAGGGAGCAGCGTCGATGGACGCTGGGACGCGGACTGAAGGGGTCACGGAAGTAGTCATGTTCGCCTCCTGTGAGGGTGGAAGGGTCTGGCTCTGGAGCGGACTGTAGGCGCTGTACTCGCCGTCCACTAGACGGTAAAATATGGAATCACTATCCAATTGAATAGACAATGATCGGTCTGGATGACATAGCCGTCTTCGTGCAGGTGGTGGAGGCCGGCAGCTTTTCGGCAGCTGCGCGGCGCCTGGCAATGCCCAAAGCGACCGTCAGTGCCAAGGTCGCGAGGCTCGAGAAACGCCTCGGGCTCAGCCTGATCCAGCGGACTACCCGCAAGCTGCGGGTGACGGAGGCCGGAGAGCAGTATTTCCACCATTGCGCACAGGCTATTCGCGAAGTCGAGGTGGCGGAGGCAACGCTGCAATCGACGTCGGGCAAGCCGTCCGGAGTGCTCAAAATCACCGCACCCGTGGATCTCGGACGTACCCTCCTGCCTCGGATCGTCAATGCCTATGCCGCTCGATATCCAGAGGTCTCAGTGGAGCTCCTCGTCACCAACCGGGTGATGGATCTGGTGGGCGAAGGCATCGATCTCGCGATCCGTCCCTCCCAGGTATTGAAGGACTCCTCGCTGATCGCGCAGCGTTACTTCGACATGGGGTCGAACCTATGGGGTGCGCCGCAATACGTGCAGCGACTTGGCCCCCTCACCCATCCGCGGGATCTCGTGAACGCGAGCTTCGTGGGATTTCTCGCGCGCAGCTCCGCGGTGTTCACTAACGGGAAGTCGGACGTCGAGGTCGCGCTCAATGGGCGTATTCGCGCCGATGATCTCGAGACCATCAAGGCCCTGCTGTTGTTGGAGCAAGGAATCGGCTGGTTGCCCGACTTCCTCGCCGAAGACGGCGCGCAAGCCGGCAGACTCGTGCCGGTGCTGCCGCAGTGGCGGCCGAAGGAGCGGGCAGCGGTCTACTTCGTCTATGTCGGGCGCAAATACGGCCTGCCGAAGGTGCGGGCCTTTATCGAGACGGCATTGGAGCTCGCGCCCGTCAGCCGGTAGTCACCGCGATGCCCAGAGCATCCAACAGCAGCCGTGCGAACTGCGGACCCTTGCCCGCCTCCTCGTGCTTGAAATACACAAAGACTTCCCCACAGCGTGCGGTCTTCTCCTGGATCGTGCGCGCCCACCGCGCGATGTCGTCCGGCGTGTAGCCCTCATCGCGCAGCCTGAAATATCCGTAGTCGGCGGTGATCTCGACGGGTGTGGTCATCTTCTCGCTGTCGGCAACACACAGTGCGAGATTGCGCGCTTTGAGGCACTCGAACACCTCATCGCTCAACCACGAGGCGTGACGGAACTCGAAGGCCGCGCGCGTCCCGGCCGGGAAGCCCGCAAGAAACGCATCCAGCACCGCGAGATCCTTCCTGAAGAAGGGTGGCAGCTGAAACAGCAATATCCCGAGTTTCGGTCCGAGGGTGGCCGCGGTTTCGAGGAAGTATTTCAAGGACTCGGCGCAGTCGCGCAGCCGCGCATCATGCGTGATGCGCTTCGGCGCCTTCAGCGTGAACTTGAAATGCGGCGGAGTCTGGCGGCTCCAGCCCGCGAGGATCGACGGCTTGGGCGAGCGGTAGAAGGTGTAGTTGATCTCGACGGTCGCGAGCCGCTCCGCGTAGAACGGCAGCATCTTCGCCGTCGGGAACTTCTCCGGGTAAAAGCTCCCTCGCCACTCGGGGTAGTTGTATCCGGACGTTCCGACCCAGATGTCCATGGCGCCCGCCTGCGCTGCTCAATGCTCGTGGCGCGTCACCAGCCGCCGGTACTGTCCGAGATGGCGGATGGCGTGTTGCGTCTTTCCCGCGGATTCGTACAGCCGGGCCAGGTTGTAATGGCAATCGGCGAAGTTCGGGTCCTCCGAGATGGCGGCGTGGTAGGCCGCCAGGGCCCCGTCCTTGTCACCAAGATCCTCGAGCGCTACCCCCAGGTTGAAGAGCAGCAGGGGCTCCGCTGCGCAATGCTCGAGCGCCCGGCGGTATACCCGCTCCGCCGCACGCGCCTCCCCGCTCTCGTGCAACAGTCTCCCCCAGTTGATCCAAGCCGCCGCATTGCGGGGGTCCGCCTCGGCGGCGCTCGCGTAGGCATCTACCGCCCTGGCATCACCAATGCCTTCGAGATGCATCGCCTCCCCGAACAATTCATAAGTGCTGGGAGTGCGATTGACAGCGTCGGGCGCATCGTCAACCGCTACGGCTGGCACCGGCGCCGTTGCTCTCTGCTGTCGATGCTCGATCACCCGCAGCGTCCCGTTCTGCACGCTGACATCGAGTCCAAGAAGGTACTGGCCGTCATCGGCCTGCCAGTGGTTGGACCCTTCGCGCACCACGACCCGGTCGCCGACCGCGCAGATGGCGAGGCCGGAAAGCGGCACGGCCTCCGGCAGTCGCTCCCGCAGCTGCCCCAGCGAATGACGGATTCTGCGGCGCGGAATGTTGGCCTGCACGAGCGCGCGGGCGGCGCGCAGGATGATCAGGTCCTGGAACGAAAAGAGATACTGCCGTCGCGGGCCGCGCGAGGGACGGACAAAGCCGAGCCGCACGAGCCCCTGCAGGGTGCTGCGCGGCAGCTGCAGGACCCGTTCCACGTCCCGCATGCTGTACAGTTGCATCGGGATCCCCGGCGGCTAACGCTTGCCCGCTTTGCGTGAGGGCTTGGCCGCAGCCGGCTGCTGCTGCTCCTGTTGCGGCGGCGGCTGCTCCGCACGCTTCGGCGCCCTGCGCGGACCCAACTGAGCGGTCGAAGCGCGCGCCGCGTCCGCCTTCTCGAGACTCGCGCGCAACGCCTCCATGAGGTCGATGACCTTGCCGCCACCCTCGGTGGGGAAGTCGGCTACCGAGATCTGCTGACCTTCGACCTTCTTGTCGATGGCGGCCTGAATACGGGCCCTGAGGTCGTCGGTGTAGGCGGTAGCGTCGAATTTCTCCGCCGTCTGTTGGTTGATGAGCTGTTGTGCCAGCTTGAGCTCCGTCGCCTTCACGTCCTGCGGCGGAACCTCGATCTCGCTCGCCGGCCGGACATCGGCGGCAAAGTGCAGCTGCTGCATGGTCAGCCTGTCGCCAACCGGCCGCAGCATGACGAGGTAAGCCTTGCCCCGCGCCGCCCAGTGGCCGATCGCGCAACGGTTCGCCTGCTTCAGGGCTTCGGTGAGGAGCGCGTACGGCTTGGCGCCCCCTTTATCAGGCGCGAGGTAGTAGGTCTTGTCGAAGTAGACCGGATCGACCGACTCGATCGGAACGAACTCCGTGATATCGATGGCGTGCGTGCCCGCCTCCTCCAGGGCCTTGATCTCCTGCGGCTCGAAGACCACATACTGGTCCTTGGCGAACTCGTAACCCTTCACCATGTCGTCGCGCTCGACGACGGTGCCGTGCTTGAGGCAAACGTACTGCTGCCGCAGGCGCGAGCCGCACCCCTTGTGCAGCAGGTTGAATGAGATCGCGTTCGACGACTGGGTCGCGCTGTAGAGCTTGACGGGTATCGCGACCAGCCCGAACGAGATGGTTACCGAACCGATCGACCGTGCTGCGGCCATGATTGCCTCCGGGGCGCGGCGCCCCGCCTAACGGGTGCCTAACGAGTAGATGACCCTAAGATTCGTGCCAGATTCTGCGTGGTCGAACCCCAATCATGCCACCGGTCCCCGGTCTTTTCCAAGCGGCCGATCACGCTGGCCACCGTAAAGTCCTCCGGACGGGCCCTTTCGAGCTCGTCCCAGGTCAGGGGCATGGACACGGGCGCCCCCGGGCTGCCACGGGGGGAGTAGGCTGCGGCCAAGGTTTTGCCGCGCACATTCATGTTGTAGTCGATGAAAATCTTACCGGTACGTTTCTCCACCGCCCACTCCACCGTGACCTCCCTGGGGTGGTCCTTCACCACATGGCGGCCCACCATCTCGGAGAGCTGTCGCACCGTGTCGAAGGTCACGGTCCGCTCGATGGGTACGAACACGTGCAGGCCCGTCTTGCCCGAGGTCTTGACGATCGCGCGCAGCCCCATCTCCCCGAGCAGCGTGCGCAGCCAGAAGGCCACCTTCTTCCCGGTCGCGAAGCCCTTGTCGTTGAGCTCGGGCTCCGCCCCCTTCGCCTCCTTGCCCGAGTAGATGTAGGGGTCGATGTCGAACACCAGGAAGTCGGGGTAGTTGAGCGCGGACTGCTCGAGCGCCTCGCGCGAGCTGGCATAGTCGCCGGCCAGATCCGGCCCGGCTGCGGTATCGGGCCCGATGTTGGCGCGGGAGTGCCAGACATGGAACTCCAGGGTGCCGTTCTGACCCAGCCAGAGGAGCGTCGGCAGATTGTTCGCCAGGATGTAGTGCTCACTGCGTCCAACATGATCGGTAAAGATCGGGATCGTGGCGACGTACTCCGGCCGCTCCTGCTCCCAGTGCTTCTGATAGAAGCGCTCCCCGCCGATGCCCTCGGGCATGCGGATCATGGTGAGCGGCCGGTCCTTCAGGTGCGGCAACATGAAGCGCGAGACGGCGGCGAGATAGCGGATGTAGTCGCGTTTGGTGATGGCCGGGCCGTCAGTCGGTGGCGGGCCAGTACACGCGGTCGAGATTCGTGAGCCGAAGCCGCGCGCCCGCCACCGTCAGATCGAGTCTGGACCCTGCCCCGGCCAGCTGTTGCAACACGTCATCGATGACATCCGGCGCCGCTTGCGGCGCTGTGCCGCCGCCCGCGCTCGTCTCCTCGGGTTTGCCGATCGACTGCGGGGGCACGTCATCTCGCAACCGCGCAAACACCGGCGCGCGCAGCAATCCCGCCGGAGTCCAATCGATGAAGTTGACTTCGGCCACCAGCCGCGGCTCGAGCCAGGTCGTCGGCCGATGGATCGGCGGTTTTTCGGCGAACGGCGAGCGCTTGACCTTCAGGTCCCGGAGTCCGCCGCGTCAGCTCCGCGACGGCGGCATCGTCCAACCCCGAGCCGACGTGACCCGCGTACTTGAGCGACCCGTCCTCCCAGTATCCGAGGAGCAGCGCGCCCAGGGGCTCGCGGGCGCCTTTGCCTTGCGTGCAGCCGCCGATCACGAATTCCGCCGAGCGGACCGGCCGCACCTTGCGCCAGGCGGCGACGCGCTGTCCCGGCTGATAGATGCTGTCGAGGCGCTTGGCGACCACTCCTTCGTAACCGCTCGCGATCGCCGCCGCGTAGAGCGCCTCGGCGTCCTTGCCGGCATGAATGAGCTGAACGTGAGTCGAGGGCAACAGGCACTGCGAGAGGTAGCGGCGCCGCTCGACGTACGGGGCGGCCCGCAGATTGATGCCGGCGAAATGCAACAGGTCGAAGCAGACGATGACCGCGGGCGACTGCCGCTGCGCATCCGCGATGTCCTTCTCGCCGCGCCGTTGCGCCCGATTCTGCAGTGCGTTGAAGGACGGCCGACCGTCAGCTCCCAGCGCGACGATCTCACCGTCGAGGATCATATGATCGCCGCCGGCACCGGCAAGCTCCGCGACGATCTCGGGGAACTGAGCCGTGAGATCGATGCCGCGCCGCGACTGCAGCCGCACGGTGGTGCCCGCGACGAAAGCAATGACGCGATAGCCGTCGAGCTTGGGCTCGAAGAGCCAGTCAGGGTCCGAGCGCGCGGCCTCGCCCGTCATGGCCAGCATCGGAGCCAGCTTGTCAGGCATC
The DNA here is from genome assembly GCA_963833085.1 of uncultured Pseudomonadota bacterium. Taxonomy (GTDB): domain Bacteria; phylum Pseudomonadota; class Gammaproteobacteria; order Steroidobacterales; family Steroidobacteraceae; genus 13-2-20CM-66-19. Next base: position 55,880 of record CAWHWV010000055.1, read on the forward strand.
ACCTCAGCGGCTCCGCTCGGCGCGAGCCGTGCCGCATCGAGCCGGCGCGGCGACTCGCCGGTGACCAGATCATCGAGTGAGACGCCCGAGAGGACGGAGCGGTCCTGCAGGGTCACGTCCTGCTGAGTCGCGAACCCGTCCTTGTGCTTGATGAGCAGCCACTGTCCCGAGGTGGCGGTCCTCACCAGCGCGAACGAGCCCTTGAGCTTCTCGCCGCGCAGGCAGATGCTGAGCTTGCCCTGATCGATGCCGGCGCGAGTCCGTTGCTCCGCCTCCGGGCGGTCGCCGAACGAGTATTGCCGGTCCTCATCCGGTGAATAGACCCCGCAATCCCACACGATGACGCGTCCGGCGCCGTACTCCTTCGCCGGAATCACACCCTCGAAGGAAGCGTACTCGAACGGATGATCCTCCACCGCGACTGCCATGCGCTTGTCGGCGGGATCGAGCGAAGGCCCCTTGGGCACCGCCCACGACTTGAGGACGCCATCCAGCTCCAGCCGGAAATCGTAGTGCAGCCGGCTCGCGGCGTGCTTCTGCACGACGAAAAGCAGAGGACCGCCGCGCCCGGCGATGACCGCCGGGCCGGGCTCCGGTGTGCGCGTGAAGGTGCGCTTGGCCGCGTAAGGAGCAAGCGGGCGATCCGCCTTCGAGGCGGACGGCGCGCGGCGGCTCTTCGGGTCGCGATTTGCCACGCGTCCAAGATGGCATACGCCTCTCCGCCGGACAAGCCGCGGCGGGTGTCAGGCCGTCGTGGCGCGCTTATTGACGACCAAATCGAGCGGCGGCGTCGTGACCTGACGCCGCACCAGCGTGCTCTTGCCGAAGAGCGACTCCAGCAGGCTCACCGCCAGCACCGCGGTCTCGTTGCGCACGTCGAGTGCGGGATTGAGCTCCACCACATCGAGCGAGCCCACCAGGCGCGTGTCGGCGATCATCTCCATGCAGAGCTGCGCCTCGCGGTACGTCGGCCCTCCCGGCACCACGGTGCCGACGCCCGGCGCGATGTCGGGATCGAGAAAGTCGACATCGAAGCTCACGTGCAGGTGGGTGTCGCGATCGAGGCCGGCGAGCGCCTGCTCCATGGTCTGGCGCATGCCCATCTCATCGATATAGCGCATGTCGAACACTTCGACGGCGAGCTCGTGCACGAAGCGCTTCTCGCCCTCATCGACACTGCGCACCCCGATCTGGCGTATCCATTGCGGATGCAGGCTCGGAACGGCGCCGCCGAGCTCCACCAGCGGCTTCGGCCCGAAGCCGCACAGGCACGCGAGCGGCATGCCGTGCAGATTGCCGCTCGGAGAGAGCTCGCCGGTGTTGAAATCGGCGTGCGCATCCAGCCACAACACGCGCAGCTTCCGCCCGGTCTCGCGGCAGTGCCGCGCCACGGCGCTGATCGAGCCGATGCCCAGCGAGTGATCGCCGCCGAGCAGGATCGGCAGCCGCTCGGCGCGCAGATCCTCATATACCGCCTCGTGCGCCAGGCGGTTCCATTGCAGCACCGCCTGCAGATTGCGGTGGCCGTCGACCGGCGGCTCGCGCGGATTGGCGGGTCCGGCGAGGTTGCCGCGATCCACCACGCGCAGTCCGCGCTGCTCGAGCGCCGGCTGAATTCCCGCGACCCGCATGGCTTCCGGCCCCATGGAGGCGCCGCGCTCCGCCGCGCCCACATCCGTTGGCGCGCCTATCAGGCTCACCGTGCGAGGGGATGCAGCCTCATGCCGTCAACTCTGCAACCGGCAGCGGACGCGCCCGGGCGCGGTGACTGCCCACCAACCAGGGAGAAGAGGTCCTTCGGGTCCTCGAGATCAGGGATCAGATCGATGTCGGCGCGCGTGCCGCGGCGCTGCTGATGCAGCCGGTGCAGATAACGCAACGCCGAGAAGTCCTCGAGCGCGAACCCGACCGAATCGAAGATCGGTGACTTCCGCATCGTTGCCGCGACCCGGCTTGCGGCCCGTCACCACCTCGGTGAGCTCGGTCGACCGGAAAGTCGCGCGGCGAGCTGCTGGATCTCCCCTTCGATACGCGACTGGGGCGCGAACTCGACCACGACACGCGCATCGGGGCGCCGCAGGATATCGGCATGCAATTCCGTCTTGCCCGGACAATCGCCGCCGACCGCATTCAGATGCATCCCGGGTGCGATCATCTCGGGTGTCAGGATCGTGGCATTGCGCTTGTCCGCGGTGACGGTCGTCACGATATCCGCGCCGCGAACAGCCTCCGCAGTGGAACGGCAGCGCACCACCCGCAATCCCGCCAGCGGCAACTCTGGCGAGGTTTTCCTGCAACTTGTCGGTTGCCGCCGGATCGGTGTCATACAGCCGCAGCTCGCGAATTCCCAGCATGTCGTGGAAGGCGATGGCCTGGAATTCAGCCTGCGAGCCATTGCCGATCAGCGCCATGACACGGCTGCCGGCCCGCGCCATCCAACGCGCGGCGACCGCCGAGGTCGCGGCGGTGCGCAATGCGGTGGTGAGTGTCATCTCCGAGAGCACGAGCGGGTAGCCCGTCTCCACATCCGCCAGCATCCCGAATGCCGTCACGGTCAACAGGCCCTTCGCCGTGTTCTTCGGGTGGCCGTTGACGTACTTGAAGGCGTACTGGCGACCGTCACATGCCGGCATCAGCTCGATGACACCGACAGATGAATGCGTGGCGTGACGCGGCGATTTCTCGAATTCGCCCCAGCGCCGATAGTCCGCCTCGATCTCCCGCGCCAACCCCGCGATGAAGGGCGCGGGACCCAAGTCTGCGACGAGCTCCTGGACTCGCCGAATGCCGATGAAGTCGACCATGATCGTTCTCCGAGAAAGGGCGGTGCGCTGGTCGCGCGCCGCCACCCGGAGATGATCCCCGCCGCCACGGCCAATAAACAGCCAGAAACCTGATCAAAACTCACATACCATTGATCAAATCGCCAATTGCATTAGGCGATTTGCTAGAGTTCGGTACCAGCCCCTGCGAAAACAGGTAACGCCACCGATGGACGACCTGGATCATCGGCTCCTTGCCCTTCTGCGCGGCGATGCGCGCGCATCCGTCGCCTCCCTTGGCCAAGAAGCTGGGCGTGGCGCGCGGCACGGTGCAGAACCGCATGGCCCGCCTCGAGGCGGACGGCACGATCGTGGGTTATACCGTGCGCCTGAAGCCCGACCTCCAGGAGCAGCACCACATCCGCGCCGTCATGACGATCGCCGTGGAGGGCAACCAGGTCGACGGCGTCGTCAAGGCGTTGCGCGGCGAGCCGGCCGTGGCCGGCGTCCACAGCACCAACGGCAGGTGGGATCTGGTCGCGGAGCTGCGCACCGACAGCCTGGCCTCGTTCGATCGCATGTTGGCCAAGATCAGCCGCATGCCCGGCGTCTCGAGCAGCGAGACCAGCCTCCTGCTGACGACGTTCAAGCTATCTGAAGGCGGCCCCGCCGCGGCAGGGCCGCCTCGGCACCATGCCGCTCCAGCGACTAAAAGTCCTGTCCGAACTCGATGCCGAACGTGCGCGGCTGCGCCGGCAGGATGTACACCTCGTTGTCGAGACTCGGGTTGCTCTCCGTGTAGCGCGACAGCTGGGCGAGCCGATTCATGAGGTTGCTGATGAAGAAATCCACATGCATGCCATTGGCGCTGTCGGCGCCAAGCTTCAGATTGACCAGCGCGTAGGCCGGCATGTTGCCGAGACGGCGGCCTGGCGACGCCAGCAGCACCTGCGAGGTCTCGTTCTGGTACATCGCCGTCGATCTGCCCATACGGCTTCCAGTTGCCGATCGACGCCAGGGAGTAGCGGGCGATGACATTGCCTTTGAATTTCGGCGCGACCGGCAGGTTGGTTCCCGCGCGGGCGTCTCCGGACGGGCGGCAGGCGGCGTCAGTTCGGCGAGGTCCCCCGGTATGCAGCCGTAGTAATTCTGTCGTCAGAATCGGATCCATGAAGCGTGAAATCCGTGCTGAGCAGCAGGTTGCTGACGTGGCCAGCCATTCGATGCTGGTCTCGACGCCCTTGATGCGCGCGTTGCCGCCGTTGGCGATCTCCGTGACGCTGTTCGGCCCGAGGAACGAGAACTGGAAGTTCTTCCAGTCCTCCCAGAAGAGCGCGCCGTTCCAGCGCAGGGTATTGTCGAGCCACTGTGTCTTCCAGCCTACCTCATAGTTGGTCAGGAAATCGGCCGCATACGGAATGTTGCCGCCGATCCGGTTGACGCCGCCCGGCCGGAATCCCTTCGAGTAGGTCGCGTAGACCATCGCCTCGGGCGTGATGTTGTAAGTCAGGTTGACCTTGGGCACGTGGCCGGTGGCGCTGGTGCGGGCATCGAGATCGTTGCAGGGCGCGTACTTGACCGTAGCCGGCTCGAAACAGGTGGCCGTGCCTTCGCCCGAGAAGAGGTGCTGATTGAACCCGTAGAACCCGATCAGCGAGTTGTCGTATTTGTAGAAGCGCACGCCACCGGTGAGCGACAGCTGGTGGGTGATGTCCCAGGTGCCCTGCCCGAACACCGCGCGGTCGCGGTCGACGCGCTGCTCGTCGGTCAGCCAGATGGCGTTCGGAAATCCCGGAACCGAAATCGATCGGATTGCCGTGGGCGCGATGCCGGGGAGATAGCCGAAGCCGTTCGGGATTGCCGCCGTAGACGCTGGTCCAGCCGTAGCCCGGCATCGTGTAGTGCTGCCAGATGTTGTGCATCTGGCGCTCCAGGAACACTCCGGCCGTCGCATGCACCGGCTCATCGACCGGGGTCGTGACGCGCAGCTCCTGGCTCCACATCTCGAAATCGCCGGCGCCGATCACGAACTGCTGCGGCATGATCGGCTTGCCGTTGTTGCCGATGTAGTAGGCGCCGGAGCTGTTCTGCTTGTCGTAGAACTCGGAATAGTCGCTGTAGTCGGCGACCGAATGCTGATTGCGCTTGACGTAGCCGCCGGCATAGACGATGTCGAAGTCGTGGACTTTGCCCTCGACCGTGAGGGCGCTCTGCAGCCAGTCGTCCTGGGAGTTCTCCGGCCCGAAATGCACCACGCTTGAAAGTGCCCATCGCCGGATCGTAGCCGAAGAATCCCTCGCTGTTGTCCGATTCGCCCTGGATGGTGGGCGTTATCGTCCAGTTATCTCCCAGGTCGAACAGGAGCTCGGCGCGGCCGCCATGGGTGTCGACGGTGTTATAGTCATTCTTCCGCCAGGGCGCGTTGGTGATGGCACCCGCGCCGATCGGGGCCGACGGGGCGCACTGCCCGGTGCCGCCCCCGGGGCCGACGCCGCTCGCCGACAGCGCCCAGGTGGGAAATGTCCGTACGCCGTTGAAGATACAAGCATTCGCGTCGGTGCCGGCGACGTTGCTGATGTATCCGCCGTCGTGCTCCTGCCAGGCGACCAGGCGGATGGCCGCCGAGTCTGTGATCGGCAGGTTGACGTAGCCTTCGACCACGTCGCCGGGTCCGCCGCCCTCGATGTCGTTGCCCTGGACGTTGTATCCGGCCTCGAATTTCGTCGGGTCCGGCTTGTTGGTGATCAGGCGCACCTTGCCGGCCTCGGAGCTCGCGCCGAAGAGCGTGCCCTGCGGGCCTTCCAGCACCTCGACGCGGCTCATGTCATACATGTGAAGGGGCAGGGCGTCCGTGATGGTCGTCACCGGCTGCTCATCAAGATACATGCCGACGCTCGGCTCGGAGCCCGAGTGGTTGCCGTCGCCGCCGCTCACGACGCCGCGGATGTAGATGACGGCGGAGCCCGGACCGCCGTTGTCGCCTTCGCCCTGGCTGCGCACGTACGTGATGGCCGGCGCGAGCTCGACGTAGTCGTCGAGGTTGACGATACCCAGCTGCGGTCAGCTTCTTGTTATCGAACGCCTCCACGCTGATCGGCACGTTCTGCAGATTCTCCTGGACCTTCTCCGCGGTGACCACGACCGTCTGCAGCGTGTCCGTGCCCGGTCGCGCCAGCACGGCGCCTGTTGCGCGCTGGGCCGCCGGCATGGAGGCGACGAGCGCGGAGGCGAGAGGCACGCCCGCGCGGACGATGGTGCGGAGCGGCTTTCGCCCGCTCCCGTGACAGTTTTCGACGTCGACTGCGAGTCATCGTTCACTCCCCTTGTCCCGAACTGTTGTAATGCTGTGACAGCCGGGTCCGGCGCGCTCAGTGGAAGGCCGGAACCCGCGGATAGTCGGTTAGAACATCACCCAATGCCTGCTTGAGCGGGTCGAGCCACGGCTCGTAGTGACGCCAGTGCTCGACCGCCGTCCCGAAAAATCGGCTGCCGGACCTGCTCGGAGCTCGCCGTCCGCACCGCCCGCTCGTTCTCGTAGAACCGCAGGCACGCCGGCTCGAAAGGCAGCGCGCAGCGCTCGAGCAGCCGCCGCAGCTCGCGTCTCAGGGTCCGCGATCAGCTCTTCATAGAATACTCGCCCGACCCTGCCCGGCAGGACCTCATCGAAATGCGCCATGAGCTCGACGTAATCGCGATAGTAGCGCCCGAGGTCATCGAGCCCGTAGGTGAACCACTGGCCGCGGGCGAAGTGCTGCTTGAAGCAGGAGAAACAGCACCCGAGCGGGTGACGCCGCGCATCGATGATCACCGCGTTGGGCAGGATGAGATGGATCAGGCCGACGTACATGCAGTTGTTCGGCATCTTGTCGATGAAGAACGGCGCGTCGGTCTTGCGCATGATGCGGGTTTCGGCGAGGTAGCGCTCGCCGAGGGCTCGCAGCTCATCATGGCTGAGCGCAGCGAGCCTCTTCAGAAAGGTCCCCTCCTCCTCCTGCCTGGGACCCGCGAGCTCGCGGGCGATCTTCGGCAGCTGCGGCAGCTCCATCGTTCCCTCGACGAGGGGATGGCTCGCGAGCATCTGCTCGATGAGCGTCGAGCCCGCGCGCGGCAGGCCCACGATGAAGATCGGATCCCGGGCCGGGGCTCCCGCGCCGGCGCGCTCGCGCGAAGAACTCGCGCGGTCGAGCAGTTGCTTCGAGCGCAGCACGAAGCGCGAGTTCTCACCGGAATCATAGCCGTGCTGGCTGCGGCGCAGCGCATTGCCCGCCGCGTAGTGGGTGAAAGACTCCTCGTATGAGGCCGCGTCCTCGAGAGCCTTGCCGAGCGCGAACTCGAAGTGCAACCGGTCCTCGTCGGACAGGTCGCTCGCGGGCGAGCGCCTGGCGCATGAGGAGCACGTCGGCGTCGCTGAAGCGGAAGGTCTTGAGATTCGCGAGACTCCACCAGGCCTCGCCGAGAGTCGACTCCATCGACAGCGCCCGCCGGTATGCCGCGATGCTCTCCGGCACCTTCCCGGTGGTGCGCAGCGCATGGCCGTAGCTCATCCACAGCTTCGGTTGCTGCGGGTACTCCCGCAGCACGGACTCGTACGCCGAGATCGCCTCGGCCGTAATCGCCCAGATTGGCCGAGATGGCCGCATGCAGGCTGCGGTAGCCCGGGTTGTGGGGCTCCTTGGCCAGCAGCCGCGCGCACTGCTCCAGCGCCTCGGCACTCCTGCCCTGCCGATTGAGCACGGTCGCGTAGTTGTGCCGGGCCGCATCGAAGGACGGCGCGAGCTCGAGACAGCGCTCCAGAAGCCGCAGCGAATCGGAATAACGGAGCAGGCGCGCCGCCACCTCCGCGAGCATGCGCAGGGCCGCCACATCATTGGGCTGCTGCGCAAGATGGGCCCGCAGCAGGGCTTCTGCCTCCGGAATCCGGTTGTCGCAGAGAGCCCCGGCGGCCCCCAGCAGCCGTGGATCGCGTGTCGCTGCCTTGATGTAGTGCGCGTACGCCCGGTCGGCGGCGTCAGCATCACCGCGTATTCGCAGTTGATCGGCCAGAGCGAGCCAGGCATCGGGCAGATTCGGCCGCTGGGATACGGCCTGAGTCAGCGCATCTATCGAGCCATCGACGTCGCCGGCCATGGCGCGCGCCAGTCCCAGGATCACCAGCGCCTGGGGTTGCCGCGGAACCACTTTCAGGATCTCGCACGCCTGCTCGGCGGCGACTGCCGGCTTGACGGCGAGCAGACGAGACGCGTGCGCCAACGCGACTTCGAGTGTCCCGACAGGCTCTGCGCGGGTGCTCAAGATGCGTCTAATCTGCCCGAACCCATATCTTTATTTCAAGATGTAATGCATAAAATAACGTTGCGCGCGCGCGACGTCGCTATTGTACAACCGTGTAGCCGCGCTTAGGGAGCGGCGGCCACGCTCGAGCCCGATCGCAGCGCGCAGGCACCCGGCAGGAACTTTGAAATCGGATCGGCGTATTATCCCGGCCTTGCCGGAGGGAGACGCCGCCATCGACCGGAAAAGAATCGCGGGCACAGCGGGCAATCTCGGCTCATTACTCTGGCGCTGCTGGTGCTCGGCGAGCTGTCGGGCTGTGGCCGGGCGCAGCTGCAGCCGGCAGGCCCCATCAGCGACGCCGAGCGCAAGATCCTCCTCGATTCCGTGGTGATCATGCTCGCGATCGTCGTTCCGACGATCATCGCGACGCTGGGCGTTGCGTGGTGGTACCGCGGCTCCAACGCGCGCGCGCGCCGGCAGCCGGACTTCGTGTACTCGGGCCGCGTCGAGCTCCTCGTCTGGTCGATCCCCACGCTGGTCATCATCTTCCTCGGCGGCATCGCCTGGATCAGCTCCCACGATCTCGACCCGGCGCAACCGCTGCCCTCGAAAGCCGCCCCGGTCGACGTCCAGGTGGTCTCGCTCGATTGGAAGTGGCTCTTCATCTATCCCAAGCTCGGCATCGCAAGCATCAACAGACTCGTCGTTCCTGCGGGCGTGCCGTTGCACCTCACCGTGACCTCGGCGTCCGTGTGGAACGCGTTCTGGATTCCGCAACTCGGCAGCATGCTCTACTGCATGAACGGCATGGCGGGGACCCTCTATCTCGAGGCTGATCGTCCCGGCACCTATCGCGGCGAGTCCGCGATGGTCAGCGGCGACGGCTTCGCCGACATGCATTTCGACACCGATGCGGTGCCCCAGGACCAATTCGACGCATGGGTCGCATCGACGCGTAGCGCCGGTCCCGCGTTGGATGATGCGGCTTACCGCGGGCTGCTGCGGCAAAGCGTACCGGCACATCCCTACACCTATAGCTCGGTGCGGCCCGGCCTCTTCGCGGACATCGTGATGCAGCGGCTGCCGCCGGGCTATGGTCCGACCGACGCCCTACCCAACGTCCACCCGGCGGGACTCAAATGACCCTCCTCGGCAAGCTCACCTGGCAGGCGATTCCGTGGAGCGAGCCGTTGCCGCTCATCTCCGGTCTGGGAGTCTTCGTCATCATCCTGGCCGTCGTGGCCTGGGTGTATCGTCAAGGGATACGTGCCGTACCTCTGGCGCGAGTGGATCACGAGCGTGGATCACAAGCGCATCGGCGTCATGTACTGCATCCTCGCCGGAGTGATGCTGCTGCGCGGGTTCATCGACGCGATCATGATGCGCACGCAGCAGGCCATGGCCTACAACGCGCCCGGGTTCCTGCCGCCGTCGCACTTCGCTCAGGTGTTCTCGGCGCACGGCACCATCATGATCTTCTTCGTCGCCATGCCGTTCGTGATCGGCCTGATGAATGTCATCGTGCCGCTGCAGCTCGGCGTGCGCGATGTGGCCTTCCCGACGCTCAACTCCGTGAGCTTCTGGCTCACCGCCGCCGGGGCGCTCCTCGTCAACCTGTCGCTCGTCGTCGGCGAGTTCGACCGCACCGGCTGGCTTCCCTACCCGCCGCTCTCGGAGCTGGCCTACTCGCCGGGAGTCGGCGTCGACTATTACTGCTGGTCGCTGCAGATCTCGGGCATCGGCACGCTCATGACGGGGATCAACTTCGTCACCACGATCCTCAAGCTGCGCGCTCCGGGCATGCACTACACCCGCATGCCGATGTTCTGCTGGACGGCGCTCGCTTCCAACCTGCTGATCGTCGCGGCCTTCCCCGTCCTCACCGCGACTCTCGCCATGCTGCTCCTCGACCGCTACGTCGGCTTTCATTTCTTCACCGACACCGGCGGCGGCAACTCGATGATGTTCATGAACCTCATCTGGGCCTGGGGGCACCCCGAGGTCTACATCCTGGTGCTGCCCGCCTTCGGCATCTATTCCGAGGTGGTCTCGACCTTCTCGAACAAGCCGCTGTTCGGCTACCGCTCGATGATCTACGCCACCATGGCGATCTGCATCATTTCCTTCATGGTCTGGCTGCATCACTTCTTCACCATGGGCGCGGGGGCGGACGTCAACAGCATCTTCGGCATCGCCTCGATGATCATCGCCGTGCCGACGGGAGTGAAGATCTTCAACTGGCTCTTCACCATGTATGGCGGCTCGGTGCGCTTCCACACGCCGATGCTCTGGTCCATCGGCTTCATCGTGACCTTCGCGATCGGCGGCATGACGGGGGTGCTGCTCGCCGTGCCGCCAGCGGACTTTCAACTCCACAACAGCGTCTTCCTGGTCGCGCATTTCCACAACGTCATCATCGGCGCCGTGCTGTTCGGAGCATTCGCCGGGTATGTCTATTGGTTCCCCAAGGCGTTCGGCTTCACGCTCGATGAGCGGCTCGGCAAGTGGGCCTTCTGGCTGTGGCTGATCGGCTTCTGGGTCGCCTGGGCTCCCGGGTACGTCGTGGGCCTCGAGGGCATGACGCGGCGACTGCAGCACTATGACGTCGCGGAGTGGCGCCCGTGGCTGATCGTCGCCGAGGTGGGCGTCTTCATCATCCTCCTCGGCATCATCGCCCAGATCGCGCAGATCGTCGTCTCGGTGCGCACTCGTGAGCAACGGCGCGACGTGACAGGCGACCCTTGGGACGGACGCAACCTCGAGTGGGCGACCGCCTCGCCGCCGCCGCCTTTCAATTTCGCGGTGTTGCCGGATGTCACTGACCAGGAGCCCTACTGGGACATGAAGGAACGCGCACGCGAGATCGGGCAGCTCACGAGGCCGGAGCCGCAGTACGAGCCGATCCATGATGCCGCGCAACAGCCCGACGGGATTCGTCACCGCATTCCTCGCCGTGATCACGGGGTTCGCGCTCATCTGGCACATCTGGTGGCTGGTGTTGCTCGGGCTCGCCGGCGCCTACGCCACCTTCGTCGTCTTCGCGTGGCGCGACCATGACGAGGAGCTGATCCCCGTCGAGGAAGTGGCCCGGCTCGATCGCGCCAACCGCGCCGCGCGCAGCGCGGCTCTGCAGCACCGCCAGCTACGGCGGGAGTCGCAGCAGGAGTCCGCCAAATGAGCGCGCCGAGCACAGCGCTGGCGCGCCGGGCGCGACCCCTACCACATGGGTCACGGGCCGACCGCTGACGTGCCGGAGTACACCGGCCACGGCGCCGGCGGGCCCTCCCCCAAGCGCATCGTCGTCGGCTACGGATTCTGGATCTTCATCCTCTCCGACGTCATCCTCTTCTCCTGTTTCTTTGCCACCTACACCGTACTGATCGACGCGCGTAACGGCGGCCCCGGGCCGCAGCAGCTCTTCGACCTGCACAACACGGCGATCGAGACCGCCTGTCTGCTGCTCTCGAGCTTCACCTGCGGCATGACGAGCCTCGCGGTCGCGCGGCGCAATCTCCTCTGGTCGGAGATCACGCTCGCGATCACGGGACTCCTCGGCCTCACCTTCATCGGGCTCGAGGTCCATGAATTCCTCGGTCTCACGGCCCAGGGGGCGGGTCCCACCCGCAGCGCCTTCCTGACTTCCTTCTTCGCGCTGGTCGGCTGTCACGGCGCGCACGTGACCGCCGGGCTCCTCTGGCTCGGCACGATGATGGCGCAGTTCCCGGCGAAGGGCTTCAAGGAGACCATCCGCCACCGCTACCTCTGCTTCTCGCTCTTCTGGCACGCGCTCGACATCATCTGGATCGGCATTTTCACCGTCGTCTATCTCATCGGGACAATTACGCCATGAGCTCCGATCCCGAACGATTCGAGGAATTCGACTTGGGCTCGCACGTCGGCGAGGACCACGTCGCCGGTGAGGCGCCCTCCGAGGCGCAGCCTCCCACCCTGGTCTCGGAGCTGCGCGGCTACCTCATCGGGCTGGCGCTCGCCGCAGTCCTCACGGCCGCTTCGTTCTGGGCGCTCGACGAGCACCTCATCTACGGGCCGGGTATCGTCATGGCGCTCATCGTGTTCGGCCTCGCGCAGGTGGGCGTGCATCTCGTCTTCTTCCTGCACCTCACCACCTCTCCGGACAATACCAACAACGCGCTCGCCCTCGCCTTCGGCGTGCTCATCGTCTCGCTGATCTTCTTCGGCTCGATCTGGGTCATGTCCCACATGAACCACAATATGATCCCGGCGCGGGCGCTGCTCGAAATGCGCGGCGGCTGATTCCCCGCCCGCGGGAAACGGTGCAAGATGGGCGCCCATGCGCGCTCTGGGGCCCGCGGCGGTAGCCGCTTCGTGTTTGTTACCGCTCTGGCCGGCGGCCTGTCCGGCCGCCGTCGATGCGGGCGGCTCCGTGGCGCTGACCTCGGACGACGTCTATCGAGGCGTCTCGATGACCTGCGGGCATCCGGCCGCGCAGGCGGACGTGCACGCTCGTGAGCTCGGGGCGTCCGGCTGGGCCGCCTTTGTCGGGGTGTGGGGCTCAGCCGGGCTGAGCGACACGCCCTGCGGGTCGGCGAGGGAGCTCGACTTCTACGCCGGCTACAACGTAGCGCTGAGCGCCGATCTGAGCGCCACCTTCACCTACACCCGTTACGCCTTCCCGGGCGGGGACTACGCCAATCCCCATTTAGCCGGGGAGCGGTACGACTACGATCAGCTCGCAACGAGCTGGGACATCATGGACCGCCTCTATCTCAACCTGGCCTGGACGCCGGACGCCATAGGTTACGAGCAATACGAAGGCGAGTTCCAGACCGACGCAGAGCCGCAGCGCCTTTTCCTATGGCCTGGAATGGCGCCAGCCGCTCGTCTCCTGGCTATCCCTCGAGGCCAGTGCGGGCTACGATCGGATGGCCGACCCCTTCGGCACGGGGTATGGCTTCTGGAGCCTGGGAGTCACCCACCAGGCGGGGCCCCTGGAGCTCGATCTCGCTTATTTCCACACGGCGGACCGCGCGGAGCGCCTCTTCGGGCCGGAATCGGCGGGCGGCCGGGTCTCGGCGACGGTGCTCTGGCGCTTCTGAGCCCCGGGGCATGAACCCCGGCGTGGCCGGCAGGGTACTCACGCGCATGCTCGCCATTTACCCTGCGGCGCAGGCGCACGAGGCAGAGAATGCGATGAGGTTGGCCGAAAAGGACCCAAGACCCGCAAGCGGTGGCTCGGCCGAGGAGCGCGAGCGCGCCCTGCTCGCCCGGATCGCCGCCCACGACAGCGCCGCGATGAAGGAGCTCTACCTCCTTTATCACCGGCGGCTGGCGCGGTTTCTCATGCGGCTCACCACCCGCTACGAGCTCGCCGAGGAGATCATCAACGACACCTTCTGGGTCGTCTGGCAACATGCCGGCGACTTTCGCGGCGCCTCGCGGGTGTCCACCTGGATCCTAGGCATCGCATACCGGCGCGGCCTGAAAACTCTGCGTTACGCGGGGCCCCCGCCCGCGGATATCGACGTCGCGACGGAAGCCCGGCACGGATGAGCCCGCGAAGCAGGAGGAGCTCAATGAATGGGTGGACATGGCGCTGCACCGCCTGCCGCTCGAGCAACGTATGGTCATCGAGCTCGCTTATCACGTCGGTCATTCGTGCGAAGAGATCGCATCCATCATGCAGTGCCCGGTCAACACCGTGAAGACCCGCATGTTTCACGCGCGCCGCAAGTTGCGAACCCTGCTCACGACCCTGGCGGGCGGCCCCGATTGAACCGGAGATCCGAAGTGAAACTGCGCTTTCCACGCTCCACGCTGCACGCTCGTGCCGCGCTCGTCATTCCCTGGCTCGCCAACGGCTCGCTGCCCGCGGAGGCCGAGCCGCTGGTGCGCCAACATATCGACACCTGCGCCGAGTGCCGCGAGGACTACGAGGAGCAGATGCGGGTCTGTCAGGCGATGCGCGACCGAGGGCCCGCTCGTCTTCGCGGCGGAATCGTCCTATCAGAAGCTGCTCGCGCGCATCCAGAACCCGGAAGCCGGCCGCGAGCTGCCCTCGGCGGCCGCTGAGTTCGCCCCCTCGGAAGCGAGATACGCCGTCCGGCATACCCCACCGGTCGTGCGCTGGCTGGCTGCGGCGGTGATCCTGCAGGCGTTCGCGATCGGCGTCGGCGCGTGGATGTGGCACTCGTCCCGCGCCAACGTCAGTGGCGCTCGTTACGTGACGCTCACATCGACATCGCCTTCATACGACTCCGGCCCACGGGTGCGGGTCTTGTTCAGGACGGATCTCTCGATTGGAGCCTTGCAGACGGTACTGCAAGGGGCGGGCGCGCACATCATCGACGGCCCGGCGGACGGAAACGTCTATACGCTGGGATTTGCGCCGCCGCCCGACTCTCCCGCCGCGCTTGGGAAGCGGATCGCCGCCTTGCGCGCCAACCCGGCGATCCTCTTCGCGGAGCCGATTCAGGAGGGCGTGCGCTGACGTGAGAGCAGCCCCGCTCAAATCACTGTCCATTGCTGTTCTGGGGTTGCTGGCGGGGTGCGCGCTGAACCAGGGCGCTCGTGCGCGCTCCTGAGCTGCCCGCCCAGGCCAGAGCGGACCCGACGCGCTTCGTCGTGATAACCGTGCGCAACGATCCGGGACCGGTCATCGCAACGCCCGGCTCCACGCCACGGGGCTATGGCGGGGTGAGCACATATCAGGTCAGCGCCAGCGCCCGCGCGACCGCACATTCGCTGGAGCGAGACTACAGACTGCGGGAAGTTTCGGCGTGGCCGATCGAGAGCCTGCGCGTGCACTGCATCGTGGTGCGTCTGCCGGATCTGACTCCACGCACGACCTTGATCGCGCAGCTGGCGCGCGATTCGCGCGTCGAGTCAGTGCAGCCGCTCAACGAATTTACCACGCAGACCGAATCCAGAGGGAATGCGGACTCAGATGTCCCCGCACAGCTTTCCACCAACCGGCCGTACCTGCCCCTGCAAGTCAACCTGACGGAGCTCGAGGTGCTGCAGGCGCACAAGCTCTCGCAGGGCGCCGAGGTTCGGATTGCGATAATCGACACGGGCGTGGATTACCAGCATCCCGACCTCCAAGGCCGCATCGTCGCGCGAGCCGACTTCGTCGCCGGCGGCGGCCAATTCACGGGTGACCGGCACGGCACGGAAGTCGCCGGCGTAATCGCAGCGACCGCAGGCGGCGGCGCTGGCGTACTGGGGGTAGCCCCGAAGTCGCGCCTGATCGCTCTCAAGGCCTGCTGGCCGCTGCCGCAGAACGCCGCTGAGGCGGCCTGTGACAGCTTCACGCTGGCTCAAGCTCTCCAGGCCGCCATCACCGCCCGGGCCAACATAGTCAACCTGAGCCTCGCCGGCCCGCCTGATCCCCTGCTCGCGCGCCTCATCCATTACGGCATGTCACGCGGGATCATCTACGTCGGCGCGGTCGCACCTGTGCGCAGCGGACTCGCCAATGCCTTTCCGGTCGACATACCCGGGGTGCTCGGCGTGCAGTCCGCTGAGGATGCGGCCGCGAGCTCCCGGCACCTCCTCGCCCCGGGCCACGGCATCCTGACACTGGTACCGGGCGGCCGTTATGATTTTGCTTCCGGCAGCTCCCTCGCGACGGCGGAAGTCACCGGGATCGTGGCGCTGCTGCTGGCTGACGGCAGGCGATTGCCGCAGGCGCGGGTCGAGCAGATCCTGACTCGCAGCTCCCGACAGCTCACCACGCCGACAGGCATACTCACCTCGGTCAACGCCTGCGCTGCCGTGGCCGACGCCCTCGCGCGCGCCGGCTGCGAAGCCATCGACCCGCCCTCGACCCGGTTACAAGAGTCAGTAAAGCTGACCCAACACACGGTTCGTGCGCTCGGGCCGGACCCTCGCGCCCCCATCGTCGTCGCGCACGCCGGCCTCTGGCCCAACAGCCGCGCCGGAGTTGCGCAAGCGATGCCGCAGTGAGCCACGGTCAGAGGAACACGTGAAGCTGGACGAACAATAGCGTGGTGTTCTGGGAAGGGATCCCACGCGGTCCGTCGTAGTCGCGCGCACCGGCTCGTATCTGCATGAACTGTATGGGCGTCAGCTCGTACACCAAACTCCATCGGCTCTCGCTATTGCCGCGCACGTCACGATCGGGATCGTAAGGCTCGTACGTGAGCTTGAGATTGTTGCCGGCCGCAACGAGCCAGTCCGCCTCGAGGAGCCCGGCCGTCTCCGTCACGGCCGGCGTCTCAAATTTGTTCTCGACGGTGTCCACTTCTCCGAGCCACTCGACGGGGCCGGTACGTACACCGCCGAACACACCGAGGATCCTCCGCCTCGCGGTCGCATTGTCGTCATCATTGGCGGCGACGCCGAGCCGCCACGACGACTCGACATAGCTCATCTGCACACCGTATTCCTTCCCCGGGCTCGAGGGGATGCTGCCCGCAAAGGTCCCGTCGGTCACGGTGGCCTGTGCGTCCCAATGACCGCGCTCCCAGCCGAACTCCGCGCCGGCGTCCGGAGCGTACATGCTGGTGCTGCTGACGTAGTACAAGAACGAGGTCTGATCCTCGATGCGGAAGCCAAATGGCAGGTACATTTGTCCCGCCTTGATGTACCAGTCGTGAGACGCCGACCAGAAAAGGGCATAGGCCTCGTGATTGATCGCCGTTCCGGGCGCCACTTGCTCATCGACATAGAGGATGAGCCGGTTTGGGATGACTTCCCCCTCGGCATACACTCGTCCCTGCTGGACTTCGAGCTGATTGGTGGTCTTCGCGCCGGGCGTTTGAGTGAAATTGGCGTCGAAGCGAAAATCACCGCCCACGCGCAGAAACTTTGAGACTTCTCCGGTCCACAGACCCCAGTCCCCGGTGATGGGGTGTGCCGGCAGAACGGTCTGTGCAAATACATCGCCGAAGTCGCTGCGCAGACCGCCCCCCGTCGGATTGACGTGGCAGGCCTCGCACTTGAGCCCCATACGCACCGCCAGGTACGGCTCCGCAAAGGCGCCTCCGGCGCCGAGAAGCATCGCGAGCGCAAGCAGCCCCGCGAAGCACTTGCCATATCTGATCATTTCCTCTCCCCGTCGCAACCGCCATGGGTACCTGCATGCCCGAGCGTGGTTCAAGCTGAACCGGACTCCACGCGCGGAGCACTTACGTGCACCATGCTGTCGATCCTGCTGGGCCATTCCTATTTCCTGCGCCTCGACCCCAAGCAGTGGCAGCGCGCAAAACCTTATCCCCCGCTCGCAACTCTGCAGGTCGCCGCGCGCCTTCGTGCTCTGGGGCACGCGTGGAGCTCTTCGATGCGATGCTGGCGGAGGGCGTCGGGGAATATGAGCGCCAGCTCGCCGCGCTCGAGCCGCAGCTCGTCCTCCTTTACGAGGACAACTACAACTTCCTGACCAAGATGTGCCTCGAGCGGATGCGCGCGAGCAGCCTGCCGCATGATTGCGGCGGCACGGCGCACGCGGGCGCGGGTGATCGTGGCCGGCTCCGACGCGACAGACGAGCCGGAAGCCTACCTTGTGGCGGGAGCTGACTCTGTTCTCGCCGGGGAAGGAATCGAGGCGCTGGAAGTGCTGCTGCAGCGCCTCGATGCGCGCCCATCCATCGCGCGGCGAGCTGGTCCAGGGAGTCATCGGTGTGACCGCCAGCATCTCTCGAGGGAGCTCCGGGCACCCGACGCGCACGCGCATCCCGCCGGCACGCGGCGAGCTGCCGGCGCCCGCCTGGGATCTCATCGACATCGAGCGTTACCGGGATGTCTGGCGCCGCGCGCACGGTCATTTCAGCCTGAACATGGCGGCCTCCCGCGGATGTTCCTTTCGTTGCGCCTGGTGCGCCAAACCAATCTGGGGCAATCACTACCTGCAGCGCCCCGCGGCCGATGTCGCCGCCGAAATGAGCCGGATCAAGCGCGATCTCGCTCCCGACCACATCTGGTTCGCCGATGACATCTTCGGTTTTCGCGTCGACTGGGTGCACGAGTTCGCGGGCGCCCTGGCCGCCTCGGGCGGGGCCATTCCGTTCACCATCCAGACGCGCGCCGACCTCATCAGCGAAGGGATGGCCGCAGCGCTACGCGAGGCTGGCTGCCACGAGGCTTGGCTCGGCGCGGAGAGCGGCAGTCAGCGCGTGCTCGATGCCATGAACAAGGGCACGCGTGTGGTGGAGATCCACACCGCGCGCGCCAGGCTGGGCGCCGCCGGCATCCGAGTGGGATTCTTCATCCAGCTGGGTTATCTCGGCGAGGAGCTGCCCGACATCCTCGCGACACGAGAGCTCATCGAGACCGCTCGCCCTGACGATGTCGGCGTCAGCGTGGCCTACCCTCTGCCGGGCACGAAATTCCACGATATTGTGAGCGGGCAGTTGGGCGGGAAAACCCACTGGCAGGCGAGCGGCGACCTCGCCATGATGTTCGCCGGTACTTATACGAGCGCCTTCTATCGTGAGGTCCGCGACCTGCTGCACGAGCAGGTCCTGGCCCCGAGCCAACAGTGCGCGCTTCACAGCGCCGCCGCGGACGGCGCGCGACGTTCACTGCAGCGACGCTGGGACCACCTCCTGGCCCGACACGGGACCTTTCTCAACACAACATCGCCGGCGGCTGCGGCCACAGCAGCGCCGGCCGCCGGCTTCCCTTGAGAGGACGCCATGCCCGCCCATTCCGACCGCATGCCGCCGCTCGCCGCAGTGCAGGCGGCCTTGCATCGCATCACCGAGTCGCTCGCCACCGGGCTCGCGTGCACCGCTGCCGAGCGCCCCGCATGGAGCGAGCTCGAATGGCGGCTCGCGCCCGCGGTGGCGGCCATGCACGGCATATCACCGCTGCTCGCGGCGGCGCCTCCCTGGCAAGGGCCACCGCACTGGGCGAGCTTTCTCGCCGAGCAGCGCCAGCACACTCTGCTGCGGCAGCAACGTATCGCAGAGCTCCTGGCGACGATCGACGAACGCTCGCGCAGCGCCGGCATCGCCATAGTCGCCCTGAAAGGGGCGGCGCTGCAGATGGCCGGCGTCTATGCCGCGGGCGAGCGGCCGATGGCGGACGTTGACCTGCTCGTACACCCTGCGGACGCCGAGATCGCGGTAGCCGTGCTGCTCGCCCTGAGCTATCACGACGCCGGCACCACCTGGAAGCACCAGGGGTTCGAGCCGCCAAACGCCGAGCGCCGCGCCCTGCTCGGCGAGCATGCCGATAATCCCATCAAGGTCGACCTGCATCACAGGATCAGCGAGCGCCTGCCGCTCACCCCGACGGATCTGACGGATATCGTCTTCCCGCCGCATGCCCAACCAGGTATCAACGCGTATCCCCGCGCTGCAGCGTTGATGGCCCACGTGTTGGCGCATGCGGCGGGGACCATGACCCACCGTGGCTTGAGGCTGATTCAACTCTGCGACATCGCACGCCTCGCGCGCCGCATGAGCGATGCGGATTGGGCGGAGCTCGTGCGCCTGCACGGCGGCAACCAGCGCCTGTGGTGGGCCGCACCGCCGCTCTTGCTCACCGCGCGCTACTTTCCCGGCGCAATCCCGCACGACGCACTCGCTCGGCTCGAGCGCGGTTGTCCCTGGGTGCTGCGCCGGGCCGCCCACCGGCGGAAGCTGGCCGACTTCTCCTACTCCCACCTCTACGTCGACCCGATACCGGGAATCATCTGGTCGCGATCGCCGGCGCAAGCGCTGCGGTATGTCAGCTCGCGGGTGCTACCCAGCCGGGAGCAGCGCGCGCAGATGCAGACGGCGGCGACTACCGGACCCTTGTCCGCGGAGCCGCAGTGGCACCGGCAATCGCAAACTCGACGCATCCTGCAGTGGCTGTCCTCACGCCCGACCCGGACGGAGACTCTACAGCCGGTTCGCGCAGCACTCTCACGAGCACATTGATGTATCTTTCATGATGGATGCCCTGGACGATACGCGTGCCGCCTTCGACAGTGTCGCCGCCAACTACGACGGGCCCAGGGGCAACAATGCCCTGATCCAAGACATGCGCCGCGAGATGTGGCGCTGGCTGGATGCGAGCTTCCCGCGGCAAAGCGACTTGCTCGACCTCGGCTGCGGCACGGGGCTCGACGCGGTGCGTATGGCGGAGCGCGGCCATAGGGTGCTGGCAACCGACTGGTCGCCACGCATGGTCGAGAGAACTCACGGCCGCGCGGCGGGCGCGGGCCTGGACGACAGGGTGCGCACGGCCGCAATCGGAGCCCATGAGCTCGAGCGCATCGAGGGAAGGTCGATTTTCGATGGCGTCTACTCCAACCTCGGTCCTCTCAACTGCTTGCCGGACCTGGCGCCGGTCTCACGCGAGTGCTCGCGGCTCGTCAAGGCCGGTGGGCACCTCGTCTTTACGGTAATCGGCCGCTGGTGCCCATGGGAGATCGCATACTATGCCTCCCGCGCGGACTGGACTCGCGTCAGCGTGCGTTTCTCCCGCGGCATGACGCCTGTCGGGATGAACGGGCATACGGTGTGGACGCGCTATTGGACTCCGAGGGAGCTCTACCGGAGATTTGCGCGCGATTTCGCCCTCGTCCATTGCCGGGCCCTCTGCCTCTTCGCCCCGCCCCCATACATGACGTGGCTCAAGGACCAACACCCCGCATGGTTCGAGCGCTTATGGCGCTGGGACCGGCGCATCGGCAGTTGGCCGCTGCTGAGAAGCCTCGGTGATCACTTCCTCATCGTGATGGCGAGGCGATGAGCCGCCACGTCGCCGCCATGCCGCCCGAGGTCATGAGCGAAGCGCACGCAGGCGCGGAATACGTCCGTACAATAC
Organism: uncultured Pseudomonadota bacterium; assembly: GCA_963833085.1. Taxonomy (GTDB): domain Bacteria; phylum Pseudomonadota; class Gammaproteobacteria; order Steroidobacterales; family Steroidobacteraceae; genus 13-2-20CM-66-19. The sequence continues at coordinate 76,678 of CAWHWV010000055.1, forward strand.
AGCAGCACGCGTCCGACCGTCAGGCCCGTGAGGCATTCCAGTCGCTCGCGCTGACTCACGTGCATCCCGGCTGCACGATTTTCGATTTCGGCGCCGGAACCGGCATCGATGCGAGATTTTTCGCCGAGCGGGGGCTGTGCGTGCGCGTATATGACAATGACCCTCGGATGCGCCGGTATCTCGCCGCGACCTGCCGGGACCTCATCGACGCGGGACGCATCGTGCCCGAGGCGGGCGAGTACGCCGAGTTCCTCACCCGGACACCCGAGCCCGGCGTGCCGCCGGTGCATCTCGTCATCGCGAATTTCGCGCCCTTGGATCTGATCGACGATTTGTCCGTTCTGTTCGCGAAGCTCCACGCCCTCACCGTCCCGGGCGCAGCTCTACTCGCGAGCGTGCTCAGCCCCTACTACCTCGGCGACCTGAAATACGGGTGGCGCTGGCGCGGCATGATCGAGCAATGGCGTACCGGCAAGCTCATCGCGCAGGGCGCACGCGGCAACATCATCAGGCGGCACCTCCCGGTGTTCAGCGCCGACTGCACTCCGTGGTTCAGGCTCGAGCGCGTGTTTCGCGGACTGCCACCGCGGGATGCCACGGAAGCCACCGGCATGGATGTCGCGCTGAATTCGCGCGCGACCTGGCTGCGCCTGACTCGCTGCCGCTTCATGTTCCTGCTCTTTCGCAGGGAGCCGGCCGAACGCTGCGGCCGTGGCCATCTCGACACCTCCGGGCACCACTAACGCAAGCTTCATCGCCGCAGCTCCTCACCGTCGGGCCGCGACATCGCCCGCGCGCAACAGATCCTCCAGCGCCGCCACGGAGTCGCCCGGGTGCCGCCCACGGCGCAGCTCGAACGCTGGCACAGTCCGCATCCGCTGCGCGAAGGCGCGCCAGCCCGGCTGGCTCGCGGCATAGGGTTGGCTCGCCCGGAGCCGCGCCAGAGCCTCGACCGGCGTGATGGGTTGCAGCAGCGCCTCCCTGCCTGCGGGGCAGCCGGAGAGCGCCACCAGCCCACGGATCTCGGGCGCGCGCGGCGCGAGCCGAAACCGCCGCTGCCGCAGGTCGATCTCGAACTTTCGCACGCCGCTGCGGCGGCGGATGATGGGAGCGCGACGAATGAAGGCCGCGTCCGCGGCCGAGACGAAGCGCAACGACTCGCGCCGGACGTGAAGGAAGTTGGCCACACCGGTCGCGAGTAGCGTCCGCGGCGCGACAAAGAGGCTGTCCTCTGCTACGACGTCGAAGCCCCGCAGGGCGCAATGCAAGACCGCCGTCGATTTGCCGGCGCCACTATCTCCAATGAGGAGCAGCCCCCGGCGTCCCCGGCCGACGCACGCGGCATGTAGCGGCATCAGTCCCTGCACGCGGGCGGCGAGCGTGAAGACCGCAAGCTCGATGAGCTCATAGCGCACGTGGTATGGGAACCGCAACAGCTGCCGCGCAACGACGAGGAGCGCCGCACGCTGCTCGGCGGACATGATGGCGACAGTCGAACGATCGCTGGCGCCGCAAAGGAGTCCTGGTGCGGAAAGCATCGCGAATGGTTCCGGCGCAGTCGCACCCCGCACCCGTGCGCTGCGCGACCTGCGCTCGGTCCTCGTGCGCCCACTCAGCACCAGCCGCACCGCCATGCGTGGCTGCGATGCCGACAGGCGATGCCGCGGCAAGCCGTCATAGGCCCAGCGGACGAGCTGCATCAGCTCCGGACTCTCGGTCGCAAACTCGAAGGCGCCCCCAAGGACCCGACGATGAATGCGCAGCAATCCGTCGGCGCGCTCCCGGAACGGATCGGCCACCATGTCGTCGTTCCCGCGCTTGACCTTCACGGGCAGTGAGTACCGGTGCAATGACAACGGATTCATTCGCATGGGAGAGCTCTCGAGGCGTTCGGCCTCACGCCGCGCATGAACCTTCGGGCCGGCCCGTCGTACTTACCTGCGGATGCAGCGCGATGCGCTGAGGTGGAGGTCGCTTCATGACAGCGTGGTTGCCGCGAGCGCTGAAGCGCCGGATCGGGGCCTTGCCCCAGTGGGCTCCTGTCGCCTTGCGTCAGCCCCAGGATCTGGTGCAGGTGCGGCTGCAAGGTGCCCAAGGGGAAATCGACGTCACGGGAATCGCGGTCGTCGCGGCCCTCAGCCCGCTGACCTTGGGCATAGGCCTCGAGGCGGCCGCCTGTGCTGCGCTCGGTGACTGCGCTGCGCCCGTCCTGCGCTTCGCCGATCTGGAGTCCGGACGAACGGTGGGCACGTTGGAGCTCATCAGGGTCCGAGACTGTTCGACACAGGCCGCGCGGATCGGACTCTTCCAGGTGCAGCGTGCCGTGCAGCGCTGCGTCCAGTGGCCGTACCGGCCCTGGAACCACTACCTGCAGGGTCGGGCAATCCGCCGCCACCGGCGTCCGAACAACTTCTGGCTGCCTCCCGAGGCGGTGCAGCAGCTCATGATCTTCTATACCTTTCCCCGCCAGGTCGTACTCGTTTCCGTGGAGGACGGCGAGCACCGCAACCTCTTTCCGATGGACCTCATCGGTCCCGTGGCGCCGGATCGCTTCACGCTCGCGCTCCGCAACACCAGCCAGTCGGTACCGGCCATGAAGGCCGCGCGCCGCGTAGTGCTGTCTGACGTCGCCGCCGCGGACTGCGCACTCGCCTACCGACTGGGCGCCCATCACCGCGATTCGCTCGCCGACTGGCAGTCGCTGCCTTGCGCGATCGAGCGCTCGCGGGCGTTCTCCCTGCCTTTCCTGCAAAGCGCGCTGCGTGTGCGCGAGCTCGAGATCCTCGACTTCGAGACCATCGGCTCGCATACTTTCTTCGTCACGCGCATCGCCGCAGAGCAGCCGCTCGCGGAGGCGCAGCAGCTGCATCACACGAGCGGCCTCTATCAGTACTTCAGGATCCGCCACGGGCGCCCGCTCCCAACCGCTGCGTGAGAGACCGGGCGCTGCATGAAGCCACCATGAGAGTGCTCAAGGCATTCTGCTGGCTCGTCGCCTTCCTCCTGGGCTGGACTCTCATCGTGCTCGCGCTGTGGCGGGGGGCCTTGCGGCACTTTGCCGGCCACGGGGAGCTGGCACTGTATCTCCTGCTCCTGCTCCCGTTCGTGCTCGCCATCCCCGGGAGGTTTCTGGCCCTCGCGGGAGCCTATCTGCTCGAGCTCCTCCTGGTCGGATGGAGAGACTCATCCCTGAGAATGCTCTGGAAGCCGACGGCCTCCGTGAGAATGGACGTGGTCGCCACCATCGTCCAACTGCTTCTGCCGCAGAGACACCTCGGCTATGTCCTTTCCCTTGGCTTGCTCTACCTCATCGATGTCTGCAGCTCGCAACTGCATCAGGTGTCGCTGACGCGGCTGCTGCCGACCTGGGGCCTGCAGGTCGTCTGCTTCGTCACGTTTGGGTCGTTCCTGCGGTACTGGATGCACAGGATTGAGCATGCGATTCCGGCGCTCTGGGCTCTGCACAAGTTTCACCATTCCGCGGAGAGCATGTCGCTCCTCACCTCCGCGCGCAGCACCCAGCTGGTGAGGGGCTTCGAAGCCGGACTCGTGTTCGCACCAGCCGCACTGCTGACGGGCGCAACGGCGGCCGCACCCTCGCTCGGCAGCCCGGCCATCGCGATCGCGGCGATCTATTTCGTCTACAGCACGTTCGTCGGCGTCAACGGCTATTTCTGTCATTCCAACATGACGGCGGACTACGGTTGGATAGGCCGCTGGCTGCTCGTCTCGCCGCGAATGCACCGGCTGCACCACGCGAAGTCGCCGAGCTACCACGACAAGAACTTCACCTTCGACCTCGTAATATGGGACCGTCTGTTCGGCACCTACGCCGCCTGCCCTCCCGGGACGGATCCGCTCTCGATACCCGTCGGCCTCGACGAGAATCCCTTCAACCGCGATGACTCGGTCGGCGGTGCTGTGCGCGAATACTTCGTCGGCACCTATCTCGAGTTCTGGCAGGAGCTGCGCAATGGCGCCCGCGCCTGGCTGCCGGCGCGTTTCGCGGCGGCGCGACGGATGGCGAGGTTCATCGGCTCCTCATAGAGGACAAAGAGTACGAGCGCCAACGCCCAGGCAAACACGAACGTAGCGAGCACGAGCGCGGGCCGGTATTCGGAAAAAGATCGAACGAGCGGCGCGCCGAGGTAGTCGATGACCAGCGTGTGCAGCAGATAGAAGGAGTAAGAGCTGCGGCCGAGGATACGCGCGAGCCTGCCGGAGAGCGCTTGCGACAAAGCGGTGTGCTCACGGATGAGCCCGCAATAGAGGAGCGCGATCGGCGCCGGGATGAGGAAGTTGTTGATCAGGATGATCGCGCGCACATCGAGGGGCGGATGCCGGTAGATGAGCAGCATGGCCAGAGCGAGCAGCGACACTCCGGCGAGACCCGCCATCGTGCGCCGGCTGCCCGCGACGTGCAGGTTGCCGGCACGCTCCAGGCGTGTGACATACAGCGCCAGCCAGACTCCCGCGAAGAACTCCGCGAAGTGTCCGAAGAAAGTCGTGGAAAGCACGAAAACCGGGGTCTGCAGGAAGCGGATGTGCAGCTCCGATACCGCCAGAGCCGCTCCGAACAGTGCGGCCCCGAGCCCAAAGGCCGCTGCGAAACCGCGCCGCCGCGCGAGTATCATGAATACGGGCGCCAGCGCGTAGAAGCACTCCTCCACCGTGAGGGACCAACTCGGTTGCAGGATGATTCTCTCGCGATAGAAAAGCGCGTGCGTCAGCGTGTAGTTCGTGAGCAGCACCGTCGGGTGCACGTCCCGCTGCAGGCACACCGCGACGGTCAGGAGCAGGAAATACACCGGGTAAATGCGCGCGAACCGGTTGATGAAGTACTTCGACAGCCACGGCGCACTGATCTCGGCCTGCTCGTGATAGATGCGCACGATGAGAAAGCCGCTCAGGGCGTAGAAGAACGCCATGACGTTGATGATGACGTGCCACTGCGGCTGCAGAGGGAAGTGGGCGAAGAACACCGCGATGGCGCCGAACGCGCGGATACCCGTAAGCGCCGGATATCGCTCCCTGCCGGAGGCGAAGGCGCCGAGCCTGCTCATGGCACCGCCGGATGCTCAGTACACACCATGCGCGCTGCCCACCGGTTGCCGCCCGACCCCAGGCACCTCACCGCGCCTGGCGCACAGCTCAGCGTAGCTCGAGGAGCGGACGATCCTGCCTCTCTCGAGCTCGAGAATGAGGTCGCAGTGGCGCAGTGACCTGAGGCGATGGGCCGTGAGGATGATCGTCCGTCCCGCTCCAGTCGCCTGCAGCGCATCGATGATGCCTTCCTCCGCCGCCGCGTCGAGCTCGCTGGTAGGCTCATCCATGATCAGCACCGACGCGTCCCGATAGAGCGCACGTGCTATGCCGACGCGCTGCCGCTGACCGCCGCTCAGGCGCGCGCCGCGCTCACCGAGGCGCTCGGAGTCTGACGCCGACCATCCGGGGTCTTCCTGCCGCAACCGGGCAAGCGCGATGGCGCTTCGCAGACGCTCGCGATCGCGGGCGGTGATTGTCGCCCCGAAAGCAATGTTCTCCTCGAGAGAGGCATCGAGCAAAAAGATCCGCTGCGGCACGTACGCAAGCGTCCCCTGCCAGGCAGTGCGATTGACCTCATCGAGCGGGGCGCCATCGACCACAACGCGGCCCGACTGCGGCACGAGCACCCCGGCGAGAATATCGAGCAAGGTGCTCTTACCCGAGCCGTTGTGCCCGGCCAGCCCAACGATGGCGCCCGCCGGAATCCGCAGGCTGACTCCCGAGAGTCCCTCGGCCTCGCCCGATGGATACCGATAGGAGATGTCCTCGAGACGGATCTCGGTGCGCGGGCGGCCGTGCCATGCCGCCTGCAGCGCCGCGTCGCGCCGTGGCGGCCGCCGTGCTCTCGCCTGGCGCACGTCCGCGGCAACGCTCGCCAGTGCGGGCCGGTCGGCGCGAATTCTCACGAGCGCGGCGAACGCCTGCTGCAGTGCCGGCAACAGCCGATACACGGCAAACCCCATGAACGACAGCGACGCGATCCAGCTCCCGTGACCTCTGCCATGCCTGCCGAGATCGACTGCACTGCCCACCAAAGCACACACCGTGGCTACTTCCAACGCATAGCGGGGAGTCTGTGAGATCGCAAGGGTGCTGAGCGCAGTGCGCGAAATCGAGCGGCATACGGCGGTATACCTTGCCACGAATGCCGGCTGCGCCTGCGCCAGCAGGATTTCCCTGATCGCTCCGAGACTCTCGCCGATGATCAGCGTACGCTCGGCAAAGTGGCCGCTTTCCGTCACGCCATTGCGCAGCAGCTTGCCCCTGACGGCGATATAGATGAGGGCGTAGGTCGCCCCCAGGGCGACCAGAGCGGCTGTCGCCATCACGGGATCGACCACGATCATCGAGGCGACGATGAGGCCGGCGGCAACCAGATTCGTCCCGAGCGTGAGGCCGCTCTGCAGGATGCCCGTGGTGACGCGACTCGTTTCGTGCAACAGGCGCGCCGTCAATGTCGCGGCGCGCGTGCGCAGATGAAAGTCGTACCCGCGCGTGAGGTAGTCTTCGAACAGCGCGGTATTGAACGAGTCACCGACGGCGCAGGCGAAGCGGTTCATGAGCAGCGTGCCGGAGAGGTTGATGGCGCTGGCCAGCACGACGACACAGATGAAACCCAGACCCAACACGAGTACCAGGCCGGCCGCGGCGGGATGGAATCCAAAGTGCTGGCGCAACAGCCGCAGCACCACGTTGCGACTGGCGGCCGCGGGGTTTGCCAGGACGCTGAAGAACGGCACCACGGCGGCGATCCCCGTCACGGTGGCGATGGCCATGAGAACCGCAAGAAACTGCAATCCCACCAGGTATATTCTTTGACGGCGGTCGAGCAGTTGCCACACCGTGCGTACGATCATGCGCTGTGCCTCATGACGCCGCCGCGGACCAGGTCCTTGACCCATCCCGGCGCGATGCTGACCGCGACCGCGCGGGCAATGCTGCGCGCAACCCTGAGGCGGCGGGCGCGCAGTATGGCCGCCATGTGGGGGGCCAACCTCGCGCACTGCATCTTGCGAATGAACCGATACAGGTCCGTGAGCGCCTCGATGTCGTTGCTGTAGTGCTCGCCATGGCGGCGGATGAGCACCAGGTCCTCAGCGACGAAGTCGACCTCGCTGCGCAGCGCGAGCCGCACGTAGAGCTCATAGTCGCCGCAGACGGGCAAGTCCTCCGGATAGCCGCCCACACGCTCCAGTGCCGCGCGCTGAACGAGGATGCTCGACTGGGTGACGGCTGCCTCACCCCTGAGGAGCGATTCCGCGATCCAGCCGTCCCTGACCGCCGGACAGGGCAGCGAGCGTCCGGCGAGCGGGTTACCGCAGGCATCGACCAGGACCGCGCCGGTGTAGCTCCATTCTCGGTTGGGCCGCGCGCGCAGAGAGGCCAGCTGCCGCTGCAACTTTCCCGGCACCCAGAGGTCATCGGAATCGAGGAAGGCGACGTATTCGCCGCGCGCCGCGCGCAGCGCTACATTGCGGGCCAGCGGCGGGTTGCCGCAGTGCGCCCGGAACATCACTTTGACGCGCTCGTCGCCAGTCTCCACCAGTGCACGCAGATAGTCTCTGGTCGGCGCGCCCGAACCGTCATCGATCACAATCAACTCCCAGTCCCGATGCGTCTGGGCGAAAGCGGAATCGATCGCTGCGCGCAGCCATTCGAGCCGATTGAAGGTCGGCATGATGACGGATACCCCGGGACGGCTCACTGGCAGCCTCTGCGCCCACTGACCAGGGAGGCGTAACAGGCGGCGAAATTGCGGCCCAGCGCCGGGAACGACAGCTCCCGATCGAAGTGCGCCCGCACGGTCGCGCGTCTGGCGGGACCCAGCTCGGCGGCGATTCCGCGCAACGCATCGGCGAGGCTCTGTGGATCCCCGCGCCCCCAGAGTCGGGCGATCGCACCGTCAGCCGTCAGTGCCCGGAAGGACGGGATATCCGTCACCACGGGTGGCAGCCCGCAGGCGAGCGCCTCGATGAGCGCATAACCGCTGCCTTCGCGATGACTGCCCGAAACGAAAACATCCGCCGCCCGCATCAATGACTCGATCTGCGCATGCGGTCGGCGCCCGAGCAGATGCACTCGTCCTCGCAGCCGCTGGTCCTGCTCGATGCGCTTCACCACCGCCGCGCCCAGCGGCGCCTCACCGAAACAACACCAGAGCTTGAGCCGCGGCAACGCCTCGACGGCGCGACTCACTCCCTCGAGTACCGTGAGGGGATCCTTGTTGGCCGACAGATGTCCTACCCAGAGCAGACACGGATCGCCGTCGAGCCCGGTGAGCGCGCGCGCCTCGCCCCGATCGCCCGGCATGAAGCGGCTGGTAGACTCCGCGATGACATGTATCGCGGTGCCCGCCCCGATCAGTCGGGCCGCCTCGAAGGGCCGGCTCTGTGGCCGCGCGCAGAATGCCACGCCGGCCGCGGCCGCAAACGCCCGCCGGTAGAGAGGCCGTCGCCACAGGCGTGGCGGCCGACTGGCATGATCCTGCAGCAGGATGGGCACGTCGGGCAGGTGCGCCGCGAGCCGCAGGACCTCGCGGGGAAAGTGCAGCCCGTGTACGTGAATGACGTCAGGATCCAAGTTGCAAATCAACGCCGGCGCATCTGCATCACTCGCGAAAAAGTGATAGCGCACGCCGTTCCGGCTAAGGATGTCGGGGCTGCGACAGGTCTGCGCCACCGTGACCCGCAAGCCGCCTTGCCGCGCGGACTCGGCGACATCCACCAGAGTCGGCCAGTCATCCAGTAGTTGCGCCGGCCCACGCCCACGCGGGTCGACATAGAATCCGACCTGCACGACGTGGAGCGATGCGCTGCCCATGAAGTCGTGCTCCTACAGGCCGGCGAGGCGCGGGTCCCACAGGCGCACGAACCGCTTGGCGGCATCGAGCTCCCAGGGTCCGTGGTATCGCCGATACCGATAGCGCCAGGAGGCCAGCGCCCGCAGGGTCGTCTTGCCCCAGTACGGCGAGCGGACGTCGGTAACCGTCGGAAACCTGCAACCGAGCACGGTCGTGAAATCGCGGATTCGCTGCCGCAGGCGCGGTGTCAGCCAAGGCGTATCCGTGTGGCACCAGTACGACAGCCAGCGCGGCTCGGCCCATTCCGCAGCACTGCCGGGAAATACCAGCGGTGCGCCTGTTGCATCGCGAAGGCCCCCGACCATACGCTCCACGTGCGCATCGCGAACGCCAGCTGCCGGAGGCAACGGCGCGTACACGTAGAGCATGATCTCCGTCGCCGGGTGGATGCGCTTGATGTGACGGATGTACTCGAAGGCGCGCTCCGTCTCCCCTTCCGGGTCCTGCGGCGGCGCCAGCATGAAGGAAAGCTCCGGGATCACGCCGTTGGCGCGGCATTTCTCGATCGCCTCCAGGGTCTGATCGGCCCGGGTTCCCTTGCGCGAGTCGTGCAGCAGCCAGTCGCTCGGGGACTCGGCGCCGATGTAGGCCATGCGCAGGCGGCTGCGGCGTACCAGCGCCCACGAGCTCGCCGACATCCCGACCAGCGCATCCGCGCGCGCGAAGCACCACCATTGCAGGTCACGTTTCGCCAGCACTTCGAGCAGCGGCACGGTGTCAGCTTCGCGGTCGAAGAAGTTGTTATCGTAGAGGAGCAGCGAGTCGACTCCCAACCGCCCCGTCAGATAATCGAGGTCGCGCTCCAGGTGGGCGATGGGCGGCACGGCGGTCTTGCCGCGAAACATGGCCGCCACGCCGCAGAAGGTGCAACGGAAGCGGCAACCCAGCGCAGCCTGGTAGCCGCTCGTCCGCCGTCCGAGGTAGGTCCGCGCGAGATAACGCCGAGGATCCCCCAGACGCTCGTATGAGATGCTTCTGGTGTAGCTCGCCGTCGAAAACGCCCGGCGCACGTTGTGCACGATCTCACCGTCCCGGCGCCACGTCAGTCCGGCGACTGCCACGAGCGCGGGCGCACCCGCGAAGAGCGCATCGAGAAGCTCGGTCAGGGTCTCCTCTCCCTGACCTCTGATGGCATAGTCCACATACGGCATCGCGAGACAGGCGTCGGCGCAAAGCGTTGGAAAGTGTCCGCCCCAGATGATCGGAATGCGGGGAAATCGCTCGCGCACCGCGCGCGAGAGCGCGATGGCGGAGATGAGCTGAGGACCACCCATGACGCTCACACCCATGGCGTCCGTCGGCGTGGTAGCTATCGTCTGCAACACCGTGGAGATGAAGTCCAGATCCACATTGCCGTCGACGAGTGTGGTTTGGTATCTCTCTTCGAGCGCCGCGGCGAGGTTGAGAATGGCGAGCGGAAACTTGGCGGTCCGCGGCTTGGCGATCGTGGGGTTGACCAGAACGATGTGCCTCATGCGGCTCTCCCGCTCACGGCAGCGAGCTCGAGTCCCGGCTCCCGCACCGTGAGGCGGCGTAGCCTGTCGGCGAGGCCCGCCTCGAGAGCCTTGACCTTGCCGTCGACTCGCACCTCGCACCACCGGCCGGGAGGCCCCAGAGCGGCGGCGACATCCAGATCAGCATAAAGTGGGACTCCGTCGATGATGACGAGACGGATGTCGCTCCGATGGGCACGCTGCAGCGCCGTCCCAGCCGGCACGACCAGCAGATCGGCCCGCGCCCCGGGCGCCACCACGCCGCAGTCCGCAAGGCGCAGCAGCCGCGCCGCGTCCGACGTCACCAGACATTCGAGCATTCCCGGACTCATCGCAACCTGCTCCGCGGCCGTGCGCAGCTCCTCGAGCAGATCGCGCGAGCCGCTGAGACGGGAGTCGGTTCCGATGGCCACCCGTCCCTCCCATATCAGCTCCGCGACGTCGGCGGTCACGCCGAAGAGGTGGAGATTGGAGGAGGGACACCAGATGAGACCGGCCGAAGCCGCGCGCAACCGGCGTTGCTCGGGGCCGCCGAGCGCGACGCCGTGAACGATCAGCGTGTTGGCTTCCAGGCAGCCGAGGCGATCGAGCCGCCAGAATTCCTGCCGCGCCTCTTCATCCACCCCTTCGGCGGCGTGAATGATCCAGGGCCAGTCGGGGGCAGTGCTCCGTTGGCTCTGCTGTGCCTTGGCCTCGCCTTCGACGTACAACGAATGCGCCCAACCGTATCGCGTCACGACCCGGACTGGATACTGGAGCTCGTACAAGCTCGCGTAGAGCGGATCATGATGCGCGACCGTCGTAACTCCGCTCAGGAGATTCTTCATTCCTCCGAGGAGCAGGCGCTCGGTGAGCGGCAACGCCACCGCCGTCTTGAGCGGCCCCTGCTCGCGTCGTCGCCGGTCGATCTCGGCGATCCACTCACGCACGTTTCGATAGCGACGCGCCGGCTCGAGGCGCGGCAGGTGATTGAGCGGCAAATGATCGTGAGCGTTGATCAGACCCGGCAACAGGCGATCACCGGCGAGATTGAGCACGTGCTCGCGGACTCCCGGGGGCTCGCCGGTGGAGTAAATCCGGGAGCCCCCGATCCTCACGACCGTGCGCTCACCGCCAACATCGGCGTTGATCAGGGCCAGCATCAGCTCACCGCCCGAATGGTCAGCACGACGGGCATGCCGTACCAGCGCTGGTAGAAGGCGGCGGATCCGGGGAATTCCTCCCGAAGATCGAGACCTAAGCGAACTTCCTCCATCGCCTCGATCGTCAAGCCCGCCGCGGCCGCCGCGCGCCGGTGCGCCGCGACGGCATGCCGATGATGAGGGACGGAGTGGACGCCGCCCTGCGAGTCCCGAAAGGTTCGGGCATGTCCCGCCGCGACGGCCTGGGGATGGAAATCCGAGTAGAGCAGCACGCCGCGTGGGGCCAGGACTCGCGCGACCTCGCGCATCCACGCCTCCAGGTCGGGCGCGTGGCCGACCGCAAGCCCACAGACCACGGCATCGAAACTGCCGCTCGCGAACGGCAGGCTGCTCATGTTTCCCCGCACCGTCATCGCGCCATGAACCTGCCGCAACATCTGCCAGGACTGATCGAGGGCGAGCACCTTGGCCGTGCCCGCTTCGGCGAGGAGCCGCGCATACCGGCCGGAGCCGCAGGCGAGATCGAGGACGCACCGCCCGCTCATCGCCGGCCACAGCCGCCGCATCGCTTCCTGCTCCGCCCGCATCAAAGGATTGTGCGGCACCGGCGGATAGCTCTCGGCCCAGCGGTCGTAGAGCGCCAGCGTCGCTTGCTCCTCGCCCGCGCTCATGGCGACTCGGGGTCGAGCAGGCGGCGCAGCGACGATTCGGAATCGCAGGGCATCGCTGAATTGAGTTCCCGGAACACGCCGCTCGGTTCACCGGCGCGCGGCCGCCAGGGACGATGGTCGCCGGCGGCGCGGCGCCAGCTCCTCGTAGAGCGCCTCGAAAGCAGCGAGCGGTATAGTCGGCATCCTCCCAGACGGCCCGCGTCCATGCGGTCCGCGCAAGGCGCAGACGGAGCGCCTCATCCGTAATTGCGAGACGGAGTGCCGCGGCGAGCGACTGCGCGTCCGAGACCGGCACGGCGATTGCGGCCTCGGGCGCCCATTCCGCCACATGCCCGACGGCCGTGCCAACCGTCGGCACACCGAGCGCGGCGGCCTCGACGACCGCGACCGGGCCCGCCTCGTGACGCGATGAGACGACCAGCACATGAGCCGCCTGCATCAGTGGCAGGAGCTGTCGCTGCGTCATGAAGCCGTGAAATTGCACCTTGCCGGCGAGACCGAGCTCGCACGCGAGCCGCTGGATCTCGCCGCCGAGCAGGTCCTCACCAACGATATCCAGGTGGAAGGCCTGCGGACCCTGCGCGAGCTGGGCAAGAGCCCGGAGCAGCGTCGGCTGGTCCTTCACTCGATTGAGACTCGCCACGTGAATCAGGCGAGCGGGCTCACCCGTCGGGCGCCGCGCCGGCACTCGGGCGGGCCAGGTCTGCACGCAATCGATTCCGAGCGGCACTCGCCGTGCGGCGACTCCGAGCGCGGCGAGGAGCTCGAGCTGCGGTGCGCTCGCCGCCGTCAGCGCGCTCGCCGCCGAATACACCACCCGCTCCTGCAACCTGCCCCGCCAGCTCAGTCGTCCGCCGAAGCCGATGTCAGGAAGACGCACGGGCTCCCCGCCAGCGACGTGCACGACGCTCGGAATGCCGAGCAGACGCGCGGCCGATACCGCGATCAGACCGCAGGTCCCGGAGAAGAACGACTGCACGAGTCCAAAAGGCGCCTTGCGATGCTCCCTGATGATCGCCCGCAGGGCGCGCACTCGCGTGGCGCCGCGCCCGATATTGTGGACTCGCGCTCCGAGCAGGCTCCAAGTGGCGGGGTCCGGCTCCTGACGCAACGCAAACACGTGCACCTCGTGATGTACCGACAGGCGCTCGATCAGCGCGAGGAGTGCCGGTATGACACGGTATTCCCCGCTCCGATCGACGCCCCCGGGGACGACCAGCGCGAGCTTCATGTGTGGTGAGTTCCCGGGCGCGCGCTGCGGTTCACCCGTCGCTCAGTGAACGCTCACGCGGACTCCCGCCACATCGAGCAGACGCAGGTCTTGCACTCGCGCCGGCCGCCGACACGGATGGAAGCGCGAAGCGCCGTCATGTCGGCACGGTTCAGGGCCTGATCGAGCCCGTTGTGCACCTGAGCATCGCTCGGCCCGCCGATGAAAAAACACGGGCTGACATGGCCTTGCGCATCCACGACGGCCGAGAACTGCGGCGCGTTGCAGCGCACCGGCGGATAAGGCCCCGCGCCGCACACCGCGGAGAAGTATTGATGGATGCGCCGCAGCTTCGCTGGGCTCTCGGCAATGAATCCCGAGGCGAACGCCTCGGCGCGATCCCGCTCCAAGGCGCGGATCAGCCGCTCGAGCTCCGGGAGGTCCACGGGACGCAGCGCCAGATCCGACTCGAAGCCCTCGCGGCGCGCAAAGGCATGAGGATTGGCGACATCCACCGCCAGAAACGAGATCTGCAGGGCCCCGAGCCGCCGCGCGAGGTCCACGAAGGAAGTCAGCTGCCAGAAGTTGGCACGCTGCAACGTCACGCGCACGGTGACCCGCGCGCCGCTGTCCGAGGCCGCGCGGATACCTTTGCATACGACATCGAAGGCATCGACCCCGCGGATCGAGGCATAGGTCTCCGCATCGGTTCCGTCGAGAGAAACCGTGATCGTGCTGAAGAGAGTCCCGACCCGTCGCGCGTACTTGGCGAGCGAAAGACCCGAAGTCAGCAGCCACACCTCGAGGCCCTCGTCGCCGAGGAGCGCGGCGATCTGCTCCCACTGCCGGTTGAGGAGCGGCTCGCCGCCCGAGAGCACCACTGTGCGGGTGCCGAGCCGGCGCAGGCTGGGCAGGAGCCGCGAGACGGCGGCGAGGTCCATATCAGCGCGCCCGTGTTGCCAGTAGTCGCACGTCCTGCAGCGGGAGTTGCAGCGCTCGCTAAGGTACAGAGTCACTAGCGGCAGGCGCCGCAGCACATCGGGTTCGCGCGGGAGGGCTGACAAGGTGCCATTGAGTTCCCCGCGACCGGCGCGCGGTTCAAGCGGCGGCTTCGGCCGGCCCCTCGCGGCCGGAAAGCGGCGGACCCGGCCTCAGCCCCGGTGCGGGTCGTCGAGGGCGAGCAGCGCGAAGGTGGCGAGCCAATGCTCGCCCATGTAGTCCCCGGCGATGTGGCCGAGAGCGCTGGTGAGATGCGAATCGATGGCCGCTTGCGCCCGCGCCCGCAGGGGGTCCGCGGCCGGCAGGTCCGCCACGATGCGCCGCCAGCACCAGGCGCGGGAGAGATTCAGGCCATCGAGATGAGCGATCTTGCCGTCGGTGCGATCGCTGACCGTCGCCGGCGTGAAGAGTGTCGCCGGTTCGCCGCGTGCGGCCTGCGGCAGGAAAGCGGCGAACCAGGCGGCGAAGTCCTCCCTCGGCATGACATCGGCCATGAGCGCGGCTTCGATCAGCGCCGGCGACAGGAACTCATCCTGCGACGGCTCCCAGGCGGGACAGCCGCGGTCCGCCCGGTACCATTTGAGCGCCGCGGCGGCGCAGAGCCCGGCGAAGCCGGAGTTGCGGGCCGCGACCGCGTACTCGCGCGCCAGCAGCAACGCGAACGCGGTGTTGGAATGCACGCCGGCGCGCATGGGATAGGTGGCGAGCGGCAGATACGCCTCGAAGCGGCGCACGAACTCCCTGGCGAGCGGTGCCAGGGCCGTGGCCCAGCGCCGCCCGTCCGCGCTCTCGTGCTGCAGCAATTCGGCCTGGAGCATGAGCGCCCAGGCCCAGCCATAGGGCCGCTCGAAGCCGCGCGTCGCCGGCTCGCCGAGATAGCGCAGCTCGCCCGCGACTTTCTCGTCGGTGAGTTGCGCATCGAGCAGCGCGCGGATCGGCCCGGCTTGCGGCAGCTGCGGCAACCGGCGATGGAGCCGGGCGAGAAGCCAGTGGCCGTGCACGCAGGAGTGCCAGTCGAAGCTGCCGCAGAAGATGGGATGCAGCTCGCGCGGGCTCTTGAGGTCCTGGGGACCCGTGAGGACATGATCGAGCTTGTTGGGATACTCGCGTGTGACGTGTCCAAGCGCGATGGCGGCGAAACGCGTGGCGATTTCCGCGGTGAGCGTATGTGACACGGGCTACCTCGCTCAGAATCGAAAGACCAGCAGGTACATCAGGACGATATTGCAGAGAAGCAGCGGGATCGCCGTCGGGATCTGCACCCGGATGACACCGTTGCGGTCGGGCAGCTCGAGCAACGCCGCCGGCACGATGTTGTAGTTGGCGGCCATCGGCGTGGCGAGCGTGCCGCAGTATCCGGCGAGCATGCCGACGGCGCCCATGATGGCAGGATCACCGCCAAAACGGTGCACGATGAGCGGCAAGCCGATGGCCGCCGTCATGACGGGGAACGCGGCGAAGGCATTGCCCATCACCATTGTGAACAGCGCCATGCCGATACAGTATGCGACCACCGCCGCGAAGGGATGGCCGAGCGGGAGCCACGTGGTGGCGACGTGCCCGACCGCTGCCCCGACGCCCGAAATAGCAAATACCGCGCCGAGCGAGGCCAGGAGCTGCGGCAGGATGATCGCCCACCCGATGGCGTCGGAGAGGCGCCGGCCCTCTTCCACCGGCGCGAGCGCCGGCGGTCGGAATCGCAGCACGGCGACGACCAGCGCGATGACGATGCCGAGCGCCAGCGCAATCAGGGTCACTTGCTTTGGGTCTGCGACGGGCACACCGTGAATGCGGACCTTCCCAAGTGTCAACGTACCGGCGATGGCGACGACGGGAATGATGAGGGCCGGAGTGAAGATGGCGTTTCCCTTGACCCTGGCACTCGCCTCGCGCTCCCCGACGGAAGTGGTCTTGGGCGATCCGAGCCCCATGGCAGCGGCCCCCAGGGCGGTCAGCGCCAGCACCAGGATCCCATTGGCCAGGTCTCCCAACTCCGAGCCGAAGAGAAAGCTCACGGCGAGCAGACCCCAGAAGGCTGCATTGCCGAAGCGCTTGCGGTTGGCGCGATCGCCGAAGCTGCGCCCGGCGATGCCGGCGAACATGGCACCCGCGAGCCAGTAAATCTGTTCCAACCCGATCAGGGCAGTCTCTCCGCCGCCAGGCGCTTGAGACGCGCATCGAGCCGCCAGAGGCGGAAGCCGTGGATCGCGAACGCCGTCACTGCCGTCGGAATGGCCCATAAGGACAGCCGTAGCGGTGCGATATCGAAGCCGCTCTGCTGGAGGAACCCTTTGATGAGGAGGATGGAGCTGACCGCGATGAAGATGTCCTCACCGAAGAATGCCCCCACGTTGTCCGCGGAGGCAGCATAGGCGCGGATGAGATAGCGAGTGCGAGCAGAGATAGGTCCGAGCCCGACCTCCGCGGCGGCCTCGGCCATGGGCGCGATCAGCGGACGCACGGTCTGCGCCTGGCCGCAGAGCGTTGTCAGCCCCAGCGCCACCGTGATCTGCCGCAGTACCAGATAGGCGATGAGGAGCCGCCCAACGGTGGCGACGCGCACCCGCACGATCAGCATGCGCGCTCGCTCCTGCAGGCCTTCGCGCTCGAGAAGCCCGATCACCGGCAGTATCAGCCACACGATCGATACGTAGCGACTGTCGTTATAGGCCTTGCCGAGCGCGGCGATGACATGCAGCGGCGAGAGGCCGGCGGCAATTCCGGTCGTGAGGGCGGCCGCGACGATGGCGATCAGCGGATTGACGCCGGCGGCGAAGCCGATCACGAGGACGACAATCCCGAGCAACGGCCAGAGGCTCATCGCGGGCACGGTACCGCGCGCGGGTGATTCTGGCCAGCCGCTGCGCGGCCGGCTGGTCGCAATCGGCTTTCGGGCCGCCCTGTGCCCCTCAAGGTCCGCCGGACGAAGATGCAACGGGCGGGAGCGGGCGAGTCAGCCCCTGGTAGGGGATGAACCGGCCGCCGTGCACGATCGTGGCGAGGACTTCCTCCGAGCGCTTGAGCCACGCATCCTGCTTGTCAGGCGTGAAGTTGTTGTGCTCGGACTCGATCATCGGCACGGCCTCCTTGGGCCCGGGAATCTCGTCGAGCTCCGTCCAGATGCCGACGGGCGGCGCCGTCGTGTCGATGAAGCCCATGGCGATCAGCGTCGCGGCGGTGATGTGCGGCGCGAAATTGACGGTATCGAAATAAAGCGCCGTGCTCAGGATCCGTGGGTACGGGTCGGCCGACGCCCAGTTGGGATAGCCAGCGCGGCGGCCGTGCAGATCACCATTCGTGTCGGCGCCCGCAGGCTCGTTGACGAGCACCGCGGTAACCTTGCCGGGATTCAGTCCGGCGGTGACGAGGCTCTGCTGGCCGCCCATGCTGGTCCCGGTCAGCACCACTGTCCTGCCATCCCAACGCGATGAGCTGCGGATGTACTGCAACGCGCGCGTATCACGCAGATACATGTCGAGGAAATACGAGGTGTCACGGCTGCGATCGCCGATCGTCTGATACTCGGCCGACACCCCCGTCCCCTGATCGGGTGGCAGGTCGTGGGAATCGACATCGAATGTCAGCCAGCCTTCCGCCGCGCGGTCCGTGGCCCACTGCGGCTGCAGCGCGTAGACGCCCGCCCACTGATAGATAATGAGCGCTGGGAACTTGCCGCGCCTGTCCGGCATCGCGAGATAACCCTGCACATGCGAGCCCACGCTGTCGAGCCGCACCCGGAAAAGGTTCACGCCCGGCTGACTCGTCGGCATCGGCGTGAGCACCGGATCGAGAGCAATCCCGCGCAGCCTCGCAAGCTGCGCCGCCCAAAATGAGTCGAAATCGGCCGGCGCCGCCACGGCGGGCTTGAGCAGCGTCGGCGCCACCGCCGCGCCGAGCGTGGCGACCCGGTTCTCCGCGAAGGCGCTGAAGGAGAATTCCGGGTGCAGCACCTCATAGCCGGGATACCTCGCGAGCAGCGACTTCAGCGCCGGATCGCTCTTCTCGAGCAGCGCCTGCAGATCCCGGTTCACCTGCGCGTATTCCGCGGCAGAGAGCGCGGGCGCGAAGCCCGCCTGATAGTCGACCGCTACGTAGAGCATCGCCGGCTGATCGAACGTGGTCTCGATGGTCGCGGTGCCGGAGGCCAGATCGAAGCTGCCGGTCCTGACCACTTCCAGGTTGTTTCTCCTGATGGTGTAGCTGAAGCGCCCCTTGGGCGGCACGACATTTGGCGCCACCGTTACGGTCCAGCCGACCTTGTCGCCGAGGCCATAGATGCCATCGGCGTGGAAAGGCGTGAAGATGAGCAGCGGCTCATCCGCCGCTGCGGCGGTTGCCAATGGCGCGAGGATGCGGGCGAGGAGCAGGCCGCATACGATCGCCCTGGTGGTGCTGCTGATCATTCTGCCGACGCCTCCCGCTAATGACGATAGTGAATGAATTGGTCCGCCCAACCGATGAAATACTTCATGTTGGGCGCATCCGTATGCCCCCCGTCGTCCTGACGCCAGGCGAGCTGACCATCCAGCAGTCCCCGATTGACAGGCGGCATCTGCGCGGTGAGATAGCTCCCCCCGACATCCAACCCCTCCGCCCCCAGCAGCCGGTAAACAGGAGTGGCCGCGACCGCCGCCATGAAGCCGCCGCGCTGGTCGACCCATTTGGCATCTCCCATTGCCGGCAGACCGTAGCTGACGAAGACCAGGCGCGGCGCGCAGAGCGCGATCAGGTCGTGGGCATCGACCGGCAGGTCACCCGGGTTGCGCGGCCCGAACACGGCCTTGGCGGCGGCATATTTGAGGAAGTTGCCCGCCATCCAGTGGTATTCGCCGCTGCCCGTCAGATTCTCGAGCGTTTCGCCGAAGTTTCGGCGCAGCAGCGCGGCCCCGCCTCGTCCCGAGGAGCCTATGAGCCCCATGGCAAAGCGCTGATCGAAAGCCAACGTCACGAGCGCCGCCTTGCCGTAGCGCGAGACACCTTCGATCCCGACATGGCGGCCGTCGACGGCGGGGTCGGTATCGAGGTAGTCCAGCGTGCGGCTCGCAGCCCAGGCCCAGGCGCGCAACGCGCCCCATTGATCCGGAGTGCGCGGCTGTCCCTTATTGGTGAGGCCGATGATGCCCCGGGTCAGCCCTGCGCCGCTGTCAGCCTGCACGATGGTCGGGTCCAGCACCGCGAATCCCCACCCGGCGGCAATCAACTCCACGATCGAAGGCGGATCGCCGTCGGCATTGCGCTGCAGCGGCGAGAATTGTGAGCGAGCGATGAAGGGGGTGCCCGGGTGATCGCGAAACACCGCCTCGAGCGTTGGATCGGCGCGCTCGAGAGCTGAGCGCAACGCACCGTCGATCTGGCCGAGCTCGCTGTCACTCGGCTCCGTCGGCGGGACCGGAGTCGGGCCGAACCAGAACATGATGAGAACGGGTACCCTCCCTTTCGCCGCCGCAGGGAGAACGAGCGTCACCGGAATGTCGACGTTGATTGCGGGGTAAGCGCTGTTGTCGACGTGGCCGCTCAGACGGCTGTAGACGATCGGGTACCCGCCGAGGCTGCCCCTGCCTCGCCCTGCAACATGCCAAGTCACCTTCGGTACGTCCTTGGGGATGCGCCCGTAGACATCCTGCTCCAAGGCCGAGACGATCTGCGGCCGCCGTTGTCCCCACCAGACGCCGGCGCTGCTGACCTTCGCACCATCATCGAATCTCAGCGGGTCCGGCAGAGTCGGGTACGGGTTGGCGAGCAGCTCATCATAGTTGGCATGATCCGGATCATTCTCATCGCCGCTTGCGCCGGGGCGCACTGTCTGGATACCGAGCTGCTCCATCATGTTGCTGTGATCCTGCTCCGCCGTGAAGGTGACCGGCGGAGTCAAGTCCCGCTGGCCCGCCGGCGCGGCAGGAGCCACGAGCATGAGAGCGCCTGCCAGGAAGGTCAGGCAGATTGTCGCTACGGATCTCATCGGTGCGCCTGCGAGCGGCGCGCGAACAGCTCGAGCGGAATGACCGCGGCCAGCGCGCGGTACCCGGCCGGCGAGGGATGCAGATGGTCGCCGGAGTCGCAGGCCGGCAGCAGTCGGTCCGGATGCGTGCGGTCGCGCACCACGCGATCGAAGTCGATCACGGCATCGAAATGCCCCGGCTGCCGGATCCAGGCGTTGACCGCCTGCCGATCGGCCTCGCTCGCGGCCGAGGGATGATAGTAATCCGAGCCCCCGTCGGGGGTGATCGTGCCACCGATGACCGTGATGCCGTGCGCGTGCGCGCGCAGTACGATCTGCTCGTATGCACCGATGATCTGATGAACGAGCAGGGTGTGCTGCGCCGCAGAGATAGGAGCCAGCCGTGTCGCGGAATCGAGGTCGTTGATACCCTCGAGCACGATCAGATAGCGCACGCCGGTCTGTGCGAGCACATCCCGGTCGAAGCGCGCCAGGGCGTTGGGGCCAGCCCCGTCGAGAAGAAGACGATTGCCTCCCGTGCCGACATTGAGCACGCTCAGGCCGCGAGTGGCCGGCGAGGACTGCAGCCGGCGCGCCAGATCATCCGGCCAACGGGTATCGCTGTTATCCGGCACCGCGTGCCCGTCTGTGATCGAGTCGCCCAGCGTGACGATCGCAGCGCCGGCGCCACTCTCTCTGACGTCGACGCCCGAGATGACGAACCAGTGAGCGATAGTGGTCGCACCGGAGAGCGTCGCGTCGGCGACGTGATCGCCGTGCACCAGGAACGAGGTTTCGTGCGATCCCGGGTGGCTCGTCTGCTGCGCCGGCGGTGCCTCGACATAGAGTGTGATGGCCAGATCCGAGAGCGCCGGCGCATCGAAGGCGACCGGATCCGAGAAATAATCCGCCCCCACCGGGATCGTGACCGAAGGACTGCCCGCGAATGTCAGCTCCCTATCGGTCGGCGCATCGATGCTGCCAGTGTCCTTGGAGACAGGCCGTGCAACGTGCACGGAACGTATCGTGAGCGGCGCCGTTCCGAAGGCATTCGACAGCCGCACTCGCAGCTCCCGGCCCCCGACCGTGAGATGCACGATCTGCCGCAGTGTCGCATCGCGCAGGGCCTCCGGTGGCAAAGCGTTCGCCGGTTCCGGAATCTGCTGTGATGAGGCCCAGGATCCGACCCAACTCCCCGCCGTCGCAGTCCTTGCGAAAACCCCCGCGATGGCAGCGGCCGCCAGAAAGGCGGCGCACAGCAAGACCCACGGCAGTCGACATTGACGCACCAGCGGATGGTAACGGTATCATCACGCCGAGACAATCTCTCCACCAATGCCCAAACCTGCCGTCTGCTACCCTTGGCTGCGCCGGAATAGAGGTCATATGAAAGCCCGTCCGAAAATTCTGACTGCCTTCTCCCTGTTCCTCTTCTCGGTCCCCCTGATCGCGCAGCAGGGCACCACCCCGGCCCAGGCTCCCAACAAGGACACCAGCTACATCGCCCCCGACGGCACCGCCCACATCACCCGCGTCGTCCCCGTACCGCAGAGCCTCAGTCCCCAGGCGCAGAAGTTCCTGGCCCGCCCTGCATCTGACGCCTTCAGCCCGCAGACTCTGGAGCAGCGCCGCACCGGGACCGACGCATGGCAGGCTGGCGCAGGCGAAGCGTCCCGCAAGGTCTATCCGGCAAGCGTAAAGCGGAGCACCATCGCCGGTGTTCCCGTCCGCCTCGTCACCCCCCTCTCCGGAATGGTCCCCGACTGCGTTCTCATCAACCTCCATGGCGGCGGATTCAACTCCGATTCCGGTTCCCTGACCGAAACCATTCCCATCGCCAACCTGACGAAAATGAAGGTTGTCGCCGTCCTGTACCGTTTGGCCCCCGAACACCCCTTCCCCGCCGCGCTCGACGACGCCATTGCCGTCTACAAGGATCTGCTCAGGACGTACAAGCCCAGCCACATCGCCATCTATGGAACATCCGCTGGCGCCATCCTGACCGGCGAAGTCGCCGTGCGGATCAAGCACCTCGGCCTTCCCGAACCCGGCGCCCTCGGCATCTTCTCCGGCCTCGGTGACTTCAGCCGCGCTGGCGACTCCCAGGCGCTCTTCGCCCTCAACGGCCTCTCCGGTCACCTCGAACCGCCAACGCCCGGCGACGACCACGAGTACATCGGCGCCACCGATCCCCGCGATCCCGTCCTCTCACCCGTCTTCGCCGACCTCCGCGGAATGCCGCCCGCCCTCTTCATCACCAGCGAGCGCGATCTGCTCCTCAGCGGCACCACCATCCTCGAACGCGCTTACCTCCGCGCCGGCGATGACGCCCACCTCATCGTTTTCGAAGGCCTGCCCCACGCCTTCTGGAACGACGTCAGCCTCCCCGAGTCCCGCGAAACCTATCACTACATGGCTGGTTTCTTCACCAAACACCTGCGACCGGAAGCGCCCCACCCTCAGGTTGATCTCACCTGCGCTCGTTCTGTGTGGCAATGGTTGCGCGGATGCGCGACAGCGCGCTCTTGAGGGGCTGCAAATCCTTGCTACAGGTTTCCCACAGTATGGTCGGGTAGGTATCGTGGTAGTCGTGCCGGATCACATTGCCGATACCGGCAATGGCGCGCCAGGGAACTTGACCTTCTGCATCCTTTGCGCGCTGCGGCAAGCGGCGGCTGGCCTCCGATATGATCTCGAGGTTCCGCTCGACGAGTTGCCGAACTCGGCGATCCTGCCGAAATTTCTCAAAGTCATAGCCGGCCGTATCTGTCTCGATGTTGGTGATCGCCTCAAGCATGTGATCAACATAGATGCCGGCATCTCTGTTCATCAGAATACGGCGCGTGCTTCGCGGATGACGCGATCACGAATCGCGGGATCAAGCCCCTCTCGCGTCACTACATCGACTGTCCGACCCAACCGGTCCTCGAGGAAGTCTTTTACCGATACGAGGTCGACCAGACTGAATCTGACATCCGACTCAATGTCGATGAGCACATCTACGTCACTGTCGGGTCGGGCGGTGCCTCGTACAGTTGAGCCGAAGAGCGCCAGCGCGGCGAGTCCACGTTCTCTTAACGGCCTCTCGAGAGCCTTGAGCTCGGCATGAACGCTATCGCTCTGCGGCGGCTCGCTGCGCGGCCTTCCCGCCCTGCTCGTCTCGTGCCCGACCAGCAATCGCAACGCCTCGCGGACCACCTCGCTTGCATTGCTGTAGAGCCCTGAGTCCACCTTGCGTCGAATGTATTGCACCAGCTCCGGGGTAAGGGACACATTCATGATAGAACCTCCAGTAGCTTAATATAGCAATCTTTAGCAATATTTGCTACTCTGGACCCTGAGACTGGGCGCACCAAGCGTCCTCCGGCATGCTTTCCATGAAAGACACTACCGTTCGGGTGAGCTATCTCGAGCTCATGCAAAGTCCGGCGCCGATTGCGAACCCGCCTCGGGAGGAAGAGCGTCGCTCGAGAGAAACTACGTGTAGGCGAGTACCTCGACTTGTATAGCCGCGTCGGCGAGCCGCAGTCCGCTGGGACCAGCGACTCAGGAATGCCGCGCTCCGAACTGACTCGCCTCCTCGAGTCAGATCGTAGTCAGATCTATGTCCTCAGGGATGGCCGCGGTGAGGCGCTCGGGTTTTGTGAATTTGAGCGCAGCTTGCCCGAGATCGAGCTGAAGAATTTTGGGCTCGTCGCGACGGCCCAAGGCAAGGGGCTGGGCTCCTGGCTTTTGCGCACCGCCCTTCACCATGAATGGACCGTGCAGCCAAGCAGAATCTGGCTGCACACCGACACTTGGGATCATCCGGCCGCGGTACACCTATACCAAGACGCCGGCTTCCGGATCTACATGGTCCGAGAGGAACCGCCCGGCAACCTCTGACGCGGCAGAGCCGCTCTCAGCGCAGAAGCTCCGCGTAGCGTGGCAGGTCGATGTTGCCGCCGCTGATCAGGACCCCGACACGCTCGCCCGGCCGATGAAACTGCTTCGACAGCGCGGCAGCGGCCCCCAGGCAGCCGGTCGGCTCCACGACGATCTTCATTCGCTCGGCGAAGAATCTCATGGCGTCGATCAACATCGGATCGGTCACCGTGACGACGTCATGGACCAGCGCGCGGATGATGGGGAAGTTGTGCTCGCCGAGGAACGTAGTGAGCGCGCCATCGGCGATGGAACGGGGCACCGGAATACGAATGACCCGCCCGGCGCGGAAGGACTGCTGGCCATCGTTGCCCGCCTCCGGCTCGACGCCGATGACGCGGCAGCGCGGGCTCAGTGCGCTGGCAGCGAGTGCGCAGCCGGCGAGCAATCCGCCTCCTCCAAGGCAAACGAACAGGACATCGAGCTCACCGACGAGCTGAAACAGCTCCCGGGCCGCAGTTCCCTGCCCGGCGATCACTTGCGGGTGGTCGTATGGCGAGATGATCGTCAGACCTCGTTCCGCCGCAAGCGCCGCACAGATCTCCTCGCGGCTTTCCTTGTAGCGGTCGTAAAAGATGACCTCGCCGCCATATTCCCGCGTCGCGCTCACCTTCGCCGCCGGCGCATCCTTCGGCATCACGATCGTCGTCGCCACGCCCTGCAGCCGTCCCGCGTACGCCACCGCCTGCGCATGATTGCCTGACGAGTAGGCAATGACTCCATGCCGGCGTTGATCCGCGGTCATCGTCGCAATCGTGTTGTATGCGCCGCGGAACTTGAACGCGCCGCCGCGCTGCAAATTCTCGCATTTGAAAAAGAGCTTGGCGTCAGCCCTGGCGTCCGCGGTCCTCGAGGTCATCACCGGCGTGCGATGCGCGATCCCCTCGATCCGCGCCGCCGCCGCTTCGACATCCGCGAATGTGACCGGCAATGTTTCCGGCGCCGCAGCCCGGGATGTGTTGATCGAGTCAACCATGCTCGGCGCAATATATCAGGCCTGAGGCCCTACGCTCAGACCTTCTCCATCGCGAGCGCGATGCCCTGGCCGACGCCGATGCACATCGTGCAAAGCGCCCGTCGCCCTCCCGAGCGCTGCAACTGATACATCGCGGTCGTGGCGAGACGCGCTCCGCTCATCCCGAGCGGATGCCCGAGCGCGATGGCGCCGCCTTGCGGATTGACGTGCGCGGCATCGTCGGCGATTCCGAGCTCCCGCAAAACTGCGAGCGCCTGGGCGGCGAAGGCTTCGTTGAGCTCGATCAGATCGAAATCGGTGATGGCGAGCCGCAACCGATCGAGCAGCCGCCGCGTCGCCGGAATCGGCCCCAGCCCCATGACCCGCGGGGCAACGCCGGCCGCGGCGGATCCCACCACACGCGCACGCGGCGTGAGTCCATAGCGCGCCAGCGCTGCCTCGCTGGCCAGTAACAATGCACAGGCGCCGTCGTTGACGCCGGAGGCATTACCCGCAGTCACCGTCCCGCCGCGACGAAATGGCGTACCGAGCTTGGCGAGCGCCTCGAGGCTGGTGGCGCGCGGATGCTCGTCGCGATCGACGATGGTGGGGTCTCCTTTCCTTGCGGGAATGGAGATCGGCACGATCTCCTGTGCCAGGTTACCGTTGGCCTGAGCCGCCGCGGCGCGCTGTTGGCTGCGCAGCGCAAAAGCGTCCTGGTCCGCGCGGCTGACCCGGCGCTCCTCGGCGACGTTCTCCGCCGTCTCCGGCATGGAGTCGATGCCGTACTGCTCCTTGAGGATCGGATTGACGAAGCGCCACCCGATCGTGGTGTCGTGGAACTCCATGTCGCGGGCGAAGGGAGTTTGCGCTTTGGAAACCACGAACGGCGCCCGGCTCATGCTCTCGACACCACCGGCGATCATCAGGTCCGCTTCGCCGGCCGCGATCGCGCGCGCCGCTATGGCAACGGCGTCCAGCCCCGAGCCGCACAGGCGATTGACCGTCGCGCCCGGCACCTCCTGCGGCAAACCGGCAAGCAGGAGAGCCATGCGCGCCACATTGCGATTGTCCTCGCCTGCCTGATTGGCGCATCCGTAAACGACGTCATCGAGTGCTCCCCAATCAACCTTCGGCTGCCGCGAAAGCAGCGCACGGATGGGAATGGCGCCCAGATCATCGGTCCGCACCCCGGACAGAACCCCGCCGTAGCGGCCAATCGGAGTGCGCACGGCATCGCATAGATAAGCGCTTTTCATCTGATTTAATCTGACACACGAATAATCATGAAGCAATGTTTTTTGTGTCACGTCCCGAGCGGTCCGGCCGACCGCGGCCCCGCAGCCGCCCGTCGTCCGATTATCGGTCACGCATCGCAGGGTACCGCCTGCCAGCGCCACGCTGCTGCTAAAATTTCGCCCGCCGGGCGGTCACGATTCCGCCGGCAAGCTGGCGGAGAACGACGGTGCCCACGTACGAATATCGCTGTGAAGCCAATGGCCGCGTGGTCGAGGTCCGGCACAAAATGACCGAGAGGCTCGCGACCTGGGGTGAGCTTTGCGAGCGGGCCGAGATTTCCCGGGGAAGGACGGATCCGGTGGCGCCCGTCGAGAAGCTGATCTCCGTGGGTTTCATCAAGGCGGCCGCAAGCACGACCACGAGCGAGCCGGCATGTGCCGCCCCCGCTTGCGGCAACGGCTTCTGCGGTTCCGGCGCTTGCGACATCGGTGATTAGAACCCAGATAGCGCGCCGCCGCCTTGCGCGGTTTCTGCACGCCAGCGGCTGGGTTCCCCACGTCCCGCTCGCGATCCTGGTCGGCGCGACGGGACTGCTGCAGATCCTCCTGACCTCGGGCTCCCTGAAGCGCCTGCTCGCCGCCAGGGGACATCCTATCGTCTCGCTGGCAGGCGGCCTGGGGATTCCCGAGATCCGTGGCGCGCCCCAGGAGGCCATCGGCGGGCTCCTCATCATCGTCGGCATCGGCCTTTTCTGGCGGTCCCGGCTGGCATGGGTGATCGCCTTCCTGCTCGGGCTTGCCACCGTGGGCCTCGAGCTCTCGCCGGTCTCGACTGCCTCGAGACCGATCGAGGTCTTCAGCCTCGTGCTGTTGCTCCTCCTCTTCGTATCGCGGCAGAGCTTCACCCGAGTGACCCTCGCCACCGCGACGCTCTTCGCCCTGATGGGCGTCCTGGCGACATTGGGTTACGGCGTGGTCGGCTCGTATGTACTCGGCAGCGATTTCAGTCCCAACATCACCAATTTCGTCGACGCCGTTTATTTCACCGTCGTCACGATGGCGACTGTTGGCTACGGCGACATCACCCCCCGAACGGCCGACGCGCGGATCTTCACGATCTCGCTCATCGTGCTGGGTCTTGCGGTGTTCGCCACGGCTCTTCCCGCCATCGTCGCCCCGCTGATCGACAAGCGGATGATGAATTTCCTGCAGCCCAGGAGGAAAAAGATGAAACGCGCCTCTCATGTGATCGTGGTGGGCGACGGCCCGCTCGCCCGGGATGCAGCCCGGGCTCTGGCCGCGCGCGGACTGCAGACGACCGCGATCCTGGCGGAGAAGCCCGATGCGGAAGCGGCCCAGCGTGGGGACTTCGTCGTCGGGGACGGCAGCGATACGGAGACGCTTCGCCAGGTCGACGCTACCGAGGCGCGCGCCATACTGGCGCTCAGTGAAGACGATTCCTACAACGCCTTCGTCGTGCTCGCCGCCAAGGAGGTGAGTCCGAATGCGCGCACGGTCGCTGCGGTCAGCGACACCCGCAACACCGGCCGTGTCGCGCGCAGCCGCCCCGATGTGATGCTGACGCTGCCGCAGCTCGGCGGTGAGCTGCTCGCCATGGCTCTGAGCGGCGAAGAGATCAAGGCCGACGAGCTGATCAGCCAGCTGCTGAAGCTCGGCTAGCGCGCCGCCGGGGATCGAGCTCCCCTCCCTTCCGGGAGAGAAAGACATCGCACCCCAAGGGAATGTCGGACCTCGAAGCCCGTATTGCAATATCTCAGGATCTGGACGACCCGGAGCCGCGTAATGCCCTCGCTTTTCGATCCGCTCAAGGTAGGCGACCTGCTGCTGCCGAATCGCGTCCTCATGGCGCCCCTCACACGCAGCCGCGCGGGCGTGACCCGCACGCCGAACGCCCTGATGGCCGAGTACTACGCGCAGCGCGCCTCGGCAGGGCTCATCTTTTCCGAGGCCACCGTCGTGAGCCCGATGGGCATCGGATACGCGGACACCCCAGGTATCTGGTCGACTGAGCAGGTCGCAGGCTGGCGGCAGGTCACGGAGGCAGTCCACGCCGCCGGCGGCCGGATGTTTCTCCAGCTCTGGCACGTCGGCCGGATCTCGCATCCTGTCTTCCTCGACGGCGAGCTGCCTGTCGCCCCCAGCGCCCTCGCGCCCGGTGGCAACGTCAGCCTGCTGCGCCCGGCGACCCCATTCGTCATACCGCGCCCGCTCGATCGCAACGAGATTCCGGAGATCGTGGCTGCCTTCACCCGCGGCGCGCAGAACGCTGAGCTCGCCGGTTTCGACGGTGTCGAGCTGCACGGAGCCAACGGTTATCTCCTCGATCAGTTTCTCCAGGACAGTACCAATCACCGCAATGACGACTACGGCGGCCCTGTGGAGAATCGTGCGCGATTGATGCTGGAGGTTACAGACGCTGCCGTATCCGTATGGGGACCCGGCCGTGTCGGCGTGCACCTCGCCCCTCGCGGTGACGCGCATTCCATGGGTGACTCGAATCCCGCAGCCACGTTCGGCCATGTCGCTCGCGAGCTAGCCCGTCGCAAGATTGCTTTCATCTGCGCCCGCGAACGCGTAGGCCCCGACAGCATCGGCCCCCAGCTCAAGGCCGCCTTCGGTGGCGTCTACATTGCCAACGAGGGTTTCACCCACGAGAGCGCCCAGCAAGCGCTCTATGCAGGCCGAGCCGACGCCGTCGCCTTCGGCAAGCTCTTCATCGCCAACCCCGACCTCCCCGCTCGCTTTCTCTCCGGGGCGCCCCTCAACGCACCGGTCACCGACACGTTCTATCGAGGCGGCGCCTCGGGTTATACGGACTACCCAACTCTCGGCAATACTGGAGAGGAAGGCGCGACAAGCGGCGTGCGCGCGCAAGCCACAGGCTGAGCACACCCGGCGCCGAGACGCTGAGACTGGCCATTTCGGCGCGCCTGCCCTATCGTCGCGCCGTGAAGAGCGTCCTGATCGTCTATCACTCCAGCACCGGCGGCACGCTGCAGATGGCGGAGGCTGCCGCATCCGGGGCAAAGCGTGAAGCCGGGGTGACGGTGCGGCTGGAGACTGCCGCTGCTGCCGGCGCGCAGGCGCTGCTCGAGGCGGACGGGTATATCTTCGCCTGCCCCGAGAATCTCGCCGCCATGTCGGGTGTCATGAAGGACTTCTTCGACCGCACCTACTACGCCGTGCTGGACCGCCTTCAAGGTCGCGCCTACGCCACACTCATCTGCGCCGGCAGCGACGGCTCCAACGCCGCCCGGCAGATCGAGCGCATCGCCACGGGCTGGAGGTTGCGCGACATCGCCGCGCCGCTCATCGTGTGCACCCACGCACAGACGCCCGAGGAAATCCTGCGTCCCAAGCGGATTGGAGCCCAGGACCTCGCGCGCTGTGAAGAGCTCGGCGCGACGCTGGCAGCCGGCCTTGCTCTCGGCATATTCTGATCGGAGCCCGTGCTAGCATGGACCCATGAGCGAGATGCAAGGCGACTGGAACGGTCCCCCTGACGACCCCGGAATCAAGCCCGGTGTTGCTGTCCGCCTCTCGAAGCACGTCTGGCGCCTGACGGCAGGGAACTCCGGCCGCATGACCGGCCCCGGCACCAACAGTTATCTCGTGGGCGCGGGGAACGACTGGTCAGTCATCGACCCCGGGCCGGCGGATGACCGGCACATGAGCGCCCTGATCGCCGCCGCCTCCGGCAAGGTGCGTCAAATCCTGGTCACGCACACCCACGAAGATCACTCGCCCGGCGCGGCACCGCTGAAGTCCGCCACCGGAGCCCCGCTCCTCGGCCGAACGACGACCCACCGCCACTGGCAGGACCCCACGTTCACGCCCGACCGCGAACTTCACCACGATGACCGCGTGACAGTCGGCGGCGGCGCGACACTTCGTGTCATCCACACGCCCGGCCACGCCAGCAACCATGTCTGCTTCCTCCTGGAAGAAGAACGGATCCTCTTCACAGGCGACCACATCATGCAAGGCACGACCCCAGTCATTGACCCTCCCGACGGCGACATGATCGCCTACATCCGCTCCCTGGAGTCCCTCCTCCGCGAGCCGCTGGACCACCTGGCCCCCGGCCACGGCACTCTGATGCCGGACCCCCAGGCCGTAATCCAGACCCTGATCAAACACCGGCTGTGGCGCGAGGCCAAGGTGCTGGCCTCCCTCCCGCGCCAACACCCGGAGGATCTCCCCACTCTGGTCCGGCGCGCCTACGACGATGTTTCATTGCAGCTGCACGCCCTCGCGGAGCGCTCCCTCCTCGCCCATCTGCTGAAGCTCGAAGCTGAGGGCCGCGCCCGCCGCACTGCCGAGTGCTGGACCAGCGTCGATGTCTCGTCCCCGGGGCGCAAGGCTTGAGCAGATCCGCACCTCCCACATTCGGTCTCGTCGCGGGGCTTGGAGTTGGCGCGGCCGTGTTCTATTACCGCTCGTTGGTGGCGGCGCACCTCGAGAGGGGTCTTACCCCGCGGATTCTCATGACCCATGCCGACGTGCGGCAGACCATGAGGTTGGCGCAGGAGCGCAGGGTCGATGAGCTTGCGGCGTATCTGGCCGGATTCCTGAGCCAACTGGCCGCCGGCGGCTGCACTCTCGCAACGATTCCCGCTTTCTCGCCCCAAGTCTGTGCCAGGCAGTTGGCAGAGATAACACCTCTGCCTCTGATCGGCCTGCTCGAAACCGTCGTAGCCGAGGTCAAGCGCCGAGGTTTCACCCGAGTCGGCGTCTTCGGCGCACGCGTGACCATGGAGACCAAGCTGTTCGGCGCGCTGAGCGGCCAGGCGGAAGTCATCGTCCCCGCCTCACCGGACCTCGACTTCGTAAGCGCGACTTACAGCAGTGTGGTGGAAAAGGAAGCAGCACTTCCCGAGGAACTAGCGCGCCTACGCATCCTGGCGCACAAGCTGATCGAGAAGGAACGTCTAGACGCAATCCTGCTGGCCGGAACCGACTGGTCGTTCGTCTTCAACACCAAAAACGCCGACTTCCCCCACATCGACGGCGCACGCACCCATATCCAGGCGATCATGCACGAGCTCGTAGGACCCGAACTCTAGAGTTGATGGGTGCGCGCCGAAGGGTGCCAGCTCGAGTGCTAAATAAGGCTGCCGGAAAGAGCTGTCGATTCAGTGACTTAGCAAACCGACTAGGTAGGCCATCACGTATGGCGCGATGCGACTTGTTGCGCGATCCCTTGAGGCATACACTGCCAGGCGTGCACAAAAGCCGGCTCGGTGCACGCCCGCCTCCTCAGAGGTCCGCCCCGGTGGCTGGTAAGTGGATCCGGACTGACGAAACCCCGCCGCAAGCGGGGTTTCGCGTTTCTAAGCGCTGCATCACGGCGGCGGTCGCGGAGTGGTGCCGCGAAGCGTGTGTCCCGGTAGGGCGTGGAAGTGGATCCGACCCTTGCCCAGAGCTGGCTTCCCAGGATCGAGAACGTAGGCCGATTGCACCATCAAGTGGACCGCATCGAGGCCCACTTTCTTGAGGCGACGCAGATCGAAAAACGCGGCGTATAGCACACCGTCTGCCATTTCTACGGTCACGTAGTTCATCTGGCCTGTCATCCCTCGCACGCGTGAACGTATGCAGGCCGAACGAGACATGCAACCCGACAGAGCGCGCAGGGTGCCGATCAGTAGCGGGGAGTTCGATTACCTGAGCGAACGGATGCAAATGCGAAAGTGAATACTCGAATGCACCGCGACCCTGAGTCGCCACTATCTGGAGCAGGTTTCGGATCGCCCCGTTGCCGCCCAACGAGCGAGCGCGGACTTGAGGCGACTGCTAGGAGCCCCGCTGTCCGCAGAGGGTGAGCCAGACCTGACCGTCATCGAGGCGCTGGCGCACGCCGGAGAGGACGCCACGATGGCCTCGACCGGGCCGCGATACTTCGGCTTCGTGGTAGGAGGCAACCTGCCCGCCGCGCTCGCGGCCGATTGGCTCGTCTCCACGTGGGACCAGAACTCCGCGGTCTACGCGCTGTCACCTCTCGTCGCCGTCATCGAAGAGATCACGGTCGGCTGGCTTCTCGAGCTCGCGGGCCTGCCGCCCACGATGAGCGCGGGATTCACGACCGGTTGCCAGATGGCCAGTTTCACGGCGCTTGCCGCGGCCCGCCATCGGGTGCTCGAGCGCGAGGGATGGGACGTCGAAGCTGAGGGGCTCTTCGGCGCTCCGCCGATCGACGTGATCATCAGTGACGAAGCGCACTACACCATCGTCATGGCCCTGCGTCTACTGGGCCTCGGCGGCAAGAGATTGCGCCGCATAGAGACCGATGGCCAGGGAAGGATGCGGCTCGATGCGCTCCAGGCAGCCCTGCAGTCCAGCCCAGGTCCTTGCATCGTGTGTGCGCAGGCGGGCAACGTGAACACCGGCGCGTTCGACCCGCTGCCGGCAATCGCCGAAGCAGCGCGGGATCGCGGTGCGTGGCTGCATGTCGACGGCGCGTTCGGATTGTGGGCATCGGCGTCGCCCGAGCACGCCGTGCTGACGCGGGGTATCGAGCGCGCGGACTCCATCGCCACCGACGGTCATAAGTGGCTCAACGTTCCGTACGACTGCGGCATCGTCTTCTGCGCTGACTCCGCAGCTCACAGGGCGGCGATGTCTCTCGCAGCGGCGTACATGGTCGGATCGAGCAGCGAGCGCGACCCGCACGAGTTCGTACCCGACGAATCGCGTCGGGCGCGCGCGGTTCCGGTGTACGCCGCCCTACGCTCCCTCGGCCGAAGCGGTCTCACGAAGCTCGTCGATCGCTGCTGCCGCCACGCACGGCGCTTCGCGCAGGGGCTGCGCGCCGCGGGATACGAGGTCCTCAACGACGTCGTGCTGAATCAGGTGCTGGTTTCGTTCGGCGATGCCGAGCGGACACGACGCACCATCGCCGAAATCCAGCGGGAAGGTACATGTTGGTGCGCCGGTACAGTCTGGCAGGGCCGCACGGCCATGCGCATCAGCGTCAGCAACTGGCGGACGACCGAGGAAGACGTCGAACGCAGTCTCGAGGCGATGTTGCGCGCGGCGACGCAGTGCGCGAGTGCATGAGGCGCTAGGTCAGCCACCGCCAGTTGAGGATCTCCGGCATA
Source organism: uncultured Pseudomonadota bacterium (assembly GCA_963833085.1). Taxonomy (GTDB): domain Bacteria; phylum Pseudomonadota; class Gammaproteobacteria; order Steroidobacterales; family Steroidobacteraceae; genus 13-2-20CM-66-19. Next base: position 110,274 of record CAWHWV010000055.1, read on the forward strand.
TCCTCGCCTACCTCCCGAATGTACTGCGTGTGCTCGATCAGCTTCTCCCGCATGGCCTGCTTGATATAGCCCGCCCGTGACCCGAGCTGCGGCAACCGATCGATCGTATCCGACACCAGATGAAACCGATCGAGGTCGTTCAGCACCGCCATGTCGAACGGCGTGGTGATCGTGCCCTCCTCCTTGTAGCCGCGCACGTGCAGATTGTCATGGTTGGCGCGCCGATACGTCAGCCGGTGGATCAGCCAGGGATAGCCGTGAAAAGCGAATATGGTCGGCTTGTCGCGCGTAAAGAGCGCATCGAAGTCCCGCTCGCTCAACCCGTGCGGATGCTCGGTCTCCGGCACCAGCTTCATCAGATCGACCACATTGATCGTCCGGATCTTGAGCTCCGGCACGAATTCTCGTAGCAGCTTCACCGCCGCCAGCGTCTCGAGCGTCGGCACATCCCCCGCACACGCCATGATGACGTCCGGCTCGCTGCCGCGGTCCGTGCTGGCCCATTCCCAGATGCCGACGCCCGCGGTGCAGTGCTTGACCGCCTGATCCATCGTGAGCCACTGCGGCGCCGGATGCTTGCCCGCGACCACCACGTTGACATAGTGCCGGCTGCGCAGGCAGTGATCCATCACCGACAGCAGGCAGTTGGCATCGGGGGGCAGGTAGACCCGGATGATGGCCGGCTTCTTGTTCATGACAACGTCGATGAATCCCGGGTCCTGATGCGTGAAGCCGTTGTGATCCTGCCGCCACACGTGCGAGGACAGCAGGTAATTGAGCGAGGCGATCGGCCGCCGCCACGGAATCTTCCGCGTCACCTCCAGCCACTTGGCGTGCTGATTGAACATCGAGTCCACGATGTGCACGAACGCCTCGTAGGAGTTGAATACTCCGTGGCGGCCGGTGAGCAGATAGCCTTCGAGCCAGCCCTGGCATTGATGCTCGCTCAACACCTCCATCACACTTCCCTGCGGCGCCAGATGATCGTCCCCCGGGATGCGCTCGGCGACCCACTGCCGCTCCGTCGCCTCGAACACGGCGTTCAGGCGGTTGGAATTGGTCTCATCCGGGCCGAACAGCCGGAAGATGCGCGGATGCTGATTGAGCTTTATGACATCCCGCAGGAAGCGTCCAAGCACGCGGGTATCTTCCGCGTCGACGGCGCCGGGCTGCGGCACCTCGACCGCGTACTGGCGAAAATCGGGACACGCGAGATCCCTGAGAAGAAGCCCTCCATTCGCGTTTGGGTTCGCGCCCATCCGGCGCGCGCCCTCCGGCGCAAGCTCCGCGAGGTCGCGCCGCAGGGTGCCGCCGGCATCGAACAGCTCCTCCGGCCGATAGCTCTTCATCCACTGCTCGAGAAGCTGCAGGTGCACCGGGTTGGTGCGCACCGCCTCGAGCGGCACCTGGTGCGCGCGAAACGTGCCCTCCACCTGCTGGCCATCGACGATCTTCGGTCCCGTCCACCCTTTGGGCGTGCGCAGCACGATCATCGGCCACCGCGGCCGGTCCTCGAGCCCCTCCGATCGTGCCGTGGACTGGATGCGCCGGATCTCGCCGATCACCGTGTCGAGTGTCGAGGCCATCAACTGGTGCATGCGTGTCGGCTCGTCACCCTCGACGAAGTACGGCTGGTAGCCGCAGCCGCGCAGATAATCCGTGAGCTCCTCCTTGCCGATGCGCGCCAGCACGGTGGGATTCGCGATCTTGTAGCCGTTCAGGTGCAGGATCGGCAGTACCGCGCCGTCGGTGGCGGGATTCAGGAACTTGTTGCCGTGCCAGCCGGCCGCGAGCGGCCCGGTCTCGGCTTCGCCATCACCGATGACGCAGGCGACGATGAGCGCCGGGTTGTCGAACACCGCGCCGAAGGCATGGCTCAGCGAGTAGCCGAGCTCGCCGCCCTCGTGGATGGAGCCCGGCGTCTCGGGAGCCACGTGGCTCGGAATCCCGCCGGGGAAGGAGAACTGCTTGCAGAGCTTGCGCAGCCCTTCCTCATCGCGCGTGATGTTGGGATAACGCTCGGTGTAGCTTCCCTCGAGATAGGTGTTGGCGACGAGCGCGGGTCCGCCATGTCCCGGGCCCGCGACATAGATCATCTCGAGCTCGTACTGGCGGATGATCCGGTTGAGATGCACGTAGATGAAGTTCTGCCCGGGCGTCGTGCCCCAGTGCCCGAGCAGACGCGGCTTGATGTCGCGCGGCTCGAGCGGCCGGCGCAGCAGCGGGTTGTCGTAGAGATAGATCTGGCCAACGGAGAGATAGTTGGCGGCCCGCCAGTAGGCATCCATCCGCCGCAGCAACTCCGGGGAAAGGGGTTCCGTCATCGCGCACCTCCGGGGAAGCGTCGCTATAGTCGCGCGCCTGACCCCTATGGTAGCGGCTAACGCCGGTCCCGACCTCAGTGCTTGCTGCTGCCCTGCTTGATGCTCTGCTTGAGCGTGTCGGCCACTTCCCGGGGGAAGACTCCGGTGACCAGCAGCCGGTACTCCGCGTCGTCCATTATTTCGACACGGTTACGGCCGTGTGACTTCGCCTGGTAGAGAGCTTCGTCGGCGAGCTGCAGCGCACCACCCGGAGTGCGTCTGATGTCGGGCCCGACGACCGCAACGCCTATGCTGACGGTCAACACCAAGCCGGCGCGCGATGCCCTGTGCTCGACGGCCAGCGCTTCCACGGCCTTGCGAATCCGTTCCGCGGTGGCGGCGGCACGGTTGGCGTCCGTGTCGTAGAGGATCGCCGTGAACTCCTCGCCGCCGTAGCGGGCGACGAGGTCGAGCGGCCGGCGCACGCAGCCCTGAATCGCCTGCGCGACCTTGCGCAGCGCGGCATCGCCGGCCTGGTGTCCGTAGCGGTCGTTGTAGGGTTTGAAATGATCGACATCGAGCAGCAGGATGGCGAGCTCCCGCCCGTCCTCGGCCGCCTGGCGCCACAGCCGCGGCAGGTACTCGTCGAACACCCGCCGGTTCTTGGTCCAGGTGAGCACATCATGCTGCGCGAGCTCGGCGACCAGCTGGCTCTCGAGGAACGCGCGCCGCGAGCGCTTCTCGATCTGTTGCGCGGCGACGGCAAAGGCGACGAATGAGGTGATGGCGAACGCGCCGCTACGGAAGGCGATTGTCGGCGGCAGGTGAAATGCAAAGGCCGCGGCCAACATCGATGCTCCCGACAATACCACGACGAAAAGCGCCGTCCGGTACCGCAGGCCCATGAAGTAGAAGGGGCCGAGGAGAAGCAGCGGCAGCAGCATCAGGACATCGAGCTGTCCGTGCGCGGCCACCCGCACGAGCTGCGCCGCGATGACGCTGTTTCTCAGCGGAATGATGATCTGCGCCCATGGCAGGTAGTGCCGCTCGTAGCGGCGGCTCCAGGCAAGCCAGAAGAGCATGAGCGAACAGGCACCCACCCCGACGAACACCGCGGGTGAGGTGCGAACGACCGAGTTGCCGCTGATCAGAACCTCGAGACCGCGCAGCACGAGCAGCAGCACCGCAAGCGTGCAGGAGAGCCGCACCAGGGTTTGGTTGTCGCGCAGAAAGACGCGGAGGTAATCGGCCTCCATTGCCGGCGCAAAGCGCGCAGCCGGACGCGCCTTGCGCAGCTCAGCCGCGTAGGGCGAGTCGTGCAGCCCCTCGAGGCTCGGTGGCGACGTCGTCATCCCTGGCACAATATGCCCGTTCGGCTCCCGCCGATGTGATCGGCTGCAAGATCTGAGCCTCGGGCGCAGCCGCAAACTCTGCCGGGGGCGAGCCCCAGCAAAATCAAGGAACTATAGACTGTTCCAGCTCTATGGCTTTAGCTGGCCGCGGATCTCCCCGCCCGGGTGTGCGGCACTGTGCACATTGACGTAGAGATCACCCGCCTGGAACTCCTTGTACTGGTCCGGGGAAAGCTTCGAGCCGGCCGGCACGACCCAGGTCCCATGAGGCCCCGGCGCCAGGGCGATGATCGGCTTCCCGGCCGTACCGGGCGCGCCCTCGTGAATGTGCGCCATGGTGCCGGTGACGCCGTGAGTAGTGATCTTGCCGCTCACCGTACCGTCGGCAGCGACCTCGATCACGCCGTAGCCTCTGGCCATCGTCTTCACCGGCGGCGTCTCGTGACTGCCCTTCAGTTTCACGTGCACCGTTGCCGCACTCGCCAGTCCCACTCCGGTCGCAAGCAGCACGGCCAAACCGATAGCCGCGGCACGTCGTAATGTGGATGTCATGATTCCGCCCCTTGTTGATGGCTCTTGGCGGCAAACATATCACTGCGGGCTGTGCTCGTCATCCGTACTCAACTCGGCGCCGGGGCCACCCGTCGCAGCGTGAGCCCGACCACCACCGGCATCGCGAGCAGTACCAGCGGCAGCTGAACCAGCGCCCCCGCGATGATGGCGATGGCGAGCGGCTGCAGCATCTGATCGCCGGAGCCGCTGATCGCCGCGCCGAGCGGCACGAGCGCGAGGATCATGGCGAGCGTGCTCATGGTGATCGGGCGCAGCCGGTTGCGCGCGGCCTCCTGCAGCGCCTGCCGGGGCGGCAGGCTGCGCTCGAGCTCGCGATACTCCGAGACGAGGAAGATCGCCATCTCGGTAGCGATGCCGATGATCATCACCATGCCCATCATCGCGGTGATGTTGAGCTCGATTCCGGTGAGCCAGAGGCCGATGAAGACCGCGCCCGTCGAAACAAGCGAGCTCGCGATGATGATGACCGGCAGCCAGAAGCGCTCGTAAAGGAACAGCAGCAGGATGAATTCCGCCGCCAGCGCCGCCCCGAACACCCGCATCATGCCGTGCACGGCCTCCTGCTCCTGTTGGTATTGGCCGCCGAGAGTGTAATAAACCCCCTGCGGCAGCAGCCCTGGCGTGGCCAGCGCCTTCTGCACGGACGCGATCGTCGATCCCAGGTCGTGACTGCCTGTCAGCTCCGCGGTCACCGGCACCACTTGCGCGAGGTTGTCGCGCGTGAGCTCTGGTTGGCCGGCGACGAAGGTCACCTTGGCGACGGTAGCGAGTCGCAGGATCTTTCCGGTCCCGGAGCGGATGGGGAGGTCACCGAGCTCATCCCGGTAGATCTTCCGCTGCGGCGGATCGAGCCACAGGCGTACCCCGACATCCTGCACCGTGCCGAGATACTGTGTGACTACCGAGCCGTAAAGATACTGGGTCACCTGGCCCGCGACATCCGCGGCTGTCAGGCCTTCCATTGCCGCGGCAGCCGGATCGACGCGGATATCGAGCGCATCGCCCGCGGGAACGACGCCGTTATTGACCGAGGAAGGCTCGATGCCGGGCACCTTGGAGATGGCAGCCGCTACTTTGGTCGCCACGGCGCCGAGTAGAGCGGGGTCCCTGGCGCTCAGCGACACGACCACCGGCTCCGGCCGACCAACCATGTCGCCAATCATGTCGCTCATCAGGGGGTGAATGTCGACGTTGATGCCCGGCACACGCGATGCGACCTCGTCGTTGATCCGGTCCATCACCTGCCAGATCGTCGGGCGCTTGGCGGGATCGATCAGCCGGATGAAGAAATCGCCCTGATACACCTCCTTCAGGTCACCCCCCAGGCCGGCGCCCGTGCGCCGGGAGTATGTGTAGACATATGGATCGTTCTTGAGGATGCCCTCGACCTCGGCCAGCTCGCGGTCGGTCTCGGCAAGAGAGGTACCCGGCGAGGTGTAGTAATCGAGCACGAAGCCGCCCTCGTCCATCCGCGGCAGGAACCCGGTGCCGACGCGCAGGTAGGCGAAGAATCCGACCGCAAGCAGCACCGCGACGCCGGCAACGAGCAGCAGCGGGCGCGCGAAGAGTTTCCCGAGTGCCCGCCCGTGAATGCGCTGCAGCCAGGTCTCCTTGCCGTGCGCGGGGTCCTCGAACCGGCCGAAATCAATGATACCGCGCGCCAGCAGCGGCACCGTGAAAGCGGTGAGGATGAAGGAGATGATGAGCGCCGAGGCCATGGTGAGCGAGAGAAACTTGAAAAACGCCCCGGTAATGCCCGAGAGGAAGGCGAGCGGCGCGAACACGATGATGGTCGCCAGGCTCGAGCCGAAGAGCGGGCTCAGGAACTCACGTGCCGCCTCGAGCACCGTCGCGTGCGGATTCTCGATGCCGGGCACGCCCGTGCGGCGCGCGATGTGCTCGATCATGACGATCACATCGTCGATCAGCAGGCCGATGGCGGCCGCGATGCCGCCTAGCGTCATGATGTTGAGAGTCATGCCGAACAGCGAGAGCAGCAGCACGGTGATCAGCACCGAGAGCGGCACCACCATCATCGCCACCAGCGTCATCCGCCAGTTGCGCAGGAACGCGAGCAGCACCAGCGCCGCGAACACCAGTCCGATGAGTATCGCCTCCTCCAGCGCGGCGATCGAGGAGCTGACCAGCTGCGTCTGGTCGTACCACTTGTAGAGCTCGATCGAGGCCGGCTGCGTCTTCATGAAGGCATCGAGTCGCTGCTGCACCTCCTTGGCCAGGGAGAGCGAGTCGGCGCTGTCCTGCTGGTAGACGTCGAAAGTGACGGCGGGCTTGCCGTTGTCGTCCACCAGCATCCACTGCGGTACGGTGCCCATGGTCACCTTGGCGATGTCGCCGAGGCGCACGATGCCGTCGGAGCCTGTATGCAGCGCGACGCTGCGGACCGAGTCGATCGAGGTAAATGCGTTGTTATTGATGGCGAGATAGAGCAGATCGTTGTCTGTCGACCCTGCCCACGGCCTGAATGCTGTTGGTCTGCGAGAGCGCTTGCGAGACGTCCGCCAGAGTCAGGCCATAGGCGCGCAGCCGATTGGGATCGACTGAGACTTGCACCTCCGGTGTCTGGCCGCCTAGGACGCCCACTCGTCTCACACCCGCGATGCCCGTGAGCAGCGGGACGATCTGGTATTGCGCGAGCTGACGCAGATCCGACGGCGAGACGCTCTTCGAGATGAGCGCGTAGGAGACGAACGGCATGATGACGTTCGGGCTCATCTGGATGATGTCGTAGCTCGTCCCCTGTGGAAGGGATGGCAGCTGCTGGGCGAAGGCGGCGTCCACCGCAAGCAACGCCTGGTTCATGTCGTAGCCCCAGGGGAAGTTGACGAAGATCTCCGCCGACCCCCGGGAAGTCGTCGACGTCACGTCCTGCGCTCCCGGCACCGCGCGAGCCACCTGCTCGAGCGGCTCCGTCGCCTCTACCAGCATCTGCCGCGCAGGCATGCTGCCGGCGTCGACCTCGACGCGGATTCGCGGGAAGCTCGTGACCGGGAAGAGTCCGACCGGCAGCGAGATCGCGGCGAAGATGCCGGCGAGCCCCAGCGCGAAAGCGATGGTGAGGAGAGACCGGCGATGGCGCTCCAGGGAGGCGGAGAAGCTCATTTGCCCGCAGCCGCAGCCTGGGCTCGCGGGGTGTCGGTCAACCGCACCTTCATGCCGTCATCGAGCTGGTAGTTGCCGCTGAGCACGAGCGGCGCGCGCGCATCGAGCGCACCGCTGATGACGTCCTGATCGCCGTGCGCGTCCAGAACTCGCACGGGGACCTTGTGAGCAACTCCGTTGACCGCTTGCACGACGTACGGATTGCCACTGTCGTCGGCGAGGATCGCTTCATGCGGCACCACGTAACCCCGGCTCTCACTGGTCGTGATGGCGGCCTGGGCCATCTCGCCCGGCAGAAAGCCCTCGGGCGGCAGGGCGATCTCCACCGGCACGAGACCGGTATCCGCCTCCGCGACCGCGCCGCACAGCAGTACCTTGGCGGGGATGGACTGACCCCCGCCGATGACCTGTACTGCGGCAGTGTCGTTGGCGTGGATCGCCGCGGCCTGTGCCGGCACCACACCCACGTTGAGGACGAGACTCTGTGGGGCGGCGAGGTCGAGAAGAGCCGTGCCCTCCGCAACGATGGCGCCCGGGGTTGTCGACACAGCAGTCACAGTGGCCCGGAACGGGGCCCGAATGACGTGCTGACCGCCCGCCCCTACAGCCTCCAGCGCCTGCAGAGCCGAGCGCGCGTCCGACTCGGATTTCTCGGCATCGGCCAGCTGCTGCGCGGTCGCGAGATGCGCCAGTGAGAGCTTGCGCGTGCTCGCGACCAAATGCTCGGCGACGGCGAGAGCCGACTTCGCCTGGGAATAGGAAGCGGCCGTCGCCGGGCTCGGGGCCAACCGGATGAGCGGCGCCCCCGCCGGGACCTCCTCTCCCAAGCGCACGTCGACCGCGGCGACCACCGCGGCTACCGGAGCCATGACGGTCTTGTGGCCTGCCGCCGAAGGCGCCACCGTCCCATAGCCGATGACGACATGCGGGAGGCTACCCTGCTCGAGCTTTGTGAGTGTCACCAACACGCTGGTGTTGGTATCGGGCGCATCGTCGGCGCGAGCAGGCGCCAGCACGATCGCAACCGCAATCGCGGCGCTCATCCCAACACAGGTGGTCCAGGCAATCAATCTGCGGCTCATGGGCTCTCCGGGGCGATGCGGGTCTGGGGCAGGCCCAGGCCCAGCTCGACGGTCAAGGTGATCTCAGTCTCGCCGAGCGAGCGCTCGAGCGCGAGCGCCTCGATCCTGCGATCGAGCGCCGTCGTCTCGAAGTCGGCGAGTGAGCGTTGATCCATGTTGCCCTGCGCGTAGGCCTGTTGGGCGGATGCCGACATCTTGTCAGCCGCGGCCGCCGCAATGGCGGCCCTGCGGACATCCTCGGTCAGGCGTCGAGCCTGCGCGTCGAGGCCCTTCGCACTGCCGCAGGCATCATCGAGGCGCGATTGATATTGCTCGTGCAGGACGAAACGCGTTGCCCGCCCCTGGGCGACCTGTCCCTGGTTGCGATCGAAGATGGGCAGGTCGAAGGTCGCGGTCGGGCCGGCCGAGCGAACGTTGGTCGTATCCTGTCCCCACTGACCACCGAGCACGAACGCCGGGAACTGGCCGATGATCGCCGTGCGCACGTCCTCGTCCGCGGAGTGATAGCCGAGCTGCAGCGCCACGAGATCGGGACGCCGGTCCGGCAGGTTGGCCAGCAGCGCAGCCAGATCCGCCGGCGGAGCCGCCGGCGACGGCGCGGCGATGGCGAACCGTACCTGGGGGTCGAGACCCAGCAGCGCATCGAGCGCCTGCCAGTTTTGCATCTGGCTGAGGGCCGTCGCGGCAACAGCCTGCTCCGCGGCCGCCTTGGCGGTCAGCAGTGGCGCGAGCGCAGTCAGATCGAGGTCGCCGGCCTGGGTCGCGCCCTGGACCTCGCGCACCTCATGATCGAGCAGATTCAGCTCCCGGCGGCTGAGCTCGAGTGACTGCCCGCCGTAGTAGAGATCGAGCGCCAGCAATCTCGCCTTCTGCGCCACCTGCCATTCCTGCCATAGGAGGTCGGCATTCACCTGCTGGCTCTGGAAACGCACGGACTTGACGCGAGTGTGGTACGTCAGAATGGACTTGATGTCCTCGGTGAGTGACGCCGTCCACGCAGGAGCGAAGCCGCCGGCGCCCCCGAGCAGCTCCCCGTAGCTGACGCTGGCGGAGGGATTCGGCAGCAGCGAGCTCTGCAGCAGATCGGCCTGGGCGAGATCCACCTGCCCTTGCTCCGAGCGCAGCTCGGGGTCGTTGAGCACCGCGAGGAGGCCGACATCATCGACATCGAGAGGCTTATCCGTCGCAATCCGACGGGACGGGCCGCCCGGTCGAAGCGACGGGACTTCCGTCCGAAGCGCCGAGAGCCCTCCGGCGAGATCTGGCCCGCGCGCGAGCGGCAGCGGGTGGTAGAGCGCGCAGCCGCCGAGGAGCGCTGCTACGCCAGCCGCCACGCCACGAGACATCGATTGCCACATCCGGCAAGAATGCCGGCGGTTGCTGACCAAGTCCTGACGGTTTCCTGGTGCGCCTCCCGCATGCGGTAACAGGTCTCAGAAGGGCCCAGGGACGGCCAGCCGCCACACGTCAGTCAGCTCTTCGTCAGTCCTGCGGCGGTAATATGGCATCCGGCGCATCGGTCGCGCCGGAGCCAAAGCCTAATGAGGGTGTTGCTGGTCGAAGATCACCACGCCATGCGGGAGATGATCGCGGATCATCTCAAGGAGCGCGGTTTTGCCGTCGATGCGGTGGGGCGTGGCGACCAGGCGATCGCGGCTGCCGGGGTCGCTGCCATGGACGCGGTCATTCTCGACCTTGGCCTTCCTGATATGGACGGCATGGACGTGCTGAGCTCGCTCCGAGCCTCGCATCCGGAGCTTCCCGCGATCATCCTGACAGCGCGCGACAGCGTCGACGACCGGCTGCTGGGGCTCAACTCCGGGGCGGATGACTACATCGTCAAGCCCTTCAATCTCCTCGAGCTCGAGGCGCGGCTGCGCGCGGTGCTGCGTCGCGCCGGCAATCCGCGCGGCACGACGTATTCCCTGGGCGGCGTCACCTTCGACACGGTCACGCGGGAAGCGGCGGCCTTCGGCAAGTCGCTCGAGCTCACGCGCCGCGAGGCGGCGCTGCTCGAAGAGCTGATCCGCGTTCCCGGGCAGGTGATCACCAAGGACCGCCTGGAGGACCGCCTCTACGCGCTCGAGGATGCGGGCAGCGCGAACGCGCTCGAAGCGGCGGTGTCGCGGCTGCGGCGCAAGCTCGCGGCGGCGCGCGCCGCGCTGCAGATCGAGACCAAATGGGGAATCGGCTATCGCCTGATCGCCGGGCCGGCCGAAGGCGGTCCGGATTGAGCCGGGCCCACAGCCTGAGGCTCCGGCTGCTCGGCGCCATGGTGGTGGTATTCGCTCTCGGGCTCGGGGCGGCGGTCCTCTCCTATCGCACCGAGGTCTACGACATCACGAGCGATCTGCGGACACGCACGCTCGAGAACCAGGCTCGCGAGCTGTTGCAAGCGGTGCAGGTCGGCGCAGGCGGCTCGCTGCAAGTACGCGCGCCCGACGACTGGCGGCAGGTCTATTCGAGCCCGTCGCGGCGGTTCGTCTTCACGGTTTTCGATGCCGCGCATCACCCGATCGCCTGGTCGGCCAATCTCGAGGCGCCGCTGCCGTACATTCCCGTCGACTCGCACGGCAGCTTGGGGCCGGTGGAATTCATCGGCGCGGGCGCCGCCCGCCGCGCCATCGTCGCGGCTCGCGGCCCGCAGGGCGCGACCGTGCTCGTCGGCCGCGGCGATCATGATCGTGACGAGCTCGTCGACAGCCTGTTCGAGGAAGGCTCGGAGCAGCTCACGGTCATCGTGCCGTTCGCGCTGCTCGGACTCGTCCTCATCTGGCTGATCAGCGGCTGGAGCCTGCGGCCGATCGAACGCGCCTCGCAAGAGGCCGCGCGGGTCGGGCCGCAGCGGCCGGACATGCGCATCTCTTCCCGTGGACTGCCGCGAGAGATCCAGCCCCTGGTCGAAGCCGTCAACGGCGCCCTGGATCGCCTCTCGCGCGCCTACGCCACGGAGCGGCGGCTGACAGCGGATGCGGCGCACGAGCTGCGCACGCCACTCGCAGTCCTCAACCTGCGACTGCAGCGCGCCAAGCTCACCGGCAACACCGACTGGAGCGCGGTCGAGCGGGAGCTCGCGCAGATGGGACGCCTGGTCGATCAGCTCCTCGATCTCGCCCGCAAGGAAGCGCTGGCGCGCGAGCGGCAAACCGAGGACCTCCCCGTCATCAATCTGTCACGCGTGGTACGCGAAGCCGCGGCGACGGCGCTGCCTCTGATGGAGGCCGCCGGCCGCGAGCTCGACATCGATGTGCCCGACGCGGTCCAGGTCCGCGGCAACAGCGATGACCTGCGCGACATGGTGCGCAACCTTCTCGAAAACGCAGTGCTGCATGGCCGCGGCAAAGTGAGCGCGCGGATCGCCGTCCCGGAGAACGACTCCGATGCGGTAACGATCGAAGTAGCCGATGAAGGGCCTGGCGTTCCGGCCGGCCAGGAGGAAGCGGTCTTCCAGCGCTTCCGGCGCCTCAATGCCGACACTCCGGGCTCCGGCCTCGGGCTTGCAATCGTACGGCACGTCGCCCGCAGCCACGGCGGCGATGTGCGTTTCCTACCCGGCGTCGGGCGCGTCGTAGTGCATCTTTCCCTGGCGTAAAACTCCGACGTCAGCTCGTTGATGTCGGCCAGCCGCCCCCTCCAGGTGTTAGTGATGCGGCGGCCTACTGTTGCCTGCCCTGAGCAGAGCGTCGACTTCCGCCTCGGCGGCCAGCCAGTCCTCTTCCTCATAACCGGCCGCGAAGCCGCGCCGCTCGGCGCGCAGGTATGCCGCCTCGGCGATCATGGCTCGCCGCGCATCCTCGGAGACCGTGATGCGGGTGGAGGCGGCCGGTGCGGGGGCGGCAGGCTTCACCGGTTCCGCACGCCGGCGCGGTGCGGCTTTTTCGGCGGGCTGCGGTGATTCGGTGCGAGGGGACCCCGTGGTGCGACGAGTGGCCATGACTACTCCTGTGGTTTGTCCTGCGCTTCTAGCGCGCGAGGAGCTTGCAGGCTGCCCGCCTGCCATGCAAGCCAGGCCCGGAGCGCGACCGCGCAGTGTCCGCTCGAGTGTCCGCTGTCCGCCGGACGGACACGCGCGCACGTCGCGCTGCAGGGGCCACGACGGCGAAATCACCGCGATTATCAATAGCTTGGATCAGCGCTGCCGCGCTGGCATACGACCTGCAGAGACAGGCTCGAGAAGCCCATGAGCATCACGAACCTCAAACCTCCGCCGCCGCAAGCGCTGCGCCCACTCCGATTCGTGACACGTCGGCGCAGGACATCACGCGTCAATCTTCCCAACAGGCGTGGTATCGGCGGAAGATCGTTTACATCCTCGGCGGCGCCGTCGGATTGGTCGTGATCCTCGCCTGGCTCCTACACGGCTGGGCGCGGTCCGGACATGTCGTCTCCAGTCAGAACCTGGAGATCGCCACCGTGAGTCGCGGCGACTTCGTGCAGGACGTGACCGGCAAGGGAACGGTCATCGCCGCGGTCAGCCCGACGCTCTCCTCCACCGCCCCCGGCACGGTCACGTACCTCGTGCATGCCGGCGACCCGGTCGCCAAAGGAGAGGTTCTGGCGCGCCTCGCCAGCCCCGAGCTCGAGAACGAGTACGAGCGGGAGCGAGCCACCCTCGCGAGCATGGACGCCGCGCTCGCGCAGCAGCGGGTCGAGCTGCAGCAGGAGTTGCTCGATAACCGCCAACAGGCGGACCTCGCCGCCGTCACGATGAGCCAGCAGCTGCGGGAGCTGCAGCGTCTGCAGGCGGCTTGGGCCCTGCACGTGATCAGCGAGCAACGCTACGAGGGCGCCTACGACGCCTACTCCATCGCGCGTCTCAACTACGAGAATGCGAACCGGAATGCACGCCTCGAGCGCCAGCGAATCCTGCTCGAGTTGCGCACGCGCCAGCTCGCTCGCGACGCGCAGTCTCTTCTCGTGCAAGGCCTGCAGCGCCGGCTCGACGCGCTGACCGTCCGCTCGCCGGTGAATGGCATGGTCGCCGACCTCGCTCAGCCCGATCAGTCGCACGTCGGCAGCAGTATGCCGCTGGTGACCGTGATCGATCTCTCGGCGCTCGCCATTCAGTTCCAAGTGGCGGAGTCGTTCGCCAACGGCATCGAGCCGGGGCTGCCGACTGACATCACGCTCGACGGGCAGACCGTGCATGGTGTGGTCACTGAAGTGTCGCCAGACGTGCGCGACGGCTGGGTGACCGGCCGCGCCAAATTCGTCGGCGGCCAGCCGGTGGGCCTGCGCCAGAACGAGCAGGCTGCCGTGCGCATCGTGATGGGTGAGCACAAGAATGTCCTGATGGTCGATCGCGGAGCCTTCCTCGATCCGGCCACTCGTGACGTGTACGTCGTCAACGGCGACGAGGCAATCCGCAGGCGGGTCACGCTCGGAGCCGCCTCGGTATCCGAGATCGAGGTCCTGCACGGCCTCGCCGCCGGCGATCGGGTGGTGATCTCCGACACCCAGGACTTCAACGATGCGCGCCAGTTGCAGCTCGCGCACTGAACGGAATGACCCGAAACATGACCGCCAAGAGGCTCCCATGCTGAAGATGCAAGATGTCAGTAAGGTCTATCGCACCGACCTCATCGAGACGCACGCGCTGCGCAGCTTCTCGCTGGAGGTGAAAGACGGGCAGTTCGTCTCGGTGAGCGGGCCTTCCGGCTCCGGCAAGACGACCTTCCTCAACGTCGCCGGTCTCCTCGAGACCTTCGACACCGGCACCTACGAGCTCGCTGGAAAGGATGTCACCCGCCTCTCGGACGACGCGCGCTCGCGCATGCGCAACGAGAAAATCGGCTTCATCTTTCAGGGCTTCAACCTCATACCCGACCTCGACATCTACGATAACGTCGACGTCCCCCTGCGCTATCGGCGGATGCAGGCAGCGGAGCGCAACCAGCGCATTACCAGGGCCCTCGAGCTGGTCGGCCTCGCCTCGCGGATGAAGCACATGCCCTCCCAGCTGTCGGGCGGCCAGCAGCAGCGCGTCGCCATCGCCCGCGCCATTGCCGGCGACCCGGCGCTGATTCTCGCCGACGAGCCCACGGGCAACCTCGACTCCCTGATGGCGCGGCAGGTGATGGACCTGCTCGAGCAGATCAATGAGATGGGCACCACCATCGTGCTCGTCACCCACGACCCCGAGCTCGCCAGACGGGCGCAAAGGAACGTTCACGTGGTCGACGGCGTGGTGATCGATTCCGCGCCCTATGAGCGACGGATTCCGTCGGAAGAGGCGCGCGCCGGGGCCGGCGGCTCGGCCCGGTAATCCAGAGGAGACTGCCCAGTGCTTCGCTACTACGTTCGTCTCGCTCTCAACAGCCTACGGCGCACCCCCGGGCTGACCGCGCTCATGGTCTGCGCTATCGCGCTTGGCATCGCCGCCTGCATCGTCACGCTCACGTTCTACCACGCCATGTCGGGCAACCCGATCTGGTGGAAGAACAACGTCCTCTATGCCGTGACGATGGACTCATGGGATCCGAGTGGGCCCTACGACACGCAGCACCCGACGTTACCTCCGCCCCAATTGACCTACAAGGATGCAACTTACCTCATTCAGTCGGACATCCCGAAGCGCAAGCTCATCATGGCCGATCTCCTCGGCATGGTGAGTGGCGCGCCCGGCCAGACCGTGCCACTTCGCGTGGTGACGCGGGGCACGACGAAGGATTTCTTCGCCATGTTCGACGTACCGTTTCAGTACGGCGGCGCGTGGCGCGGGAACGATCTCGATGCGTTGCCCGAGATAGTACTGACCAAAGAAGTGAATGATGCACTGTTTGGCGGCAGCGACAGCGTCGGGCGATCCGTTCTCTGGAACGGATATCGCTTTCGCGTCGTCGGCGTGCTGCGCCACTGGCAACCCTTGCCGAGGTTCTACGACGTGGTAAATGGCGGGGCCTTCGCGCCGCCGGACGCGATAGATCAGGCATTCGTGCCGTTTGGCTGGTTTGCCGCTTTGCAGGCGACTCCGGCGTCCAATATGACGTGCGACGACGCCGGAGGGATCGGGAGCTACCAGGCATTCCTCGGCTCGGATTGCGTCTGGATCGAGATGTGGGCGGAGCTGCCTTCCGCCGCGAGTCGCGAGCGCTTTCAATCCTACATGGACGCCTACTGGGCGGCGCAGCGTCGTGCGGGCCGATTCCAGCGGCCCCTCAACAATCGCCTGACCGACGTCGGTGATTGGCTCAAGGTCAACGGCGTCGTGAACAGCGACAGCCGTATCCTCCTGCGCGTCGCATTCGCGTTTCTCGCAGTCTGTCTGCTCAACACGGTCGGCATCCTGTTGACGAAGTTCCTGCGGGGCGCGGCAATCATCGGGGTGCGACGCGCCCTCGGCGCGAGCCGCCGCCAGATCTTCCTGCAACACATAGTCGAAGTGGCGGTGGTGTCGGTCTCGGGCGCACTGCTCGGCCTCGCGCTGGGCGCGGCCGGCCTCGCCGGGGTGCAGGCAATCTACACTCAAGACAACACCTACGGCATGCTCGCCCATTTCGATCCCCTGGGAATCGCGTGGGCGCTGGCACTCGCCGCGCTGTCGACGCTCGCCGCCGGCCTCTATCCTGCCTGGAGCGTCGGCAGACTGCCGCCGGCCCGGTATTTGAAGAGCGGCTGAGCACCCCCGACCTGCGCCTCACCGGAGCTGACAACATGATGAGCCTGAACGTCCGACCGATACTTTCGGCGCTGAGCCGCAATCGCACCGGCGCCATTCTGATTGCCCTGGAGATCGCGATCGCTCTCGCCGTGATGGTCAACGCCGCCTGGATCGTCGCCCAGCGAATCCAGCAGATCGCGGCGCCGAGCGGAATCGATGCGCGCACCACCTTCGCGATCGGCGTCGCACGGCTCTCGAGTCATTCCGATCTCGGCTCCGCCCAGCGCGAGGATCTCGCCTACCTGCGCGGCCTTCCGGGGGTGATCGCCGCCTCGGCGACATCCTCGATCCCGCTGAGTCCCTATGGTCAGGGCACTTCGGTGTCGCCCGATCCCGGCGCGCAGGCACCCATGACCTGGACACGAATGATGGAAGTGGACGAGGCGACTCTGAAGACTCTCGGGGTGCGCATCGTCGCCGGCCGCAATTTCGGCGCGACGGACATCCGGCCGATGTCGCACAACCTCTTCCAGGTCTACCCCGAGGTCATCATCAGCCAGTCGCTCGCCGACAAGCTCTTTCCCGGCGGCAACGCGCTCGGCAAGCCCATTTACTCGGGCGACAACAACCCGTCGACGGTCATCGGCATCACGAGCAACTTCATCCCTTCGGTCGAGCCCTCGGCCTCGCCCTCCTACGATGTGCTGCTGATTCCGCAAATTCCGGGTGACTTCGGACTCTACTACTGCCTGGTGCGGACCCGGCCCGGCATGACCGCGCCGCTGCTGCGGGCCGCGCAGCGGCATCTTGCGATCTCGAATCCCGACCGGGTCCTCTTCCTGACGCAGACGCTCGTTTTCTATCGGCAGCGACTCGACGCGGAGAATCGCAACGTAGTCATTTTCCTGACGCTGGTCACGGCTCTCATCCTGTGCGTCACCTGCCTCGGGATCTTTGGCCTCACTGCGTTCAACGTCAGCACTCGCACGAAACAGATCGGAACCATGCGTGCCGTCGGCGCCCGCAAGCGCGACATCATCGCGCATTACCTGGTCGAGAACGCGATCGTGCTCATCTCGGGCGGCCTGGTCGGCTGCGCGCTCGCGCTCGGCGTCGGTCGCTGGCTCACCGAGCAGTATCAGCTCCCGCGCCTGGACCTGCACTTCCTGACAATCGGGATCGTCGCCCTGGCGGTGATCGGCCAGCTAGCCGCCTGGCAGCCCGCGCGGCGAGCGGCGTCGGTTCCGCCGTCTGTTGCGACCCGCACGGTGTGAGGTCTGTTTCGGTAGGATTGCGGCCATGAGCAGAACTGGCGGTGGCGCGGCTGGATCGAGCCTCGCGGATAGTCTCGTCCTCGTCATCGACGACAATGACGCGGTGCGAACCGCTTTCGATGTGCTGATGTCCCTTCACGGCGCACGGGTCGTCGGCGCGGGCTCGCCGGCGGAGGGGCTGACGCTACTCGAAAGCCAGCCGGTGGACCTCGTCATCCAGGACATGAACTTCCGGCGCGAGGCCATGAGCGGCGAGGAAGGCGTGCAGCTCTTCCACGAGATCCGCAAGCGGCACGAGGACGTACCGATCATCCTCCTGACCGCCTGGACGAATCTCGAGACCGCGGTCGAGCTGGTGAAGGCCGGCGCCGCGGACTACCTCTCCAAGCCTTGGGACGATGCGCGCCTGTTGACGACGGTCCGCAATCTCCTCGATCTGAGGCGAGCGCGCGCGGAGAGCGCGCGGATACGGGCGCAGCGGCGGCAGGCGCGCCGGGCACTCGCCGAGCGGTTCGACCTTCGCGGCGCGATCTACGAAAGCGAGGCGATGCACACCCTCGTCACCATGGCGACGCAGGTTGCGCACGCCGATGTGCCGGTGCTCATCACGGGGCCGAACGGTGCCGGGAAGGAAGTGCTCGCCGACATCATCCAGGCGAATTCCTCCGTCCGCTCGGGGCCCTACCTCAAAGTCAATCTCGGCGCCCTGCCCCAGGAGCTCATCGAGTCGGAGCTCTTCGGCACCGAAGCCGGCGCGTTCACCGGCGCGCGCGCACGGATCGGGCGGTTCGAAGCGGCCAACGGCGGCACCCTCTTCCTCGATGAGCTCGGCAACCTCGCGCCCGCCGGGCAGGCCAAGCTGCTGCGGGTTCTGCAAACCGGGGAGATCGAGCGCCTCGGTTCCAACGTCACGCGCCGCACGCACGTACGGATGGTCGCCGCGACCAACACGGACCTGCGCGCGGCAATCCGCGAGGGACGCTTCCGGGAGGACCTGTATTACCGGCTCAACGTCATCGAGCTGGAGCTGCCGCCCCTGTCCCGCCGCCGCGAGGACATCCTGCCGCTCGCGCGGCACTTTCTCGGCACCGAGCGCGAGCTCTCGCCGGAGGCCGAGCGGGCGCTGGTCAGGCACGCGTGGCCGGGAAACGTGCGCGAGCTGCAGAACGTGATCCGGCGCGCCTGCCTGCTCGCCGCCACACCAGCGATCGGAGCGGAGGCTCTGGGACTTCCGGCCGCTGAGCAGTCGGACCTCACCGGGGAGCCCGCTGTTGACCGCGCCTCGATCGAGAGCGCGCTGCAGCGCGCCGGCGGGGTGGTGGCGCACGCCGCGCGTGACCTGGGCCTGTCCCGTCAGGCACTCTACCGCCGCATGGAAAAGCTCGGCATCAAGACTGACTGAATGCTTCCCAGATCTCTCCCGGGAAGGGTAGTCGCAGCCCTTGCGCTCACGACGTTGATCGCGTCCGCGGTCGGCGCACTGGCAGCTCATGGTCTGAAGTCGGCCGCGCTCGGCCTCCTGGCCGGGGCTGTACTGACCCTGCCTCTGATCGCATGGCTGGGGACGCGCGTATCCAGGCCATGGACTCAGGTGCTCGAAGCGGTCAGCAGCGGCATCGGCAGCCTGCGCGATCGGGACTACAGCGTCAGCATCGCGCCGCGAGGCGGCCCCGAGCTCGTCAAGCTCGTGAGCGCCTACAACTCCCTCGGCGACGTATTGCGGCGTGAGCGGCTCGACATCTACCAGCGCGAGCTTCTCCTCGACACGGTGCTGCAGACGACGCCGCTCGCTCTCATTCTGACCAACACCGGCGGCCGCATCGTCTACGGCAACATCGCCGCACGACAGCTCCTGCGCGGCGGGCGCAAGCTCGAAGGGCTTGCCCTGGAGGCGCTGCTCGAGGAGTCCCCGGCCGCGCTACGCGAGGCTCTCAAGGGCAGCGGCGATACGTTGTTCACCATGGAGATCGGCGGCGAGCCCGAGGTCTACCATCTCTCCAGGCGCGGCTTCGTCCTCAACGGACAGCCGCACGAGCTGGTCCTGCTCAAACAACTGACCCGCGAGCTCGCCGCGCAGGAAGTGATCGTCTGGAAGAAGGTCATCCGCGTCATCGCCCACGAGCTCAACAACTCGCTCGCCCCGATCCGTTCGCTCGCTCACTCCGGAAGTCTGCTCGCGGTCGGCGCCGAGAGCGCCAACCTCGAGCGCGTGTTCGCAACGATCGGCGAGCGCGCCTCCCATCTCGCCACGTTCATCGAGGGCTACGCGAAATTCGCCAAGCTGCCGAAGCCGCGGCCCGCGCCCGTCGCCTGGCCGGCCTTCCTGGCGCGAATCGCGGCGGCGCAACCCTTCAGGATCGAGGGGCCGCTGCCGCACCGCGACGCCACCTTCGATGTCGGGCAGCTCGAGCAGGTGATGATCAATCTGTTGAAGAACGCCGCCGAATCAGGCTCCGCGCCGGAGGCCGTCAGCGTCAGTGTCCATCCCCGCGCCCAGGGGTTCGTAATCGAGGTCGCCGACCGCGGCAGCGGCCTCTCGGAGCAGGTTCTGCGGGATGCGCTGCTGCCCTTCTTCTCGACCAAGCCCTCCGGCACGGGCCTCGGCCTCACTCTCTGCCGCGAGATCGTCGAGGCCCACGGCGGCCGCGTCACGTTGGCGAATCGCCCTGGAGGCGGCGCGGTCGTCTCGATTCACCTGCCGTAACAGTCGGGCGACAGGCTGGGCCTACACCTGTGGCGAGCCTCGACCCGTCCGCCGCCGCGCGCCGGGGCCCGCAGTATGCGTCCGCGCACCGCTGCCATTGGCCGCGCGAGCAGCGCCGTTACCGCCGTCCCGAGGGCGGCGCCGGCTGGCACCCTTGCGCACACCGGACTCCATCGCCGGTTTCTGCATCGCGTGACTCATGTCATCCCTGAACTCCGCCGCATCGACGTCGAGTCCCTTCACGTACTTGCGGAAATCCTTACCCAGAACCGGGTGGCTCAGAGCGTATTCAACCGTTGCCTGAAGGTACCCGAGCTTGCTGCCGCAGTCATAGCGCTTGCCGTTGAAGCGATAGGCGTACACCGCCTCCTCGCGCATCAGCGCCGCGATGCCGTCGGTGAGCTGGATCTCGCCGCCCGCGCCCTGCCCGAGCCGCTCCAGATGCTCGAAGATCGCCGGGGCGAGCACGTAGCGGCCCACCACCGCCAGGTTGGATGGCGCCACGGCGGGCTTCGGCTTCTCGATGATGCTGCGCACGCGGCTGGTGTTGGATTTGTCGGCTTCCACCGCGACGATGCCGTACTTGTCGGTGTCGGACCGCGGTATCACCTGCACACCGAGGATGCTCGCGCGCTTGGACTCGTAGACCTCGGCCATCTGCGCCAGACAGGCCACGTCGCTCTTTATCAGGTCGTCCGCGAGGTGCACGAAAAAGGGCTCCGCTCCCACGGCCGGCTGCGCGCACAGCACCGCGTGCCCGAGTCCGAGGGGCGCCGGCTGGCGGATGTAGATGCAGGAGGCGTAGGACGGCAGGACGCTGCGCAGTTGGTTGGCCAGGTCGCTCTTGCCCTGACGCTCGAGGAGCTGCTCGAGCTCCTGATCGGAATCGAAGTGGTCCTCGATGGCGCGCTTGGAGGCGCCGGTAACAAACACCAGGCGCGTGACGCCCGCGGCCAGCGCCTCCTCCACCGCGTACTGGATGAGCGGCTTGTCGACGACGGGCAGCATCTCCTTGGGACTCGCCTTGGTGGCGGGCAGGAAGCGAGTGCCGCGTCCGGCCACCGGAAAGACGGCGGTTCGGATCACGGACTTCGGTGTCAACCTCATGGGAGCTCTCCCGCAAAATTCGTGGCTTGTCGCCAAGTGTATCGTGTCAGAGGGGCTCGCAAGAGAGATGCCGCGTCAGGAAAACGCCTTCTCCTCGCTCTTCTCCGCCCATTTGAAGACCGCCGGCCGCATGCTGTCCCAGGAGCGACACTTCGGGCAGCGCCAGTACCAGCCGACGCTGAGCAGGCCGCAGTCATCGCACTGATAGCGCCCGCCCGTGTCCCCGATCCGCGTCAGCAAGGCCCCGAGCGAGCGGGCGTCGGCCGCCGATTCCGTCTCCGAGCCCGCCTCGCCGGCGATATCGGGCAGGCGCCGCACCTCCTGCGGCGGCAGCGCCGTCGCCAGCAGCCACGCCAGCTGCCTGGAGCTGATGGTGCCGTTGCGGCGCAGTCGCACCGCTATCTCCTCCACCGCCCCACGGGCATTGCCCCAGAGCCCGAGTACCCGCGGAATGATCTCGAGCGCGAGCTCCGGCGACTCCTCGAGCGCCTTGAGGTAGAGCGTCAGCGACCCGGCCGGATCCCCCGCAAGCTCAGTGATACGGGCCGTCAGGACGTCCGTGCGCGGCAGGTCCTCCTGGTGTGTGCGCGCCTGTCGCAGCAGAGTCCGCGCCCGCTCCGCATCCCCCTGCACCAGCGCCTGCTCCGCGAGCTCGCAGAGGTAATGCGCTGCCACCCGGCAGCGCTCGATCTGCACCGCCTGCGGCAGGGCGTGAAAGATCTTCAGGGCGTTGGCCCAGTCGCCTTGCGCCTCATAGATCCGCACCAGGTGATCGAGCGCCGCCCGGCGGTACTCCCGCGACGCCGACAGCTCCTCGAGCAACCGCTCCGCCCGGTCCATGAGCCCGGCGCTCAGGTAATCCAGCGCCAGCGCGAAAGCCGCCTTGTCGTTGAGCGACGAGCAGCCGCCGTGGTCGCGCAGGTGCGAGTGAATCGCGATCGCGCGGTCGACTTCGCCCCGCCGCCTGAAGAGGCTGCCGAGCGCGAATTGAATTTCCGCCGCATCCCCGTCCGCTTCCGCCATGCGCGCGAAGATCTCGACCGCATGATCGAAACGGTCGTTGATGAGGTGATCGAGACCAACGTAATAATCGCGCGGCAACCGGACGGTCCGCGCCTTCGTGAGTCGTCCCAGATACCACGCCGCGACACCAACGGCGACAAACGCCAGCGCAAGCAGCAAGGGAGCAGGCAGCTGGATCACGCCACCCACGATACTCCATCTAGTCCCGGATGGGATTGTCCGCGCCGTCGTTGACGCGCTCGCGCAGGTCTTTGCCGGGCTTGAAATGGGGAACGTATTTCCCCGACAGCGCCACCGCCTCCCCGGTCTTGGGGTTGCGTCCCTGCCGCGGGGGCCTGAAATGCAGGCAGAAGCTGCCGAAGCCCCGGATCTCGATCCTATCCCCCTGTGACAGGGAATCGCTCATGATCTCCAGGATCTGTTTCAGAGCGAGCTCGACGTCCTTGGCCGGCAGGTGCTTCTGCTTCGCCGTGATGATCTCGATGAGCTCGGACTTCGTCATGTTTGAATCTCGGGGGCGGGCCGCAGCCGGCCCGCCCCGAATCCCAATGGGGCGCCGCCCGGTCAGCTGCGGTCCCCGATGTGCTCCTTCAGGAGGTCGCCCAGGCTCGTGCCCGTGGTCGACGCCTCAGAGGAGCGGTAGCTCTGCACCGCCTCCGCCTCCTCGTGCGCCTCCTTCGCCTTGATCGAAAGGGTGATGGCGCGCGACTTGCGGTCGACGCCGGTGAACTTCGCCTCGACCTCGTCGCCAACCTTGAGCACGCTGCGCGCATCCTCGACGCGGTCGCGGCCGAGCTCCGAGGCGCGCAACTGACCCTCGACACCGTTGCCGAGGTCGATGGTCGCGCCGCGGGCATCGACCTCCTTGACCACGCCCTTGACGATCGTGCCCTTGGGGTTCTCCGCGATGTAGCTCGAGAAGGGGTCCTTCGCGAGCTGCCGGATGCCGAGGCTGATGCGCTCGCGCTCCGGGTCGATGGTGAGCACCATGGCCTCGACCTGCTGGCCCTTCTGGTAGTTGCGCACCGCCTCCTCCCCGGGCTGATCCCAGGAGATGTCGGAGAGGTGCACCAGTCCGTCGATGTTGCCGGACAAGCCGATGAAGATGCCGAAGTCGGTGATCGACTTGATCTGGCCGGCCACCTTGTCGCCGCGGTTGTAGTTCTCGGCGAACTCCTTCCACGGGTTGGCCTTGCACTGCTTGAGGCCGAGGGAGATGCGGCGGCGGTCCTCGTCGACGTCGAGCACCATCACCTCGACCTCCTGGCCGGTGTGCACGACTTTCGCCGGGTTGACGTTCTTGTTGGTCCAGTCCATCTCCGACACGTGCACCAGGCCCTCGACGCCGTCCTCGATCTCGACGAAGGCGCCGTAGTCGGCAATGTTGGTGACCTTGCCGAACACGCGGGTGTGCGGCGGGTAGCGCCGGGCGATGTTCTCCCACGGGTCGGCGCCGAGCTGCTTCAGACCCAGGCTGACGCGCGAGCGCTCGCGGTCGAACTTCAGGATCCGCACGTCGATCTCATCGCCGACCTTCACCACTTCCGAGGGGTGTTTGACGCGCTTCCACGCCATGTCGGTGATGTGCAGCAGGCCATCGATGCCGCCCAGGTCGACGAACGCCCCGTAATCCGTGAGGTTCTTGACCGAGCCGTGCACCACCGAGCCTTCCTGCAGGTTCTCGAGCAGCGCGCTGCGCTCGGCCGAGAACTCCTGCTCCACCACCGCGCGGCGGGACACCACCACGTTGTTGCGCTTCTGGTCGAGCTTGATGACTTTGAACTCGAGCGGCTTGCCCTCGAGATAGGAAGTGTCGCGCACCGGACGCACGTCGACGAGCGATCCCGGGAGGAAAGCCCGCACGTTGTCGATCTCGACGGTGAAGCCGCCCTTGACGCGGCCCGTGATGATGCCGGTGACGATCTCCGACTTGTTGAATGACTCCTCGAGCCGCGTCCAGGTACGGGCGCGCTTCGCTTTCTCGCGCGACAGGCGCGTCTCGCCGGTACCGTCCTCGACCGAGTCGAGAGCGACCTCCACCTCATCGCCCGTCTTGACCTCGATCTCGCCGCGCTCGTTCTTGAACTGCTCGACGGGGATCACGGCCTCGGACTTCAGGCCCACGTTGACGACTACGACGTCGGGAGTGACGTCGACCACCAGCCCGGTGAGGATCATCCCCGGACGGATGCGTTGGTTGGCGAGACTTTGCTCGAATAGCTCCGCAAAACTTTCTGTCATATTCTCTGTCGAAATACTGGCGACCTCATGCTCCTGCGGCGGGCCAGGCAGATGCAAATACGGCGCGCGCCTCATGCTGCGCGCCGACCAAGAAAAAACCTTCAGCGAGATCGATTTCCGGGACTCAGGGCTTCACGCCCGCAACCCCCACAGCGACCGCCGGGCTCCAAGCTCCAGCACACGGCCGACGACCTCCTCGATCGGCAGACCCGTCGAGTCGATCACCTCCGCGTCGGGGGCGGGAATCAGGGGGGCCACCGCCCGCGTCGAATCCCTCGCGTCCCGCTCGGTGATCTCGCGCGAAAGGGCGGAAAGGCTAACACCAGACCCCTTTTCCTTCAACTGCTTATAGCGCCGCAGCGCCCGCTCCTCGGCACTGGCCGTAAGGTAGATCTTGAGAGGGGCGCCCGGAAAGACGACCGTCCCCATGTCACGCCCGTCGGCTACCAGGCCCGGGAGGCGCGCAAAGGCGCGCTGGCGCTCGAGGAGCGCCGTACGGACCGGTGGCCAGGCCGCCACCCGTGAGGCCCCCTGACCGGCGGTCTCGCTACGAATGGCCTGGGTGACGTCCCGCCCCGCCAGTAGCACCTGCTCGCTGCCGTCCGCCCCGACCCCGAAGACCACCCCCATGCCAGCGGCGAGCCGCGCATGCCCATCGACATCGCCAGGGTCGAGCCCCTGGTCGAGCCCGGCGTAGGCCACCAAGCGGTAAAGCGCTCCACTGTCCAGAAGATGCCAGCCCACCCGCTGCGCCACTGCCCGGCTGATCGTGCCCTTTCCCGAGCCGCTCGGCCCGTCGACCGTGACGACAGGAGCGGCGTCGGTCATGCAATCTCGATCTGCAGGCCTGCCGAGCGGGCGATCTCCAGGAAGCCCGGAAAGGAGGTCGCAACGTTCGCGACGTCGCGGATCTCGATGGCGCTGCGCGCCACCAGCCCAGCGATCGCAAATGCCATGGCGATGCGGTGATCGCCATGGCTCTCGATCGTGCCGCCGCCCAGGACCGAGCCGCCGCGGAGCCAGAGGCCGTCGTCGAGGAGCTGGTTCTCGACCCCGAGCGCGCTCAGGCCCTGCGCCATGGCGGCGAGCCGGTCGCTCTCCTTGACGCGCAGCTCCAGCGCCCCCCGCACCAGCGTCTCCCCTTCCGCAACAGCCGCCGCGATGAAGAACACCGGAAACTCGTCGATCGAGAGCGGCACCAGCGACTCCGGCACGCGGATCCCCTTGAGCCGGCTCTTGCGCACCTCGATGTCGGCGATCGGCTCCCCGCCTGCGTCCGCCTCCTGCCGCAGCGCGTGCACCCGGATGTCCGCTCCCATGAGCCGGAGCATCTCGAGGAGTCCCGTACGGGTCGGGTTGACGCCGACGTTGCGCAGCAGGAGACCGCGCTCGGCCGCGAGACAGCCGGCAACCAGAAAGAAAGCCGCGGAAGAGAAGTCCGCCGGCACCGCCACCGGCCTGCCGCTGAGGCGCTGCCCGCCCTCGACGGCGACCGTCGCCCCTTCCCGCAGAACCTCGACGCCAAAAGCACTCAGCATGCGCTCCGTGTGGTCGCGGGAGGGTGCCGGCTCCGTCACCCGCGTCCGGCCGAAGGCCCTGAGGCCGGCGAGCAGCACGGCCGATTTGACCTGGGCGCTCGCAACCGGCAAAGCGTAGTCGAGTGCGCGCAGCTTGGGCGTGCCATGGATCCGGACCGGCGGCCGGCCCTCCTGGGTGGTTATGTCAGCACCCATGAGGCGCAGCGGCACCGCCACCCGCTCCATCGGCCGGCGCATCAACGACTCGTCACCGATGAGAGTGGAGTCGAATGCCTGCGGCGCGAGCAATCCCATGAAGAGCCGCATCGCGGTGCCGGCATTACCCATGTCGAGAGGCATCGCGGCAGCCGTCAGCCCTTCCATGCCCCGGCCACTGACACGCACACGCTGCGGCTCGGGCCGCTCGATGCGCACACCGAGCGCCTGCAGCGCACGCAGGGTCGCGAGGCAGTCCTCGCCCGCGAGGAAGCCCGTGATCTCAGTCTCACCCTCGGCGATCCCGCCGAGCATGAGTGCCCGATGGGAGATCGATTTGTCGCCGGGTACCGTGAGCTCGCCAGCGACCTCGCCGCCCGGCTGCACCCGATAACGTGCGCCTGTGCCCGCTGTCGTCATAGCCGACACTCTACAGCACTGCGCGCGGGTAGGAGCCGAGCACGCGAAAGAGCGAGGAGCGGCGCTTGAGCGCCTCGAGAGCACGGGCCAAGTGCGGCTCCTCGGCATGGCCCTCGATGTCGATGAAGAAGATGTAGTCCCATTTGCGTCGGTGCGAGGGGCGCGACTCGATGCGCGTCATGCTGACACGATGGCGCGCGAGAGGCTCGAGCAGCCGATGCAGCGCGCCGGGTGAATCGGTGTGCGAGACCGACACGAGCAGTGTCGTCCGGTCCTGGCCGCTGGCGGCGAGGAGCTTGCGCCCGAGCACGAGGAAGCGAGTGGTGTTGTCGGCGCGATCCTCGATCTCCGCCGCCAGGATCTTGAGGCCGTAGACTTCCGCGGCCGTCTCCCCCGCGATGGCGGCCGTGCCGCGCTCGTCGCGCGCGCGGCGGGCGGCCTCACCGTTGCTCGATGCGGGCACGAGCTCGACGCTCGGCAGGTGCTCCTGCAGCCAGCCGCGGCACTGCGCGAGCGACTGCGGGTGCGAGCAGATCCGCACGATGCGCCCGAGGCCACCCATGTTGCCCATGAGGTAGTGATGGATGCGCAGCTCCACCTCACCGCAGATCTTGAGCGGCGAGGCGATGAAGCGGTCGAGCGTGTGGTTGACGGTGCCCTCGGTGGAATTCTCGATCGGCACGACCCCGAAGTCCGCTGCGGCGGATTCCACCTCGTGGAAGACTTCATCGATCGAGCCGAGGGGCAGGGCGCGCACCGAGTGTCCGAAGTGCGTCAGCACCGCGGTCTGGCTGAAGGTGGCCTCGGGACCGAGATAGGCGACCTTGAGAGGCTCCTGCTGCGCGAGGCAGGCGGACATGATCTCGCGGAAGAGACGGACGACCTCCTCGTCGCGCAGCGGCCCGTGGTTGCGCTCCCGCGCCCGGCGGAGCACCTGCGCCTCGCGCTCCGGGCGGTAGAAATCGACGGTGTGCCCGTCGCGGCTCTTGGAGATGCCGACCAGCTGCGCCAGCTTGGCGCGCTCATTGATCAGGCGGTGGATCTGCTCGTCGACGTTGTCGATGCGTGCGCGGACGGCTTCGAGCTTCACCGTGCCGGGCGAGGCGGTGGCTGTGCTCGCCCCGCGCCGTCGAGAGGTCTTCTTGGCGGCCATGGCGACGGAATCAGACGAGCCGCGCCGAGAGAACGCCCGCGATGCCGCGGATCCGCGTCAGCAAATCCTCGCCGATGACGGCGTCGACGTCGATGAGCGTGTAGGCGTACTCGTTGCGCGACTTGTTGAGAAGATCCGCGATGTTGATCCTCGCATCGGCGAGGCAGGTCGAGATCTGGCCGACCATGTTGGGGACGTTGCTGTTGGCTATCGCGAGGCGCGTGGTGCCTGGCACACGGGACAGCACCGCCTCCGGATAGTTGACGCTGTTGCGGATGTTGCCGTTCTCCAGGAAGTCGCGCACCTGGTCGGCCGCCATGATGGCGCAGTTCTCCTCGGCCTCGCCGGTCGAGGCGCCGAGGTGCGGCAGGGTGACGATCTTCGGGTGATCCTTGAGGAGATTGGTGGGGAAGTCGCAGACGTAGCCGTGCAGGCGCCCGGCATCGAGGGCTGCCACGACGGCCGGATCGTCGACGATGCCGGCGCGCGAGAAGTTGAGAAGCACCCCGCCCTTCTTCATCAGCCGCAGGCGCGACTCGTTGACCAGCCTTCGGGTCTGATCGTTGAGCGGCACGTGCACGGTGACCACATCGGAGCGGGCGAAGAGATCGTCGAGCGAGAGCGCCTGCTCGACGCTCGAGGAGAGCTGCCAGGCGCGCTGCACCGTGATCTGCGGGTCGTAGCCGAGGACGCTCATGCCGAGCGCCTCCGCGGAGTTGGCCACCTCGACGCCGACCGCCCCGAGACCGACGACCCCGAGCGTGCGTCCGGGAAGCTCGAAGCCGACGAAGGCCTTCTTGCCCTTCTCGACCGCCTCGTCGATCGCCTGGTCGTCACCGCTCAGGGAGCGCGCGAACGCCCAGGCCTGACAGACGTTGCGCACGGCCAGGAAGAGGCTCGCGAGCACGAGCTCCTTGACCGCGTTGGCGTTGGCACCAGGGGCATTGAACACAGGGATGCCGCGGCGGCTCAGGTCCGCGACCGGGATGTTGTTGATGCCAGCCCCGGCGCGGCCGACGGCGCGGACGGTGTCGGGGATCGCGGCGCCGTGCATGTCGGCCGAGCGCACCAGGATGGCATCCGGACGCTCCAGGCCCGATGCGACCTCGTAGCGGTCGCGCGGCAGGCGCTCCAGCCCGCGGGCGCTGATGTTGTTGAGAGTCAGGATGCGATATTTCATTTTTTTGCCCGAGGCGCGCTGGGCCGGGCAGGAGCCCGGATCCAGCGCTTCATACTAGCCGTGGCGGCGGGCGAAATCCTTCATGAAGGCGACCAGCGCCTGCACGCCCTCGAGGGGCATGGCGTTGTAGATGCTCGCGCGCATGCCGCCCACCGAGCGGTGGCCCTCGAGGCTCACGAGCCCCGCCGTCTTCGCCTCGGTGAGGAACGTCTGCTCGAGCTCCGGCCGCGCCAGCGTGAACGGCACGTTCATCCAGGAGCGGCAGGACTTCGCCACCGGGTTGCGGAAGAACCCGGACTCGTCGATGGTGCGGTAGAGGAGCTCGGCCTTGGCGCGGTTGCGCGCCGCCATCGCCTCGACACCGCCCTGCGCCCGCACCCATTCGAGGACGAGCCCGGCGACGTACCAGCCGAAAGTCGGCGGTGTGTTGAGCATCGAGCCGTCCGCCGCCATCGCCTGGTAGTCCCACACCGACGGGGTACCTGGGCGAGCCTTGCCGAGGAGATCCTCTCGCACGATCACGACACACAGACCCGACGGGCCAATATTCTTCTGCGCACCCGCGTAGATCAGGCCGAACTTCGACACATCGATCGGCCGGGAGAGAATGGTCGAAGACATATCAGCGACGAGCGGCACCCCGGCACTCACCTGCGGCACGTAAGGAAACTCCACACCACCGATCGTCTCATTCGGTGTGTAGTGCAGGTAGGCGGCGCCGGGAGTCAGCGTAAGGCTCCCTTGATCGGGCACGGTGCTGTAGTTCGATGCGGCCTCGTCGCCCGCAACATTGACCTTCACCTGCTGGCGCTTCGCCTCGCCGATCGCCTTCTTCGACCAGGCGCCGGTATTCACGTAATCGGCCACGGCGCCGGGCGCCGTCAGATTCATCGGAATGGCGGCGAACTGGCCGGTCGCGCCTCCCTGGAGGAAGAGCACCTTGTAACCGGACGGAATCGCAAGCAGCGAGCGCAGCGTGCTCTCCGCCTCCTCGGCCACGGCCGTGAAGGCCTTGCTGCGGTGGCTGACCTCCATGACCGACATGCCGCTGCCGCGCCAGTCGGTCAGCTCCTCACGAGCCTGCTCGAGAACTTCCAGCGGCAGCGCCGCGGGTCCTGACGCGAAATTGTATACGCGCACGGATGCCTTCCAGGTTCGAGTAAAAAGGACCAGGGAGCGAGGAATACTATCAAGCGCCCATTAGGGCGTCAGAACTTTTGGGTATATCGAACGACCCTGGCCCGCTATGCCTCAGCCGGCGGGGGCTGGTCGCTCTCGCCGGGTCCGCTCTCTTCGGCCGGCTCGCCTTCGAGGCTCTCGATACGCTCGATGCCGACCAGGCGCTCGCCCTCGGAGAGGCGGATGAGCCGCACGCCCTGGGTGTTGCGCCCGAGCTCGGACACCTCATCCACTCCTGTGCGCACCAGCGTGCCGGTCGAGCTGATCAGCATGATCTCCTGTCCGGGCAGCACCTGCAGCGCCGCTACCGTCGTGCCGTTGCGGTCAGAGGTCTGCATGGCGATGACGCCCTGACCTCCGCGTCCATGCATGGGGAAGTCGTCGACCGGTGTGCGCTTGCCGTAGCCGGAGGCGGAGGCCGTGAGCACGCAGCGGCCGCCCTCGCCAGTGCCCTCGTCCTGGCCGACCACGATGAGCGCGATGACTTCCTGGCCGTCCCCGAGCTTGATGCCGCGTACACCGGCGGCCTCGCGACCCATGGGACGAACCTCGCCTTCGCCGAAGCGGATGGCCTTACCGCCGCTCGAGACCAACATGATCTCGCGCTCCCCGTCCGTGATCGCAACGCCGACGAGCCTGTCGTCATCGTGCAGGTCGACTGCGATGATGCCGCTCGGGCGCGGGCGTGAAAACGCCGTGAGCGGCGTCTTCTTCACCGTACCCTGGCTCGTCGCCATGAAGATGAAGTGTTGCTCGTCATACTGTTTGACGGGCAACAGCGCGTTGATCTTCTCTCCCGGCTCGAGGGGCAGCAGGTTCACCATGGGTTTGCCGAGGGAGCTGCGCCCCGCCTGCGGCAGCTCGTAGACCTTGAGCCAGTAGACCTTGCCGCGGCTCGAGAAGCAGAGCACGGTGTCATGGGTGTGGGCGACGAAGAGCTTCTCGACGAAGTCCTCGTCCTTGACGGCGGTGGCCGCCTTGCCGCGGCCGCCGCGGCGCTGCGTCTGGTACTCCGAGAGCGGCTGGGACTTCGCATACCCGGTGTGAGAGAGCGTCACCACCACGTCCTGCGGCTCGATGAGATCCTCGGTGCTGAGGTCGAGGTGCTCGCGGTTGATCTCCGTGCGCCGGGCATCGCCATAGGCGTCGCGGATCTCGATGAGCTCGCCGCGGATCACCTGGGTGAGGCGCTCCGGACGCGCCAGGATGTCGCTCAGGTCCAGGATGCGCGTCAGCAACTCCTGGTACTCGACGATGATCTTGTCCTGCTCGAGACCGGTGAGGCGGTTGAGGCGCATGTCGAGTATGGCCTGGGCCTGCGCCTCCGACAGCCGGTATTCGTCGTTGGCGAGACCGGTGCCCGCGGCGAGTCCGTTGGGTCGCGTCGACACCGCGCCCGCGCGCTCGAGCAGCCCGGTGACGGCCCCCGGCGGCCAG
This sequence comes from uncultured Pseudomonadota bacterium, assembly GCA_963833085.1. Taxonomy (GTDB): domain Bacteria; phylum Pseudomonadota; class Gammaproteobacteria; order Steroidobacterales; family Steroidobacteraceae; genus 13-2-20CM-66-19. Next base: position 141,755 of record CAWHWV010000055.1, read on the forward strand.
GCGCGGCCGATGAGGGCCGCGCGCGCCTCGGCGGGCGCCGGCGCCGCCTTGATGAGGGCGATCACGTCGTCGATGTTGGCGAGCGCCACCGCCAGACCCTCGAGGATGTGGGCACGCTCGCGGGCCTTGGCGAGATCGAAGATGGTGCGGCGAGTGACTACCTCGCGCCGGTGGCGGATGAAGGCATCCAGCATGTCCTTCAGGGACATCAGCTTCGGCTGCCCGTCCTGCAGCGCCACCATGTTCATGCCGAACACCGTCTCCATCGGCGTCTGCGCATAGAGGTTGTTGAGAACGATCTCGCTCACCTCGCCGCGCTTCAACTCGATGACGATGCGCATGCCGTCCTTGTCCGACTCATCCCTTAGTCCGTCGCCGGCAATGCCCTCGATCAGCTTCTCGCGCACGAGCTGCGCGATGCGCTCGATCAGCCGTGCCTTGTTGACCTGATACGGCAGTTCCGTCACGACGATGGCCTGGCGATCACCCTTGCCGACCTCCTCGATGCTCACCCGGGCGCGCACCGAGAGCCGGCCGCGGCCGGTGCGGTAGGCCGTCGCGATCTCCTGCGCGCCGTTGATGATGCCGCCCGTCGGAAAATCGGGTCCCGGCACGTGCTGCATCAGCGCCGCGAGCGGCAGCGTCGGATCGTCGAGGAGCGCGAGGCACGCGCTCACGATCTCCGTGAGGTTGTGCGGCGGGATGTTGGTCGCCATGCCGACCGCGATGCCGGTCTGGCCGTTGACCAGCAGGTGCGGGATCTTCGTCGGCAGGACCGAAGGCTCGACCTCCGACTCGTCGTAGTTCGGCGTGAAATCGACCGTTTCCTTGTCGATGTCGGCCAGCAGCTCGTGCGCGATGCGCGACATGCGCACCTCGGTGTAGCGCATGGCCGCCGGCATGTCCCCGTCCACGGAGCCGAAATTGCCCTGACCGTCGACCAGCAGGTAGCGCAGCGAAAAGGGCTGCGCCATGCGCACGATGGTGTCGTACACCGCCGTGTCGCCGTGCGGGTGGTACTTGCCGATCACATCGCCCACCACGCGCGCGGACTTCTTGTACGCCTTGTTCCACTCGTTGCCGAGCTCCCGCATGGCGTAGAGCACGCGGCGGTGCACGGGCTTGAGGCCATCGCGGACGTCGGGCAGCGCGCGCCCGACTATGACGCTCATGGCATAGTCAAGGTAGGACTGCCGCATCTCGTCTTCGAGGCTGACCGGCAGGATTTCTCGGGCGATTTCGGACATCCGGTAATGTTAGCATACGGGGATGATGCGCACGTCCATGGAGCTGCCGCCCAATGCCGATCGCGGCGAGCTGTCGAAATTCGACGCGCTGGCGCACCGCTTCTGGGACCCGCGCGGCGAGTTCCGGCCGCTGCATCTGCTGAACCCGGTTCGGCTCGGGTTCATCGCCGAGCACGCGAGCCTCACCGGCGCGCGCACGCTCGATGTCGGCTGCGGCGGCGGCCTGCTCAGCGAGGCTCTGTCGCGCAAAGGCGCCAGGGTTACCGGAATCGACCTTGCCCCCGGCATGGTCGAGGTGGCGCGGCTGCATGCGGCCGAAGAAGGCTTGGAAGTCGACTACCGCGTGACCGCGGCGGAGGAGCTCGCCGCGAGCAGCGCGCACAGCTTCGATGTCATCACCTGCATGGAGATGCTGGAGCACGTGCCGCAGCCGGAGCAGATGCTCGCGACGCTCGCCTCGCTCGTGCGTCCCGGCGGCTCGGTGTTCGTCTCGACGCTCAACCGTAATCTCAAAAGCTTCCTCCTGGCGATAGTCGGCGCCGAGTACGTGCTCAAGCTTCTGCCGCGCGGCACGCACGAATACGACCGCCTCATCCGCCCATCGGAACTGGCGCGCTGGGCGCGCAGCGCCCACCTCATGCCACGGGCCATTGCCGGTATCGAGCTCAATCCCTACACCGAGAGCTGTCGTCTGACACGCGACCCTTCAGTCAACTATCTCGTGCACCTCGAGCGGGTGCAGGAGTAGCCGACCCATGCTGCTCGTGCTGATTGCGGCAGCCTCGCTCCTCGTCGGCGCGGCGCTCGGGTTTCTTCTGGCGCAGCTGCGCGCCATGCGCCGCATCGAGTCGCTGCGCGTCGAGCTCGAGACCACACGGGTGCGTCTCGAGACCGGGGCGCGTCAGGAAGCCGAGCGCATCGCCTTCCTCGAGCAGTCCGAGACACGGCTGCGCGCCTCGTTCGACTCGCTCGCCGGCGAGACACTGCGCGCCAACAGCGAGCTCTTCCTGCGGCTCGCGCGCGAAGCGCTCGGACGCGACCAGGCGATCGCACAGAGCAGTCTCAAGGAGCGCGAGACCGCCATCGCGCAGCTCGTCGAGCCGATGCGCGCTGCGCTCGAGCGCAGCGAGCAGCAGGCGCAGGCGCTCGAGCGCGAGAGGCACGAGGCCTACACCGCGTTGCGCACTCAGATCGAGTCGCTCGCCAGCGGTCAGACTCAGCTGCAGCGCGAGACGCGCAATCTGGTCACCGCGCTGCGGCGCCCGGAGGTGCGCGGGCGCTGGGGCGAGCTCACGCTGCGGCGGCTCGTCGAGCTCGCCGGACTCAGCGAGCACTGCGATTTCACGGAGCAGCTGCATCTGTTCGGCCAGGAAGGGGCGCTGCGTCCGGACCTCGTAGTGCACATGCCGGACTCTCGCGACCTCGTCGTCGATGTGAAGACGCCGCTCGATGCGTATCTCGAGGCGCTCGAGGCGCCAACCGATGAGGAGCGGCAACAGGCGCTGAAGAAACATGCTCAGCAGGTCGAAGCCCGCGTGCGCCAGCTCGCCTCCAAGGCCTACTGGGCGCAGTTCGAGCAGAGTCCGGAATTCGCGGTGCTGTTCCTGCCCGGCGATCAATTTCTGTCGGCGGCGCTCGCCGAGCGGCCGGAGCTGCTCGACACGGCGCTGAAACAGGGCATCATCATTGCCACGCCCTCCACCCTGATCGCGCTGTTGAAAACGGTCGCCTACGGCTGGCGTCAGTCGGCAGTGACGGAGAACGCCAAGCTGATCCGCGAGCTCGGTCAGGAGCTCTATCGCAGGCTCGGGGCCTTCACGGGTCACCTCGAGCGACTCGGCGCGCGGCTCGGAGCCGCCGTCGACGCCTACAACGCATCGGTGGGCTCGCTGGAGCGCCAGGTATTGCCGCAGGCGCGGCGGTTCCCGGATCTCGGGGTCACCACCGATGCGGCGCTGCCCGAGCTCGGGGCCATCGAGCAACCGGTGCGCCCCGTAGCTCCCGCCGAGCCGAGCGATGTCCGAGAAACCTGAGGCCGGCACCCCGCGCTTTCTCGCCTGGCTCTACTCGACGCCCGCCCAACAGCCGGTGCTCGCCGCGCTCTGCGCGATCGAGCGCGAGGTGGGCGCGAGCCTGCGGCCGGGGGTCGATCACCAGGTGGCGCACACGCGCCTCGAGTGGTGGCGTGAGGAGTGTGCGCGCTGCGCCGCGGGCCACCCCGTGCACCCGCTGACACGCGAGCTCAGGATCCATCTGCAACGGCTCGCGCCCGCGGCGCGAGTCGACTCCGCCCTCGCGGAGCTCTCCGGGTTGACCGATATCGCCACCTGGGATCTCGCCAGCGCCACCTTCGAGCGCCGCGCGGAGCTCACGGCCTACTGCCGCCGTTGGGCGGCGGCCATGGTCGCGCCCCTCGGCGCTTCCGCAATCGACTGGACCGACTCCGGCGCGGCGCTGTGTGAGTTGGAGCTCCTCGGCCATCTCGCGCCGGATGCCCGCCGCGGCCGGATGCGTATTCCGCTCGATGAGCTCGGGCAGGCGCGGGTTGCACCGCAGGCCCTGGCAACACCACCGTGGCCGCAGGAATTGGTTGCCCTCCTCCAGGGACGTCATCAGGCTTTGCGGCGGCAGCTCGCCGGGGCGGTCACGGGACTTGCGCCTTCCATCCAACAAAGCGACCGCGGGGTGCTCGTCTGGGCAGCGCTCGCCTGGCAGGCATCGCAGCACGCGGAGCGTGCGCTGCCGCGGGTGCCCGCCGCATCAATCGCGAGCGCGGCCGCGGCGAACTGGCGCGCCTGGCGGGCGGCGAGGGCCGCGTCGGCGGGGACGTTGCGGTTGGGTTGAGGGCTCGGCGTTGCTTTCGGACGGCCCCAGTAGCAATGCGTCGATCTCCTGGCGCGTCAGCTCGCGGTAGTGCCCGCGTGCGAGCGAGCGCTCCAACGCGAGGGTGCCGAGCCGCGTGCGCAGCACCCGGCTGACGATCGCAGCCTGGCGCTCGAAGAGCTGCCGTACGTCCTTGCCGCTCGCGCCACGCGCGGTGATCCCATACCAGCGGTTGGCGCCCTCCCCGCCCGCGCTCTCGCAGCCGAGCACTGCCAACTTCTCGCCGCTGTCGAGCACGCCGCCGAGGACGCCGTCGATCTGCTGCTCGGTGAGCTCGCCGCGGACTCTGACGCTTAGCTGGCTCTCGAGCGCGTGCACGGCGCGCTGCAGACGCGCAGCGAGCTCACCGTCGCCGCACACGATCTCGAGGCCGCCGTCGATACGAGGCATGGGGCTGACCATGATGAATCGCCGCCCCGCGCGCTTCGGTAGGCGCGCAAGGAGCGGCACTGCATCCGGCGTGTCGGCGGATGGAGCATCCAGGCTCTCACCCGGCGAGCGGTGATAGATGTAGGCGCGGCCACCCGATTGCGGCGCACGCTGGCGGATCACACGGCCATCGAGCCGTACTTCATCGTCGGGACTGACTCGGACCCCGAGCGACGCGGCCTGCCCGTTGACGGTGAGGCGCCCGGCCCTGATCCACTCCTCCGCCTCGCGACGGGAGGCGAGTCCGGCGCGGGCGAGAACCTTCTGCAGCCGCTCAGGCTCGCCGCGCTGATCGTGCATCGGAATCAGTCGGCGCCGTCGCGGGGCGCGGCGACGAGCTCGCGGGAGTCGCCACCTTCGGCGGACAACTCGCCACCCTCCTCGCCCTCCTCCTCATCGCCCGGCGGCTCGGCGCTGGCTGTCGGCCCTGCATCCGGCTCCGCGGCGGCCGGCGCCTCGGGGCTCAAAGCGAGCTGCAGATTGATGTCGCCCACGGCCTTGAGCTCCGACAGCGGCGGCAGCTCATCGAGGCTCTTCAAGCCGAAGTAATCGAGGAACTCCCGCGTCGTGCCGAGCAGCTCCGGGCGGCCGGGAACGTCGCGATGACCCACGACCCGCACCCAGTTGCGCTCCAGCAGGGTCTTCACGATGTTGGGATTGACGGCGACGCCGCGCACCGCCTCGATCTCGCCGCGTGTGATCGGCTGGCGATAGGCGATGAGTGCGAGCGTCTCGAGGAGCGCCCGCGAGTAACGCGGCGGGCGTTCCGGCCACAGACGCGAGACCTCGGCCGCGAGCTCGCGGCGCACCTGGATGCGCACGCCGCTCGCGGTCTCCTTGAGCTCGATGCCGCGCTCGCCGTACTCGGCGGCCAGCGCATCGATCGCGGCGCGCAGCTGCTCGCTCGAGGGCCGCGCATTCTCGTCGAAGAGTTGGATCAGCTCCGCCGGCTGCACCGGTCGGCCCGCGGCGAGCAGCGCCGCCTCGATCACGTTGCGCAGATAGTGCTCGTTCATTCGCTTGTAACGTCCTCCTCGCCTGAGTCCGTCCCGGGAACGCTGTCCGCGGCCGCCGGCTCACCGCTCGCGCCCGGCTCCTCGTTGTCGGCGACCACCCGGAGCCTGCGCGCCGGGGTCGCGCCTCTGACGTGCAGCGGCGCATACGGCTCCGCCTGCACGATGTCGATCAGCCCCTCGCGCACGAGCTCGAGTATCGCCAGGAAGGTGACGGTCACCCCCATGCGTCCCTCCTCCGGGCGGAAGAGGCGCACGAACTCGACGAAGCTCGCGCTCTCGAGTGCGGAGAGAATATCTCCCATGCGCTCACGCACCGAGAGCCGCTCGCGCTGGATGTGATGGTGCGCGAACATTTCCGCGCGCACTACGACTTCCTGGAAGGCGACCAGCATCTCCTGCAGCGTGATCTGCGGCAGCGTCCGGGTCACCTGCCGATCCTTGAGCTCCGCCGACGTCGCCCAGACGTCGCGCTCCAGTCGCGGCAGCGCATCGATCCCCTCGGCGGCACGCTTGAAGCGCTCGTACTCCCGCAGCCGCCGGACCAGCTCCGCGCGCGGATCCTCCTCGACGCCATCGGCCGTGAGCTTCGGCCGCGGCAGGAGCATGCGCGATTTGATCTCCGCGAGGGTGGCCGCCATCACCAGATACTCGCCCGCGAGCTCGAGCTGCAGGTCCTGCATCAGCTCGATGTAGCGCATGTACTGGCGCGTGATCTCCGCCAGCGGGATGTCGAGGATATCGAGGTTCTGCCGCCGGATGAGGTAGAGCAACAGATCGAGCGGACCCTCGAATGCCTCGAGGAATACCTCGAGCGCCTGCGGCGGAATATAGAGATCGCGCGGCAGCTCGGTGATCGGCTCGCCGTTCACGACGGCGAAGGGCATCTCCACCTGCTCCGGAGGCGGCTCGCTCTGATGAGGCTCCGGGCTCGGATTGGATACGACGATGGTCAATTCCGGCTTCATGGCTTCAGCCCGTGCGCAAGTGCATCGCGCGGCGCACTTCTTCCATGGTCTCGCGCGCGGCCTCGCGCGCCTTCTCCCCGCCCTCGGCGACTATATCGCGCAACAGCTCCGGATTCTCGACGTACTCCTGCGCGCGCCGGCGCATCTCGGTCACCTCGGCGACGATCTTGTCGATCACCGGCTGCTTGCAGTCGAGACAGCCGATGCCGGCCGAGCGGCAGCCTTCCGCGGCCCATTTGCGGGTGGTCTCGTCGGAGTAGATCTTGTGCAGGTCCCAGACCGGACACTTGTCGGGATCCCCGGGATCGGTGCGGCGCACCCGCGCCGGATCGGTCTGCATGGCGCGCAGCTTCTTCGTGACCGACTCCGGCTCCTCGCGCATCTCGATGGTGTTGCCGTAGGACTTCGACATCTTGCGGCCGTCGATCCCGGGCACCCTGGGGGTCTCCGTCAGCAGCACCTGCGGCTCCGGCAGGATGGTGACACCGGTGCCCTCGAGATATCCGAGCAAGCGCTCGCGGTCGGCCACGGTGACGCGGTTGTTGCTCTGCACCAGCGCGCGCGCCCGCTCGAGCGCTTCGCGCTCGCCTTGCTCCTGATAGCGGCGCCGCAGTTGCCGGTAGAGCGTCGTGTTGCGCCCGCCCAGGCTCTTGACGGCCCGCTCGGCCTTCTCCTCGAAATCAGGCTCCCGGCCGTAGAAATGGTTGAACCGGCGCGCAACCTCGCGCGTTAGCTCGACGTGCGCGACCTGGTCCTCGCCGACCGGCACATGCGCCGCGCGATAGACCAGGATGTCGGCGGCTTGCAACATCGGATAGCCGAGGAAGCCGTAGGTGGTGAGGTCCTTCTCCTTGAGCTGCTCCAGCTGGTCCTTGTAGGTCGGCACGCGCTCCAGCCAGCCGAGCGGCGTGATCATGGAGAGCAGCAGGTGCAGCTCCGCATGCTCCAGCACGTGCGACTGGATGAAGAGTGTCGCGACGCCGGGATTCAAGCCGGCGGCCAGCCAGTCGATCAAGACCTCGCGCACGAATTCCGGCAGCTGCGTGGTGTCCTCGTAGCCGGTGGTCAGCATGTGCCAGTCGACGACGGCGAAGAAGCACTCGTAGCGGTACTGCAGCTGCACCCAGTTGCGCAATGCGCCGTGGTAGTTGCCGAGGTGCAGCCGCCCGGTCGGCCGCATGCCCGAGAGCACGCGCCCCCCCGAAGCCGTGGCGCTCAGCGCCAAGTTGGAATCTATCGACACTTTCGCTCGGCCATCCTCAAATCGTCAGTATACCGTTTCCTCAGCGGGCCACAGAGGGGCCCATGAACGGCGCCAGAGTCCCCTTGCCTTCCCGCACCACCACGGGCGGAACGACCGACAAGTCGACGACCGTGGTGGGCACGACGCCGCAGTCGCCGCCATCGAGCACAGCATCGATCTCGTGGTCGAGGCGCGCGTGGATCTCATGCCCCGACGTCAACGGCAGATGGTCTCCTTCGTCCGGCAGGATGAGCGTCGAGCTCATGAGCGGCTCCCCCAGCTCGCGCAGCAGCATGCGCGCGCACCGCGTGGTCGGGAATGCGCACGCCGATGGTGCGCCGCTTCTCGTGCTGCAGGCGGCGCGGGGTCGCGCGCGAAGCGCGTAGAAGAAAGGTATACGGCCCCGGCAGGCATGCCTTCAGCAACCGGAACTGCCAGGTGTCGAGCAGGGCGAAGCGCCCGACCTCGGTGAGGTCGGCGCAGACCAGCGTGAAATGGTGGTGCCGATCCGCCCGGCGGATGCGCCGCACGCGCTCGAGCGCGCCTTTGTCGCCGATGATGCCACCCGAGCGCGTAGCAGGAATCGGTCGGATAGGCGATGACGCCCCCCTGGCGCACGATGTCCGCCGCCTGGCGGATGAGGCGTGCCTGGGGCGTGACGGGGTGGAGCTGGAAGTACTGGCTCAGGGAGGAGCACCGGCGCTCATTTCGGCTATGATACGCGACCTTTTGGAGCCAGCCAGGAAACGCCTACGCACGCCCCCACCGCCGGCGAGATTCGCGCCGCCCTCGAGCAGGCGCTCGCGCCTCAGTCCATCGAGGTAGTCGATGACAGCGCCCGCCATGCTGGTCACGCGGGCGCCCGGGAAGGCGGCCATTACCGGGTGACGCTGGTGGCCTCGGCCTTCGCCGGTCGCGCGCAACTCGAGCGGCACCGGATGGTCTACTCGGCGGTCGCGCCGCTGATGGGCCGCGGCATCCACGCACTCAGCATCATCGCGCACGCACCCAACGAGTAGCGGCGCTGGTTCTGTCGCACTTTATCGTCTCAAACCCAACCGAGAGCCCCATGAAGCATCTTAGGATCCTCTGCCTGACCGTCGCCCTGGTGACGCTGGCCGCCGCCTGCCAGCAGTTCAAGTCCTCCTCCACCACCGCGAGCCAGAGCAGCCCCACCACCTCCTCACCGACTGTCGCGACCGTCGACGGTACGTCCATCAGCCGCGATCTCTATGAGTTCTACATCAAGGGGGTTACCGGCAAGACTTCGAGCGATCTCTCACCGGAGCAGCGCTCCCAGGCGCTGGACAACCTGATCCGGGCCGAGTTGATCGCCCATGAGGCGCTGCAGGAAAGTCTGGACAAGCAGCCGGACACGGCGCAGCTCATGAAGATGGAGCGCCTCAACATCCTCGAGCAGGCGCTGTCGCAGAAGTTCTTCGCCGGCAAGCAGCCGACCGACGATCAGCTGAAGGCGGAATACGATGCGGAAGTCGCGAAGATGCCGACGACGGAGTACCACGCGCGGCACATCCTGGTCGCGACGCAGCCCTTCGCGGACAAGATCATCGCGCGTCTGAAGGCCGGGGAGAAGTTCGAGGATCTCGCCAAGGCGGAGTCGATGGACTCCTCGAAGACCAACGGCGGTGACCTCGGCTGGTTCACGCTCGATCACATGGTGAAGCCGTTCGCCGACGCGGTGAACGGCCTGAAGGTCGGGCAGTACACCACGGAGCCGGTGCAGACGCAGTATGGCTGGCACGTCATCCAGCTCCTCGGCACTCGGCCCGTGAACCCGCCGCCTTTCGATCAGGTGAAGCAGCGGTTGGCGCAGGTCGTCGAGGCGAAGCAGTTCCGCGACTACACGGATGGCCTCCTGAAGCAGGCGAAGGTCGAGACCTACCTCGACCCGCAGACCGACGCCCAGACGAGCGGCACGAGCGGCGCCCCGGCGCTTCCGAGCAACCCTTCGAGCGCCCCCACCCGCACCCCCGCCCCCGCCCCAGCCGCCAGCCCCGCCTCCGGCAGCAGCGGCTGACGAGCCCGCGATTCGCTTTGATCCTGCGGCCCAGGGACACCCCTGGGCCGCTCGATCATTTCTCGCGCACGAGCTCCAGAAACGCTGCTTCGTCGAGCACCTGAACACCGAGCTGCTGGGCTTTCTTGAGCTTGGAGCCGGCTTCGGGGCCGGCGACCACCAGGTCCGTCTTTGCCGAGACGCTGCCGCTCACCGCGGCGCCGAGTCGCTCGGCGAGCGCCTTGGCTTCATCGCGTGTCATCTGCTCCAGGCGGCCGGTGAAGACGATGGTTTTGCCGGCGATGGGGGTCTTGGTCGCGGGGCGCTCCGCCTCGAGGATGCGAACCTCGCGCGCCAGGTGATCGACCATGCCGGTGTTGTGGGGCTCGGAGAAGTAGGAAGTCAGGCTTTCGATGACGGTGTCGCCGATCTGGTCCATGGCATCGAGGTCCTGACGCGCGTCCGCGTCGCCTTCGGCGAGATGACGGCAGGCCTCGCGAAAGGCTCGGTAGGTGCCGTAGCCGCGGGCGAGTGCGCGGGCCGTGGTCTCACCGACGTGTCGGATGCCCAGCGAGTAGATGAAGCGCTCCAGCGAGATCGTTTGGCGCGCCTCGATTGCCTCGAAGAGATTACGGACGGATACCTCGCCGTACCCCTCCTCTTCCTCCAGCCGGATCTCCTTCGGATTGCGTTTCTCCAGCGTGAAGATGTCGGCCGGCTCCTTCACCCAGCCCTTCTCGAAGAACAGGGTGATCTGCTTCTCGCCCAGGCCTTCGATGTCGAAGGCGCGGCGGGAGACGAAGTGGCGCAGATGCTCGATGCGCTGGTGCGGGCAGGCGAGCTCGCCGGAGCAGCGGGAAATGGCGCCTTCCTTGCCGGTGGCGGTCACGTCGCGCACCACCGCGGTGGCGAGCGGACAGGGACAGGTCTTGGGGAACTGAAACGACGCAGCATGTGGGCGGCCTGCGCTCGGGCACTACACCGAGGACCTGAGGGATCACATCGCCGGCGCGCTGTACCGTGACGGTGTCGCCGATCCGGACGTCGAGCTCGCGAATGTAGTCCTCGTTGTGGAGGGTTGCGTTGGAGACGACGACGCCGCCCACGTTGACCGGAGCGAGCTTGGCGACGGGGGTGAGAGCGCCGGTCCTGCCGACCTGCAGCTCGATCGCATTCACGACGGTGACGGCTTTCTGGGCGGGGAATTTATGCGCCAGCGCCCAGCGGGGATCGCGGCCGACGAATCCGAGACGCCGTTGCCAGTCGAGGCGGTTCACTTTATAGACGACGCCGTCGATGTCGTAGTCGAGCCGGGAGCGCTCGAGCTCGATGTCGTGATGGAAAGCGAGCAGCTCCTCGACGGAGCGGCAGAGCTTGCTCAGAGGATTGGTGGGCAGCCCGTGCCGCTCGAACCAATGCAGCATGCCCCACTGCGTGTCGGCAGCCATCTCGCTCATCTCGCCCCAGGCGTAGGCGAGAAAGCGCAGCGGCCGCGAGGCGGTCACTTCGGGGTCGAGCTGGCGGAGCGAGCCGGCCGCGGAATTGCGCGGATTGGCGAACACGGTACGGCCGGCGGCGGACTGCTCCTCGTTGAGCTTCAGGAATGCGGCCCGTCCCATGTAGACCTCACCGCGGACCTCACAGACGTCGAGCGCTCCACGGCCGCGCATCTTTGCGGGAATGTCGCTGACGCGGCGGACGTTGGCGGTGACGTCTTCCCCCTCCGTGCCGTCACCTCGGGTCGCGCCGCGCACCAACACGCCGCGTTCGTAGCGCAGCGATAGTGAAAGGCCGTCGATCTTCGGCTCGGCGGTGAGCTCGATGGGCTCGTCGGCAGCGAGCTTCAGGAAGCGCCGCACCCGATCGATGAAACCGGTCACATCCTCGGCGGTGAAGCCGTTCGCGAGTGACAGCATCGGCACTGCATGACGTACCTTGGGGAACTTGCCCGAGAGCGCGGTGCCGACACGCTGGGTGGGTGAGTCCGGCGTTACCAGCTCCGGGTGCGCGCTCTCGAGCGCGCGCAGCTCGCCCAGGAGAGCATCGTAATCGGCGTCGGAAATCTCCGGCTCGTCCTGCTCGTAGTAGAGCCGGTTGTGATGCGCTATCCGCGCGCGCAGCTCCGCTGCGCGCGCCGCCGCATCACGCGCCATGCGCGGCCGCGGGCGGCAGTGTGGTCACTTCGACTCTGAGACTCTCGCGGATGCTCTGCACGCGCAAGGCAGTCAGCGGTGCGCCGCGCTCGTCCTGCAGCCCGCCCTCCAGCCGCTCGTTGAGATTGCGGGCCGCGGCGAGCAGATCCTCGAAGACAGCCTGCGGCGTCCTGCGGCCCGGGAGCACGGCAAAGAGGGTGAGTCCGCCGTAGCGCTGCGAGTCCATGGTCTCGAGGTCGAAGGAGCCGGGGCGGTTGAGCGAGGCGGCGCTCAGCAGCGCGTGATTCGTCTCGTCGGGTTTGTGGAAGATCGCGAACCTGCCGAGGAGGAAACCCTCCGCCGCGAGCGCCAGCCGCAGCGTCCGGCCGGCGAAACGCTCCGCATGCGGCGCGACGAGTCCGCAGCGCCAGGATGCGGCGTGACTCCTCGGGCGGCCATTCGACGACCACCTCGGCGGGCGGCGCGCCACCCTCGTGCGCGGCGGGCTCGACCATTCTGACGGCGCTCACTCCCTCGGCGCCCGTGATCTCGGGCTCGCCAATCACCGCGACTGCCGGCTCAGCCGGGCCTGCTGCGGGCGGAGTTGCCGGCATGGCCATGGCTGCCGACTCCAGCGGCTCACTCGGGTCCATCGCCGCAGCCAGCTCAGGCAGCTCCCCGGTCGCGCTCGCCTCTGGATCGGTCAGCTCCGGATCGATCAGCTTCGGCTCCGGCGGCAGGTCGTCCCACGCGGTCTCGAGCTCGATGCGGTCCTCGGCATCGCCAATCACGACCGTCGGCAACTCCTCGAGCGGTCCCGGCACAGTCGGCTCGACGTGCTCATCGCCATCGCCAGGCTCACGCGCCTCCGCGGCGTCGCTGAGAGCCATGTCCGACGACACGACATCGGAGAGGCCCTCCTCTCCTATCCACGGCTCCCCCGAGGCAGCCGGCTCGATGCTCGCCACACGCCGCGCATCGCCGTGCGACAGGCTCGCATCGCGTAAATGCGGCGCAAAGGCCTGACGCGGACGCCGCCGCTCCCACCAGGAGAGAGCGGCAATGAACACCACTCCAAGAATGAGCAGTGTCCAGCGTAATTCCGACATTGGGGGCACCGGATGCTCAGACGGCGGCGAGCCTGACCGCCTCGTCAACGTCGACGGCCACGAGGCGCGATACCCCGGGCTCGTGCATGGTCACGCCGAGAAGCGAGGATGCAAGCTCCATGGTCGTCTTGTTGTGAGTGATGAAGATGAACTGCACGCGGTTCGACATGTCGCGCACGATGTCGCAGAAGCGGCCGACGTTGTGCTCATCGAGCGGCGCGTCGACCTCATCCAGCAGACAGAACGGGGCGGGATTGAGATCGAAGATCGAGAACACGAGCGCCACCGCGGTGAGCGCCTTCTCGCCGCCCGAGAGCAGGTGGATGCTGCTGTTCTTCTTGCCGGGCGGGCGCGCCATGACGGCGATGCCCGCATTCAACGGATCGTCGCCCACGAGCTCGAGATAGGCGTGGCCGCCGCCGAAGAGCCGCGGAAAGCGCTCCTTGAGGCCGGAGTTGATGCGCTCGAAGGTCTCCTCGAAGCGCGTGCGTGTTTCCTTGTCGATGCGCCGCATGGCCTCCTCCAGCGTGTCGAGCGCGGAGGTCAGGTCGGTGAACTGCCGGTCCAGGTACTCCTTGCGCTCGGTCTGCTCCTTGAGCTCATCGATGGCGGCGAGGTTGACCTGGCCGAGCCTCTCGATGCCGGCCCGGGTCTCGGTGAGCCTCTCCTCCCATGTCGGGATGGAGGCATCGGCGGCGAGACTCTGCTGCACTTCGGCGAGCTCGAAGCGAGTCTCGGCGAACTGCTCGGCGAGTCCCTCGCGCCGCACCCGGTTCTCCTGCGCGGCGAGCCGCGCCGCCTCCATGGCCTCGCGGGCCTCGCCGACCCGACGCTCCGCGAGCACGCGCTGCTCATCGAGCGCGCGCAGCGCCGCGTCCGCTTCCTCCATGGCACCGCGCGCCTCGGCGAGCTCCGCCTCGACCTCGAGTCGCCGCGCGAGCGACTCGTTGAGTCGCGCCTCGAGCTCCAGGATCGGGGCATCGCCGCCGGCGAGCTCCGCTTCCAACCCCTCGCGGTGCCGCTCGAGCTGCGCACGCTGCTCGATCATGCGTCCGAGGCTCACTCGCACCGAGGCTTCGGTCGAGCGGCGCGACTCGATGCGGATCAGCAGGTCGCGCGCGGCGACCTGCGCCGCCTGCGCGCGGGCGCGCGCGCCGGCGAGCGCCTCGCGGCGCATCTCGCGCTCGCCCTCGAGATCCTCGCGCCGCAGGTTGAGATCCGAGCCGACCGCCAGTCCCTGCTCGAGCGTCTGTCCGGCGCGGCCGAGACCTTCCTGGGTGGCGGCGATCTCGCGCCCGTGCTCGGCGGTGTCCGCCTCGATGCGCTGACGGCGCAGCGCCGTTTCCTTGGCGCGCGCGCGCGCGGCCTCGAGCTGACCCGTGATGTCGGCATGGCGGCGGTGCGCGGCCTGAATGCCGGACTGCGCCGCATCGCGCTCGGCCTCCGCCTGGGCCAGGCTCTCGCGCACGGCGGTGAGCCCGTCCTCCGCCTGCGCGACGTGCGCTTCGGCCGCCTCGACGGCGGTGCGCAGGCCCTTGAGGCGATGCTCGCGCTCGATCACACCGAGATGGTGATCCACGCCGCGGCTGATCCGCAGCCAGTCGCGGCCGAGCCACTCGCCGCCGCGTGTAATGACCGACTGGCCCGCCGCCAGAGTTGCGCGGCGCTGCAGCGCCTCCGCCAGGGATTCCGCCGTGAGGACGCCCGCGAGCTGCGCCAGCACGGCCGCGGGCCCGGACACCTTGCCTGCCAGCGCGGTCGCTACCGGCGCACCCGAGTCGGCGGCGCCGGCCGGGGCAGCGTCGTCTTCCACGAGCGCGACGCGTCCACGAGCCAGTCGCTCGAGCGGTGTCGCGAGATCATCGAGGCGCTCGATGCAGACCGCCTCCAGGTAATCGCCGAGCGCGGTCTCCACCGCCAGCTCCCAACCGGTCTCCACCTCCAATGTCTGGGCGACGCGCGTGCGGCCCGCCAGTCCGACCTCGCTGCAGCCACTCCGTCGCCTGCCCGGCGCTGGCCGTCAGCGCGGCCTTCTGCACGGCTTCGAGCGAGGTGCACTCCTCGCGCGTGCGCTCGCGCACGCCGCGCGCCGACTCGAGCGCTTCTTCCGCGGCCAACTGTCCGGCGCGCGCGCTCTGCGCGCGCTCGAGCGCAACGCGCAACGCATTGGCGAGCGACTCGCCCTCGGTGCGCGCCTGCGATTCCTGCGCGGTGAGCTCGGCGAGCAGCGCGCTCGACTCCTGCGCCTCGAGCGCCTCGCGCTCGAGCGTGAGCCGCTCGACCTGCCCTTGCAGCCGCCGCAGTTGGTTCTCGAGCTGCTCGATGCGCGCCCGCTCCACCTGGGTGGTGCGGTCGGCGGCGCCGAGCGCCTGGTTCAACTGCTCCCAACGCTCCTGCCACCCGGCGAGCTCGCGCTCCGCCGCCTCCAGCGCCTGCGCCGCGGCGGTCTCGGCGGCCTGCGCGCGCTCGAGCTCCGGCGTCGCGCGCGCGATCTCCGCGGCGAGCTCGGCGAGCTGGCGCTCGTCACGCTCGATGTGGGCGCCGAGCTCCGCCAGCGTCGCGCGCGTCTTCCCCAGGTCGGCGCGCTGGCGCTCGCGCAGCTCGCGCGTGTGTTGGATCGTCTGCTCGAGGCGCGAGATCTCGGCCCCGATCTCGTAATAGCGGGCCTGAACCGCCGACACGCGCTCGCTGGCGCTGCCGTGATGCGCGCGCTGGGTCTCGATCGACGCCTCGGCGGCGCGCTGATCGGCAAGCGCCGCCTGCATCTCGATCTCCCGGGCTCGCGTCGCGCTGTCGTGCACCTGCGCGCCGCTGTCGAGCTCCCGCAGGCGCAGCGCGAGCAGCTCCGCGGTGAGCCGCCGCTCCTCCTCCTTGAGGGCCTGATAACGCCGCGCCGTCGCGGCCTGGCGCTGCAGGTGGCGGATCTGCTTCTCCACCTCATCGCGCACGTCCTGCAGGCGCTCGAGATTCTCGCGCGTCTCGGCGATGCGGCTCTCGGTCTCCTTGCGCCGCTCCTTGTACCGGGAGATGCCCGCGGCCTCCTCGACGAAGGCGCGCATGTCCTCGGCCTTCGCCTCGATGATGCGCGAGATCGTGCCCTGCTCGATGATCGCGTAGCTGCGCGAGCCGAGGCCCGTGCCGAGAAAGAGCTGGGTGATGTCCTTGCGCCGGCAGCGCGCGCCGTTGATGTAGTAGCCGGAGGTGCCGTCGCGCGCCACCTGACGCTTCAGCGAGATCTCGTTGTAGCTCGCGTAGGCGCCGCCGATCTTGCCGTCGGAGTTGTCGAAAACGAGCTCCACCGAGGCGGCACCGACCGGCTTTCGCGCCGACGAGCCGTTGAAGATGACATCCGCCATGTTGTCGCCGCGCAGATGCTTGGCCGACAGCTCTCCCATGACCCAACGCACCGCGTCGATGACGTTGGATTTGCCGCAGCCGTTGGGGCCGACGACACCGGTGAGATTGCTGGGAAAGCTGACTTGCGTGGGATCGACGAAGGATTTGAAGCCGGCGAGCTTGATCTTGGTCAGCCGCATCTACGCTGTCTTCCGCACTCTGATTGACCCCCCGAAACCAACACAGCCCCGCGCCCCACGCCCCAGGCACAGGGACGTGCCCCGCCGCCGCAGGTGGCGGAGGTCGCGGGCAAAAACCGCGCTTTTGCTGGCGACCGCGCTGGGCCGGGCAGGATGCCCGGATCCAGCGCTTATAGTAGAGTAAATCGTCATGCCCTCACAGCCCACGAGCGATCTCGAGACCTTCGCCAATCCGCGGCCGGAGCACGATTACACGATCCGCATGCGGATCCCGGAGTTCACCTGTCTCTGTCCGAAGACCGGGCAGCCCGACTTCGCGACGCTCGAGCTCGAGTACGTGCCCGACCGAGCATGCGTGGAGCTCAAATCCCTGAAGCTCTACATCTGGTCGTTTCGCAACCGCGGCGCCTTCCACGAGGCGGTGACCAACGAAATCGCCGACCACCTCGCCCGGACAGTCGCGCCGCGGTTCCTGCGGCTGCAGGCGCGCTTCAAGGTGCGCGGCGGCATCTACACCCGTGTGATCGTGGAGCGGCGCCAAGCCGGGTGGGCCCCGGCGCCCGCGATCAGCCTGCCTTAGACTCTTGGGCGCGGCCTTTTTGCCACTGTACAGGTCGTGGTACGCCGGTATAATCGCGCGTCCTTCACAAGGCTCATTTGCTTTTGAGGAGCGACGAATGCCGGCCAAGAAGCCCGCGCCGAAGTCCGCGAAGGGTAAGAAGGCGGCAACCATGAGGCCCGCGGCCAAGAAGCCCGCGGCGACTCGCAGGCCGCCGGCCGAGCAGCGCGGCAGAGACGTCGAGCGCGCCAAAGTGGCGTCCGCTCACGCACACAGGACGGCGGCAGCGCCGGCCAGGGCGCAGGCCCCCGCCGAGGACACGCCGCCCATCACCTCCACGAATACGGAAGCAACCATCGAGATGCGCAAGGCCGCACATTCGACATCCCAGCCGACCTCCCCGGCCGCGAAGCCGCCAGTTTCCAGTCCCCGCGACGACATCCACGTGCCGACGGCCGTGACCGCCGCGTCCGCCGATCCGGACGAAGTCGAGGGCGCGGAGCCCGGAAGCCTCCTCGCAGGACCGCGCAACGTCCAGCCCTACATCGTCAAGCGCGGCGAACAGTACATGAGCAAGGAGCAGCTCGAGCACTTCCGCCAGATCCTCAACAGCTGGAAGCGCGATCTGATGGTGGAGGTCGACCGCACCGTCTCGCACATGAAGGACGAGGCGGCCAACTTCCCCGATCCCAACGACCGCGCCACCCAGGAGGAGGAATTCAGCCTGGAGCTGCGCACGCGCGATCGCGAGCGCAAGCTGATTCGCAAGATCGACGAGGCGCTGAAGCGCATCGACGACGGCAGCTACGGCTACTGCCTGGAGACCGGCGAGGAGATCGGCATCAAGCGCCTCGAGGCGCGGCCGGTGGCAACCCTGAGCATCGAGGCTCAGGAGCGCCGCGAGCGCCGCGAGCGGCAGTACGGCGACCGCGACGACCGGTACCGGTAAGGGACTCGGCGGCCTACACCGGCCGTTTCGCGCCTTCTCCCACGGGGTCGTTGCACCTCGGCTCTCTGTTGGCTGCCGTCGGCAGCTTCCTCGATGCCCGCAGCCGCGGCGGCCGCTGGCTCGTGCGCATGGAGGATCTCGACCGCGCGCGCCTGGTGCCGGGCAGCGCGGATGAGATGCTGCGGACCCTCGAAGTTTTCGGCCTCCCGTGGGACGGCGAGGTCGAGTACCAGAGCCGCCGCACACACCTTTACAACGACGCCCTGGAAGCGCTGTGCGCAGCCGCCCGCACCTTCGAGTGCGGCTGCTCACGCCGGGAGCTCAGCGCGGAGGATTCAGGCTATCCGGGCACCTGCCGTGAGGGACCGCGAAAGCCCGGCGACACCGCGACGCGCTTTCGGATCGAGGAGACGGAGACCATCGTCTTCGATGACCGCTTCCAGGGCCCGATTGCGCTCGACATGCGCAAGTTGGGAGATGTCATCGTGCGGCGCCGGGATGGGGTGTTGGCCTATCAGCTCGCGGTCGTCGTGGACGATGCGCTGCAAGGCATCACCGACGTCGTGCGTGGCGCAGACCTTCTCGAGAGCACCGGGTGGCAGATCGCCCTGCAGCGCGCTCTGCGCCTGCCGCTGCCGCGTTATGCGACATTGCCGCTTCTGCTCGAGCGTACCGGCAACAAGCTGTCAAAATCCCGTCGCTCAGCAGCGCTTGATCCGGACCGGGCAGGCGCGGAGGTGCTGAACGTCCTGCGGCTCCTGGGTCTCTCCCCACCCACGGAGCTCGCGGGTGCGACGCCCGCCACCCTGCTCGGATGGGCGACAGGCTGTTGGCGAGAACAGCCGCTGCCCCTTCGCCGAGAGCTCATATTGCCGTGACGCGGAAGTTGCGGGCCGGCAGCGACCGAGTCGCAGCGGCAGTCCGGACGGACACTGGGCGCTCCGTGGTACCGGTGCTGGCGGCGCACGCGGACCAGACCGACGACGAGTTTTTCGGCCATATCGACCCACACGTGCGCGCACTCATCGTATCTGTCATGCGCGACATCGTCCGCCGCAAGACCGTCGGCCGGCGCCCCTTATGGGCCGCGCCGGCGGACTGATGCTGCTGCGGAGATTTTAGTTGGCGTCGACGTCCCGCATGGAGAGGCGGATTCGGCCCTGACGGTCGACTTCCAGCACCTTCACACGAATGACATCGCCTTCCTTGAGTTTGTCGCTGACGCGCTCGACACGCTCGTTGGAGATCTGGGAGATGTGCACCAGGCCATCACGTCCCGGCAGGATGGTGACGAAGGCACCGAAGTCCATCAGGCGGGCCACCTTGCCCTCGTAGATTTGACCGACTTCGACGTCGGCGGTGATCAGCTCGATGCGCCGCTGCGCCTCGCGCCCGGCGGTGCCGTTCACGGAAGCGATCTTCACCGTGCCGTCACTCTCGATGTCGATGGTGGTGCCGGTCTCCTCGGTGATCTGACGTATCACCGCCCCGCCCTTGCCGATGACATCGCGGATCTTCTCCGGATCGATCTTCAGCGTGATGATGGACGGCGCCCACTCCGACATGCGGGAGCGGGGCTCGTGGATGACCTTGTTCATCTCTGCGAGGATGTGCAGCCGTCCCGCGCGCGCCTGCTCCAGGGCTACCTTCATGATCTCGGGCGTGACGCCCTCGACCTTGATGTCCATCTGCAGCGCCGTCACGCCGTCCTTCGTGCCGGCAACCTTGAAGTCCATGTCGCCGAGGTGATCCTCGTCGCCCAGGATGTCGGTGAGGACCTTGTAGCGGTTGCCCTCGAGCACGAGGCCCATCGCAACGCCCGCCACCGGTGCCTTGATCGGCACGCCCGCGTCCATCAGCGACAGCGAGCTGCCGCAGACGCTCGCCATCGAGCTCGAGCCGTTGGACTCCAGGATCTCCGACACGACGCGGATGACATAGGGAAATGTCGCCATGTCGGGCATCACCGCGTTGACACCGCGGCGCGCGAGGTTGCCGTGGCCGATCTCGCGGCGCTTGGGCGAGCCCATCATGCCGGTCTCGCCCACGGAGAACGGCGGGAAGTTGTAGTGCAACATGAAGGGCTCGCGGCGCTCACCCTCCAGCCCATCGATGATCTGCGCATCGCGCGTGGTGCCGAGCGTCGTCACGACGAGCGCCTGCGTCTCACCACGGGTGAAGAGCGCGGAGCCGTGTGTGCGCGGCAGCACACCCACCTTCACGGTGATCGGGCGGACGGTGGTGCAGTCGCGGCCGTCGATGCGCGGCTCGCCGTTCAGGATCCGCTGGCGCACGATATTGCTCTCCAGCTTGAAGAGCGCGCCATCGATCTGCTCCGCCTTCCACTTGGGCGACTCACCGCCGGTGAGAGTGGTGAGGGTCTGCGCCTTGACCTCGGAGATGCGCGTATGACGCTGCTGCTTCTCCGTGATCGTATAGGCCTGCGCGAGGGCGGCCTGGGCGTGCAGCGCGACCGCGCTCTCGAGTTCCGCGTTCTCCGCCGCAGGCTTCCAGTCCCAACGCGGCTTGCCAGCCTCGGCGACGAGCTCGCGGATGGCGCGAATGGCGATCTGCATCTGCTGGTGGCCGAAGACCACCGCGCCCAACATCACTTCCTCGGACAGGCCCTTGGCCTCGGACTCCACCATGAGGACGCCGTGCTCCGTGGCGGCCACGACGAGGTGCAGCTGCGACTCGGTGAGCTGCTTGGCGGTGGGATTGAGCAGGTACTGACCGTCCTTCCAACCGACCCGGGCGGCACCGATCGGACCGTTGAACGGAACGCCGGAGAGGGCGAGCGCCGCGGAGGCGCCGAGGAGCGCGGCGATGTCCGGATCGATATCCGGATCGACCGACAGCACGGTCGCGACCACCTGCACCTCGTTGTAGAAACCGTCAGGGAAGAGCGGCCGGATCGGGCGGTCGATGAGGCGCGAAGTCAGCGTCTCCTTCTCGGTCGGACGGCCCTCACGCTTGAAGAAGCCGCCCGGGATGCGTCCCGCGGCATAGGTCTTCTCAACGTAGTTGACGGTGAGGGGGAAGAAATCGCGGCCCGCGGCGGCGGTCTGTCGGGCGCAGGCGGTGACCAACACCACGGTATCGCCCATCGAGACCCGCACGGAACCTTCGGCCTGTCGGGCGACCTCGCCCGTCTCGATGGTTACCGTCTGCGGACCGTACTGAAATGACTTGCTGACAACGCTCAAGCTCGAGCCCTCGGAAGATAGTGGGTTCCAAACACAAAGGCCGCGCGATGCGGCCTTGTGCTGGGTGGTTAGCGGCGAAGTCCCAGGCGCTCGACGAGCTCCTGGTACTTAGCGGGTTGGGTGGCCTTGAGATAGTCGAGGAGCTTGCGGCGTTGATTGACGAGCTTGACCAGGCCTCGGCGGGAGGAGTGATCGCGCTTGTGAGCCGTGAAGTGCTCGCCGAGCCCGTTGATGCGCTCCGAGAGGAGCGCAACCTGGATCTCGGGGGAGCCGGTGTCGGCGGGACCGCGCTGGTACTGCGCCAGAATGCCGCCTTTTTTCTCGCTGGTAAGAGCCATTGCGCCTAAATCCTAAGTGACTGTCTTAAGTAGCCTTTTGGGAAGCGCGGAATTTTAACCGGTGTAATGCCTTTGCCACAAGCTCGGGGCCGCGAAATAAGCGCTATACTCTTCCGCGCCATGAATCGCGCATTGATCATCGGCATTCTCAGCGTAGGAGCCCTCGCGGCCTGCTCCACCACACCGTCGCATCCCGCGGTCCACACCGCCGCGGCCGTTCCGGCGGGCTGGTGCGCCAAGGCCGACGGCACGCCGCTGAAGCCCGGCTCGCCCGGCTGCAACTCCTCGACCAAGACGTACTCCGGAGAGCAATTGCGCCAGACCGGCTTTACGGACGTCGCCCACGCGCTGCAGATGCTCGATCCTGACGTCACGGTACACGGTCAATAGACCGGGCTCGTGAACAATCTCCGCGGCCGAACTTTGCCCCGGCCGTCGGATTCGCCTAGTCCGAGAAAACGCTTGCCGGGGTCATACAGCCTGACCCGCCCGGGCGGCGGACTGCGTAGCAGCGCCACCTCCTGTCCGTGTCCGATGCGATCGGCCTGCCAGGCTTCGAGCGCGACTGCCGGCAGGTGCTCGAGCGGCCGGTCCACCGGCAGCAGCTGCAGACTCCCCTGCTCACAGGCGAGTGTGACGGCCTCGAGTGTCTGCATCTGCTCCTTCTCAAAAGGCTCCACCCAACTGCGCCGCAATGCGATGACGTGCCCGCAGGTGCCCAATGCGCGCGCGATATCCTCCGCCAAGGTCCGCACGTAGGTGCCCTTGGAGCAGAGAACATCGAGCTCCACCGCCGCCTGCGTTTGCGATAAGGGCGCAAGCTCGAAGATCTCGATCTCCCGCGGGGCGCGCTCGACCGTCACACCGGCACGCGCCAGCCGGTAAAGCGGCTGGCCGTCGCGCTTCAGCGCCGAGTACATCGGCGGGACCTGCCGCCCGGAGCCATGAAATCCGCGCAACGCGGCCGGCAGTCCCTGCTGCCAGCCAGGCGGCACGGGCGCCTCCTCGACGACCGCTCCCTCGCGATCGCCCGTGGCCGTCCGCGCACCCAGAGCGATGGTGAACCGATAGCGCTTGCGGCTGGAGAGGATTTCGCCCGCGATCTTGGTCGCCTCGCCGAGGCACAGCGGCAGCATGCCGGTCGCGAGCGGATCGAGGCTGCCCGCGTGCCCCGCCTTGCAGCCGCCGAGGAGCCGGCGAACGCGCTGCAGCGCCGCGTTGGATGACATCCCCAGCGGCTTATCGAGGAGCAGGATCCCGTTCAATTGTCTTTGCGATCGTCAGCGACGGCGCGATCGATGAGACCGGTGAGGCGCGCCGCCTTCTCGGCGGTGTCATCGAACACGAAGTCGAGCCGCGGGGCGTGGCGCAACCCCAGCCGCCGCCCGACTTCGCCACGCAGGAAGCCCGCGGCGCGGCTGAGGCCGCTGTGCACTTCCGCCTGAGGATGCATCGCGGCGAACGGCGCGTAGAAGATCTTGGCCGCGCTCATGTCGGCCGCGAGGCTGACACCGGTAATGGTGACGTTGCCGACACGCGGGTCCTTGACCTCGCGCGCGATCAGCTCCGCGAGCACGCGCTGCAGCTCCGACTCGATCTTGCGCCGCCGGCCTCCCCGCGCTCCGCGCTGCGGGAGGCAGGCCTGCGGCCTTCTTCATTACTGCAGCGTCCGGGCAACCTCGAGCCGCGAGAAGCACTCGATCTGATCGCCGACGCGCACGTCCTGATAGTTCTTCACCCCGATGCCGCATTCCGTCCCGGCGCGCACCTCGTTGACATCGTCCTTGAAGCGGCGCAGCGACTCCAGCGCCCCCTCGAAGATGACCACGTTGTCGCGCAGCACGCGGATCGGATTGTTGCGCCTGACATAACCCTCGGTCACGAGGCAGCCCGCAACGACGCCGAACTTGCTGGAGCGGAATACCTCGCGCACCTGCGCGGTACCCACGATCTGTTCCTTGATCTCCGGCCGCAGCATGCCGGTCATCATCTGCTTCACGTCATCGATGGCTTCGTAGATGATGCTGTAGTAGCGCACCTCGACACCGGTCTCCTTCATCGCATCGCGCGCGCCGGAGTCGGCGCGGACGTTGAAGCCGATGATGAGCGCCTTGGAGGCGGCCGCGAGCTGCACGTCGGACACGGTGATCCCGCCCAGGCCGCTCGCGACGAGCTTGACCTGCACTTCCTCGGTCGAGAGCTTGGTGAGCGACTCGCGCAACGCCTCGACGCTGCCTTGCACGTCGCCCTTGAGGAGCACGGCGACGATCCCCGCCTTTTCCTCGCCGAGCTGCGAGAACACGTCCTCGGCGCGCGTCGCCTGACGGGCGAGCTTCACGTCACGGAACTTGCCTTGGCGGTAGAGCGCCACCTCGCGCGCCTTGCGCTCGCTCTCGAGCACGAGGATCTCCTCGCCGGCATTCGGCGCGCTGGAGAGCCCGAGCACCACGACCGGCATGGACGGAGAGGCCTCCTCCACCGGGCGGCCGTTCTCGTCGAAGAGCGCCCGCACGCGGCCGAACTCGGAGCCGGCGATGATGGGATCGCCGAGACGCAGCGTACCCTTCTTGACGAGCACCGTCGCCACCGCGCCGCGGCCCTTCTCGACGCTCGATTCTATGACCACGCCGGAGGCCAGCCCGGTGCGCGGTGCGCGCAGCTCCAGCACTTCCGCCTGCAGCAGCACGGCCTCGAGCAGCTCGTCGATCCCCTGCCCCGTTCGGGCCGAGACCTTGACGAACATGTTCTGGCCACCCCAGTCCTCGGGGATCACTTCCTGCTTGGCGAGCTCGGTGCGCACCCGGTCCGGGTCCGCATCGCTCTTGTCGATCTTGTTGACGGCGACGACGATGGGGACACCCGCGGCGCGGGCATGTTGAATCGCCTCCACCGTTTGCGGCATCACGCCGTCGTCCGCCGCGACCACCAGGATGACGACGTCCGTCGCCTTCGCGCCGCGCGCGCGCATCGCCGTAAAGGCGGCGTGGCCCGGGGTGTCGAGGAAGGTGATGACGCCCTTCGGCGTCTCAACATGGTAGGCGCCGATGTGCTGCGTGATGCCGCCAGCCTCGCCGGCCGCAACCTTGGCGCGCCGGATGTAATCGAGAAGCGATGTCTTGCCGTGATCGACGTGGCCCATGACGGTCACGACCGGCGGCCGTGGCTCGGCCTCCGCCGTCTCCGGCGCAACGCCCTGCAGGTCCTCCTCGATCTGGTTCTCCTTGAGGAGCTTCGCGGTGTGGCCCATGTCCTCGACCACGAGCACCGCCGTGTCCTGATCGATCGGCTGATTGATGGTCGCCATGACGCCCATGTTCATGAGGACCTTGATGACCTCGGTCGCTTTGACGGCCATCTTCTGCGCCAGCTCCGCGACGGTCACCGTCTCGCCGATGCTGACCTCGTGCACGACGGGCGCGGTGGGCATCTCGAATCCGTGCCGCCCCTCGGTGCCGCTCGGCGCCGCGCGTGATTTGGCGCGCCGCTTCTTCTTGTAGCGCGAGCTGACATCCGTTGTGACATGCAGCTCCTGCCTGCCGTAGCGCGTATGCCTATCGTCTGTGGCAGGACGCTCCCGGGACGGCGCGGACGGCGCCGGTGCGCGCTCCCGCGCAGCCGGTGCGGCGGCCTGGGGCCCCGCCGCGGCCGGGCGCGCCGACTCCGCCGCTACGGGCGGCGGAGCTATCTCCGCCGTCATGCGGCGGTCCTGGTGCGGCTGGCGCTCTTGCGTCTGACGCTCTTGCACCTCGCGTTGCTGCGCCTGACGCTGCTGCTCCTCGCGCTCGCGCCGCTCCTCCTCGCGTGCCCGCTCCTCGGCGAGGCGGCGCGCCTCATCCTGCACCCGGCGGCGCGCGGCTTCCTCTTCCTCGATGCGGCGGCGGTTCTCCGCCTCCAGCCGCTCGCGCTCGCGCCGCTCGGCCTCGATGCGCTCGCTCTCGCGGCGGGCGACTTCCTCGGCCTCGCGCCGCTTCTGGTCGATCTCGTCCTGCTGGTGGCGCGCCTGCTCCTCGAGCACGTCGCGCTTGATGTAGGTGCGCTTCTGGCGGACCTCGACGCTGACCGTGCGCGCGCGTCCCTGAACGCTCGCGAGCTTAAGCTCGCTTTGCGTCTTGCGCTTGAGGGTGATGCGGCGCGGGGCGGCATCGCGCTCGCTCTCCGCGCCGCCGTGGCTGCGGCGAAGGTGCGTCAGCAGCTCGAGCTTCGCGTCGTCGCTGATGCGATCATCGGGCCCCTTGACCTTGATACCAGCCTGATCGAGCTGCACGAGCAGCCGATCCACTGGTACCTTCAGGACCTCGGCAAACTGGGAAACCGTCACTTCCGCCATACTTTTCGTACCTTCAGGCCTGACCCGCCTGGAACCAGGGGGCCCGGGCCGTCATGATGAGCTTGCCCGCTTCCTCGGCCGGCAGCCCCTCGATGTCCTTCAAATCCTCCACCGACTGCTCCGCGAGATCCTCGCGGGTGCGCACGCCGCGCCGCGCAAGCGCGAGCGCGAGGTCCGGGCTCATGCCCTCGAGCAGCAGCAGGTCATCCGCCGGCATCGACTGATCCAGCGTCTCCTCGCTCGCGATCGCCTGCGTGAGCAGCACGTCGCGCGCGCGATTACGCAGCTCCTTGACGATTTCCGCGTCGAACTCCTCGATGGAGGCGAGCTCCGCCTGCGGCACGTAGGCAATCTCCTCGACGGTCGAGAATCCCTCCTGCGCGAGGATGGTGGCGACGTCCTCATCGACATCGAGCTGCTTCATGAACAACTGCACCAGCGCCTTGGCCTCGGACTCGCTCTTCGCCTCCGCATCGGACTCGGTCATGACGTTGAGCTCCCAGCCGCTGAGCTGACTCGCGAGGCGGATGTTCTGTCCGCCGCGGCCGATGGCCTGGGAGAGCTTCTCCTCCGCGACCGCGATGTCCATGCTGTGGGAATCCTCATCCACCACGATGGACATGACTTCGGCCGGCGACATGGCGTTGATGACGAACTGCGCCGCGTTTTCGTTGTGCGGGATGATGTCGACCCGCTCGCCGGCGATCTCGTTGGAGACCGCCTGCACGCGCGAGCCGCGCATGCCGACGCAGGCGCCGACCGGGTCGATGCGCGGATCATTGCTGCGCACCGCGATCTTGGCGCGGACCCCGGGGTCGCGCGCGGCGCCGAGTATCTGGATGAGGCCCTGGCCGACCTCCGGCACCTCGAGCTTGAAGAGCTCGACCAGGAATTCCGGCGCCGTGCGCGTCAGGAAAAGCTGCGGCCCGCGCAGCTCCGAGCGCACCTCCTTCAGAAATGCCTTGATGCGATCCTGCGACTTTCACCTGCTCGCGCGGAATCATGTCGGTGCGCGGCACGAAGCCCTCGGCGTTGGAGCCGAGGTCCACGAAGATACCGTTGCGGTCGACGCGCTTGACGACACCGCTCACGAGCGTGCCGACGCGATCCTGGTACGCATCCACGACCTGCTGGCGCTCCGCCTCGCGCACTTTCTGCACGATGACCTGCTTGGCCTGCTGCGCGGCGATGCGGCCGAACGACACCGACTCCATCGGCTCCTCGACGAAGCCGCCGATCTCGACCTTCGGGTCGAGCTCGCGCGCATCATCCAGGCGCAGCTCGCGCTCCGGCGCCTCGAGCTCCGTCGAGTCGTCGGCAAACACCTTCCAGCGGCGGAAAGTCTCGTAGTCCCCGCTCTTGCGGTCGATGGCGACACGGGCATCCCACTCCTCACCGTGTTTCTTGCGGGTAGCCGAGGCCAGAGCCGCCTCGAGCGCCTCGAAAATCACTTCCTTGTCGACGCCCTTCTCGTTGGAGACCGCATCGACCACCATCAGGATTTCCTTGTTCACTACTGTCACCTCTCGCCAGCTTTGAGTTGCCGCCGCCAACCCCGCATCACTCGGCCTGGCCCGTCAGCCTGGCCTTGCCAATCTCGGAAAAAGACATCGCGACGCGCTCGCCGTCGACCTCGAGCGCGATGCCGGCCTCGTCGGCCGAGAGAAGCATGCCGGTGTAGCGGCGCCGCCCCTCGCGCGGCACAGCCAACTCCACCGCCACCCGCGAGCCGACGAAGCGCGCGAAATGCGCCTGCGTGCGCAACAACCGGTCGAATCCCGGCGACGAAACCTCGAGCGTGTACGCAGTGGGTATCGGGTCCTCGACATCGAGCAGAGCCGACACCTCACGGCTTACCCGCTCGCAGTCCGCGAGCCCCACTCCCTCGGAGCAATCGATGAAGAGTCGCACCACGGCGCTACCGCGTCCCGCGGTATGCTCGAGCTCAACGAGCTCGTAGCCCAGCCGCCCGACGAGGGGCTCAATGAGGGCGATGAGCCGCTCTCGCAAGGTTGCGGGCATGGTCGTTACAACTCCGAAACGGCCTTGGCCTGTTTCGGCCATAAAAAAATAAAGGGCCGTGAGGCCCAGAAAAACAAAAAGCCCCTCGGGGGGCCTTCTTATTGATCGTCCCCCGCGGCCGAGGCCCGTGGGGCCGCGCATTGTACCCAAATGTTCCCAGCAGTGGAACCGTCCCATACTATTCCGCTATGGATGAGAGCCTGCACCTCTGGCGAAACGTTGGCATTGCCGCCTGTGACGCCTCCATGACCCGCTATGAGCGGGGTGCTCTCCTCACTCGCGGGCCGCGTATCGAGTGGGTTGGGGCCGAGCGGGATCTGCCCGCGGAATGCCGTCCGGACGAGTCGCACGACCTGCAGGGCGGCTGGCTGACTCCCGGCCTCATCGACTGTCATACCCATCTGGTGTTCGCCGGCACGCGGGCCGCGGAGTACGCCGAGCGGCTGCGGGGGCGCTCCTACCAGGACATTGCCCGGGCCGGGGGCGGAATTCTTTCCAGCATGCGCGCGGTGCGGGCCGCCTCGGAGCAGCAACTTTTCGATGCGAGCCTGCCCCGGCTTCAGGCGCTGCTCGCCGAAGGCGTCACCACGGTCGAGATCAAGTCGGGCTACGGCCTCACCCTGCAGGACGAAGCCAAGATGCTGCGGGTCGCGAGATCGCTGGCCCGCGCCCTGCCCGTAACAGTCAGCACGACTTTGCTGGCAGCGCATGCCCTGCCACCGGAGTATGCGGGTCGAGCCGACGCCTATGTCGACGATATAGCGGCGGATTGGCTGCCCAAGCTACATGCCGAAGGATTGGTCGATGCTGTCGACATATTCTGCGAAAACATTGGATTCAGTGTCGAACAGGCAGAAAGACTCTTTGACGCCGCAGGCCGTCTCGGCATTCCGGTGAAGATGCACGCCGAACAGCTCTCGAATCTCGGCGGCAGCCTCCTTGCGGCACGCCGCGGCGCGCTCTCCTGCGATCATCTGGAATATGCGACCGCCAGGGAGGCGGAGGCACTGGCCGCTTCGGGCACCGTGGCCGTGCTTCTGCCGGTGGCCTTCTTCTGCCTGGCCGAGGAGCGGATGCCCCCCTTGGCGGCGCTGCGCGCGGCAGGCACCGCCATGGCCGTCGCGACGGACTGCAACCCCGGGTCGGCGCCCGGCAGCTCCCTTCTCCTCGCGATGAGCATGGCCACCCGACTGTTCGGCCTGACCTGCGAGGAGGCATTGGCGGGGGTGACTCGGCACGCCGCGCGTGCCCTTGCGATGCAGGACGAGCGCGGCACGCTTGCCGCAGGCAAAGCTGCCGACTTCGTAGTCTGGAGCGTCAGGGAGCCGGAAGAGCTCGGCTACTGGTGCGGCTTCAATCCCTGCCGCGCAGTGGTCAAGGGCGGCCGACTGGTTTCCTGAACCGTATGGGCCGCACCAACGAGCCTGACGATTCCGATGCGTCGGAGAGCGGCCCGGGAAGTGCGCGTATCGACCGCTGGCTCTTCGGCGTGCGCCTCTTCAAGTCCCGCTCCCTGGCCGCCGAGGCCGTAGGAGGCGGCAAAGTGCACGTCAATGGCGCGCGGGTGCGCCCCTCCCACAGTGTGCGGCCAGGCGATCTCGTGACCTTTACCCGGGGCGTCATCGAGTTCGAATGCGTCGTGGCAGCGATCCCGGAGCGGCGCGGGCCGGCCAAGGAGGCCGTGGCCTGCTACGCGGAGACGGACGCCAGCCGCGCCCGGCGTGAGCAGCACGCGCAGCGGATGCGTCTTGCCGCTGCCATGGCTCCCCGCCCGGACGAGCGCCCGGACAAGCATCAGAGACGTGAACTGCGGCGCCTGAGGGGTCGCTAAGGAGCCGCTGGCGGTCGCAAGCGGACAGGCTACCCCCTTCCGATTGACCGATAATCGCCTCATATAGGATGGCTGGCAGCGCCGGCGCGAGGTTTCCGCAACATGTCCTTGAGCGTCTTCGACATCTTCAAGATCGGCATCGGGCCGTCGAGCTCGCACACCATGGGGCCGATGAACGCCGCGCGCGAGTTCGTCCTGGGCCTGGAGCGCGACGGGCTCCTCCCCGCAACTCAACAAGTGACGGTGCGCCTCTACGGCTCTCTGGCTCTGACGGGCCTCGGCCATGGAACCGACCGCGCGGTGCTCGTGGGCCTGGAAGGCGGGGACCCGGAGACAGTCGATCCCGACAGCATCGAGCCCACCCTGCAGCGCATTCGGGCGAGCAATCGCATCCAACTCCTCGGCCGACACGAGATCGAGTTCAAGGAGAAGGCGCAGCTCCTGCTGCTTCGCACCGAGCGTCTGCCGGGGCATCCGAACGGCATGCGGTTCACGGCAGCTTCCGCGGACGGCAAGACTCTACGCGAGGAAGAGTACTACTCCATCGGCGGCGGCTTCATCGTCCGCGGGGGAGAGAGCCAGGCGCGCGAGGCAACAGAACGGCCGCAGCCGCCCTACCCGTTCAACTCCGGAGCCGAGCTGCTCGCGCTGTGTCGGGAGAACGGGCTCGAGCTCTTCGAGCTCGTGCTGGCGAACGAGCGCACTTGGGCGAGCGAGGCGCAGGTGCGCGCAGGAGTGCTCCGTCTCTGGGAAGTCATGCAAGGCTGTGTCGAGCGCGGCTTCCATCAGAGCGGCGTGCTGCCGGGCCCTCTGAAGGTGCGCCGGCGCGCGCCGAAGCTCTATCGCGTCCTGTCGGAGAGCGGCCCGTCCCGGCCGCTCGATGCGATGGACTGGGTGAACGCGTTCGCTCTCGCCGTCAACGAGGAGAATGCCGCCGGCGGTCGCGTCGTCACGGCGCCGACCAACGGCGCGGCGGGCATCGTGCCGGCGGTGCTGCACTTCTATCGCCGCTTCGAGCCCGGGGCAGGCGATGAAGGGGTCGTGCGCTTCCTGCTCGTCGCGGCCGCCATCGGCATGCTCTACAAGCGCAACGCCTCGATCTCGGGCGCCGAGATGGGATGTCAGGGTGAGGTAGGTGTCGCCTGCTCCATGGCCGCGGCCGGCCTGGTCGCGGCGCTGCAGGGCAGCACTGAGCAGATCGAGAATGCGGCCGAGATCGGCATGGAGCACAACCTCGGCCTGACCTGCGACCCGGTGGGCGGGCTGGTCCAGATCCCCTGCATCGAGCGCAACGCCATGGGCGCCGTGAAGGCGATCAATGCGGCGCGGCTCGCAATGCGCGGCGACGGCTCGCACAAGGTCTCGCTCGATCACGTCATCGCGACCATGCGCCAGACCGGCGCCGACATGTCGACGATCTACAAGGAGACCTCGCAAGGAGGCCTCGCCGTAAACGTTCCTGAATGTTAGCCGATAGTTGAAACGCTGGATCCGGGCTCCTGCCCGGTCCAGCGTGCCGCGATCAAAAAGCGTGGTTTTTGCTCGCGGCTCCGCCACCTGCGGCGGCGGGGCACATCCCTGTGCCTGGGATGCCAGCTTCGGTGCTAGTTAGGGGGCGGCGGGGTTGCCCGTGGCAAGCGCGACGCGATTGCGGCCGCCGTCTTTGGCGTCGTAGAGCGCTTCGTCGGCGCGGTGGCGCAATGATTCCAGCGTGTCGCCGGGTTCACCGGTAGCGACGCCGATGGATAGCGTGACGTTGCCGGGGTACTGCATTCCGTCGGCGTGGGTGATGACGGTGCGAGTGGCGGTGGCGCGAATGTTCTCCGCCAGAGTGGCGGCGTCCTCGAGGCATTTGCCGCACAGGAGCAGCGCGAACTCATCGCCCCCCAGGCGCGCGGCCATGTCCTCGCCGGTCTGGTGCTCGCGCAGGATATCGGCGACCCTGGCCAGCACCTTGTCGCCGATGACATGCCCGTGGGTGTCGTTGACGCGCTTGAAGTGATCGATGTCGAGGGCGAGAAAAGCGACGCCGATGAGCTCGGAGCTTTCCCGCGCCTCGACCGCGCGGCGCAGGCCGTGGAGGTTGTTCAGGCCGGTCAGAGGATCCCGCAGCGGCTCGGTCTGGGCGCGCTCCAATCGCTCCATGACGTGGTCGACCTCCTCACGCTGCTTGGCGAGCTGCTGGTGCAGCAGGCCGAGAACGGTCTGCAGCATGGAGGCCTCGGCCAGCACTTTGCTCACCCTCTCGGCGAAGACGTCGCCGCCGCCCTCATGCCGGCGCGCCTCTTCGATGGCATCGTCCAGAGTCAGAGTGAACCGCTTGACGGTCCTCTCCGCGTGCGCGGCCTCCTTCTCCGAGTCCCCGAGCACCTCACGGAGCTGACTCTGCGCCAGCTCGAAAGCCTGCACGTCGCGCCCGGCGATGTGCAGGGCGTGGAGCCGGCAGATCTCGGTATCCGACAGCAGGCCTTCCGCGGCGAGAAGCTTATCGAGCTCCTGGGTCAGGCCCGGGTTGAGGTCGGCGGCGTGCTCGTACCACACCGCGTAGCTCACCGGATGGTAGCCAGCCTTGTGAGGCGACATCAGCTGCAGCGCCCGCCGTAGGATCGCGGCGCTTTCTTCCCTCGAGTGCTGGTAGCGCATTGTTATTCGTAACGCCTCTCACCGGGCTGATTTTACATTTAATTATAAACACCCCCGGTGCTGCTGGGCGAGAAAACATCCCGCGGCGGCAGCCGTCGCGGACGTTCCCCAGGGCTCCGGCCCCTCTCCGGCCGGGTCTCAGGACCCTTCCTGGGAATCCATCCGCGACGCCGCGCCTAACGCCGTCAGACGGGCCGTCAGGCGGGCGGAGCCGATGCAAAACCAGTTTTCTGCTTTTCCGCGGCCTCGGCGGCGTGCTCTCTCTTGATGCGCTCGTAGATCTCCTCGCGATGCACCGCAATGCTCTTCGGCGCATTGATGCCGACGCGCACCTGATTGCCCTTGACCCCGAGAACGGTGATCGTCACGTCATCCCCGATCATGACGGTCTCACCCACGCGCCTGGTAAGAATCAACATACTGGTAATCCTCTGTAGTTGGTGATATCCAAACCGATGTGAAAGCGGGAGCTCAGTGAGCTCCCGACCCGCCCAAAACCCGGCCTGCCGGCACCGCCCGGTAGCCCAGAATGACCTCGTCCTGCTCGTGAGTGACGGTGACGGGAGCGATATGGCTCAGGCGGTCGAGCGTCGCGTCGACGTCGCGGACGCTGAAGGCGCCACCCACCTGCTGCGTGGCCGCGCGCGGGTCGGCGATCACGATTCG
This sequence comes from uncultured Pseudomonadota bacterium, assembly GCA_963833085.1. Taxonomy (GTDB): domain Bacteria; phylum Pseudomonadota; class Gammaproteobacteria; order Steroidobacterales; family Steroidobacteraceae; genus 13-2-20CM-66-19. The sequence continues at coordinate 174,873 of CAWHWV010000055.1, forward strand.
CTCGGTGGTGTAGCGGCTGATGTCGCTGACGAAGTCCTTCAGGGGCTCACCCTGAGTCTCCATCATGCCCTCGCGCCAGCGGATGACCTTCGGCGCCACGATGGAATGCACGTCGGCCACGAGGCCCACCGGCGAGTATTCGATCTGCTGGCCCGAGCTGAGACGCCTGCTCCAGGACGGCACACCCTGACCGTCATCCAATGCCTCGACGGCTACCATGCCGCTGATGACACTGACACGGACGTCACCATCCGCCATCTGATAGACGTCGAAACGCGTACCGAGCACCTGCACCTGACTGTGCGCCAGCAGGATGCGGAAAGGCCGGCTGGGATCGTGTACGACCTGGAAGTACGCCTCGCCGCGGATGAGTCGCACCCGCCGATCGCTCGGGCTGCCTACCCACTCGAGCTCGGTCTGCGTATCCAGGCCGACGACGCTGCCATCCGGCAGAACTACGTTGCGAATCTCTCCGGTGGCGGTGTGATACGTCTGCGCCACGTAACCCTGGCTGCGCAGGATCGACCATCCGATCGCAACCACCAGGACTACCGCGGCAGTTACGGAGCCTGACGTCCAGACTGCCCCGGACGCGAGCCATTGCCTCAGAGCCGGAGCCCAGGAACGCGCCGGCTTCGCTTCACTGACGCTGTCGAGAAGGTCCGTGCACGGACGTCCCTTCAGCTCCATGAGTACATCGAGCAGATAGCGCTGGGCGTGGAATTCCCGCGCGTTCACCGGGTCGGCGATCCAGCTCTCGAATGCCTGGCGTTGCACGATCGTGAGGCGGCGGCCGATGCGGGTGTGCCAGCTGGCCGCCTGATGGCGAACCCGGCGCCGACGGAGGAGACCCCAAATACTCACTCAACCTCCGCCAGATCGATGCCACGCGAGGAGAGACGGTCGCGACAGGTCTTGAGCGCCTTGGTCATGCGCTTGTCCACCCGCTTCTCCGAGATGCCGAGCGCGGCGGCGATCTCTTTCCGGGGCTTGCCTTGCACATGCGCCATCACGAAAACATTTCGAAGATTCGGGCGTAACTCTTTGATGACATTAGCTAAATGCTGTCTGATCTCATCCGCCATCACCTGCCGGTCCGGCCCCATGCGCTGGTCGGGCACTTCCTCCATCCCCTCCGAGCCCGTGATCATGGCGTTCTCGAGACGCCGCCGCCGCAGATGCATCAGCGCGAAATTGGTCGCCACCTTGAAGAGCATGGCGCGCGGAAACAGCACCTGCTCGGGGCGGTATGCCCGATGCATCTGCTCGAAAGTGTCCTGCGCCACCTCGCGCGCGACCTCGGGCCTACCCAGCATCTGGGTGAGATAGGCCAGCAGTTGCGCCTCATGCGTGCGGCACAACCGCTCCACGAACTCGTCGGCTCGCCCCGACAGGGGAAAGCGCGTGACCTCGCCCATCTCTCTCTTATCCAATCCCTATCCCTCTACCAAGTGAAATGCGCCGGGCGGCGAAAGCCCCCCTTTTTGTAGATCATATCCTACAACCTGACCACGAACACCTAGGCACAAACACCTAGGCGGCCGCGCGGCGGGCACTCCCCCAGCAACGCAGCCACGCCTCGGTCCCCGCGTACTCGAAGAGCTCGCCGGAGCCGGCGGCTATGGGGGTGGCTCTGCCGGAGAGCACCTCGGCCAGGCGGGTCCGGTCGACGACCCCTTCCCTCACCAGCGCCCCGTCCAACAGCAGCTCGCGCAGGAAGCCGCGGTTGTGCTCCAGGGTGAGGCGCAGATGCTCCTCGATCCCGCCCTTGTTGCGGCGGTTGCGGATCTCGGGCGGCAGGTCGTGGTAGAACGCCCGGCGAGCCACCGCGCGGTCCCAGCCGCCCGCGGTCAGCACATAAGTCGGAATGCGCAGACAGAGCTCCATGAGCGGCTGTGAGAAGAGCGGTGAGAGCCGCTCCGCATCGCCCTCGCGCCCCAGCGGATCGTAGAAATCGAACGGCTGGCTGATCTGGTGCGCGTGCCAGAGCTTGCCGCTCGGCGCGCCCCGCGGATGACGCAGCAGCGGGTGCAGGAAAGTGCCGCTGCGCCTCGCCTCCGCGACCCTCGCCGGCACGAGCAGCGGCCGCATCCGTCCCGCCTCCTGCAGGATGCTCCAACGCCGGTGCGCGAAATAGCCGGCGGCGGCCTGCCGCAGCACGTGCCAGAAGGAGATCTGATCCATCTGCGCGGCATCGAGCGCTACGCGCAGCACGCCGGGCCGCAGCCCGCGGCGGTGGAGGAAATCCCCCGGCGCCCACTCGGCGCGCTCCTGATAGAAGAGCTGATCGCCTCCATGCCCGATGACGATCGCGGTGGCGCCGTGCTCGGCGGCGAGCTGCGCGTCGAGCCGGCTGTGCTCGAGGAAGTAAGGGTAGTTGGTCGGCTCCGGTGCGCGGTGGATGGTGAGCAGCGGCTGCAGGCTGTAGGAGGAGTCGCGGCTGCGCTCGATCAACTCCAGTCCCGCCTTCGCGGCGGCCGCGCGCGCGAACGCGCGCTCGTCGAGGTCAGCGCCGAGAGGATAGTAATGAAAGCAGCTCACCCGCGGCCGCGACGGCGCGTCCTTGAGACACGCGAGCACGATCGAGGAGTCGAGGCCGCCGGAGAGCGAGAGCAGGACGTGATCGTGGCAGGTCGCCCAGGCATGGACGACATCGCGCACGCACTGCCGCATCGCCGCCACCGCCGCGCCGAGGTCTTCGATGGCCTCGGTGTTGGCGATCTGCAGCGGATCCCAGTAGAAGAAGCGCTTCGAGACGCCCGCACGCGTCTCGACGCACTCACCCGCGAGAACCTGGGTGACCTGGCGCAGGGCGGTTCCATGGGAATGCTCGCGCAGGAAGCTGACGGCCGCGATGAGATAGGACCAGTCGACCTCGAGCGGCGCATCGAGGAGAGCGGCGATGTCGTCGATCCAGGAGAAGTAGAGGTCGACACCGCGGCAGCGCACGAGATAGCACGGCAGCGCCGCCGAAGGGTCGCGCACCACCCAGGTCGCTCGGGCCGGCGCATCGTGGAGGAAAGCGACGTAGCGTCCCCAGAAGCTCTCGATGAGATGACGGCCGTTGCTGTCGAGTATGGCGCGACTGTCGGCCGCCCCGAGGTCCGCCGGCGCCGGTGTGGAGACGCCCTCCTGCGAGCGCGCGAAGAGATTCCCGAGCACGACGCCCTCGCCCTCGGCAAGCAGGTATGCGGCGCTGGAGCCGGTGCCGCTTTTCACATAGCGCACCTCCGCACCGCTGCCGCGCAGGGCCACGCGCCAGTCCCGAGCCGAGGCCGAGTGGCGCTGCAACAGGGCACGCGCGGCCTCCCGCGTGGCAGGATCCTGATCGTTCCAGATGAAAGCCACGTAGCGGAACATGGCGTCCTATACGACCAGAATGGGCGAGTACTGCCGCACCCGATCCGGCGCGTCGTTGAGCACGACCTCGCCATGCTGAACCCAACAATGGGCATCGAAAGGCTCGGTCTTGACGCCAAACACCCAGTTGGGATGAATGCCCTCGGCGCCGAGGAAGTGCACCAGCGTCAGGGAATCGAGCAGACAGGCGGACCGCAGCGTGTAGAAAAGCGGCCGCAGCCGCGTGAATGCGCTGACGAGCGCGCGCAACCGCACCGGGTCGGCCCCCTGCAGGCCGCGCGCCGCGCGTGCTGTCTTGCGGTTGCGTACCGCCTCGACGATAGCCTGGATGGGACGTAGCTTGAGGGAGAGCTGCGCGTGCAGGTAGCTGCGGCCGAAGCGCCAGAGGAGCGCGGTGCCCGTCCGGGGACGATTGTCGAGATCGAACTCGACCAAACTGCGCGTCGCTCGCGCGGCAGAGACGGGCAACGCCGGTTTGCCGACGTGGGGGTCGCTCACGAGCATCCCGTGAGCGAGCATCTGCGCGACCAGAGCGTCCGTGCCGGGATCGGCCTCACGAGGTGAATCCGGAGCGTGCATGGAGCCAACGGGCCAACCGCGCACCCAGGCAGCCAGTCGGTGTGCGGGGATGACGGCGACGTACTTGTCGCGCTCGAGGTCCATGAGGACCACGTGTTGCCCGCTGACGCACGGATAGACGTGCGGCGCGAGAAGATACGGCTGCATCCAGTCCCCCCCGGCCTTCGGAGGCGCCGAGCCGACGCATTGTCGAAGTGATTTGCAGTAAAAGTCAATCTCGGGTATCTCCGTTGCTGCAGAGAGCCGTTGCTGCAAAGGGATCGACCGATGTTGCGAGACAATTCATGAAAAACCAGCTCATTGCCGGGCTCGCCCTGCTGACACTCGCCGGCTGCGCCTCGAGCCCGCCGACGCGCTTTTTCGCCCTCGATCCGGTGTCGCCCGGTTCCGCCACGGCCGCGGGTGATACCAGCGCGCCGGTGAAGGTCGATGCGGTGCACATTCCGCCGGCCCTCGATCGCGACTCCATGGTGCGCGGCGAGAGCAACAACCAGCTGCAGATCTCCTCGCAGGACCGCTGGGCCGGGGATCTCGGCGAGATGATCCGCCGGGTGTTGACTCAGGATCTCGCCCAGCGCCTGCCGTCCGGTATGGTGGTCGCGCCCGAGTCGCCTGCGCCCGCCAGCGCGCGCGGCCTCGTGATCGACATCCTGACTTTCCAGCCGCAAGCGGGCGAGGTCGTGCTCGATGCCGACTGGACGCTGCTTCAGGGCACGCAAGCCAACCCAGTGCTGCGCCGCTCGGTGCATCTCACGCAGTCCGCGACGCCTTCGGCGCAGGGTGAGGCAGAAGCCATGAGCGCCCTCCTCGGCCAGCTGGCCGACGACATCGCGGCGCAGATGGGCGGCGCGCACGCCGAGCGCTGACGGCGCCGATCCCGGTACAATAGGCGGGATGCCCCCGCTCCGTGAGCTCAGGGCCGCCATCGCGCGGCCCTCGATGCAGATTGCGCTCATCGTCGCCTGCGCGCAGTTCATGCAGAACCTCGACGGCACCATCATCGTGACGGCGCTGCCGGCGATGGGGCAGAGCTTCGCGACCACCGCGAGCCGCATGAGCGAGGGCATCACCGCTTACGCGCTCGCCGCGGCGGTGTGCATTCCGGCAAGCGGCTGGCTGGCCGACCGCCTCGGCACCCGCAATCTCCTCTGTGTGGCGACCGCGATCTTCACACTGTCGTCCATGACCTGCGGCATCGCGAGGAGCTACGGCGCCTTCATCGGCTGGCGGCTGGTACAGGGTGGCTCGGCAGCAATGATGTCACCCGTCGCCCGCATGATCGTGCTGCGCAACAGCGAGAAGCGCGAGCTCATGCAGACTCTCTCGACGCTCGTCTGGCCCAGCCTGATCGCGCCTGTGATCGGGCCACCGCTCGGCGGCTTCATCACCAGCGCGTTCTCCTGGCGGTGGATCTTCTACATCAATCTGCCGGTCGGCATCGCCGCCATCGCCCTGACGCTGGCGGTGATTCCCAACCACCGCAGCGGGGAGCACGGCTCATTCGACACCAAGGGATTCCTCCTCCTCACGCTCGCCATCGGCGCCCTCACCTACGGCTTCGATGCCGCAGGCGCACCGCGGATCGAAGTGCCGACCGTGCTCGCGCTGCTCGTCGCCGCCACGGTCGCCGGATACCTGGCGCTGCGACACCTGGAGACGGTGCGCGAGCCCGCGGTGCGCCTCGATGCGTTGCGCCGGCCGGCATTCTTCGTCTCCTGCATCTCGGGCGGCGGCATCTCGCGCGCCGCGATCAGCGCGACGCCGTTCCTCCTGCCGCTGATGCTGCAAGTGGGCTTCGGCCTCTCGCCGCTCGACTCCGGCCTGATCCTCCTCGTCTACATGCTGGCCAACTTCCTCATGAAGGCGGCGACCAACCCGATCGTCAGGCGTTTCGGCATGCGCAAGGTGCTGCTGGTGAACGGCGCCATCACCGCGGCCGGCATCGCGGCCTGTGCGCTCATCTCCCCCGGACTGCCGTTCTGGCTCACCGGTGCCATCCTCCTCCTCTCGGGCGGCAGCCGCTCGCTGCAGTTCTCGGCGATGACCTACACCAGCTTCGCCGAGATCGACCCCGAGGAGCGCTCCTCGGCGAGCGTGCTCTCATCGCTGGCGATGTACATCGCAAACGGCGTCGGTGTGGCGCTTGCGGCGCTGCTGCTCAACTTCAGCCGCCTGCTGCGCCACGCGGCGAATCTCGCCCCGTTCGACTTTCGCCTGGCGATGGTGCTGATAGGCGTCTTCGGCGCGCTCGCCGTCTTCTCCTATGCAAGGCTCCCGGAGAGCACCGGCGCAGAGGTCAGCGGCCGGACAATCGCGCCGCTGCTGGTAGATCACTCCTGCGCGAGGCGACCGACCCAGCGGTAGAGCAGCCAGACGATGAGCGCGAAGCTCACCACGCCCAGCCACGGGGAGACCGTCTCGAAGCGGTCGCCGACCAGGGCAATGGGATAGGAATTGCCCGAGAAGGCGACTGCCGCGGCGAATACCACGCCGAGCAGACTCTCGCCGACGATGAGCCCGGAGGCGAGCAGCACGCCGAGCTGTTGTGTCGCCTCGGATTTGGGGCCGCGCGCGGCGCGGCGATTGAACACCCAGCCGACGATCGAGCCGACGAAGATGATGAGTGGGATGCTGGGCGGCAGGTATATCCCGAGCCCGACGGCGAGCGGCGGCAGGCATACCCCCTTGACTCCTACCGTGCGGCGCAGAACCTCGTCGAACACGATGCAGCCCACCCCGATCAGGCCTCCCAGCCCGAGCGCGCTCCAATCGACATTGTTTTGAATGACACCTTGCGCCAGCGCGGAAATGAGCCCCGCCTGGGGCGCCGGCAGGGCGTGCGCCGGGTTGACGCCCGGTGCGCCGAGGAAGCCGTAAGCGTGATTGACGAGATCGAGCACCGGCGGAATGACGAGCGCGCCCGCGATGACACCGACGACCAGCGCCCATTGCTGCAAGGCCGGTGTCGCATCGACGAGCTGGCCGGTTTTCAGATCCTGCAGGTTGTTGTTGGCGATCGAGGCGACGGCGAACACTACGGCGGTGACGAAGAGCGCGAAGGCGACCAGCGCCTTACCGGCGGACGCCGGCAGCGACCCCTTCACCGCGAAGACGAGGAGCAGCGCGCAGACGACCACGACCAGGATGCCGATCCCCGAGAGCGGGCTGTTGGATGAACCGATGAGGCCGGCCATGTAGCCGCAGACGGTGGAGACGAGGAACCCCATGATGGCGACGAAGATCACGCCGCACACCGCCAGCTCCCAGGCCTTCGATCCCAGGCCGCTGATCATGCTGAAGTGCCAGAAGAGCCACACCACGGGCAGCAGGCACAGGAGCGACACCAGCGCCACCATGCCGATCGGGATGTCGCGCTCCGTCCGCGGCAGCGTATGCGCCTGACCCGCCTTGCGGACACGAGACGCTGCCATCGCGCCCGCGAGTCCCGACAGTACCGGCTTGACCAAAGTGCCTAACGTATAGACCGCGGCAACACCGATAGCGCCGGCGCCAACGTAACGGACGTAGTGACTCCACGCCCCTTGCGCGACGTCCGCCACGGCGCCGGCGCCTGGGTGTAGCGCCGTGAAGTGTGGGATACCCCACCCCCAGGCGATTCCTGAGCCCACCAACATGGCGATGCCCACCGCGGGCCCGACCAGATGGCCGATGGCGAGGAGCGCGAACGACATCTGCAAGTCGAAGCCGCTGACGGCGCCGCTGGAGCCGACACGAAAGTAGCGCGCCGCGTCGCTCGCAAAGATGCGGGTCTGCACGATCACATAAAACACCGCGGCGACGACGGACCCGACGAGCACGGCCTTGAGCCCCGCGGTGCCGGCCTCCACCTTCTCGATGTCATGTCCGCGGTTGGCACCGCAGCCGACCTTGAGTACTTCAGCGCAGGCGACGCCTTCCGGATACGGCAGGTCCGACGTTGTGACCAACGCGCGCCGCAGCGGGATCGTGTACATGACGCCCAGGATGCCGCCGGCCGCGCAGATCGTGAACGACATCCAGAACGGAAAGCCGGTCCACCAACCGACGATCACGAAGCCCGGCAGCACGAAGATGATGCTGGACAGCGTGCCCGCGGCCGAGGCCACCGTCTGCACGATGTTGTTCTCCTGCATCGTGGCGTCGCGCAGGCTCCGCAGGATGGCCATCGAGATGACGGCCGCGGGAATCGAGGTGGAGAAGGTGATGCCGGCCTTGAGGCCGAAGTAGACGTTGGCGGCCGTGAACAGCAGGGTGATGGCCACCCCGATGACGAGGCCGCGCAGGGTGAATTCGCCGCGTGCCGCGGCGCGGGCGGGTGCTGCCGTTTGCAAGATAATTCTTCCGGATGACCCCCGATGCGGCACCTTAACCGATTGCTTGCACGCGGGGAAGCTGCCCGGCCGCGCGCCGCCGCCCGTTATGCCCTGGCCCGCCGCTCGGGATAAAGGCCCAACAGGCCGTCGCGGCTCGCCGGGCAGACACCGCGCTCGGTGATGAGGCCGGTGACCAGACGCGCGGGTGTCACATCAAACGCCAGGTTGAGCGCGGTGCTGCCCTCGGCCACGACTCTGACGCTGCCGACTTCACCGGCAGCGTTGCGACCGAAGACATCAGTCACCTCCTTTGGCGAACGCTCCTCGATCTCGATATCCCGCCCGTGCTCGAGACTCCAGTCGATGGTGCTGGCGGGCAGCGCCACATAGAACGGCACGTCGTTGTCGTCCGCCGCCAGCGCCTTGAGGTAGGTTCCGACTTTGTTGCAGACGTCGCCACAGGCAGTGGTGCGATCGGTGCCGACAATCACGCAATCGACCTCACCGCGTTGCATGAGCAGGCCGCCGAGGTTGTCCACGATGACGGTATGCGGGACACCATGCGCGCCGAGCTCATAGGCGGTGAGCGCCGCTCCCTGGTTTCGGGGGCGTGTCTCATCTACCCAAACGTGCACGGGAATCCCGGCATCGTGCGCCATATATATTGGCGCGAGGGCCGTGCCCCAGTCCACGCACGCGAGCCACCCTGCGTTGCAGTGCGTTAGGATGTTGACGCGGCGCGCAGGCGATTTTGCAAGCCGCCGAATGATATTCAGCCCGTGAACGCCGATGGAGCGGCACTGCTCCACGTCTGCGTCACAGATGCTTCCGGCTTCTCGAAACGCAGCTTCGAAGCGTTGCGCAGGGGCAAGTTTCGCAATGGCGCTGCGCACACGCGCCAAGGCCCACGCCAGGTTGACAGCTGTGGGACGCGTCGCGCGCAGGATGCTCACGGCTTCCTCGATACGACGGTCGGAGGGATCAGCGCGCAGCGCGATCGCAAGCCCATACGCTGCGGTGGCACCGATGAGTGGTGCACCACGCACAACCATGGTCTTGATGGCGTCAGCAGCGTCCTCGAGCGTTCTGAGATCGAGCGTTGTGAACTCGAAAGGGAGTCGAGACTGATCGATCACTCGCACGGCCCCGGACTCGAGGGGCCAGATGGTGCGGTAGGAAACGCCGGCGATCTTCATGAGGCCGGGGATAGTAATGCCCCGGGATGACAGATGTCATCCCGCACCGGTGACGAGCTGCACTGGGACCGCAGGTGCCCGCGCGCGATCCTGTCGCCACCGCCCGAGACCGAATGGCGGCAGGAGAAAGAGCCATGATGACCCTACCCGCTCCGCTCGCCGCCCCGGCGCACCGGGCCGCCCCGGCGGGCGTCCTCGCGCCGAGCGCCGCCGCGCCGAGCACCGTCGGGGCGAGCTGCGTCGCGACTCTCGAATCCGCCGTCAAGCGCTACGGCAGGACCGAAGCGCTGCGCGGCCTCGACCTGACCCTGCGCCGCGGCGAGGTCATGGCCCTGTTGGGTCCCAACGGCGCCGGGAAGACGACCACGGTGCGCCTCCTCCTCGGGCTGATCTCACCCGACGCCGGCCGCGTGCGCGTGCTCGGGCGGGATCCGCGCACGACGGCTGCGCGCACCAGGATCGGAGCCATGCTGCAGGTCGCCCGCGTGCCGGAAGCGCTGCTCGTGCGTGAGCACATCGCGCTCTTCCGCAGCTACTACCCGCATCCCCTGCCCGCGGCCGAGGTCGTGGCCAGGGCGGGACTCGAGGGTCTCGAGAGCCACAAATTCGGCGAGTTGTCGGGCGGACAGCGGCAGCGGGTGCTGTTCGGACTCGCGCTCTGCGGCGACCCGGACCTGGTGTTCCTCGACGAGCCCACCGTTGGTCTCGACCTGCAATCCCGCCGCCGGCTCTGGGAGGAGGTTCGCGCCCTCGCCGCGCGCGGCAAGTCAGTGCTGCTTACGACGCACTACCTCGAGGAGGCCGACGCGCTGGCCAACCGCGTCGTCGTCATCGACAAGGGACGGCTTCTTAGAGAAGGCACGCCGGCCGAGATCAGGCACGGCGTGTCAGGGAGGCGCATCCGTTGCGTGACCCGACTCGATCCGGACTACCTGAGCGCGCTGCCTTCGGTCACCTCGCTGAAGCGCGACCGGGAGGCCGTCATCATCTACGCCGAGCGTCCGGAGGAGGTCGTCCGCCGGGTGTTGCTCGAGGATGACTCACTGCACGGGCTCGAAGTCTCCGCCGCGCCGCTCGAGGATGCCTTCCTCGCGCTCACCGGCGGCGACGCCCACCAGACCCGATCGGAGTAATCCCATGAATGCCAACACTCTTGCCAATACCTTGACCGCGCCCGCGGACTCGGCCGACGCTCTGCGCCCACTGCGCATTCTGCTCAAGGAGACGCAGTACGAGCTCGCGGGCCGGATGCGCACGCGCGCCTACTCGCTCTCAGTCATCGGGCTGCCGGTGATGTTCTACCTGCTCTTCGGCCTGGCCAACCGGGGAAAGCCCGGGGCGCTCTACCTGGTGGCCGGCTACACCTGCTGGGGCGTCGTGTCGGCGTGCCTGTTCGGGATCGGTCTGACGCTCGCGCTGGAGCGGGCCCAGGGCTGGCTCGACCTGAAGCGGGCGAGCCCGATGCCGCGCCTGGCGTACCTCGGCGCGAAAGTGCTGAGTTGCGCCGCTTTCGGCCTGATCATCGCCATCGTCCTCATCCTGCTCGGTGGCTCTCTGGGCGGCGTCACCATCTCGGCAAGCAGCGCCATCGCACTGGCCGCCATCGCCGTTGCCGGCTCGATCCCGTTCGCCGCCATGGGATTCTTCGTCGCCTATCTCGTGCCGGCGAACTCCGGTCCCGGCATCATCAACCTCATCTACCTGCCGCTCTCCTTCGCTTCCGGTTTCTGGATGCCGGTGAGCATGCTGCCGCACTGGCTGCAGGTCGTGGCACCGGCGTTGCCGACCTATCACCTGGCGCAGATCGCGCTCGCCGCCTTCGGCATGGCGCCGGCGAGCGGCATGGCGCTGCACTGGGCGGTGCTCGGCGGCTTCACCGTGTTGATGCTTGCCGCGGCGTGGATTACCTTCCTGCGCAGCGAGACCAACGCCTGATGACCGAATCCGCCTACGCCAACGATGGGTCGCCGCCGGACAGCACGAGCCGCCGCGGACTGCTCGTGCCCCCAAGCGGCAGATGGCGGCCCATCAATCTCATCTGGCTCGTCTACTCCGCCTTCTTCTTCAGCGATCTCCTGCAGCGTCACACGTCGCGACGCGAGTGGCTCGTCTTCGGCGCCGTTTACCTCTGTTTCCTCATCATTTACCTGCTCTTCCTCTGGGTACGATCCGCTCGGCAGCGCGGCCTCCTGCTGCTCGCCATGGCGGTGCTCGGCGCCGCCTATTACCCGGTGAGCGGCAACACGGGTGGCGGCATCTTCATCTATGTGGCGGCGCTGGCGCCGTTCACGACGCCCTCACTTGCCGTTGCCGCCGGGATGATCGTCGCCGCGACGCTCACTTCCGCGGCGGAAGGCGTGCTGCTGCATCTGAATCCCTGGGAGTGGGGGTCGATGGCCTTCCTCGCCGCCTCCATCGGCACCGGCAACCTCTTCGCCGCACTACGGACGGGAGCCAACCGGCGGCTGACGCTCGCGCAGGAGCAGATCGAGCATCTCGCTAAGGTCGCAGAGCGCGAGCGCATCGCGCGCGATCTGCACGATCTCCTCGGCCACACCCTCTCGGTCGTCGTGCTCAAATCGGAGCTTGCGGGCAAGCTCGTCGGCAGCGATGCGGAGCGCGCCAGGCAGGAGATCGGTGAGGTGGAGCAGATCGCGCGCCAGGCCCTGGGCGATGTCCGCGAGGCGGTCCGGGGCTATCGGGCCGACGGGATTGCTGCGGAGATCGCACGCGCCCGCCGCACGCTCGATGCAGCGGGCGTCAGGCTCGAGTGGCAGGGAGAGACCGTGCTGCTTGCGCCGGCGCACGAATCCGTGCTCTCGCTCGTGCTGCGCGAGGCCGTGACCAACATCCTGCGGCACGCCGGCGCCACCAGCTGCCGGCTCGAGTTGGCGGCCGACACCCGCGGAACGCATCTGTCGGTGCACGACAACGGTCGCGGTGCGATCAGGAGCGAAGGCAACGGACTGCGGGGGATGCGCGAGCGGGTCGAAGCGCTCGGCGGCCGGCTCGATATCGACTCCCGCGAGGGCACTCGCTTGAGCGTCCACATTCCCGCAGCGGCGGTCGTCTGAGATGAGCAGGATCCGGGTCGCCATCGCAGAAGATCAGGCCATGGTTCTCGGGGCCCTGGCGGCGCTGCTCGAGACGGAGCCTGACATCACAGTCTGCGCGCGCGCAACCAACGGCCGTGCCGCTCTCGCGGCGCTCGGTACGCACAAGCCCGACGTCCTGGTCACCGACATCGAGATGCCGGAGATGACGGGCCTGACGCTGGCCGCCGAAGTGCGGGACCTCTACCCGCAAGTGCAGGTCATCATCCTGACGACCTTCGCCCGCCCCGGCTACCTGCGCCGCGCGCTCGATGCCGGCGCCAAGGGCTATCTGCTGAAGGACCGCCCCTCCGCGGAGCTCGCCGATGCCGTGCGGCGCGTGCATCGCGGCCAGCGGGTGATCGATCCCGAGCTCGCGAGCGAGGCCTGGAGCAGCGAGCCCGATCCGCTCACCGAGCGCGAGCGGCAGATCCTCTGGCGGGCAGGCGAAGGCCGCTCGAGCGCCGACATCGCCGCGGAACTGCACCTCTCCGAAGGGACCGTACGCAATTACCTCTCGGAGGCCATCAGCAAGCTCGGCGCCGCCAACCGTATCGAGGCCGCCCGCCTCGCGCGCGCCAAGGGATGGCTGTAGCGTGGTCAGCCGGGCGCGGCGCGCTGGAAATCCGCCACGATCCGATCCCTGATTCTCGCGCGCAGTTCCGCGCTGATCTCGGTCTCCTCGAGAAGCCTGAGAAGCTGCTCCTTGGCGGTGATCCCGCGGCGCGCCAATTCGCGTGTGAAGGTGAGGTCCTTGTCGCGAAACGCCGCATACTTGGCGATCGCGAGGTCATGAGGGTCCAGGCACAGGGCACGGACACCCTCGGTATCTCCCGGCGGCAGATCCACCAATCGGGACCTCCAGTCCTTGGGCAGAGTCGCCGTCGCGGTATCGACGGCATCAGCGTAGTAGCCGTAGGTCTCGTGAAACTGCGAGTCAACTCCTATGACGTTCAGCCACTCGCTCCGGTCGATATGCGTGTCCACCATCAGGTCCACTTCGAAGGAAGTCAGGATCTCGTCCGCGACATCGGGGTGTTTGCCGTGCAGAGCCTGACTGCCGATGATGATGAACAGCCTCTCCCGGGTGATGCGGCCCGCGGCACGCAACACCTGGTCAACCTGCTGCTTTTTCATTCAGCCTCCTGACCTCCTCCTTGGGCAGCAACCCGACGAAAGGTGCGGATTGCCGCATTCTCACGGCCTCGTCGTCTCGTCCCAGCATGGCCGCGAAGAGTCGACCATCATCGTCGTCCGAAGCGATGTCCCGCCACTCTTCGTAGGCGCGGCCCCAGACGCCGCTCTGCTTCCAGCGATGGAGATTGCCGAGAATCTGAGCTCGAATTTCACGCGGCGTGTGGCGCTGTATCACGGCGGCTGCTATCGATCGGCGCAGCTCATCCAGCTCCTGGTGGGAGAAGCCGCTTCGTGCCGGCGGCCGCAGTCCCCGCGCAGTGAGCTCGAGCTCGTCGCCCTCACCAATGCCCCACGCCTCGAGTGTCGCCCTCGGCAGCAGAACGCCGAGGGAATTGCCCACGCGCCGCACCCGCACTTTCATGGCAGCGATTATAACGCGTTATTACTCAGGGCTCAAATTTCGTATTGTCACGCGGATTGAGCCCGCGCCACGACGCGGGCATTAACTGAAATTAATCATTTGTCCACGGGGTCTCAATGGGCGCTCGACCACCATGCCGCGGATGGTCTCGATCCGGACAGAGGCACGGCTGATTCGTGGGCGCCACTGGCGGGCCGCCGCCGTCGCTGCTGTGGCGCTGGCGCTGGCGGGTTGCAGCCTCGGGCCCAGGTATCGCCGTCCCAGCATCCCGCCGCCCCCGGCCTGGAGTACCCCCACCGCGGCCACCATGCCCCAGGGCTGGCCCTCGGCCGACTGGTGGGGCGGATTCCATTCCGCGGAGCTCACGCGCCTGATCACCTCGGGGCGGACCGCGAACGATGATCTCGCCGCCGCGATCGCGCGGGTGCGCGAAGCGGACGACCAGGTGACGATCAGCACCGCGCCCCTCCTCCCCGCGCTCGATGGCGATGCCAGCGGCTCGCGTCAGCGGCAGATCAATCTCAGCAGCCCGGGCGCACTCATCTACAACGACTTCGCCGCCGGCTTGAGCGCCACCTACGAGCTCGATTTCTGGGGCGAGAACCGCGCCATCCGTTCCGCCGCCCTCGCCGCCGCCGCCGGCAGCAGCTATGACCGTGAGACCGTGGAGCTCACCGTCATGTCGAGCATCGCCGATACGTACTTCTCGGCGCTCGCGCTTCGCGATCGGTTGCGCATTGCCCAGGCGAATCTTGCGAGCGCCGAGGAGACCCTGCAGGGCCTCGAGACCGATGAGCAGGCCGGCATCTCGACCGCGCTCGATGTCGCACAGCAGGACACGGTCGTCGCGACTGTCGCAGCAACCGTCCCGCCGCTGGAGGAGCAGGAGCGTCAGCAGATCGACGCTCTGGCCATCCTGGTCGGGCAGACGCCTCAGTCGTTCAATATCGCCGCCTCGGGTCTCTCAGGTATCGCGGCACCGGCGGTGAACGCGGGGGTACCCTCGGAGCTGCTCGCCAGGCGTCCCGATGTCGCGAGTGCCGAAGAGCAGCTCATCGGCGCCAACGCGGACATTCGTGCGGCGAGAGCCGCGTTCTTCCCGACGATCGACCTTACGGCATCCGGCGGGTACGAGAGCAAGGCGCTCTCGAGCCTGCTCGAGCCGCAAAACCGCGTGTTCTCGCTCTCCGCGGGTCTCACCCAGCCGATCTTTCGCGGCGGCGCGGTTCTCGGGCAATACCGGATGAGCAAGGCCCGCTACGATGAGCTGCTCGCCGACTACCACAAGGCGGTGATCTCGGCGTTCGGTAACGTCGAAGACTCGCTTGCGGCCGTGAGCGATACCGAGGATCAGTTGCAGCGCCAGCAGGTTGCCGCCGACAAGGCGCGCGGCGCCTACGAGATGTCGCAGTATCAGTTCCATGCCGGCACCGTGAACATTCTGACGGTGCTGAGCACCGAGACCGCCCTCTTCAGCGCCCAAGACGCGCTCGCGCAGGCGCAGCTCGCGCATCTGCAGGCGCTCGTCGGCCTGTTCAACGCGCTGGGCGGCGGTTGGACCAGTCATCTTTCGAGGCATTCGCAGTGACAATTCCGATGCGACTGAGCCGCACGCGGCTCGTGATGGGTGCGGCGGGCATCGCCGCCGTGACGCTCTTCGCCTGGCTGCTGAAGCCCGCGCACGCGAGCTCGCAGCACCAGGCGGCACCGGCGGCGGTCGAGGTGAGCACCGCGCCGGTCGTCGCGCGCAACGTGCCGATCTATCTGGAGGGGCTCGGCACCGTGCAGGCGTTTTATACGGTCAAAATGACCGCACAGGTGGATGGGCAGCTCACCCAGGTGGCGTTCGTGGAAGGTCAGCAGGTGAAGCGCGGCCAGCTGCTGGCGCAGATCGATCCGCGCCCCTATCAGGCCACCCTCGATGGGGCGCGAGCCGCGCTCGCGAAGGACACGGCGCAGCTCGCCGACGCGCACAAGGACCTGGCGCGATATGTGTTCCTCGAGCCCAAGAAACTCGCGAGTCAACAGCAGGTCGACAGCCAGCGGGCCCTGGTCGCGCAGCTCAAAGCCCAGACCGAGGCCGACCAGGCCGCCATCGAAAGCGCTGCGACGCAGCTCAGCTACACCCGGATCACCTCGCCCATCAACGGGCGCACGGGCATCCGCCTGGTCGATCCCGGCAACATCGTCCACTCGACCGACACGACCGGCATCGTCGTGCTGACGCAGCTGCAGCCGATCACCGCGATTTTCACGTTGCCCGAGAGCACCTTCGAGGCTGTAGCCGGCGCAATGGCGCAGGGGACCGTGAGTGCCATCGCGACCTCACAGCAGGGCGACGGCACCGCGCTCGACCAGGGAACCGTCAAGCTGATCGACAACCAGATCGACACGACGACCGGCACCATCCGCCTGAAGGCCGTCTTCCCCAACACGAAGCTCAAACTCTGGCCCGGGCAATTCGTCAACGTGCGCCTGCTCGAGCGCACCGACGAGAACGCCCTGACGGTACCGGCGGCCGCGCTGCAGCGCGGCCCTGACGGGATGTTCGTGTATGTCGTGCAGCCCGACTCCACGGTGACCATGCAGCCGATCGAGGTCGCCAACAACAGCGAGAGTTTCGCGATCGTCACCAAGGGCCTGAAGGCGGGCCAGAGGGTGGCGACCAGCAACCTCTTCAGGCTGGAGCCGGGGGCGCGCGTGCGGGTAGAGCATCAAGCGTCATGAGCATCTCCGCACCCTTCATCCGCAGGCCCGTCGCCACGTCCCTCCTGATGGCGGGGATTCTCCTCGTCGGGATCGTCGCCTTTCCGATGCTGCCGGTGGCGCCGCTGCCGCAGGTCGATTTCCCGACCGTCCAGGTGAGCGCCAGCCTGCCCGGCGCGAGCCCCGAGACCATGGCCTCCGCGGTCGCAACGCCGATCGAGTACCAGATCATGGCCATCCCGGGGGTGACGCAGCTCACCTCGCAGAGCGTGCTCGGGTCGACCTCGATCACCGTGCAGTTCGATCTCAACCGCAACATCGACGCCGCGGCGCAGGACGTTCAGGCCGCCATCGATGCGGCAGCCGGCCAGCTGCCGAAGGACCTGCCGGCCCCTCCCTCCTACCGCAAGACCAACCCGGCCGATTCGCCGATCCTGATCTTCGCGGTTCACTCCGACACTCTACCCATCACGACCGTGGACGACTACGCGGAAAACATCCTGGTCCAGCAGATGTCGCGGGTCGATGGCGTCGGGCAGGTCTCGATCGGTGGTCAGCAGAAGCCCGCCATCCGTGTCCGGGTCGACCCCGCGAAGATGGCCAACATGGGCATTCAGCTCACGGATGTCGAGAGCGTCATCCAGACGGCCACCGTGGACTCCCCGAAGGGCTCCATCAACGGCACCCTGCACAGCTTTGCGATCTACGACAACGATCAGCTCGTCACCGCCAAGCCATGGAACGACATCATCGTCGCCTACCGGAATGGAGCGCCGGTTCGCATCCGTGACATCGGAACCGCGGTGCGCGGGGCCGAAAACACGCAGATGTCCGCTTACCAGAACGGCAAGCCGGGCGTGATCCTGATGGTCTTCAAGCAGCCGGGCGCAAACGTCATCGATACCGTCCGACGCGTGAAGGCGATATTGCCAAGCGCCATGGCGTCCATCCCGCCAGGGATCAAACTCGACCTCATCAACGACCGTACCATTACCATCAACGCGTCGGTGCATGACGTCGAATACACGTTGATGCTGACCATCTCACTGGTCGTCCTGGTAATCTTTCTCTTCCTGCGAAACGCGTGGGCGACCATCATTCCAGGTGTGACGGTGCCGCTGGCACTGCTCGGCACGTGCGCGATGATGTACGTGCTGGGATACAGCCTCGACAATCTGTCGCTGATGGGTCTGACGATCGCCGTCGGGTTCGTGGTCGACGATGCCATCGTCATGCTCGAGAACATCTACCGTCATATCGAGGCGGGGATGTCGCCCCTCGAGGCGTCGTTGAAAGGAGCCGGAGAGATCGGCTTCACGATCATGTCGATCAGCCTCTCTCTGATCGCCGTGTTCATACCCTTGCTGCTCATGGGCGGGATCGTCGGGCGCCTGTTCCGTGAGTTCGCCATTACCGTCACTCTGACCATCGTGGTGTCCGCCTTCGTCGCGCTCACCCTGTCGCCGATGATGTGCTCGCTCTTCCTGCGGGATGAGCGCCACGTCCGCCATGGCCGGTTCTACGCGGCGTGCGAGCGCGTCTTCGACAAGTCGCTCGCGCTCTACGAGCGCGGCCTCGACTTCGTGCTACGCCATCAGCCCGAAACGCTGGCAGTCTTCGTCGCCACCATCGTGATCGCTGGCGTCCTCTACGTCGTCGAGCCCAAAGGCTTCTTCCCGCAGGAGGACACTAGCCTGATCAAAGGCATCACGGATGCCTCCCAGGACATCTCCTTCAATGAGATGAACAGGAAGGTGCAGCAGCTGATGGCGGTGGTCTCGAAGGACCCGGACGTCTCGGCGTCGATGGCATTCGTCGGCGGCGGACATCCGCTCAACAACGGATTCACCATGTTCACCCTCAAGCCGCGCGATCAGCGCAAGGCGGACGCCGATCAGATCATCCGCCGGCTGCGCAAGCAGCTCGAGAAGGTGCCGGGCGCGACGATCTACCTGCAGTCGGCTCAGGATGTAAACGTGGGCGGGCGGACCTCGCGCACCCAGTACCAGTACACGCTGCAGGATGCCGATCTCAGCGAGCTGAGCCAGTGGGCGCCGAAGATGCTGACGGCCATGCAGAAGCTCCCCCAGCTCTCCGACGTGGCCACGGACCAGCAGACCAACAGCACGCAGTTGAAGGTGGACATCGATCGCGATCAGGCTTCCCGTTTCGGCATCCCGATCTCGCAGATCGACCAGACGCTCTACGATGCCTTTGGACAGAACGAGGTGACGCAGTACTTCACTCAGCTCAATGCCTACCACGTCATCCTGGAGATCCCGCCGAAGCTGCAGCAGGACCCGAATTCCCTTCACCTGCTCTATATCCGCTCACCGCTCACCGGGCAGATGGTGCCGCTCTCCACGCTGGTGAAATTCGATACCCAACACGCGACCGTCCTCTCCATCAATCACCAGAACCAGTTTCCCTGCGTGACGCTGTCGTTCAATCTGGCGCCGGGCTACGCGCTCGGCCAGGCGGTCGACGCCATTCAAAAGGCGGCTGACGGCCTGCAGATGCCGGCGACGATCACTCCCACCTTCCAGGGTACGGCGCAGGCGTTCCAGGCCTCGCTGAAAAGCGAGCCGTATCTGATCCTGGCCGCGATCGTGGTCGTGTACATTATTCTCGGCATGCTGTACGAGAGCTATATCCACCCGCTCACGATTCTCTCGACGCTGCCGTCGGCGGGCGTGGGGGCACTGCTGATGCTGATGGCGTTCCATTTCGACCTGTCGATCATCGCCCTCGTAGGCATCATCCTCCTCATCGGCATCGTGAAGAAGAACGGCATCATGATGGTGGACTTCGCGATCCAGGCGGAGCGCGAGGAGCACCTGCCGCCGGTGGCATCGATCCGCAAGGCGTGCTTGCTGCGCTTCCGGCCGATCATGATGACTACCATGTCGGCGCTGCTCGGTGCGCTGCCCCTGATGCTCGGTCACGGTACCGGCTCCGAGCTGCGCCAGCCGCTCGGCTACACCATGGTGGGCGGACTCCTCCTCAGCCAGACGCTGACCCTCTTCACCACGCCGGTGATCTATCTCTACCTCGACCGGCTGAACACCCGGCTGACCTCGTGGTGGGGACGGGCACATCACGAGGAGGAGGCAGCGGCCGTGGCGATTGCGCGCCATCCGGCGATCGAGTCGCAGTCATGAAGATCCTCGTCGTCGAGGACAACGAGCGGATGGCGCGATTCGTCACCAAGGGCCTGACGGAGGCGGGCCACATCACCGACCATGCCGAGAACGGCCGCGACGGCCTCTTTCTCGCGGTGAGCGAGCGCTACGACGTCATCATCATGGATCGCATGCTGCCGGGCAACATCGACGGGCTCGCCATCATCGATGCGCTGCGCAAGGCCGAGAATCACACTCCCATCCTCATCCTGAGCGCCCTGGGCGAGGTCGATGAGAGGATCAAGGGTCTGCGTGCGGGCGGCGACGACTATCTCACCAAGCCGTTCGCATTCGGCGAGCTGCTCGCGCGCATCGACGTCCTCAGCCGCCGCCGCCGGCAGGACAGCGCGCAGACCGCGCTCGAAGTGGGTGATCTGCGCATCGACCTGCTGACCCGCAAAGTGTGGCGCGGCTCGCGGCCGATCCAACTGCAGCCGCGGGAGTTCAAGCTGCTCGAGTACCTCATGCGTCATGCCGGCCAGGTGGTGACGCGTACCATGCTGCTCGAGAACGTGTGGGACTATCACTTCGACCCGGAGACGAACGTGGTCGACGTGCACATCAGCAAGCTCAGGCAGAAGATCGAGGCGGAGAGCGAGCGCCAGCTTCTGCGGACGGTCCGCAACGCAGGGTATATGATCAGCGCCGAGCCGCCGCCCGCTCCAGGCATCACACCAGGCACCGCCTGAGGGGCGAGCCGGCGCCGTACACAGCATATGGCCCGAGTCTTCCGCTCATCCGCCGCCACTCTCGCGACCGGCTACGTGCTGCTCGCCTTCGTCGCGCTGGTGCTCTTCGCCGCGCCGCTACGCTATGCGTGGCAGGCAACCATCGAGGACTTCCGCGTCGAGCTCCTGCAGGAGGACTCGCAGCGCCTGCGGCACGTCTTCGAGCTCCGCGGTCCGGCAGGGCTCACAGCCTTCGTCGACGAGCGCGTCAGGATGCAGATCCCCGGCGAGCGGATGCTCCTGTTCGTAGGTCCCGGCGGCCGGCCGCTGGCCGGCAACATTCCCGCCTGGCCGCGCAGCGTCCCCACCCGCGCCGGCAACTACACTCTCCCCGTCGACCTCGACGGCCGGCACGCCAACGTTGCCATGGTGCTGACGGCGCTCCCGGGCGGCTACCGCCTGCTGGTCGGGCGCGACGTCGATCGCTTCGCGCCCATCGAGCGGCGGTTCTGGTACGGCCTCGCCGCCGCGGTGGCGGTGCTGACGGTGGCCGGGATCATCGGCGCCCTGCTCATCCGCCATGCGCTGCTCGCACGCATCCAGGGAATTCAACGGACGGTAGCCGCGATCATGCGCGGCGATCTCAGCCACCGGCTCGACGTCCGCTCGCGCGGCGATGAGCTCGACACGCTGGCGCAGACGATCAACCGGCTGCTGGAGCAGGTCGAGCAGCTCGTGCACGGCATCGCGAACGTCTCGAACTCCATTGCCCACGACCTGCCACGCCGCTCGCGGAGCTGCGCTCTCGCCTCGAAGAGCTCGCCCTCACCCGGCCGCCGGCCGAAGAGGCGTTCGCGGAGGTCGATGCCGCGGTGGCGGATGTCGACGGAGTGATCCGCATCTTCAATGCCCTGCTGCGGCTCGCCGAGATCGACTCGGGACTGCGCCGCTCCAACTTCGTGGCGACCGATGTCACCGAGATCGTCGCCAGGGCGGTCGATTTCTATCTCCCGGCCGCGGAGCTCAAGGGGCACACCCTCTCCTTCCGCGATCCGGGCCCGGTGTGGGCGCGGTGCGATCCGGTATTGCTCGCCCAGGCGGTCAACAACCTCATCGACAACTCGCTCAAGTTCGTCGCGGCGGGCGGCCACATCGGCATCGAGTTGGTGTACCCGAGCGAGCAGTCGGTCGCCGTCGTCGTGGCCGATGACGGCCCCGGCATTCCGGAGCGCGACCGGCCCAAGGCCGCGGAGCGCTTCTTCCGCGGCGATGCCAGCCGCGGCACCCCGGGGGTGGGACTGGGTCTGAGCCTGGTGCAGGCCATCGCCAAGCTGCACGGCGGCTCGCTCGAGCTCGGCGACAACGAGCCCGGCCTGCGGGCGAGCATGATCATCGAGCGCGGCCCGAGAGCGCCCGGCGCGGCCGCCGAGCAAACTCCTGTCGCTGTCGGCGGACCGCGGCACGATGTCGAAATCACTGCCTGAGAAGGCGCCAACACGGCGCCGCCGGCGCCGGCACCAAGGAGTCGAGCAGTGCCCAGCTTCTTCATCGAGCGCCCGGTTTTCGCGTGGGTCATCGCCATCCTGCTATGCCTCTTCGGCGGCATCGCGCTGCGCTCGATGGGGGTCGACTCCTATCCGGACATCGCGCCGCCGCAGGTAACGGTCACCGCCAACTATCCCGGCGCCAGCGCCGCGACCATGGAGTCGACCGTCACCCAGGTCATCGAGCAGCAGCTACCGGCATCGACAACCTGCTGTATTTCAGCTCGACCTCGGGCTCCAACGGCCAGACGGTCATCACGCTCACCTTCGGCACCGGGACCAACCCCGATATCGCGGAGGTCCAGGTCCAGAACAAAGTCAACCTGGCGGAGCCGCTGCTGCCGTCCGAAGTCACGCGCCAGGGCATCACGGTCGCCAAGGCGAGCCCCGACATTCTGCTCTTCATCGGCCTGTATTCGAGCAATCCCGCGGTCGACAGCGCGCGGCTCGACGATATCCTGGCCTCGCAGATCGAACCCGAGATCGCGCGCATCAACGGCGTCGGCAGCACCCTCTTGATCGGTCCGAATACGCCGTGCGCATCTGGCTCGATCCCCACAAGCTGCAAGGATATGGCCTGTCGACGACCCAGGTGCTCAACGCGGTGGAGGCGCAGAACGCGCAGTTCGCCGCCGGCGCGATCGGCGCCGACCCGGCGATCAAAGGCAGGAGTTCACCGCCACCGTCTCGGCGATACGCTCTTCACCTCGCTGCGGGAGTTCCGCAACATCATCCTGCGCGCCAACAGCAACGGCAGCGTGGTCCGGCTGCGGGACGTCGCCAGCATCTCCTCGGCGGGCAAAGTTACGGCCAGGCGGCCCGGCACAACGGCCAGCCGGCGGGCGGCGTCGCCGTATTCCTGTCTCCGGGCACCAACGCGCTCGCCGTGGCCGATGCGGTGAAGGCGCAGATGGCCGAACTGGCGCGGACCCTCCCGCCCGGCGTGAACTGGACCGTTCCGTACGACACCACGCCATTCATCACGGCCTCGATCCACGAAGTCCTCAAGACGCTCGCAAGCGATCGTGCTCGTGTTCCTGGTGATGCTGATGTTCCTGCAGAATTGCGCGCGACGCTCATCCCGACCCTGGTCATCCCCGTCGCCCTGATCGGCACGTTCGTCGGGCTGGCGGTGCTGCATTTACGGTCAACCAGCTGACGCTCTTCGGCATGGTGCTGGCCATCGGTATCGTCGTCGACGATGCGATCGTCGTCATCGAGAACGTCGAGCGCATCATGGCCGAGGAGCACCTGGAGCCGCACGATGCGACGCGCAAGGCGATGCCGCAGATCACCGGAGCGATCATCGCGATCACAGTGGTGCTGACGCGGTGTTCGTTCCCTCGGCGCTGCAAGCCGGCGCCACGGGGATCATCTATGCGCAGTTCGCGCTGACGATCGCCGTGTCGATGGCGATTTCCGCGATCTCGCGCTGTTGTTCACACCGGCGCTGTGCGCGGCGCTGCTCAGGCCGGAACGCCACGAAGGCAGGAATGTGCTGTTCCGCTGGTTC